>NZ_JAIOZR010000011.1 GCF_021740465.1 Chlorobium sp. | reverse complement strand
TGAGCCTGTCCCTACTGCAGGATCGAGAAAACGGACAGGTTCATCTTCAGGAATCAGCGTTGACGCATAGGTAAGGATATCGAGAGCAAGGGCTGTCGGCGTCGCGAACTGGCCGAGACGGTTGCGTTCAGCCTGAGTCTTCCCGGCGTCGAGTTCGCTTTGCAGCCTGAGGCGGTTCGCCTCGAATGTATCCTGTAAAACCGTCATGCTCATATCCCGAAAAGCGCCATGTCGTCGATGCGATGTTCCCAGACCCAGTCGATGCCTTCTGCGGCCTCATATCCAAGATAACCGCTGTCGAAATAACCGCACAGGAAAAGATTGAACCGGACATTCCGCCCATAGGTGCTGCGAAGCTGGCTCATCTTGAGAGTAGAATTAGGGGAGAACATTAATTTCAGTCACTTTTCACCACGTCATGACAAGGATTTTCGAAAACTTCCAACTTCGATACCTCGACAAACTTGGCCCTTACAGGGTGCACAGACGGATACTCGATCCGCTGGGTAAGTAAACGATCAAGGCTAGCTGCATCGTAAGGCATCAGCTTGAGCTGCTGGTTAGTCTTAATGATAGCCAACGTCTTCACTGATTCTTTTGAAAAGCTGAGAGATCCTACAAAATCTTTTGCCGTCCTTTGAATTGATATCAGTGCGCTTCGGGTAATCAATGGTTATATCAAGGCCCATATGGTAAATAGTACGTGCGATCCATTCGCCGGTCTCTGTTGCTGGAGAAACAAGTATTTCATCAATAAAATCGAATAAATCACCCGTTGGCACTGTCTCTATAGAGTGATTTTTTTCTGAATCAGTGATAAGAATAAACCGGTATTCTGACTCGTAGCGGAAGGAGACTCTCTTGTGAAGAAGGGTATAGATTTGATCTGGCGCTTTAATTGTCTTTGAAAAGCTATTTGCCGCCGCATAATATACAGGACCATGATATATGGTGTAACCAGAAGGATATTCTTGGCATATATCTACAAACTTACCTATAGTGGTTTTTATTCTTACGCCGCCATTCTGACAATACGATTGCCACATCGCGGCAGAGCCATGCTGCTTCAATTCTTCAACAGCATTCTTGTGCTCCCTTTCGGTACTGTAAAGAACTCTTGGCTCCTCTTGCAGAGTCCAGCAACTTGCATAGAAATCGCTAATAACATTGTGCTTTGCGTGATTCTCCTTATGCTGTCGGCTCATAAAATCAAAATGAGATCCTTCAAATGAATCTGGCCAGTTCTTAATTTTAGAAAACGGTATTCTCTTAAACTCAAGTAAAAACAAAAAGCTTTCAAGCGACAAATAACGGTATATAGGAGTAGAGAGTTGGATATTCTCCTCTTCAAGGAAAAGACATTCAATAATTTTATTACGTTCCATTGTTTTGGTAACGTTTGAGCTACCCGAAGGGCAAAAGCAGAGCAAAGCGCCGATTTTACCCGTCGGGTTGAGCGATTTGTTAGCCGTTTTTCCACCGTGCGACAACATCGAACTCCACCAACTCTTTCTTTGAGTTACGCTTGCGAATTGCACGACATTCAATTTCACTGAACCCAAGTGCTGCCAGCATTTCGGCATACAATAGTTCCGTAGAAACCAGCGTTCCGTAGAATGTTGAATTTCCAACTATGTAGTGCAACTCCGCGCCACGGTCGAGCACTGGTGTTAATCGCAGAAAGTGAGACCACATGTCATCAAAATACTTCGCCACATAATTGGCGAGCACAGCGCCATTCTTGTTACCGGCCTGTGCGATCTTGTCTAGTGCCGCAGAAAGATTAGTGCTTTTGAAATAGTCTGTGGGACGCTTCCAATCTGTCAAACGGCTTGTGGCGATCCCCCAAGTGCCGCCTATGGCTGTCCAGTCCAACTCCCCAGCATCTCTGCCGTTAATCAAGAACCCAAGCCAGTACATATACGGGCGAAGCTCTCGAATATAAGACATTCGGTTAGCGTAAGGAGGGGAAGTGACGACAAGGTCGAACATGCCTTCAACCACTTCTGCGGGGTTCCTTGAATCGCCAAGGACAACATATCCCTCACCTATAGGGTTTTCGCTGGCACCGCTAAGCACAAAACGAACATCCTCGGTAAAGACGTATGCCATATCCACATCGAAACCAATATCGAATTGCCCGTCATCCTTAAACGACATTGATTGATGATTGAAGGCTGCGTTCGATAACTCAATTAAGGTTCGGCAAAAAGCAATCAGTAACAGAGTGCGTTCCGCAGAATGTTCCTTTGACACTGCTGGAATAGCCGAACGAAGAAGCCGCAGAAAATCGAGCGACTTTGAACTCCACCACCGTTCTATATTGTGGATAGGTGGAGCGGGCACAGGCTCAACGCTTTGCTTTCTAACTAAGTCAAGCGCGGACGCGCAGGCTTCCCGCGTTGCAGAAAGCTGCTTAGGACTGTAATGCGCGGTTTTTGCTTGAGCGAGCCACACTAGAAACGGATTGATGTCAGTCGTAACACCTTCGTGCCCATGGTAGGCAGCACTCAAGACAGTAGTACCAGTGCCGCAGAATGGATCAAAAATGCGTTTTGCTTGTTCGTGACCAACAATCAACTCTTCAACAATCTTAAGAGAGTAGGCAGGGGTAAGACGAAGCCAACCATGCCGCCCTGTCCTTGAATTGAACTTGTAGGTGTAATCTGACCGCTGGCGAAGTTGCTCACGTTCTAGTAACGCAGACATTATTTTGTCTCCGGTGTGAGCAATGCTTTCAGTACAGTATCTATTTCTGATCTGAACGTCTTGCTGTTACGTTTGAAGAATGCGGCAAGGTCGTAGCCGATTACATCACGCATGAAATCGTAGGTTGAAATAAGGGGGTTATTTGCGCCCTCGATGCCGGTAACGACGGCCCATTTTTCTGCACGGTAACGGAGCAGGATGTCACTGTCGATTTGCGCTGACAAAATAACCGCGCATGGAAAATAAGCCTTTGTATATGCGGTTGCTGCGTTTGCAATGTCGGCGTTCTGACGCTTAGAGTCTTTGCTTTTGTAGCCCTGCCGAACTTCGAAGATAGTACCAGTCAAGGTCGAAAATACGTTTGGATCAACACCGATAGATTCGGCGGAATCCTTCATCCATGCGTGGAAACGAGCACGCTTTGCTTTGTCGGCAATTTTGTCGAGTGACACACGTCCGTCAAGGTACAACGTCCGAGTCTTCCCGTTGGGAAGCGGAATTGTATAAGACCATGTAACATCGGCTTCAGATAAACCAAGAGCGTCTTTGACCGCGGTTCGGAAGAGCTTCTCACACCCAATACCAATTTGCCTATATACGCTGGTCATACCACCTGCCGCTTTGTGAGCGGCATACATCATCGGGTTGTCTAAACCGAACCAGCTATAGAATGGATCACTTTGGTAAAGCGTTTGAAATTGAGCGAGTGTAAGCCCGTTTCCCTTTGCGCCTTGACCAAATTTCGGCTTGTACTTGGCGCACACCCTTATCGGCTCAAGAACAAGATCAAGGTATGCGGCATCGTTTTGTTTCAATGGAAGGACTCCTGACAAATTTTCATGATTTTAAGCGAATATGCGTTCGAACTCCATGTTGAACGGCTAATAATAATTAGATTGATCCCCCTAAACCGAGAACTTTTGAATAATAACCCATATAACACGCAAATAAAGAACCACCTAAAACCAAATTAATCGTATAAATTAGAATCACTTAAGCATTGCATGACTTTTATTTCCAGGTCTTATACGGATCGGTATAACAACGTCACTTACAAACCGTCAACAGGGCAGCGTCTGGCGGATAACATCTTGTTTCATAGAAACCTATATCACGTTAACGATACGGATTTTTTCAGAACATCCGGATAAATAAGGGCAAGACTCAACGCCAATAAAATGGCACCCGATAAAAACAGCCTGTTCTCAGGAAACCTGCTTTTTCTTCTTCCCAACTCTCCCTATAAAAACCCCGCCAACAATCATCAGCACCGCAACGCCGAACGCACCAAGCGATATATTCCTGCCCTTGTCGAAATCGGAGCGGTCGTAGGTGAAGGTGAGTTCGTGCTCTCCTGCGGGAATTTGCACTCCGCGGATGAGGCCGTTCACCTCTTTCGTAAAGACGGTCCTGCCGTCGAGGATCGCCTGCCAGCGGAGAGGATAGAATATCTCGCTTGTCACGAGGAAAGCTTCGGAGGGGGCGCTGACTTTCAGCGTCATGCTTTCGGCCGTGCGCTGCACTGATTGAATGGTGCCTTCGGCGAAGCGTCTGGCGCCCTGCCACTCCGCGCCGTCAACGTACACCGAACGGCAGTCGCTGCCGTCCTGCAGCACCTGTGCGAAGATGTCGTCGCGGCTGGATAGGCCGGTTACCGTGGTGGCGAACCAGGCTCTCGGGCAGCCTGCTTTCAGGCGGTAGACCCATGCGGGAACGTCGCCGGAGACGAGGCGGAGGGTGCCCTGCTTCACCGGTTCGAGGTCCGGATGCTGCACCTCGGCTGGCGAGACCACGTAGCGGACGTTGAGCATTCTGAGGGCGGCAAGCGAGGAGAGATTCTCCGTGCGCTGCAGAAACTCTTCGTAATTCCTGAGTTTTGCGGGGTGATAACCGCCGACCGATTCGATGCCGGAGAGGGCGAACTTGTTTTCGCCGAAAAGCGGGCCGACGGGGTAGACACGGAACGGGCCTTTCTGTGAAGCAAGAAAGCTGGTGACGTCGTCAGGCGCGAGTGCGGTTTCGACCTGCTGACGCTGCACGAGCACGGGCGAACGGAGCGAGGCTTCCGGGGGGCTGATGATTTTCGCATTGAGAAGCAGCAGGTCGCCGATGGCGAGCAGCGCGATCAGTGCGGCAAGCTTCGGGCCGGAGAGGAACTTCCTCATGCCGGGCCATGCGAGGCCCGCAGCGAGCACCGCAAGCAGGCCGGACATCACCACACTGTCCCGGATGCTCTCCCACCGAACCTTGTTCACCATGAAGGCCAGATCGAAATTCTCGACCGGCGGAGGGGGAAAGATCGAGCGGAAAAAACCCTCGAATCCCTCGCCGACAAGCAGAATAAGCACAATCACAAGGGCGGCAGCGAGCGCGAGCGATTTCAGGGGAATCCGGAGCGACTTTTCTGGCGCGTCGAGCAGCCAGTGCAGGCCGAAACCGGCGAGCAGCGAGAGGTTGAGCCCTGCGACGATCAGCACCATGGATGGCACCCTGAACCGGCTGAAAAGCGGAGCGAAGTTGTAGAAAAGGTCGAACACCGGGCTGAAGAAGCTGCCGAAGGAGATGAGCAGCGCAAGCAGCGTGCTGCCGCCGAGAAAGAGCACGAAGGGATCGCGGCGCCGGGCGACGAATCCCGCGAAAGCAAGCAGCAGCACCACGATGCCCGCGTAGTGCGGGAAGTCGGTAAAGGGCATGAACCCCCAGTAGGTGACGCCCCCGAACCCGTAGAGGCCGGGCACGAGAAAGGTGAGCAGCTCGACCGGGTGCATCGACCACATCGTGGCGTACTCCATTGCGGCTCCGCCTCCGCCTGCCGCTCCCCTGACCGAATATGCGGCATACTCCGAAGCGGGCAGGTACACCGCCGCCGAGATGGCGATGCCGACCACGCAGGCTGTAGCAAAAAAACCGGCTCTCTTCAGGCTCTCTTTCACCGTTTTGTGACCTGAAACAAGCAGTACCACGGCAAGCAGGCCCATGACCAGCCAGGTGTACCAGGCGATCTGCACATGCGCGCGCTGAAGCTGAAAGCCAAGCAGGATCGCGAGCATCCCCGCGTCCCCAAGCAGAGCGCGAGTGCTCAAGGTGCCCTTGGCACCGCGAGTGTCAAGTTCCGGAGCGTGAGTGCCCAAGGCTCCACTGGAGCCGCGACTGTCAAGAGTGCCCCTGGCACCCAAAGCGCCTCTGGCGCTGCGAGTATCAAAAACTCTGAGTGTTGCCCAGAGCACCCACGGCATGTATGCCGCGGTCATGAGCTGGCTGCCGTGGCCGTGCATGAGCATGGCGGTCATATAGGGGTTCAGCATGAAGGCCGCGCCGCCGAGAAAGGCTGCGGCATGGTGCAGCCGGAAGCTGCGCAGGAGCGCGTAGCCACCGAGCCCGGCGAAACAGAGGTGCAGGATCTGCGAACCGATGTCGCCGAACGGCAGACGCGAAAAGACGATATTAGGGTAGTAGAGCCCTCCGAGGTAGCTGAACGCCTCGACGGTAGGCATGCCTGCAAAGGTCCAGGGCTGCCAGAGCGGGTATTGACCCGATGCGTCACACAGCCGGTCGAGCGCGATGGAGGAGGCCAGGGGCACCAGCGAATCGGGTGCGGAGAGCGTCATCGGCAGGAATACGAGCTGGTAGTAGAGCGCAAGGGCAAGCAGCAGGTAAGCTGCAGCGGCTGCGGCGTAAGGCAGAACCCCGTTCTTCGCAGGGATCCCGCCCAGTGGCGACGCGACCGGCTTATCCGGCGTTACTGACTTTTGCTGCTTGGGCTGCTTGGCTGACTTTTCTGGCATTATGATTTGGAACGACGTTAGTACCTATCAATCTACAGGGAACCACTAAAAAGTGTGATGAGCGATCAAAGGGCAAGGCGGACGGAGCGGAGAAACCGGAGTGTACACGGAGTACATGAGGATTTCGAGCACCGACCAACGCAGCAATTTGTTTGCGCAATAGCTTTTTAGTGCTTCCCTAAAATAAGCTCCCTATCCTCTGCTTCCAACCTGAACAGCAGCGTAAGGCCGAAATAGGCTGCCGTGCAGATCGCGATGCCAGACACCGAGGAAACCGCCGGACCTAACCCGAGCAGCCACGGCCTGCAAAGCCAGAGCAGGAGTGCGGTGCCTGCGCCTGCCGCCGCCGGTTTCCAGAGCGCGCCGGAGAAGGAGCTGACGCCGAGCACCCTTGAGACCTGCAGAAGCCTGAGCGCGGAGAGCAACAGCATGGCGCCGAGCGAAGCCGCGGCCGCGCCGGCAGTGCCGTAGAGCGGAATGAGCAGCACGGAGAGCGCTACCTGCACGGCAAGCGCGACGAGCGCGTTCAGGAAGGTGACGCGCCCGTGGCCCGCCATGGAGAGCACGGTGCCGGCGATACCGCCGAAGGCCTGGGCGAACGCGGCGGCGGCAAGCAGCACGAGCGCCGGAGCGGAGGCCGAAAAGCGGGGCCCGAAAAGCAGCAGCACCGGTTCGGGAAGCACCATCAGAAAAACCGTGGCCGGGGTGACGAGGAGCACCATCCATCGGGTGACGAGGCGGTAGAGCCGTCCGGTTTCGGCGCTCTCGTCCCCGGCCTGCAGTGCGGCGACGAGCGGGGCGGCGATGCCGGAAAATGCCGGAAGCACGGCCCTGAGCAGCCCCGCAGTGCGCGCGGCGGGCTGGTAGAGGCCGGAGAGTACCGGACCTCCGAGCATGCCGAGCAGGAGGACGTCGAGCCAGTAGGCGATCATGCTCACGAGCGAGACCCCGAGCAGCGGAAAGGCGAAGGCCTTCATCCGGCGATCGGCAGGAGCGCCGAGCACCTCCCGGATGCCGGTGCCGGTTTTCAGGCGGAGCTGCCGCCAGATCCAGAGGCAGGAGAGCACGGAGGCCGCCGTATAGGGCACGAGCAGCGCCGGGCCGGGAACGGCGGCAAAGGCGAGCAGCAGCGTGAGGACGAGCATGGCGACGGGTGCGATGAGCTGCGTGGCCACGATTTTCGGCACGAGGTCGCGATGCCCCTGCAGCGCATGACCTGCAACCGTTGCAGCCACGTTGAAGGGCACGGCCACGGCGTAGGAGAGCAGCGCAAAGTGCAGCAGCGTGCCGCCGCCCCCGAGCGGAGCGCTACCTCCGAGCGAAGCGCTAACGTCAAGCGGAGCGCTGCCAAGCGAAGCGCTGCCAAGCGAAGCGCTACCACCATTAAACAGCCGGGCGAGCGGTGCGGAGAAGAACATGACGAGCAGAGCCGGAACGAGGCTCATGAGGAGCGCGCTGCGGATGGCGAGCCCCGCTGCGTCCGATGCCTTGCGACCTTCCGCCTGGTAGATGTTCACGTAACGCACCGCGGCGGCATCGTACCCCGCCACGCCGAAGGTCTCGACGATCTGCATGACGGCGAGCGCCAGAGCGTAGACGCCGAGCGACTCCTCTCCGAGCATGCGGGCCACCGCCATGTTGAAACCGAAGCGCACGGCCTGGCCGAAAATGAATCCGCCGTAGGAGATGCCTGCCTGTCCGGCGATGAGCGCGTTCCGGTTGGCGGATCTGTGCCTGTTCATCCGGCCTCCCTTTCCGATGCTCGAAGCAGTTCCTCTTCCATCCGCAGGGCAAGCGCGTCCCAGCTGTGCGCCCTGGCGAACGCCTGCCGTTCCGCCCTGCGTGTGTCGCGGAGCGCTTCGGGCACCATGGCCACGAACTCTTCCGCAGTGCCTGCGATATGGATTAACCCGCGGGCCGCGCCGAGCGCGCTGCAGTAGTCGATGGCAAGCACCGGCACGCCCGCCGCGGCATATTCGTAGAGCTTGTTGGGGTGCGAAGCCCGTTTGAGGGGATCGCAAAGCAGCGGCATGAGCGCGAGGTCAAAGCGCTGCACCCATGCGGGAAGTTCGCGGTAGTCAATCCTGCCGAACCAGTGCACGTTCGGCAGTTCAAGAAGCGCCCGGTTCCGATCCTGCCATGTGCGGTCGTAGGCGGGACCGAGCAGCACAATCCGGCAGTGCGGACAGGCTGCGGCCATCTCCCGGAGCAGCTCCGTATCGACCCAGTCCATCGCGCCGGCATAGCCGAGGAGCGGGCGGCCTTCCGCAGCGAACACGGCAAGCTCAGGCGGCGCGTCAGGAAGAGGCGTGGCAAAGTGGTCGTACTCGACGCCGTTGCCGAGTTCGACGCAGCGGATACCCGTTGGCAGCGGCAAACGTGCGGTCAGCTCGGGACTGACTGAAAAGACGAGCCTGCACCTTTCGAGATATCGGGACTGGTAGCCCGGCAGCCACGAAGGCGAACCCGGAAAGGCGAGATGGTCGTCGTTGGCGTCGTAGAAGCGAAGGGCGCACGGCATCCGTGCCGCCACCCTCCCCCAGTACACGTTGCTGAGGCCGATGATGCGGTCGTGCGAAGCGAAACCGAGCCTCCGCAGCCAGAAGCGCAGGATGAGCCCTCCCGCTGCGGCAACCGCGTTACGCAAGAGCTCGACGTCGAGCAGCCGCCCGATGCGGTACGGCACGGTTTTCAGAAAGGGCACGGTAACCACCGTGACGTTGCCCCGAGTCACGGGCTGCCAGTGCGCGCTTCGTCCGAGGGCGTAAGGTTCGACGAAGAGGATGCGCCAGCGCGGCGAAAAGCGCTGCAGCAGCCGCTGCTTGCGGGTGGAGAGGAAGTCCCACTGGACTTCCGAGAACCAGACGAGGTCTATCTGGTCACGCCTGCCGGAGCTCATGGATCAGCACCTTTTCATGGAATGCGCGAAGCAACGGCTTAAGGCCGGTAAGGTAGAAGGGCCAGCGGCGGATGCGGAAGCTGCCGGAACGGATGCTGCTGAATCCGGCCCTCCTGATAAGCGAATCGAGCTCGGAAGGGCTCATCTCGTGGAAGTGGTCGGGGCTTTTGAGCATTGCCGGCTTGGCCGCAGGCACCGAAACGAAGAGCCGGGCATGGGGCCCTGCAAGCACCTTGCGCACTTCGAGCAGCGCGTGCAGGGGGTTGAAAAGGTGTTCGAGCACCTCGAAGGCGGTCACCACGTCGTAGCTGCCCGAGAGCGGATCCAGGTCGAGATCGCAACCGGTGCTGGCGAAGGGACAGCCGAAAAGCCTTTCGAGGTCGTCGCAGAGCGGCGTACGGTCGCCGAGGTCGAGTCCGGAAGCGGCCCGCGAACCGACCTTTGTATCGGCAAGGGGCGAACCTTCGACGAAGCACAAGGTTTTCTGCCAGCGGATCATGTTCGCTTCGTCGGTGCAGTAGCGCCGGTCGATGATGTTCCTGTACTCTGCCTTCATGATCTGTCGGACGGTTTTCGTGCAAGCGTGTGCAGCAGAGCGCCTGCGGCCTGTGCGAAGAGGGAGAACGGGTAGAAGATGAATCCGCTCCATGCCCGGTGCTTTCTCATAAGGTACAGCATTGCCGCGCTTTTCCGCACGATCTTGCGTGGATGCATGCCGCTGCCGTACGATGCGGAAACCCGGTGCCACACCCGCGCCGCCGGTTCGTACACGACGGTGAGGCCGGCACTTCGCACGCGAAGCGAGAGATCGACATCCTCGGCGTACATACCGAACCGCTCGTCGAAACCGCCGAAACCCTCAAAATCGCGGCTTCGCATGGCGATGCAGCAGCCGGTGGCGTAGCCGGTCTCATTGCGGCGGGCGTACGCCGGGCCGTGCGGCTCCCGGATGCCGAGGTGCCGCACCAGCCCAAGCCCAAGCCGTACCACGCCGCCTGCGTACCATATCCGGTCGGGATCGTCCATATAAAATATTTCAGGCACCGCAATACCGGCTTCGGGGTCGTTGCGCAGAACTGCGGTCAGCGCCGCGATGGCCTCCGGTGCGACGACGGTATCGTTGTTGAGGAACACCACGTACTCGGGACTGCGCTGCATGGCGTGGCGGAAGCCCGCGTTGTTGCCTGCCGCATAGCCGAGATTACTCCGGTTCGACAACACTTCCACGCCGGGAAAGCCCTGTCGAACAGCGTCTACCGAGCCGTCCGTCGATCCGTTATCGACCACGAGCACCCGCACCTGCTCCGAAAGCAGGGGATCGAGCGAATGAAGGCACCTCACGAGATCGTCCCGGCGGTTCCAGTTAAGAACGATGACCGTGGTCAGGGGCGGCGCGCTCACTGTTGTCGTACGAAGGAGTGGATGAAACCCGCAGCCTCGCCGCCAAACCGTTCCCACGAGTGCCCGCTCGCGTACTCCCTGACCGATTGCGGCATTGCCGAACGGAGTTCATCGCCGAGAAACCCGAGCACGGCTGCGGCAATGGCTTCCGGAGAAACACTCCCGGCGATCCACCCCGTTTTGCCCTGCTCCACCTCGGCGGCAAGACCGCCTGCAGGGGTAACGATAACCGGCAGGCCGTATCCGTAGGCAAGCTGCACCACGCCGGACTGCGAGGCCTGAAGGTACGGGAGCACCGCAGCGTCTGCTGCGGCGAAGTAGCGTGCGGCATCCTGGTCGCTCGCATAACCGGGGCGGAGCTCCACGCTCCCGGCTATGCCGAGCTGCCCGATCAGCTCCCGGAAAGCGGATTCCGGTTCGTAGAACTGCCCTGCAACCAGAAGACGGGCCTCCGGATATGCGGCGAGAATGGAGGGCATCGCGCGAAGCAGGAGGTCGAGCCCCTTGTAGCGACGCACGTAGCCGAAAAAAAGCAGCACGGGAACGTCGCCCTCATACCCGAGCGTGCGGCGGGCTTCGCTTTTTTCAGGCCTTTGACTGCCGGAAAAGGGTGGATAAACCGGATGGAAGAGTTCAGCGACCGGCTTGGTGTTGCCCGAAACCGCAAGCGCACCCGATACCTCACCGGAAAGCGCGATGAAGCCGTCAGCCGAGGCAAAAAGCAGCTTGCGCAGGAACGGTTCGAACATAAAGGGTTCGTGAGTGGAGAGATTGTGCAGCAACACGACGGTTCTGATACCGGAAAGCTTCCGGACGGCGAAAAGCAGCGGGGCGAGCAGGCCGGTCCAGTAAGCGAAGAGCAGCACGTCGGGACGATCGCACTTCAGGCTGCGCAGCAGGGCGAGCCATGAAAAGGGGTTGTACAGCACAAGTGAATATATACTTGTTTCGGCGACGTGTTCGGGTACTTCAGGGGAGTGGCCGCGAACGAGAAAGGATGGATACAGCCTTTTGAAACCGAAACGTCGCACAACGTGCCCTCTCGCCTGCAGCTCGTCCGCAAGGAGACCGCTGAAGCGGGATATCCCCCCCTTGAGGGGAAAAAAAGGAGAGATGAACGCTATACGCAAAATGGAAACGGGATAGAGAAAACCTTACGGGTCCTACTGCTCGCCGAACCCCTGTTCAAAAAACTCGACAAGCTGGCGGGCCGCCTCGTCGGCGTCCTCGCCTTCAAGCTTCAGGGTGAGCCTGGTGCCTTTGGGGGCGGCAAGGCTCATTACCCCGATAATCGATTTCGCATTGATTTCAACGCCCTGCATTTCGATGAAAAAATCGGACTTGAAACGCGAGGCAAGCTTTACGACCGCTGCTGCCGGCCGGGTGTGCAGGCCTGCGTTGTTTTTTACGATGACTTCCTGGACAATCACGGATTCTGGGCTGTTGAATGGATTAATGTACCTGCTCTGAACGCTCGTCAGAGGTTTTTTACCATGGCGATCTCGTCACACGCCATGAGTTTCGGGCAATGAGTGCAATCCCTCCATATTTTCTGGGGAAAATACTCTTTTTTAATTTCAGAAAAGCCCAGACTTCCGAAAAAATCGGGACTGAGCGTCAGTACGAAGACCTCCTTCACTCCCTCCTCCCGGAGAATCTCCTCGGCCTTTTCGACCAGCAGTCGTCCGGTTCCCCTCCGTTTATGCTGCGCAAGCACCGCGACGGAACGGATTTCGGCAAGCTTCGAGGTGTAAAAGGCAATTGCGCAGCAGCCTATGATCTTTCCCTGATGCTCCGCAACAAAAAAATTACGGATGTTCTCGATCACGCTTTCAGCCGAACGTTCGAGCATGATGCCCTCCCGGGCATACTCTGCTGTAATGGCCGCAATGGTGCCGGCGTCGGAAAGACGCGCATGCCTGACCATGGCCCCGGACTCCTCTGCCTTCACTCCTCCTCCTCTCTCCTGTCAAGATACTTTTTATCGGAAGCGTGGGATGAAACCCTCACCCACAGCTCGTCTTTCAGCTCCTTGAGCCCCATGCCGGTCACGCTCGAAATGGCCAGCACCCTGACGCCGTCTTCAAGTGCCGGGATAACCAGGTCATCGGGCGCTATATCCATTTTGGTCACGATGGCGATTCTCGGCTTCAGGAGCAGAGAGGCGGCGAACTTCTCCATCTCACCGAGAAGGGTGGCGTATTCAGCCTCGATATCCCCGGAGTCCGCCGTCAGAAGTACGGCCAGCACCTTGGTGCGCTCGATATGGCGAAGGAACTGCAGTCCGAGGCCCCGCCCCTCGGCGGCCCCTTCGATAATGCCCGGAATATCGGCCATCACAAACGACTTGTACTCCTCGTAACGCACGATACCAAGATTCGGCACCAGCGTCGTGAACGGGTAATCGGCGATTTTCGGTCTTGCCGCGCTCAATACCGATATCAGGGTCGATTTGCCCGCATTGGGAAACCCGACAAGCCCCACGTCGGCCATGAGCTTCAGCTCCATTTCCAGTTCGACCTCTTCTCCGGTTCCGGGAGGCAGGGAAAACCTTGGTGCCTGGCGCGTGGCCGTAGCGAAATGCTGGTTGCCGCGCCCGCCCCTGCCGCCCGAGGCGACAAGCATCTTCTCGTCGTCGACGGTCATATCGGCAATGACCTCGCCTGTCGCGGCGTTGCGTACGAGGGTGCCGCACGGCACGTCGATCACGATATCGGCCCCGTCCTTTCCGGTCTTGCGCGCACCCTGGCCGTGCGAACCCCGGCCTGCCAGATAGTTGCGTTTATATTTGAAATCGAGCAGCGTGGTCAGCTGACTGTTGGCGCGAAGCCATACATGGCCCCCCCTGCCGCCGTCTCCTCCGTCGGGACCTCCCTTCGGAACAAACTTCTCCCTGCGAAAACTTACACATCCTTTCCCGCCATCGCCTGCCTTGACAGAGATAACGGCACTATCGACAAATTTCACTCATGCACCTGCCTTTTTGAATAATCAACCTCATTATGTATCTATCGTTAGTAAAGTGTTCATCTATCTATTTTTTCCGTCTCACTGGCAATCAACAGATGTACCCTGAACCCGTAACCCAACCGTTGCATCGATGGCAAAAACCGCTGCCGCAGAGCAGAAACAGAATGCTCTTTCGATCGAGGAGCTCATGACCCGACTCGAAGAAATAACCAGGAACATCGAAAACCCCGATACCGGCATCGAGAGCTCGATCGCCCTCTACGAAGAGGGACTCGCCATTGCAGGAAAGTGCAAGGATCGGCTGCAGGAGGCCCGAAGGAAGATCGAGGTCATCAACCCCGAACTCGCAAAAACCTGGCCGGAAACTGCCCGCACCAAGGATCTTTTCGACTCCTGATATCCCCTCAGCCGTCGAGACGGCTTTTCAGCACCTCGTTGAGCATCTGCGGATTCCCCTTGCCCTTCATGCGGGCCATGCACTGGCCCACGAAGAACCCGAACAGTTTGGTTTTTCCTTCACGGTAGTCGGCAAGCTGCTTCGGATTGGCGGCAAGAATCGCGTCAACCGTCGCCTCGATGGCGCCGGTATCGGATACCTGTGCAAGCCCTTCGCGCTCGACGATCTCTTCCGCCGTAGCTTCGCCCGTCTGCATCATTTCGAACACCTGCTTGGCGATGGTGTTGCTGACGGTTCCGTTGCCGATCAGCCGGATAAGCCCGCCGAGCCGCTCCGGCGAGATGGCGAACTCCGCGATGTCGAGATATTTCTCCTTGAGGGTGCGCATCACCTCGCCCATGACCCAGTTCGATGCCGCCTTGGCATCGCCCGAAACCGCTACGGTCTCCTCGAAGTAATCGGCGACTTCGCGTTCGACCGTCAGAACTGCGGCATCGTATGCCGGAATGCAGTACTCTTCAACAAAACGGCGCTCGCGATCCTCGGGAAACTCGGGCAACTCGAGCCTGATGCGTTCGAGCATCCCGCTGTCGACAAGCACCGGCACCAGATCGGGATCGGGAAAATAACGGTAGTCGTGAGCGAACTCCTTGCCGCGCATCGAACGGGTCTCCCCCTTGTCGGCATCCCAGAGCCTGGTTTCCTGTACAATTTTTCCACCACCCTCGATGACGTCGATATGGCGCTGCATTTCGTACTCGATGGCCTTCTCGACATTCTTGAAGGAGTTCATGTTCTTGATCTCGGTGCGGGTGCCGTACTCCTCGTCGCCGAACAGGCGGACCGAAACGTTGGCGTCGCAGCGGAGGCTGCCCTCCTCCATGTTGCCGTCGGAAATGCCAAGGTACTTCACGATCTGACGAAGCTTCTGCAGATAGGCCGACGCCTCCTTCGAAGTCCGGATATCGGGGTAGCTGACAATTTCAAGAAGCGGTACGCCGCAACGGTTCACGTCGATATAGGTCTCCTCGCCGATATCATGAATGGATTTGCCGGCATCCTCCTCGATATGGATCCTGATCAGCCGGATTTCGCGGCGGCCTTCACCACCGTCGATATGCAGCATGCCTTCCGTGCAGATCGGTTCCTCGAACTGGGATATCTGGTATCCTTTCGGAAGATCGGGGTAGAAATAGTTCTTGCGGGCAAGAACTGAGGAGGGAGCTATCGCGCAGCCGGTTGCCAGACCGAGCTTGACGGCATCCTCCACCACGCGGGCGTTCAGCACCGGAAGGGCTCCCGGAAGAGCCAGGCATACCGGACACACGTTGGTGTTGGCCGGGTTACCGAAGCGGGTTGAACAACCGCAGAAGGCCTTGCTGTTGGTGTTGAGCTGACAGTGGACCTCAAGGCCCACGACTAATTCATACTTCATTGAAACATTTACTCTTTTGGTGCCTTTTATTGAAAAAGCTCGATCCTTCCCGCCTCAACCGGGCCGCTCAGAACGGCTTGTAACTGAACTTCTGGCCTCCGACGGTGGCTTCGGCCATAACCCCGGCCTTCGGAATGACGAAAACCGCTACGCCGTTCGAGTAATCGATATTGGTAGCCATTCCGGAATTCACCAGCACGGCCGTAGCCTGCGCGTTCAGTTCGAAGTTCCCTCTCTTGAAATTGTCGAGGTCCTCCTTGCTCTTGAAAAACACGATTTCGGCAAACGACTGTCCGCCGAGCTGCGGCCCTACGTTCACCTGCGTAATGGAGGAACGCCCGATAAGGGTGTTCAGCTCGTAAACGTATCCGCTGCCGTGAGCGCCGCCGAGCATGATGAGCCCCCCCTTGTAGACATCCGGAAATACGGCGTATCCGTAGGCATGCTCAAAAAACCGGTCAAGGCCCGGAGCGTTTTTCCTGAAAAACTCGACCGCGTTGGCGGCATCGTCCCCATCGCGAGGATCCCAGCCTGCGAAAGCGCTCTGTACAAACATTCCTGCCAGCATGAAGGCCAACACAACAATCCTCATCATTTTCATCGTTCCGCTCCGTTTTTTGTTGGTTAATAAAATCAAACCGTAGAAAACCTACAATGTCATGCAACCCTTAATGTACGAATTTTCAGGAAGAAAAGAGAATGGGGCAAAATGCGGGAAGTAAGTATTCAGTAGCCGGTATTCGGTATAGCCGGAGAATTCAGAAATATTCGTCATTTGAGTCCCTGAGGTGCTTTTGTCCCTTGTCTATCGACAAAAGCACCTCAGGGACGAATGTTCGGGATGCTTCACCGGCTGGCTTCGGAAGCATCTTCTTCCGGCGGCTCACCGCCCACAGCTTACCGCTCACAATTTTCCTGCCCACGGCTTACGTTGTTCCGCCGGCTTCGAGCTCGCGCTTGAGGGCTTCACGCTCGATCTCCAGGCGACGTATCTCGCGGTTCAGACGGTCGAGCTCCTCGGGGCTGCTGTCGATCTCGAGCCGCAGGCGCGAGGAGGCCTCGTCGATGAGGTCGATAGCCTTGTCGGGCAGAAAGCGGTCTGATATGTAACGATTCGACAGCTCGGCGGCCGCGACGAGGGCGGCATCCTTGATACGCACGCCGTGGTGGATTTCGTACTTCTCCTTGAGGCCGCGCAGAATGGAAACCGTGTCCTCGACGCTCGGCTGGTCGACCAGCACGGTCTGGAACCGCCGTTCCAGAGCAGCGTCCTTTTCGATATGCTTGCGGTACTCGTCGAGCGTCGTGGCCCCGATACAGCGCAGTTCGCCGCGGGCCAGGGCCGGCTTGAGGATATTGGCCGCATCCATTGAGCCTTCGGCGGAACCCGCTCCGACGAGAAGATGGATCTCGTCGATGAAAAGAATCACCTCGCCGTCGGCCGACTGCACCTCCTTGACCACGGCTTTCAGCCGCTCCTCGAACTCGCCGCGGAACTTCGCACCCGCTACAAGCTGAGCGATATCGAGCGCGGCGATCTGCTTGCTCTTGAGGTTTTCCGGAACGTCGCCGGCAACGATACGCTGGGCGATGCCCTCGACAAGGGCGGTCTTGCCCACACCGGGGTCGCCTATCAGCACGGGATTGTTCTTGGTGCGCCGGCTGAGTATCTGCAGCACCCGGCGGATTTCGTCGTCGCGCCCGATTACAGGATCAAGCTTTCCCCTGCGGGCTTCATCGTTGAGGTTACGCGAATACTTTTTCAGGGAGTTGTAGGTCTCCTCGGCCGTCTGGCTGGTTACCCGCTGCGAACCCCTGATGGTCGCCAGTACCTTGAGAATGGGATTGCGGCTGATACCGGCATCCTGAAGCATGCGCGACACCTTCACCCCGGCTTCACTCATGGCGATAAAAAGGTGCTCGGAACTGATATAGTCGTCCTTGAGGCTTTCTGCCTCCTTGAGGGCCACGTCGAACACCTTGCCTAGATTCTGCGAAACGTACTGCCCGGACGCCGAAGCGCCGGTCACTTTCGGAAGACGCTCTATTTCGCGCTCCACTGCCGAGAGCAGGTTATCGACCGGAGCTTCGAGTTTCCGGGCGATCTGCGCGGCGATACTCGTTCTGTCACTGAGCATGGCGTGAAGCAGGTGCTCGGGCTCGATCTGCTGATGCTGCCGGCTTCCGGCAATCGTGGCCGAGGCCTGCAGGGCCTCCTGGGCTTTGACGGTGAATTTGTTGGGATCGAATTGCATCGTTCGTTCTGTTTTTTTTTCGGACTCCGGAAGTTCTGCAAGGAGATCCTCCGGACATCCCGGTCGTGATCGGGTATCGTAACGTCTTCTTTTATAACCGTCTGAAAGAGAAAAAAGTTAACATCCGAAGAATTTTCGGGGGAAATAAAAAAGCCGCGGAAGATCGAACTGCCGCGACTTTAATGTACCCTGCAAGTGCATCCCGAAAAAAAAGGTATCAGGACACCGGACTGTTGCCTGCCGGCGGTTTCGGAAGGTTCTTCATGAAGGCATTGGTCACAAGCCGCATGATCTCTCCTCCGGTTGCGAGCAGTTCGGCGCTCTTCTCCTGGATATGACGCTGTGTGGCCACCTGGTCCTTGAAATACGCGACGCTTGTGCTGTCGTAATTCTTGCCGCTGACATAGTCGTCGATCACTTTTTCGGCGTCGGTAAACGGCATATTGAAGACCTTGACGCCGAGTTTGGCCCGTTCGATAGGATCAAGGATTTTCTGACCGGTATTCTGCTGCTCCATGGCAATTGAAAATAAGTATTAACGTACCTGAAAAGTGTAGTGTAACCTTTATAATGTAAATAATCTTTCGTCAAGAAACCAGCCCGCACGCTTAAGCCGAAACTCGACCCGAGGCATAAAAAAATGGTTCAGGGCTTCTCATTGCTTCTCCATGCAGCCAGAAGCCTTTCGATGAGCAGGAGCAGCACTCCCGCCCCGAGTACATAGTGGTAGAGTGGATATCCGTCGTCCGGCACCGAAACCAGCCGTGAACCGGCAACGATGCGGTTGATGCGCCCGGCTACGTCGTCGTATACGGTATCCCTGCCTGCCGTATCGAAATAGAGGCCCCCCGATGCCCTGGCAACCTGCTGCAATGCGAGAGGGCTGAAACGGGTTTTGACCGCATTGCCATCCCTGTCGCGCTTAACCTCTCCCGGATGCAAAGGATCAGCAATGAGCGCGTCACCCCACCTCCCCACTCCGAGCACAAAAAGCGTGATGCCCGCCTGTCTGAGCTTTCCGGACGCGGCGACGGCTCCGCCTTCATGATCCTCGCCGTCACTGAGCAGCACGACGATCCGTTCCGCTCGAAACCGCCCTTCATCCCCGAACGCAGGAGGTACGGCAAAAAGCTCGATAGCCTGTTCGAAAGCCGGAGCGAACGAGGTGCCCTGCTGTTCGACCAGAGCCGGAGAGGCCATGCCGATGAGCGCTTCGAACGCATCTCGGTCGTGCGTGAGCGGACACTGCACCAGAGGTTCAGCGGCAAAAAGCAACAGGGCTCGCCGGCCGTCCGGTACCTGGCTGCTGATGCGGAGCGCTGCGTCCCTGGCCCGTTCAAGACGGTCGGGAGGAACGTCCGCGGCAAGCATGCTGCTTGAAACATCGAGCATGAAGACCAGATCGGCTCCCTTGCGAAAAACAACCCGCTGCCCGCGGCAGAGCTGCGGCCCGACAAGAGCGAAAAGCAGAAGGGCAATAGCCGAAAAGTGCAGCATCCGGCCGAAGAGAAGGCGGCGGCGCCCCGGAGCACGTATCATCCCCCGGCTTGCGAACCGCTCCCTCGCCTGCAGCTGCCGCATGAAACCGTAACCGAACAGCACGGCGAGCGGAATCAGCAGCAGCAGGTAACCGAAATTGTCAGGCCAGGCGAAACACATGTGAATAATCGCTTATCATAGTTAACAATTCGCCCTTATGCGGCGCCTCAATTGCTTGTCAGCTTGTCGACCGGTCGTGAATGGCGTCCCCGATCAGGGAACCCTTAACAGCCGGGTGTTGGCAAGAACCGCCTCAACGAGCAGCAGCACAAGAGCCACAACGAGCAGCTGCACGAACAGCCCCGATCTGGTTCTGGTTACGGGGCTGGAAAGCGTGCTTTTTTCAAGACGGTCGATGGACTCGAAGGTCTGGGCAAGCGAGGCCCTGCTTCCAGCACGGAAGTAACGACCGCCTCCCGTCCGGGCGATGCTCCGGAGCTCCTCTTCGTCGAAGGAGGAGGCAGTCGAGCCACCCGAACCCGCACCGACCGTATAGATCCGGATGCCGTGAGCGGCTGCGAAGGAGGCTGCCGTCAGGGGATCGATCTGGCCGGCATTCGAAGATCCGTCGCTGAAAAGTATCATGACTTTCTGTGCGGATTGCGAGACCCTGAGCCTGTTTACGGCAACGAGCACAGCCGTTCCGATTGCCGTTCCGTCATTGCGGACGACTTCGGGTGAAACGGCGTCGAGCAGCATGCGGGTCACCCGGTGGTCGAGCGTGAGCGGACAGAGCGTGTAGGCTTCGCCCTTGAAAACCACCACCCCGATGCGGTCGTCGGGATGCCTTCCGATGAACTCGCGGGCGACCTCCCTGAGCGCATCGAGACGGCTCCGTCCGCCGGCATCCTGCTGCTCCATCGATCCGGAAATATCGAGCACCAGCACCACATCGATTCCCCTCGCTTCGGCAACCGTCTCCTCCAGCACAAGATGAGGACGCGTCATGGCCGCCACAGAGAGCACAAGAGCCGCCCAGCGAAGCCACCCGGGAAGCCGCCGCAAAAAAAGTGGAGCCTCGAACCCATCTCTTCGCAGCCGGTCGACATCGGGAAACATCACCGCCGCAGTGAGGCCTTTTTTCTCCTGCCGGCCAGTCCACCATGCGGCAAGGGCAAGCACCGGAAACAGCAGCAGCCACAGCGGCTCCTCGAGCCCGATCCGGGGGATATGCGTCAGCCACTCCTGCATAGGCAAATCGGTTACCGCGTTAACAGCTTTTTTCCTGCAGCTCTCTCTTCCTCAAACACCTCTTTTTCCGGATTTATTCCGAACCGTCCCGTCCGGAACTTACGATCTCCTCCGCCTGCCGGGTGGAACTCCGGGCCTCTTCGGCAGTGGGACGGCTGTCGGCGAACTTCACGAGATCGGCCTGGCGCAGGAGGTTCATGATTGCGTCGAACGACGAGACACCGAGCTTGCGAAGATCACGCTCGATCTCCTGCGTGACGGCTTCGAGCGCCCTGATATGGTAGTGCCGTTCGAGATACTCCCGCATGACGGCGCTCAGATCGGCGTAGCACTCCGCAGGAGGCAACCCGGCGGAAAGGTGGTTCCGGAGCTTGCGGAGCTTGCGGCGGGCATCCTCTGCCGGATCGAGGGTTTCGGCAAAAAGCCTGATCTTCCGCTTGATGAGAAACAGGACAAGCAGAACAGCTCCCGCCGTGCCGAACACGGCAAGCAGCATGGCTGTCAGGATCGGAAAAGGAAAATCGGGATTCACGGGAGGCTTGAGCGGCCGCAGTTCAAGCATGCCGGAAGGTGCGAGCCGTTTCACGAAAACCGATGCGAGGGAACGGTGCTCACGCCTCTCAAGAGGATGGCCCTCCGTATCACGGAACACGAGGACGAAACCCGGAAGAGGCTGTATGCCAGAGCCGAAAACGGCCAGTTCAAACTCGAAGCGCTCTTCGGCAAGACCTGCGGAGAGCCGCATTGAAGACTGCTTCTGTGCGACAAGATAAAAGGGATCGAGTGCCGAGGAGTCCGGCAGTTCGATCGAGACAAGCGTGCTTTCGGGGCGCTGAACCCGTACCACAAAGATCGCCCTTTCGCCGGCATAGAGAGAGTCGGGTTCGACCGAAACCCCCGAAACAATCAAAACCTCCGAAACTTTCGATGAGGACACGGCCGGGTTTGCACGGAGCGGAAAGCAGACCGCCGTGAAGAGCAGTGCGAGCAGCAGTGCGGCGGCATGAACCGGAATGCCGGTATGATCAGTACCTTCTTTCACGGGACCGGAAAAACGTGTTCAGTTCCCCGATGAACGAGCGCCCGGTATCGAGTCGGACGGTATCGGTTTTCATGCGCAGGAGCTTTTCGCGCAGCGCTTCGGCCTGACGCTGCTGCCCCTGGCTGTAACGTTCGAGCGCCTTGCGGCTCCCTGCATCGACAGTTATGCGCCCTCCGGTTTCGGGGTCTTCAAGATCGAGCAGGCCGGTTTCGGGAAGCCCGCAGTCGAGCGGATCGCTGATGTGCATGAGCACGAAATCATGGCGGGCGTTCAGGAGCTTCATGCCCCGCTCGTAATTGCTGCCGAGCAGATCGGTCAGGAGAAATACAATGGCCTGGCGTTTGCGCATATGGCCAACGAAGGAGAGCACCGCGTCGAAGTCGGTTTTCCGGCTTGCGGGCTTCATCCTGAAAAGCTCCTCGAGAATCACCAGCACCTGCTGCCGCCCTTTCCTCGGAGGAATGAAGGTTTCGACCCTGTCGGTAAAAATGACAAGCCCCACCTTGTCGTTGTTCTGGATGGCGCTGAAGGCAAGCACGGCGCTGACCTCCGCTGCAAGATCCCTTTTGCTTCGCTCCCGGCTGCCGAAAAGCATGGAGGCCGAACCGTCGACGAGCAGCAGCATGGTGCGTTCCCGTTCTTCGGTAAATACCTTGATATAGAGTTCGTGCTTTCGGGCGGAGGTGTTCCAGTCGATGGTCCGTACATCGTCGCCGTACTGGTACTCCCGGACACTCTGGAACTCGATACCCCGCCCCTTGAACGATGAGTGGTATTCACCACTGAAAAGTTCGGCGGCAAGACGCCGTGAACGGATTTCAATCCGCCGGATTGTGTCCGTGAACGCCTTGTGGTTCTGTTCCTCGCTGCGCTTCATGTATCGGTTAACGGGATGTACTTTCCTGTGGTGCCTGACAGGGTAAAATTCACGGCACCTGTATATGCTGGAGAATTTCGCGAATGAAATCGTCCGTCTTTATGTTGTCGGCTTCGGCTTCGTAACCGGGAATTATCCGGTGGCGAAGCGTTTCGTAGGCGATGGCCTTGACATCCTCCGGCGTGATGTAGGCCCGGTGCTGCAGGAATGCATGCGCCTTGGCGGCAAGCAGGAGAAAGATGGAGGCTCTGGGAGATGCGCCGTATTCGATCATGGAAGCAAGCGACGCCAGCCCGTGACCGGCAGGGTTGCGGGTGGCTACCACAAGGTCCACAATGTAGCGCTGAACCCGCGGATCGACATAGATGCGGTCTACAAGCCGGCGCGCGCCGGCAATATCACCCGCGTCGACAACCGGCTTGACCTCAGGCATGGTTCCCGAAGCCGCCGCAAGCTGCATGATCTCGAGTTCTTCATCGTAGGATGGATAACCGACGATAACCTTCATCATGAACCTGTCGATCTGCGCTTCGGGCAGAAGATAGGTGCCTTCGTGCTCGATAGGGTTCTGCGTAGCCAGTACCATAAAGGGTTCGGGAAGCGGAAAGGTGCTGCTGCCGATGGTGACCTGCTTCTCCTGCATGGCTTCCAGCAGGGCGGACTGCACCTTGGCCGGCGAGCGGTTGATTTCGTCGGCAAGAATGACATTGGCGAACAGCGGGCCCTGGCGAGGGTGAAACTCCATATCTTTCGGGCTGTAGACCATGGTGCCCACAAGATCTGCAGGGAGCATGTCGGGAGTGAACTGGATGCGCTGAAACTGCAGGTTCATGGCGGCGGCGAAAGTGCGCACGATAAGGGTTTTGGCCAGTCCCGGCACCCCTTCGAGCAGAATGTGGCCTCCGGCGAGCAGCGCTATGAAAACCCGGTGGACAACCTCTTTCTGACCGATGATCCGGGATGAAATCTGCTCCTCTGCGCGTTCGAGAAACCTCGACGCCTCCCTGATATCCCGGCCCAGTTCCTCGAGCCCTGCTGCATGCTGCATATCTTCCGCCCGTTAAAAGGTTGCTGTAAAACCGACTGCACAATCCCGCCCGGCTTTTTCGATCACGGCTTTTTGTAGAGATGCCTGAAACCGAAAACAAGCAGGGCGACTCCTGCTATCAGGGCCGGCCAGGTGTAGATGTCCGGAATATAGAAGCCGCTGTTCAGGATGCCGACCTCGGGAGCCAGAAGCAGAACGAGATCCGCCCCGAGAAGGATCATGAGCACGCCCAGAAAGCTCACCTTGAGCCTCGGTTTGCTATTGTTTACCGGTTTGTTAGCTTTTGCCATACGTCCAGAGAAAATTATACCATGAATATTTTAGGAATAGAAACCAGCTGCGACGAAACCTCCGCAGCCATCCTGCTCGGCAGGAGGGTAGCCTCGAACATCGTCAGCTCACAGCGCTGCCATACCGGTTTCGGAGGAGTTGTCCCGGAACTCGCCTCGAGAGAACACGAACGGATGATTGTTTCCATAGTTGACAGTGCAGTAACTGAAGCCAATATAACGAAAAATGAGCTCGATTGCATAGCGGCCACAGCCGGCCCCGGCCTTATCGGCGCTGTCATGGTAGGTCTCTGTTTCGCCGAGGGAATGGCCTTCTCCCTCGGAATACCCTTCGTTCCGGTGAACCATATCGAGGCCCACATGTTTTCGGCCTTCATTCCTGAATCTCCCGAACACCGTTCACCCGAAGGACCGTTCGTTTCGCTGACCGTCTCCGGAGGCCATACGCTTCTCTCTGTCGTGCAGGAGGATCTCTCCTATGTGGTTATCGGGAGAACACTTGACGACGCTGCAGGTGAGGCCTTCGACAAGACCGGCAAGATGCTCGGCCTCGCCTATCCCGCAGGACCGGTTATCGACCGGCTGGCGACCGGCGGCGACCGGCACTTTCACGAATTCCCCAGAGCTCTGACATCGAGCTCGCAGACAAGCAGAAACTATCGGGGAAACTTCGATTTCAGTTTTTCGGGCCTGAAAACCTCGGTGCTCACCTGGCTGCAGAAACATCCGGAAGAGTACATCAGGGCACACCTGCAGGATATCGCCGCATCGGTTCAGCATGCCATCGTCAGTGTTCTGGTGGAAAAAACCCTGGCCGCGGCACAGCACTACCGGGTCGGGGCCGTTTCCGTAGCAGGAGGGGTAAGTGCCAACTCTGCCCTGAGAAACGCCATGAAAGAGGCATGCATGCGCCACGGCATCGAACTCTATCTCCCGGGAACGGTCTACTCGACCGATAATGCAGCCATGATCGCTTCGCTGGCCGGGCTTATGTACGAAAAAGGCCTCGTCAGGAAAAACCGCTACGATGTCGCACCGTTTTCGAGCTTTGGCGTCCGTACCCGCAAGGCGTCATTGACATAGTCAGGTTAATACCGTACATTAGAATTCGTACGGCCATTTTTCACATACTCTACTTGTTCATCATGCACGATTTCATTTTATCACTGCTGCTTTTCGCTCCTCCCGCCGGAGGCCAGAACCCGAATCCTTTCATTCAGCTGGTGCCCCTGGTGCTGATTTTCGTTGTCTTCTACTTCTTCATGATCCGTCCACAGCAGAAAAAACAGAAGGATCGGGAAAAGGTGCTCGACAGTCTGAAGAGAGGCGACAGGGCGGTTACCATCGGCGGCATTCACGGTACGGTTGCCGGCATCGATACGGAAAAGAAAACCGTTCTGCTGCAGGTCGGCGACAACCTGAAAATCAAGTTCGACCGCACGGCGATCGCCAACGTCGAAAAACAGGAATCGGGAGACAAACTTACCACTACGAAGGAATAACGAACGATAATGCAAGAGACACCAGCTCTATTGGTATTAGAAAACGGGTCGGTCTACAGGGGGACAGCATTTGGCCATATCGGAGAAGCGAGCGGCGAGGTTGTTTTCAACACTTCGCATACCGGCTATCAGGAAATTCTTACCGACCCCTCCTATGCGGGCCAGATGGTGGTGATGACCTATCCGCTGATCGGCAATTACGGCGTCACCCCTGATGACAACGAGTCGTCGAAAGTGTGGGCCTCGGCCTTCATCGTGCGTGAAGTATCGCATACCTACAGCAATTTCGAAGCCTCGGACAGCCTCGACAACTACCTCAAACAAGCCGGGGTGATGGGACTTGCCGGCATCGATACCCGCAAGCTTGTCCGTGAAATCCGTGAAAAAGGGGCCATGCGGGGCGTGATCTCCGCCGTGGACTCCGATGCGGAGAGCCTGAAGGCGAAGGCGCTCGCCATCGAGGAGATGACCGGACAGGATCTGGTAAAAACCGTGACTGCAAGTAAAAGCTACGTCCTCGACAAACCGGACGCCCGCTACCATGTCGCGGCGTTCGACTATGGCATCAAAACCAACATTCTGCGGATTCTGCAGAACTGCGGCTGCAGGGTGACCGTCCTGAACGCGGCAACGCCGTTCGAGGAGGTCATCAGGCTCAAACCCGACGGGGTCTTTCTTTCCAACGGCCCCGGTGATCCGGCAGCTGTAGGGTACGCCATCGAGACCATCCGGGCGATTGCAGATTACAACCGTACGACCAGGCCTTTGCCGGTATTCGGCATCTGCCTCGGCCACCAGCTTCTTTCACTGGCTCTGGGCGCCGAAACCTACAAGCTGAAGTTCGGCCATCACGGAAGCAACCATCCGGTCAAGAACCTCGGAAACTGCAAAATCGAGATCACCTCGCAGAACCACGGTTTCGCCGTCAAAATGGATTCGCTGCCCGAAGACCTCGAAATGACCCATCTGAATCTGTACGACCAGACGGTAGAAGGGGTTCGGCACCGTTCGCTGCCCTGCTTCTCGGTACAGTACCATCCCGAAGCTGCGCCTGGGCCTCACGATTCTCACTACCTGTTCGATCAGTTCACCGATATGATGGACAGGGCAAAAAACTGAACGAAGACAATCTCTTTAACCACACAAACCTTTTTCTGAAGAGATGAAAAAAAGACTATTCACCCCGGGACCCACCCCTGTGCCCGAAAACGTCATGCTTCGCATGGCCGCTCCGATTATCCATCACAGGAACCCCGAGTTCATGGAAATCCTTACCCGGGTACACGAGGACCTCAAGTATCTCTTCAGAACAACCCAGCCCGTTGTGGTGCTCAGCTGTTCAGGCACCGGGGGCATGGAAGCCGCTGTTTCGAGCCTCTTCAAGACCGGAGAAAAGGTCATTACCGTTAACGCCGGAAAATTCGGCGAACGCTGGGGCCAGCTGGTACGGGTTTTTACAGGCAACTGTATCGAGGAAAAAGTACAGTGGGGCAGCGCCATCCAGCCGGAACGAATGGCCGAACTGCTCAGGGAGCATCCCGATGCAAAAGGGGTCTGTCTTACCCATTCGGAAACCTCAACCGGCACGGCAGCCGACATTCGGGCGCTCTGCTCGGTTATACGGGAAAAGTCGGATGCACTCATTCTCGTTGACGGCATTACCGCTATCGGAGCCCATGAGTTCCATTTCGACGACTGGGGTGCCGACATCTGCATCACCGGTTCACAGAAAGGACTCATGATGCCTCCGGGACTTGCCCTGGTTGCGATTTCGGAAAGGGCTCAGGATATCATCAACGCCCATACCCACACCCAGCAGTTCTATCTGAGCCTGAAAAAGGCCCTGAAAGCGCACAGCGCCGAAGACACTCCATTCACCCCGGCGGTATCCCTGGTTATCGGACTGGACGAGGCCCTGCAGATGATTCGTGCCGAAGGCATCGAGAACATCTGGAAACGTCATGAAAGCCTCGCCTCGGCATGCAGGCAGGGGTGCAGCGCGCTCGGCATGAAGCTGTTCAGCAACTCCCCCTCTTTTGCCGTCACCCCGGTCTGGCTCCCCGAGGGCGTCGACTGGTCGGCGTTCAACAAGGCGTTGAAAAACAAGAACGGCATCACCGTCGCCGCAGGTCAGGACGAGTTCAAAGGCAAGATTTTCCGCGTCTCCCACCTCGGCTTCTACGACGAGCTCGACATGCTGACCGTTATCGGCGGCCTGGAGCGCGCCCTGAAGGAGATCAATTTTAAATTCGAAGTCGGCGCTGGAGTCAGCGCGGTTCAGAAAGCCTTCCTCGGCAACTGACGGCGCACTCCTGAAGGAACTCACAGGAAAAAGCCGCCCGTTCAAGCCTGGCGGCTTTTTCTTTTCAGCAATCCGGCACCTGAAAGCAGCTTTCTTTTTCCGACTTTGCTCTTCCCGCTCTATCTTGCAGAAAAAAGATCCTGCAAATGATCACCCTGCACACCCTTTTCCTCTTGTTTGCCGCGACTTTTTCAATGTCGGGGGAGTTCCGGGAGTACCGCACGGTGCAGAAAGGCAACTCGCTCTATATGCAAGGGGAGTATTTCCAGGCGGAACAGCTCTACCGCACCCTGCCGGATATTCCCCCCGGAAAAAAAGGATCGTCCCCGGCCCTCTTCAACCTTGCCGGTGCCCTTGTCCGCCAGGGCAAACATACCGAAGCTCGCCGGATCTACCGAAGCATCGCATTGAACCCCAGGGCAAAACATCTGCACAATCCCTCGATCTACAATGAAGGAACCTCCCTTGCCATGGAAGGTATCGCCACAGGAAACCTGGTGCTCAAAAGAGAACTGCTCCGGCAGGCACTCCTTCGCTACACTGCCGTACTGCGTTCCGATCCGGCCGACACCGATGCGCGGATCAATTACGAAATAGTGTTCCGCATGCTTGAAACACCGAGGTCCTCGTCTTCAAGACAGCCGGAAAACAGCCGGAAAAACGGTGATCCTGCAGGCAGCGAACTCATGAAGACTGCAGAGCGGATTCTTGAAAACGCCCGGCTTCAGGAAAACAGCCTGATGCGGAAAATTCCGCTGAGCCGCGCCAGGGAAAGCGATTCCGGCAAAAACCTCAAGGACTGGTAGGAAGCCCCATGAACGTTTCAAAAAAAGTCCTGCTGGTCTTTATCCCTTCCGAAAGCGGTGTCGACGGTGCCCGGTCGCTCTACGCCGAACCGGAGAAAAGCCCGATTCTGTACTGGTTCAACAACTCTGTGAGAAAACTTATCAAGCGAAGCCAGTTCGCCATTCCGCCACTTTCACTCATGATTCTCAGCTCGATCGAGGTGTCGGGAGTCGAACAGCAAGTGTGCGACATGCGCTTCGAGGATTTTCCGGAGGCGGAGCACTGGGATCTGGTGGGCATAAGCGTACAGACCGGTATGGCCAGAAAAGCCTTCGAGCTTGCCGACAGGCTCCGGAAGAAAAATCTCACCGTGGCTCTCGGAGGAGCGCATGTCACCCTGTTTGCTGATTCCTGCCGTGTTCACGCCGATATCCTCGTGCACGGAGAGGCCGACGACCTTTGGAAAACGGTGCTCGAAGACCTGAAAAGCGGTAATCTGAAATCAGAATACAGTTCCGACCGCTTTCCCGATCTTGAAGAGCCACGCCCGGTGAGCAAAAATGCGCTGCTGAAAAACCGCTACTTTACAACGAATCTCATACAAACCGGGCGGGGCTGCCCTTACAACTGCGATTTCTGCAACGTCCATGTCCTCAACGGCCGGTCGCTGCGAAGAAGAAAGATCGACGATATTGTCGGTGAGGTTGCCCGGTTCCTCCGGCACGATCGACGCATTTTCTTTTTTGTCGACGACTCCATCAATGCCGACCCGACCTATGCCGAAGAGCTCTTCCGACGCCTGATTCCCTACCGAATCAGCTGGTTCGGCCAGGCGACCACGACGCTGGGCCAGCAGCCCCGGCTGCTGGAAACCCTTGCACGATCCGGCTGCCGTGCCCTGCTTGTCGGTATCGAAAGCATCGAGCCGGAAAGCCGTGATGCGCACCGCAAGACACAGAACAGGTCAACGGAGCTGGTGGCGGCAATAAAAAACATCCGGAGTGCGGGTATCAGTCTTTACGGCAGCTTCATCTACGGACTCGACGGCGATACCCTCGATACTCCGGCGGCGATTCTCGACTTCATCGACGAGACGAAGCTCGATGTTCCCGGCATCAATATTCTCAGACCCATTCCAGGCACGAGGGTTTTCGACCGGCTCAGGGAGGAGGGTCGCCTGCTCTTCGACCCGACCGACATCACCGCGTTCCGCTATACCTTCGGCCAGGAGATGCTCTACCTGCCGAAAAACATTCCGCTCGACGCCTTTGTGGAGAGTTACTCGAAACTCACCAGGGAGATATTCAGCACAACCAGTTCCATTCACAGAGGGTTCGGCGCCCCAAGCGCCAAAACCGCGGTACTCTTTTTCAACCTCTTCTACACCCATCTCTACGGCCTGTCGCGCAACGATCTCCATAAGCAGCTTGCCGGGGCGCAGCCCTGAACAAAAAACCATTTTGCCATACGGTAAATTATTCATAAAATTATAGCCGTTACCTTTTTATTCCTGTCACAAACATCGCAACCCTTTCCAACGGAGAACACACTATGAAACGCTTTCTGCCTGTTTTCGCTGTAGGCATGCTCTGCCTTGGCGCATGCGGCCTTGAAAAACCGCCTGCCAAGCTCGAATTCCCCGAATCCAAAGAGGAAGCCGCAGCTCCGGCCGAAGCCGCCGCACCTGCGGAAGCCCCCGCAGCGGAAACGCCTGCCGACCCGAAACTTGCCGCCGGTAAAACCGTTTACGAAACGAAAGGGTGCAACGGCTGCCACGATGCCGGCATGATGGGCGCGCCGAAACCCGGCGACAAGGCCGCATGGAAAGACCGTATCGCTCAGGGCGTGGACGTCATGACGAAAAAATCCATCGAGGGATTCACCGGTAAGGGCGGCATGATGCCGGCAAAGGGCGGAAACGCAGACCTGACCGACGAAGAGGTCGGAAGTGCCGTAGCCTATCTGGCCGAAATTTCCAAATAAGCCGCTTCAGGCACTGTTTCGGATTCAGGCAAATAATAACGGAGCACGTCCCACGGCGCTGCTCCGTTTTTTAAATGCCACTGTATAACTATATGTGCATAAAAATTCCGCAAGCATTTGGAAGGCCGGATTTTAAATGCTAACATACTCATCTTGAGATTTTTTGCACAACCGGTACACAACCAATCATCAACAATCATTAATTCTTGCAAGGGAGAACTCTATGTCTCGTTTCGTATCTGCTGCTTTCTGCGCGCTGTTTATGATCGCTTTCAGCCTGACCGATGCCAACGCCGCTACCGGCAAAGCCGTTTATGACGCCAACTGCTCAGCATGCCACAAGGACGGCATCATGGGTGCTCCGAAAACCGGCAACAAGCCGGCCTGGGCTCCTCGCATCGCACAGGGCATGACCGTTCTGGTAAACAAGTCCGTCGCCGGCTACCAGGGAAAGAAAGGCATGATGCCTGCCAAGGGCGGCAACCCGAAACTCACCAACGCCGAGGTCAAACTCGCCGTCGAGTACATGGTCAACCTGAGCAAATAAGAATCGTATCGCACGCATTGCCAACAAAAGGCGGGAGCACCATCTCCCGCCTTTTGTCGTTTATTCCTCCCGCCATCCCGATTTTTGCACTACAAGTATTTCAGGCGAGAAGCAGCACGTCGTATATTCACCTGCGCACTTCAAGCCAACAATGGAGAACGGATGTACTATTACTCAAGCGAGATGCTCGGTTTCGCAGCAGGCATCATCACCACGCTCGCGCTCCTGCCGCAGGCGGTGAAAATCATGGCGACCCGCCAGACGCGCGACATCAGCCTCGTCTGGGCTGTAAGCATGAATATCGGGATCGTACTCTGGCTCCTCTACGGCCTCGAGAAAAACGACCTGCCGATGATAGCGGCAAACAGCGTCTCCCTGCTCCTGCTCTTCGTCATTCTCCTCTTCAAGCTTCGATACCGGTAAAGGAGAGGTTTGGCTGATGGAAAAAACAGCGAAAAAGCGTACATATCGTTATTGTTTGTTTTAACCATCACAGTCAATCGATGAACACACTCCATACCGGCTTTATCGGCACCGGAAGAATCGCCCGTGCGCTGATTGCCGGACTCGCAAAAAAAGAGAATGTCCACATCTTCGGCTACGACACCCTTCCTGCGGCTATCGAAAGCATATCGGAAGCCTACCCCGTCGAGCCGTGCCCTTCCATCGAAACGCTTGCCGGAAAAGCGGAGGTGATCGTCCTTTCGGTAAAACCTTACCAGATAGAGGGCGTACTCGCCGAGCTGAAACCATTTCTCACCCAGAGGCATCTGCTTCTGAGCGTGGCTGCCGGCATTTCTTCGGAATTCATCCGGCGGCAGACCGCCGAAGGAACGCGAGTGGTAAGGGTAATGCCAAACACTCCTGCGTTCGCCGGCGAAGGCATGACCGCCCTGTGTCGTGGCGCTGCTGCGACGGACGGGGATATCACGCTTGCCGAAGAGCTGTTCAGGGCTATCGGCAGAACCGTGGTGCTCGGCGACGAACGGCTCATGGATGCGGCCACCGCGGTTTCGGGCAGCGGCCCTGCTTACATGTTCCACATCATCGCTTCCCTTGCCGAGGGCGGCGTGCAGTGGGGGCTTTCACGGGAGGATGCCCTTCTCCTGAGCGCGCAGACCATGCTCGGCGCCGCAAAAATGCTCCTCTCGGGCGACAGAAGTCCCGAAGAACTGATCAGGGAGGTCACCACTCCCGGAGGTACCACCGAAGCCGGCCTGAAAGTGATGGAGGAGCGCAACATAAGGCAAATTCTCGTCGATACCGTATCGGCGGCGGCGGCACGCTCCCGCGAACTGATGAAATAACAAACTGCGGAAGGGTACCATGCGCAATACCGTCCGATCCATGCTGAGCGTTCTCATGATGACGGCTGTCGCCCTCTTCTGTCTTGCGGCGAACGCGAACGGGGATCGGGTTCCGACAGGAAAAGCGCCATTCATACGCACAACCGTCACCAACACCACACCCTACGCCGGAGAGGAGGTCATCCTCTCCTACACACTCTGTTTCACCGGCGACGCCCCTCAGGTTTCCGACCTGTCGGCTCCTGCGCTCGACGGACTCAGGGCTGAAGAGATCGACCCCGGGCGCTATGTCAAAAGCATACCGGTAACCATCGAGGGTACCCTCTACCGGAGTGCGCTTGTCCGGCAGTACCGGGTTTCTACCCTGCAGCCCGGAACGATCAATATCAGGGGATACCGCCTCCGCTGCCTTTTTCCCGACGGCTCTCCACTCGACAAGAGCGGCGACATCGTGCTTGCCGCTCCTGATATGCTGATCCGCGCCAGGCCGCTGCCGAAGCCCGTTCCAGCGGGATTCACGGGTGCCGTAGGTTCGTTCTCTTTCGGGCTCACGGCCGATCGCACAACCATCAGAGCCGGCGATCCGGTTACGATTACCCTGACGATTGCGGGAACCGGCAACCTCACGGCATTCACCGCTCCGAAGCCCGTATTCCCGCCGGCATTTCACCAGAGGCCTCCGGTCTCGACACTGAGTCTCGACAGCAGCAAGAGCCGTTCATCCGGTTCGTTCTCCACAAGAATAACCCTCTACCCGGACCAAACCGGAAACGTCACCATTCCGGAGACCCGTTTCGTCTATTTCGATCCCCTGAAAAACCGCTACCGGACAGTTGCCTCCGGCCAGGTCGCAATCAGTGTGGTGCCTGCCGAAAATACCGGGAAAAAGGTGAGGCTGCCGGATAGCGTGCCGGCAGAATCCGTAAAAAACCCGCTTTTTACCCTGCCTGCTGCCGCAATAGCCATTGTCGCACTTCTGGCCTTTCTGTTGCTGAGACTCGCAAGAAAAAAGCTGCAGGGAAAAGGGGCGCGGCAAGCTGACCGAAGCCGGGAGGAACTCTCGTACGACAGCAAAACTCCGCAGGAGATCAAAACCGCGCTCTACCGCGTCATCGGGCAAAAGGGCGTCCTGAGGCCGGAAAGCCTCACCAGGCCAAAGCTCGGTGCCGCACTTCTGGAAAAAGGGGTAGCGGAAGAGATCTGCAGAGAACTTTTAAAACTGCTTGAATCGATCGATCACCTGATGTTCAGTCCAGCTGGAGCTTCAGCGGTGGAAGAGGAGCGGCTCCGCAACGAGGGGAAACGACTTTTCTTCCGCCTGCAGCAGCCGTAGCCACTCTGCCCTCAAACCAGCCCGGCGGAGCGCCGGACTCCCGACCAGGGAAACAGCGAGCAGGTCACCGCGCTGCCTGCTGCAAGCGCATCCGGAGCGGGGCCGGATTCGATGATGCCGTCGGCGCCGGCAAGAGAGGTGATCATATGCGACTCCACCTTCCGGGAAACCCTGCAGTACAACCGTCCGTTTTCCTGCCAGATGGTACCCGGCAGAAAGCGATACCGTTTTTTATCGGCGGGAAAGGGTTCGGCAAGCAGAGCCTCAATCTTCTCGGGAACCGCGCGCCCCTGTTGCAGACAGAGGGCCGGAACGACATACTCATGAAAACAGGTCATCGCCGAAACCGGATTTCCCGGCAGGGCAAAAACCGGACGGTTGTCGCCGGTCGTCCCGAAATATAGCGGTTTTCCCGGTTTCTGGGCGACCCTCCAGAATCGTGCGGCGACGCCGGTTTCGCCGAGCAGTTCCTGAACATAATCGTATTCGCCGGTTGAAATGCCTCCCGCAGTCACCAGCATGTCGCAGCCGGCAAGAGCCTCGGCAAGCACGCCCCGCAGGGCCGCCCTGTCGTCAGGCGCATGAAGCAGCAGCGTGGGCTCGATACCCCACGCGCGGCAAAGGGCCTGCAGCATGAAACGGTTGCTGTTGTAGATGGCCGCTCCCTCAAGCGCCTCTCCCGGCATCCGCAGTTCATCGCCTACCGTGACGAGAGCCACCCTCGGCACGCCTCCGGCAAGCACACCCTCGATGCCCAGCGTGGCAAGCACGGCGATCTCCGCAGAAGCAACGGGCGTTCCTTGTCGCAAAAGCACGCTGCTGCAGGCGACCTCCTCTCCGGCGTAACGGATATTGGTGCCCCGTTTCGGAGCGGAAAAAATCGAGACCTCCCGGCTGCCGAATCCGCTGGTCTGTTCGAAAGCTACAACCGTATCGGCGCCATCCGGCAACGGCGCTCCGGTCATGATCTGCGCACAGCTTCCCTGTAAAACGGGCACTCCGGGCATGGCGCCGGCGGCGACCTCCGAAACGACCTGCAGCCTGACCGGAGTATCCTGCGATGCACCCTCGATATCGGAGCGCCGGAGGGCAAAACCGTCCATTGCGGCGTTGGTGAAACGGGGCAGAGGAAACGGAGCGACAACATCTTCACCCAGAACGCGGCCCTGCAGCCGAGAAAGCGGCTGATATTCAAGGGGGAGTTCTCCAACGGACTCCCTTATCATGCGATGAGCATCCTGAACGGTAATCATGACTGGTGGCCCTCCCCTTTGAGCATGGCAAAAGCATGGAATACAGCGGGAACAAGCACCTCAAGCGCATCGGCCGCAGCGCCCGGACTACCGGGCAGACATATCAGGAGCGAGTCACCGATCATGCCGGCCGCAAGCCTCGAAAGCATTGCGGTTTTTGTTTTTCCCTGTCCCCAGTTGAACAGTGCCTGCTCGATTCCCGGAAGTTTTCTGGTAAACATCGGCTGCAGTGCCTCGACCGTAACATCCCTTGGCCCGAGACCGGTGCCACCGGAAGTCACGATCAGCTCGACCCCCCCGGCAACCCACTCTTCAACAACCGACTCTATATCCTCCTTCCTGTCGGCGATGATCCGAAGCTCTTGGACAGGACAACCGGCAGCTTCAAGACCCTCCTGCAGCACTTTTCCCGAACGGTCGATTCCTTTGCCGGCGGCTATGGAATCGGAAAGCACGAGAATGGATGTTCTTGGCCGGTACCCCACGGCGAGCTGCTTTTTTCCTCCGGTTTTCACGTCAAGACGAATGGAACCGATCTCCATTGTGGAATCGAGGGCCTTGCACATGTCGTAAATCGTCAGGGCGGCCACCGATACGGCTGTAAGCGCCTCCATCTCCACACCGGTTGCCTCGCGGGTTCTGGCCGTTGCTGAAATGTCGATGCGGTCTTCAAGCAAGGCGAAGGAGAGCTCCACCCATGACAGATTCAGCTGATGACAGAGCGGAATGAGATGGGCGGTCTGTTTGGCGGCCTGAATTCCCGCAATCTTGGCCGCGGTGAGGACGTTTCCCTTCGGAATGGCGTCTTCCACGAGCAGACGAATGGTGTCCGGGCACATCGATATGGACCCGGATGCCTTTGCGGTTCTCTGGCTTCCGGGTTTCGGCGAAACATCGACCATGGCGACATTGCCGTGTTCGTCGAGATGGGTAAAATCCATAGCGCTCCTCTTTTTCGGAATAAATTGGTTTCATGCGAAGAGCTCTTTGAGCTGCAGCGCAAGTTCAGGATGATCGGTGATGATGCCGTCGGCTCCCATGCATTTCAGGCGAAGCATATCTTCCGGAGTGTTGACCGTCCAGGGTACGACACGAACTCCCTCGCTATGCAGCCTTTCGAGCAGTTCGGAGCTCAGGAGTGAAAAATACGGATTGACATAGGCCGGAACAAAACCTGTCTCCACGGTGAGGTTACCGAAACGGGACTCTTCATCGACAAGAAGCCCGTAACACAACTCCGGATAACGCCTCCTTACCTCCCGGATAAGGCGGCCGTCAAACGACTGAACCCGGACTCTCGACGCCATGGCGCTCCGGCGGATCTCTTCGACGACGAGAAATGCGTAGACCTCCGGCGGAGGATGCAGCTCTTTATCCCTGCCGGGCCATGATTTAAGCTCGATGTTGAAAATCATCCTGCCAGGAAGACGACGGGCAAGCATATGGGCATCCACCTGGCGAAATACATCGGATAGCAGCGGCTTGCAGGCCTCAATACCCTGCTGTTGTGGAAAGTGCGGGTCTGGAAGGCCACAACCGAAAGCTGAAATTTCAGCGTAGGGCATATTGTACAGAAAAAAACACTCCCGATCTTTCTCTTCGAGCGGCCTGCCGTCAGGAGCCGTACAGTGCGGAGCGCCGATCCACGGATCGTGGGAAACAACAAGCTGGTGATCTCCGGTAACAAGAAGATCAAGTTCTATAACCCTCACGCCCAGATCCGCAGCCTTGCAGAAGGCCTGAACGGTATTCTCGGGAAAAAAAGCCCTCGCACCCCGGTGTGCCTGAATTTCAAAGTGCATACGATAAAAAAAGGCTGGGCCCCCCTTGACTCGAGCATCAGCACAAAAAAACCCATAGGCCCTCTCATGCGGGTTGGCGGACCGTTATGCGGGCTCTTATGAGCTGCGTTTTCCCGGAGAAAAACGGGCTGGTTTCGAGGAAGGTTTTCCTGTTGATTTTCTTTTCTGAACCTTGTTGCCTCTCGAAGCTTTGGACGAGGCGGGCGCAAGCGTGCTGTTATAGCCTTGAGGATCTGAAGAATTTTTGTTCCTGCTCTTGTTGAACCTGTTTTTGCGGTACTTTTTTTCCAGGTCGGCGTAGGGACTTGGCGGATCGGGTGAGGTATTGGGGTTATTAAAGTTCGGTTCGTCGATTACCTCATCAACATCATCCAAAACCACGTCGGGATGAACTGTTTTATGCAAAATATTTCAATTTATGTTCAAAAAACCGTGAGTATACAATTGTTATCACTCAGGATCATTTCGAAGGGGACTCTAATTTAAAACTTTAACACTAAAAAACAACATACCGTGAGCAGAAGATCGCACGGAACCGCTCCATATCGGTTTTGCGTTGGTTGTTGTTCCGAGAAGTATTAAATTTCAGCGGTTTTACCATTGTAAAAATCGAAACCCGGAGCCCGTTATGGACATTCGCCGCTGGATACTTGCCTTTATTCTTCCCCCTGCCGCTGTCATGAACAAGGAGGCAGGAACCATCATGCTGACAGGCATTCTCACCCTGCTCGGATGGCTGCCCGGCGTTGCTGCAGCCGTCATCATGATTCTGCAGGAAAAAAAACAGGCAAAAGCATAACAACAGCGCATCTCCCTGTACCCCGGCAAGGCTGTCCCGCTGCAGTGTCGAACGGCACCGGAACTGCAAATATCGCATATGCTTTTTCATCCCTTTGAAATAGCGCTTTCGGGGTTTTCCGGGACCGGAAAGACAACCCTTGCCGCTGCAGTCGTAAACCGTCTTTCAAAGAGGTTTTCGGTCGGCTACTACAAGCACGGATGCCACCGGTTCGATATCGATCGTGAGGGGAAGGACTCCCATACGCTCAAAAAGGCCGGAGCCGGAACCGTCATGATCTCCGACCCGGAGAAAAAAGCGGTCATCGCAGGAACCGGAAACCGGCAGATTTCCGAGCGCATGGTATTTCTGGACTGCGACCTGCTGCTTGTCGAAGGACTCAAGGAGCTGCCGTTGCCGAAGCTGCTGATGGTTGACCGGGAAAGAAAAATTCTCGATCTGCTTGACGCAGGCGCCTTACCGCAGCCTGTTGCACTCGTCTCGACCGACCAGGAAGCGAAACCGATCGCGAACCGGCACAATCTTCCCGTGTTCCATCGCGACGACATCGACACCATCACCGCCTTCATAGAGTCGTTTCTTGCGGAAAAAGTCTCGGAAACACCCCTTTCAGGCCTGATCCTTGCAGGCGGAAGAAGCCGGAGAATGGGTACCGACAAGGCCCTGCTTTCCTATCACGACAAAAACCAGATTCTGCATACGGCGGCACTCCTCAAAGAGCACTGCCGGGATGTTTTCCTCTCCTGCCGCAGCGATCAGGAGGCACTCTACGCATCCTTCGGACTTCCGGTCATTACCGACCGTTACCTTGAAACCGGACCAGCCGGAGGGTTGCTGTCGGCACAGCATCACCACCCGAAAACAGCCTGGCTTGCCGTAGCCTGCGACATGCCGTTTCTCGATGCCCCCCTGCTTTGCGAACTTCTGGAAAACCGCATGCCGCTTCGATTCGCCACCGCGTTCAGGCATGCCGGATCCGGGAAATTCGAACCGCTCTTGGCCTGTTATGAGCCAAAATCGAGAGCGGCACTGCTTGCCGGCCATGCAGAAGGAAACCATTCGCTGCAGGCATTCCTCGATGGTTGGCGCATCGGGGAAATAACACTTTCCGACAGCCGCGCCCTCAGTAACATCAACGACCCGGCATCCATGCAGAAAGCCCTGCGGGAGTGCCGGCCATTCAGCGGAGAAAACCGTCCATGAACCTGCTTGTTGCCATCGATTTCTCGGAAACCACCGAAGAACTCATCACGCATACCGGCACTCTTGCCTCAGCACTCCGGGCAAAGGTTTTTCTGCTTCATGTCGTCGCACCGGCAACACCGGTACTCGATATGGAGAACAACCTTGAAACTCTTTTGCCTGCTCAGGAAAAACCTGAATCGAAGGAGGAAGCACTCCCCGAAAACCGGGCCCATGAACAGCTGCACGAAATCGCCGAAATCCTTGAATCGCAGGGACTCGAGGTATCCGCCCATCTCGCGCACAACGACGAGGTAAAAGCAATTATCGAAGCGGCGGAGCGGTTCGGAGTGGGTATGATCATTCTCGGATCACACGGTCACGGAGCGCTCTATCATCTGCTGATCGGCAGCGTATCGGAAGGCGTCGTGCGCAGGGCACAATGCCCGGTGGTCATCGTGCCTGCCAGGAGGAAATGACCAGCCGGCCTGCATGGACCATAAGGAATGCTCCTCCGGCAAGAATGATGATGGTCGCTCCGGAGGCGAGATCGAGCTCGTAGGAAATCCAAAGCCCGGCAAGGCTGAAAAACGCTGAAAGCAGTGTGGCAAGCAACATCATCCCGCCAAGGCTGCGGCTGAAAACCCTTGCTATAGCTGCCGGTATGGTAAGAAGGGCAATGACCAGCACGATGCCGACAATCCTGACCAGAATAACTACGGTAAGAGCTATGAGACAGAGCAGCAACAGATAGAACAGGGTGGTTTTCACCCCGGAAACCTCTGCGTACTCCTCATCGAAAGAAAGTGCCAGAAACTCCTTGCTGAAAGTCCAGGTCACGCCGGCGATCAGCAGATCGAGCATGGCGATCATCCAGAGGTCGCCCGTCGGAACCGTCAGGATGTTGCCGAACAGGTAGCTGAACAGATTAGGGGCATATCCTGGAGTAAGGCCGATAAGAATGACGCCCACAGCCATACCTACAGCCCAGAATGCTGCGATCGCAGTATCTTCGGCAACCTTCGCCTTCCTGCCGAGCAGGCCTATGGCGATTGCGGCTCCGAGACTGAAAGGGATGACCCCGAAGAGCGGATTGATGCCGAGATAGTAACCGAGCCCTATGCCGCCGAAGGCGGTATGGGCTATCCCGCCGCTGATAAAACCGATTTTTTTCACCACGACGTAGCTGCCGACGATGCCGCAGGCTATGCTGGCGAGCAGGGAGGCAAACACCGCATTGCGAAAAAATTCAAAGGCAAGGATATCGCCGTTCATGGCCTCAGGATTTGACTGTTGGATTCAGGCCGTTCGGAAGGATGATGAACCAGCAGATCGACAGGGTAGGGATAGACCTGCTGGGCGGCATCTCCTCCCGGAGTGCCCGCAGGGTTTTCACGTATCACCATGCTGCAGTTCAGGCAGAGCACCCTCCCGACAAAACGGCTGACCGTACCGGTATCGTGGGTCACCAGAACGATGGTGACGCTTTTTTTCAGCTTGTCGAGCAGATCGTAAATAGATGTTTTCATTTCAGGATCGACACTTGCCGTCGGTTCATCGAGCAGAAGCAGTTCGGGTTTTCCGGCAAGAGCACGCGCAATAAGGGCGCGCTGCAGTTCGCCCCCTGAGAGAGCGCCGATCCTGCGGTTCCCGATCGCACCAAGCCCGACAATCCGCAGCGCCTCCTCGGCCGCGGCGCGGTCGGTTTTATTGTAGTGCTGAAAGGGCGTTTTCAACGCCATGCGCCCCATCAGCACGGCTTCCCTGACGCCGAGAGGAAAATCACGGTCGAAAAAAAGCCGCTGGGGAACATAACCAATCTTTTCGGGATAGCTTCCCGGTGCGGCGCCGAACACCTCAGCGTGACCTTCGCTCGGCTTCTGCAGTCCGAGCAGTACCCGAAGAAGCGTGGTTTTGCCGCCTCCATTAGGGCCGACAATGGCCAGAAAATCGCCTTCGTCTACCGAGAAGGAGAGATCCCTGAGCACCCTTACCCCTCCAAGCTCCACGCCAAGCCTGTGGCAGCGGACAATCTCGCGCCTCATTGCATGGCCCTCAGAAACGCCCCGGTTGCCTGCCTGAGATTCTCCTGATAGTCGCGGGCAAGCGGATCGACCGTTCCGGTCACTCCGCCGATATCGCGCGCGATGGCTTCAGCCTGAAGCGTACTGAACTGCGGCGAAACGAAAACCACCCGGATGTTGGCCGCTCTTGCATGTTCTATGACTTCCTGCAGCTGACGGGGAGTGAGCGTCTTGCCCTCCTCTTCGGCAGCTATCTGTTTCAGCCCGAATGAGGCTGCATAGTATCCCCAGGCAGGGTGAAACACAAGAAAGCTGCGATTCTTCAGCGGAGCAAGCCGGTTACGGATATCGAGCCGCAGCGCTTCCAGCTCTGCGACAAGTTCATCGGTGTTGGCGGAATAACGCTCCCGATGAGAAGGATCGGCACGCACCAGGGCCTTTTCGATATTACGGGCGATGATGATGCCGTTTTCAGGAGAGAGCCAGTAGTGCGGATCGAAGCTGCCGTGGGGGTGATGATCGGCATCACCGTGGTGCTCTTCTTCGTGGGCAGGCTCTTCCCGATTCACGGGAATGAGGGTTACGTCCTCTGAAGCATCGCAGACCCGAAGCTCCGGATTGAGCGAAAGCATTCGAGGCATCCAGTCCAGTTCGAACTCCACCCCCGAACCGGCCTTGACAAACAGTGAGGCGTCGGAGAGCGCAGACATCTGCCTGGGAGTTGGTTCATAACTGTGAGGATTGCCCCCCGGCGGGACCATGACCGATACGGCGATACGGTCGCCTCCGATCCTTTCAGCAAAATATGCCAGCGGTGCTATCGAAGCCACAATCTGAAGCCTGCCGCTATCAGGTGATGTGCTGCAGCCGTTCTGGAGCAGCAGAAGCAGGAATAGTGACAGGAGGGTAACCGTTCTCTGAATCATGATTGCCGTTGTTTGTTTCTGAAAGACAGGAGGGGCAGATTCCTTCGAACTGCGCGATATGGGAAAGCACCCGGTATCCGCCGACCATCATCCCGTCGGGGTACCGGCACTCGTCGATCCGGCCGATCCGGCCGCAGGAAACGCAGATAATATGGTGATAATGGTGTTGGCCGAATCCGGAACAGAGGGCATAGCGCCGTTCCCGACCGAAACCTGCCAGACGGAACAGAATACCGCACTCCGCAAGTGTATCGAGGTTCCGGTAGATTCCCGGCAATCCGCACCGGCTGAACTCCGCCTTCAGGGCAGCCTGCACCTCGAGTGGCGAAAGCGGCCTCAGGCTTTCACGAAAAAGGGAGATGATCGCAAGGCGCCGGGGTGTTGCCTTGAGGCCGGCGTTCCTGATCAGATCAAGGGCTTTGAGCATATCTTAAATAGAAATTATTTCCATTTAAGATACAAAAAAAACGCAACCCTCCCCGAATCTGCGGCGGATACTGCCGCAGATTCGGGCACGCCTTTATGGAAGACGGTTCAGGGCACTGACAATGGCCTTGATCGAGGCAAGGCTGATGTTGGAATCGATGCCGGCACCGTAGGATACCCTGCCGTCGGAACAGCCGATTCTGATGTAGGCTACCGCAAGTGCTCCGGCACTGTGCCCGATGGCGTGCTCGGCATAATTCTCGACGCTGAAATCAAGACCGCTCACCTCCATGAAACCCTTGACAAACGCATCGACGGGACCGTTTCCCTTGGCGTCTATGCCGAACTCCCTCTCCTTCATCTGAACCGTGCAGGTAATGATGGTCGCCTCTTCGTCGATACGCTCGGGATCTTCGTCGTCCCAGCTGATGTGGCACTTTTTCAGCACGAACGGCTCCTTGAGCTTCACGTACTCCTGGTGAAAAAGTTCGTGAATACGCTCCGGCGACAACTCCTCGCCGGTACGATCGGCAACGGCCTGAACCGCTTCGGCAAAATCGGGCTGCATCCATTTCGGAATCTGGATACCGTAATCCTGCTCAAGCACGTAGGCAACGCCGCCCTTGCCGGACTGGCTGTTGATGCGTACGATAGCCTCGTAGTTGCACCCCACATCCTGAGGATCGATGGGCAGGTAGGGAACATCCCATATGCCGTCCTGCGAACCTTGATGCGCTTTCATGCCCTTGCTGATGGCGTCCTGGTGCGAACCCGAAAACGCAGTGTAAACCAGTTCCCCGGCATAGGGGTGACGCGCATGCACATCCATGCGGGTACACTTCCGGTAAACCTCCCGGATTCTCGGAAGATCGGAAAAATCAAGTTCGGGATCTACCCCCTGGCTGAACAGGTTCAGCGCCATGGTAACGATGTCCATATTACCGCACCGCTCTCCGTTGCCGAAAAGGGCGCCTTCGACCCGGTCGGCTCCGGCCATAAGGGCGAATTCGGCTGTAGCGACCGCCGTTCCGCGGTCGTTGTGCGCATGCACGCTGATCAGAACGGCGTCACGGTTTTTGATGTTGCGGCAGAACCATTCGATACGGTCGGCATAGATGTTCGGCCTCGACATCTCTACAGTTGAAGGCAGGTTGAGAATGATCCTGTCGTCCGGGCCGGCTCCCCATGCGTCCATCACCGCATGACAGACTTCAAGCGCATAATCCAGCTCGGTGCCGGTAAAGCTTTCCGGACTATACTCGAGCCGTATGCCTGCATTACCACTCTCCTCTTTCAGCCGGCGCACGAGCTTCGTCCCCTCCACGGCAATGGCCTTGATCTCCTCCCTGTTCTTCCGGAACACCACATCCCGCTGCTGCCGGGAGGTCGAATTGTACAAATGCACGATCGCGCGCTCGGTGCCCCTGACAGCCTCGAAGGTTTTCCTGATGAGATGCTCCCTTGCCTGGGTCAGCACCTGAATGGTGACGTCATCGGGAATGAGCTGCTGCTCGACAAGCCTTCTGACAAAAGCGAACTCCGTGGCCGATGCCGAGGGGAAACCGACCTCTATCTCCTTGAAACCGATGGAAACAAGAAGCTGGAACATCGAAACCTTCTCGTCCACACTCATCGGAACCGGCAACGCCTGATTGCCGTCCCTCAGATCGACGCTGCACCAGACCGGGGCTTTGCTTATGGTGTTGTCCGGCCAGGTCCGGCCGACAATGTCCACTGCGGGATAGGCAGTGTACTTCCGGTAATTCATCCCTTTCTTTTTCATGCCTGCTTGTCCTCTTTTTAATCTTTTAATCCTCGAAACGAAAAAAGCCGCGAGCCCTGAGAGGCCGGCGGCTTTATAAACAGTTCTTTTCCTGCAGAAAACGAACTAAAACGCACCTCCCCCAAGAGCCCTCCCGCTCCGGAGTAGTAGCAGACCGAGACCTGCCGCAAAACTGTTCAGGTTCTTCTGGTGCATTGCTTTCCCGAAAAAAACATTCCCTGTTCAAAAAAATGGATTGTCGTAATATACAAAAATCCCGAATTAGTGCAATTGCTTCATCATAACGCCTCAGAAGCACCACCCGTTCCCGAAACATCACGAAACACTCCCTGCCCCCCTTCACCTTACTGCAATAAGCTCCATAACGGCTCTCCCTCCCCTGTCAAAAAGAATCAGCCTGCGGCCGGAAATCTCGTATGCTGCCGTACTGCGCATGGCTCCCAGAAAGCGCCGTTCCTGCTCCATGATATTGGGAGAACAGGCCATACGCGTAGTCCCGAGCGAGGTGAAGGAAAGCTTGCCGGCATTACGGTTGTAAACACCGTTGACATTGTTGCAGCCCGTCGAACCACCGAGACGTCCCCCGCTGTGCAGAATGAGATGCGCATCCATTTTCTGGCCGGCAAAAAAGGATGCCTTGCGGCCCAGAATTTCAACCGCCCTCCATGTTGTGCCGATGAGCTTGGGAGCTGAAGAGGGGCGGCCTCCATCAGGTTTCGAATAGGGTGCCGAGCACCCCGCCGCCATGAAAAGAAGCATAAAAAAAAGTATGGGAGCAGATGCCCGAAAATGCCTTGTTTGGAATGAATATCCCATGATATACAAATTTTCAGGTTGCTGGCAGAGGCTTGCTGAATGATGCAATATATCTCTACTTACCGTCATTATCTGCTGAAAGTTCATCGGCGAAAGAGGCCCGGCTACCCTATCCAGTGTCTGTTTATGCTGTGAAGACTGAGCGAGAACAGCAAAAGGCAGAACCCGGCAAGAGCGGCAAAATCGAGTGCCGCGGGAAGAATCTGCTCTCCCTGGATAGCCGCGTGAAGGATATCCACCCCATAGGTGAGGGGAAGCATGAACGATAACGGCTGGAGAAACCAGGGAAGGGCAGTGACCGGAAAAAACAGCCCGCAGAGAAATATCATGGGAAAGCGGACGAAGTTGGAAAGGGTCTGAACCTCGAACACCTCGGTAGCCAGAATGGCGAGCAGCAGGCTGAGATAAGTTGAGACAACGGCTATAAGCAACACGGCCGGCACAACCATGCTCCAGTCGGTACCGGAAAGATCGGCAAACCAGAATCCGAGCAGAACCGGCACCAGAGCGTTGAACATGCCGAACAGGATCGCTCCGGAGGTTTTGGCCAGCATGAGAAGAACAAGCGGAATCGGCGAGAGGAGCAGCCGGTCGAACGCCCTGGCCTTTTTCTCGAAGGTCACGGCAACAGCAAGCATGGAACTGGTTCCGAACAGCACCGACAGGGCGATCATGCCTGGAAGCACGGATTGCAGCGAATGCGTATCCTGACCGGAACGGATAAGAAACATGCCTGTCCATGCAAGGGGAAAAAGCAGGCCCCAGCTAACATTAGGAGGCTTGAGGTAATATGCCTTCATATCTTTACGGACAATACTCCAGAAGGCTATCCACGTTTTCATTACCTCCACCTCCCCTCTTTTTCCTTCAGCATGCTACCAGCTCCGATTCCGGTTATCTCCACAAAAACATCTTCCAGTGAAAGCACTCTTTTCCTTGCCTCTATCACCTCCACTCCCCGGTCTTCGAGAAAACGGACCAGGGAACCGGCTTTCAGGGGTTCTCCTGACTCGACCCTCAGCTCATCGGGGGCCTGCAGTTGAAAATCGAGTCCCGGAAAAGCCACTTCGAGCTCCCCAAGCGGAATCGGGCACCCTCCCGAAAGTGAAACCGTCAGGGCATAGCGGCCCTGAACCGGCTGCAGCAGCCGTTCAACGGTGTCGGTACGCACAATCCTTCCGCTGGCAATAAATGCTATCCTGTCGCACAGCCGCTCTGCCTCACCGATGAAATGGGTCGTAAGGAAAATGGTGACGCCTTGCCGGTGCAGACCGGTAAGCAGCTGGCGTATCATGCGGGAACTCTCGACATCGATGCCGGAGGTGGGTTCATCGAGAAACAGCAGCGGCGGACTGTGCATGATCGCAGCGGCAATCACCAGCCTGCGTTTCATGCCTTTGGAATATCCGGAGAACTTTCTCGACGAGGCATCGACGAGACCGAACAGCTCAAGCAGCTCCGAAGCCTTCCGGCTCCGATCCTGGCGGCGCATGCCGTACAGAGCGCCGGAAAAGCAGAGATTGTCGAACCCGCTCAGTTCGGGATAGAGATTGCTTTCGTCGGAGACAACACCTATCAGATGCTGTGCGGCTTTCGGGTTGCGACTGCAATCGATACCCCCGATCTCGATCGAACCGGCGTCGGGACGGCTCAGCCCCGTAAGCATACTCATGGTAGTGGTTTTTCCCGCACCGTTCGGGCCGAGAAAGCCAAACAGCTCCCCTTTTGAGACCTCGATATCGATCCCCCCTACAGCACGGACCTCTCCGAACCGCTTCTTCAGACCCCTCGCCCTGATTGCCGGACCCGTCATGGTGCTCATAGGCTCTTTACTGCAACAGATGCATCATCCGGCTCAGGATCCGCAGCAGCATTTTTTCTTTTCAGCCTGGTTCGCGGGAGTCTGGCAGACATGCTCCTGCCGGGCTCCGTGACACTCCTCAACCTGCTGAGGCGAGCACTCTTCGGGTTTTCCTTTCAGCATTTCAGGCTTTTCACAGCTCGTCTGTTCCTGTGTCATGATAATTGTACTCCATGATATTGATTGACAGGTTTTGGCAAAGACACTTATCGGCATCCGGTCAGATATTCAGCCATCTTCATGCTGAAAAAACCGCACGGCATCGTCTTTCATCCGGTCAAGAGCTTCACGATTTACCCGGTAGTGCACAAAATACCCTCTCCTGTCAGCCACTACCAGATCGGCATCCCTGAGTACCCTGAGGTGCTGCGACACCGCTGCAGAAGTGATACCGAGGGTTTTGGCAATGGAATTCACGCAAAGAGACCGGTGTTTCAGCAATTCGATCATTTCTAACCGAGTTGTAACCGAAAGAGCCTTGAAAAGTCGTGTCAGTTTGACGGTTTCCGTCACATGTCGCTGCTTTTAATTAAGTATATGCGCAGATAACATACAAAAACAAAGTACTATTCCCTGCAATAACCGGGCAATCAATGATTCATCCGTTATTGATCGCTGTTCCCGTTGCCATACCGGCAGCTTTTTCCTTGAGCGTGCGGAACTGGTCGCTCACAGCCTCGATTCTCGCCTCCCATGCCGGATCAGGTTTTGTGGTTTCAGCCTCTTTCAGAAATGTCAGAAGGGTCGAGGTGCAGGCAACGGGATCGAACAGTATCCATTTTGCCGATACGCCGAGAAAAAGAGCCAGAACAAAAAGGGCGAACTTTGCAAATGACCAGGAGGAAGGAAGAAAAAGCGCGGCCGCTCCGAAAGGGATCATGAAGACAATCGTCGTTATCGCGACAAAAACATAGCTCAGTACTGTAAGGGCGACTGCATTCTTCAGGATTGGTTTCCAGGACTGGCAGTAGATGAGAATTCCAGATTTTGCCGCATCGAACACGTTGCTGTTCTTTGTGCGGAAGGTGTAGGCGATCACCGATTCGTCGATATAGGTGAGGCTGAAGTTGACCACCCGCTGTACGATCGAAGCCAGACCTTCAAGCGCCGGTATGGGAAGCGCCTGCATAACGTTGAAAAGAGTGCGATTGAGTGAGCGCAGCACCCCTTTTATGAGTTGATCCACAAGGGCAAGCACGCTGACCTCCCTGAAATAACCCATTACCCTCTCCTTTGCCCATGCGGTCTGGGAGATGCCCGAAGGAAGCGATCCGTTCTCTACAATTTCGGTAATAAGGGCTATATGACCGGCCTGCAGCAGATAGAGCACATACTCACGGATCAGCCTGAAGCCGAATCCGCCGCCGAGAAGTGCAAGAAAAAAGAGCACGGCCGCCGCACCGCCTCCAAACACGCTGCCGATCAGCACGAGAATTCCGAGAAACACCGCCACAACTGCAACCAGCACGCCGTAGACCATTGCCCGGTAGAAAAGATATGCGCTGGTACGCATGACGATGCCTGTTGCCTCACCAAGATGCAGAGCCATAGTTGTATCCTCCGGTTTTTTGACTTTAGGTTATCCTGAGCCGTCAGGGATTTGATGCGTCGTCCCGCACCGGTTCGCCACTTCCTTCCGATTCCCCGACGCCACCGCCGCCCGGAGATGGTTTCCCCTCTTCAGGTGCACGCATACCCGTGCTGTCGGATGATTCGGCCTGCTCGATCAGATAGTCCGGAACCCCGACAACGACGGAATCGACTTTCGTGGTATCGGGTGGAGGAGCCATAACCTCCTGATAATCGGGCACCACGATACCCCGCTTTCGCATGATGGCGTAGATGTGCAGGGCCCGGCTCCTCACGTATCGGGAAGGGTTGACCGGTGAATACTCCAGGGGATTGGGCAGCACTGCGGCCAGACGCGATGCCTGCTGAGCGGAAAGGCCGGCGGCACTGACGCCGAAATAGTGGCGGGCCGCAGCTTCGATACCGAATATGCCGTCCCCCCATTCGGCTACGTTCACATACAGTTCAAGAATCCTGCGTTTCGTGAGGCTCTTTTCGATTCTCCAGGTCAGGATAGCCTCCTTGATTTTCCGGACAGGATTTTTCGATGGTGAAAGGAAGAGATTCTTGGCCAGCTGCTGGCTGATGGTGCTCGCTCCGGACTCGAACTTCTTTGCCTCGATATTTTTTTCGATCGCCTTTTCAATGGCTTCATAGTCGAACCCCTTATGCTCCCAGAATTTGTTGTCCTCGGCGATCAGCACGGCCTTTACCAGGTTTGGCGATACCCGGTCGAGCGGAACCCACCGCTGGCGGATTTTCCTGTCGTCGAGCCCCTCGCTTTTCCACTGCTCTTCACGGTACTCCATGAACGCGGTAGTGGAAGGATTTTCCGTCACAAGACGTCCAACATCAGGATAAACGAGGTAACGGGCGATGTCGACGACAAGAAAAAGAGAGACGATAACAACGATGTTTCTCAGAAGCTTCATCATTCATGCTTTGGATGGGTTAACCGTTATATGAGGAACAAGATACCAAATATCGGAAAGATGACGCCCGGAGGAGCGAAAATTATCCGGCAAAGAAAAAAATCTTTACTTTTTACAGATTCCGGGCTCATGCCGGTTCCATAACATCCAGATACGCAAAACAAGGAAAAACGATCATGAAACGGTTACTGACTGTATTGGTATCCCTGCTGGTCTGCACCCCTGAGGCAGAAAGCGCAACAACGGTTCCCGATGGAAAAGCGGTCTTTGAGAGAAACTGCAGCGTCTGCCACTCGGTGAATCCACCCCCGAAAAGCGCTCCGCCTATCGTGCCGATCGCATCGGCCTACCACCGGCAGTTCGCATCGAAAGCCGCAGGAGTCAGCCATATGGCGGCATTCATGAAAACACCCTCGAAGGCCTCTTCGAAGGTAGATCCCGAAGCCATTACCCGTTTCGGCCTGATGCCGCCGATGGCGCTCAGCGATGCGGAGCTGAAGGCGGTAGCCGCCTGGGTCTGGGATCAGTATAATCCGAACATGGGAAAAGGAGCGGAATCGGGGGCCGGAGCAGGACAGGGCGGAAGCAACTGCCAGTAGGATGGCGGCGGAAGAATGCGCTCCGGCCCGGCTTGGGACAATGACAAAAAAAAGCAGCCTCATCGGTTATCCGATGGGGCTGCCGGCTTTCGTTGGGTTCTGCAAGGTGTCGGGAATAACCACAGGTACCCTTGGGCAGACTCGAACTGCCGACCCACAGTTTAGGAAACTGTTGCTCTATCCACTGAGCTACAAGGGTATGCGTCTGAATGTAGTTTTTTTCACAGAAACATGCAACCTGGAGGATTACGTCCGTCCGAACATCCTGTCGAGCTGATCGAGCATCAGCTTGATGATGACCGGCCGCCCATGAGGGCATGAATAGGGAACCCTTGTAGCGAACAGATTGTCGATCAGGGAGCGCATCTCTTCAAGGCTGAGCTTCTGGCCGGCCATGATGGCATTACGGCACGAATAGGACTTCGCCAGGTTGTCCCGTTTTTCGAGCTTGAGCTTCGAGGCGTTTTCCTGATAGCCGGAAATCATGTCCTGCAGAATGGTGACCTCCGTTCCCGAGCGGACATCCTGGGGAATCCCTTCGATCATAACGGTTCTCGACCCGAAATCCCTGAGATTGAAGCCGAGACGGTAGAGATCGTCGCGGATATCCTCGAACACTTCATACTCCCACTGACGAAGTTCAACCTTCTGCGGAAACAGCAGTTGCTGGGAGTTAGGTACGTTCTGGTTCATCACATCCAGCGCCCTTTCATAGAGCACCCGCTCATGGGCGACATGCTGGTCGATGATCATCATGCCGTTCTTGATCTGGCAGATGATATATTTGTTGTGCAGCTGCCAGATTTTCGGTTCGGCGCCTCCCGGCTCCGTGCCACTGTCGTCATCCTGAAAACGCGACTGGAGAACGGTCGTCAGCACCTCATCGCCGGCAGACGCGACGCTCGATTTCCGCCACCGCTCTTCGGCTTCACGCACAGGGAAAATCTCCTCCTGCCGTGGCGGTTCGTGCCGCTGCCGGGAACCGGATGCAAGGGAGTTCTCCCGGAAACCCTCATAGAGCTCATCCGTCGTTGACATCCTCCCCGGACGTTCATGGTACATGAGCCTGCGGTAGAGCGCCTCGTCCTCCTGACGGAGCTCCCCGGCAGGCGCTCCCTGAAGGGGAGCTGCCGACAGATCGGGCGAAAAATCGTGGAGCTGTACAGCCCTCTTGATAACAGGATAGAACATGTTGCGCACACTGCGCTCATCCTCGAATTTCACTTCGAGTTTTGCCGGATGTACGTTGACGTCGACACGCGAAGGTTCGATCCCGAGAAAAAGCATCGCAAAAGGGGCTTGTCGCTCCGCGAGCAGTTCTCCATATGCCTGCTGAAGCGCCTGGGAGAGCATGCGGTTCTGGATAATCCGACGGTTGATATAGAAAAGCTGATCGGATTTATGACGCTTCATCATTCCCGGCTTTCCGATAAATCCGTGAATCGATAGATAATCGTTCTCCTCGGTGATGGCAAGCAGACCTTCGGAAAAATCGGTACCGTAAAAGTAGTCGAGGCGTTCGCGAATATCCGGGTTCCTGAAATGAAACAGCTCTTCGTCATCGCTGTACATACGCCACTCGATATCGCCGTAGGCAAGCGCAAGCGCCCTGACAGTTTCGAAAATATGGCGAAATTCCGTCGCATTGGATTTCAGGAACTTGCGGCGGGCCGGTACGTTGTAGAACAGGTTCTTTACGCTGACCGAAGTCCCCTCTTCACCGGAAACCTCGCTCTCCTCGAGAAGCGATCCTCCCTCGTAACGAAACCTGAGTGCAAGCGCGGATGAGGATTCCCGGGTTTTCAGTTCGAAATGGGAAACCGATGAGATACTTGCAAGCGCTTCGCCCCTGAACCCGAGACTCATCAGGGTATCGAGATCCTCGACTCCCGAAATCTTGCTGGTTGCGAAACGCTCGACCGAAAGCAGTGCATCCTCACGGCTCATGCCCGAGCCGTTATCGATAACCCTGATAAGCTCCTTGCCTGCATCCTTTACCATGACGGTTATCCTGGAAGCCCCTGCATCGATTGCATTTTCGAGCAGTTCCTTGATAACCGAAGCCGGCCGCTGAACAACCTCGCCAGCCGATATTTTATTGGCAACCGTATCCGGTAATCTTGAAATTTTTGCCATTACAACCCTGTATATACGTTTATCGCTGCTGGTTTCCCCGAGTAAACATCAACCGCCCTGCCGCAGCAGGCTAAAAAAACCTTCAGCCGGTCACTCCCCTGTTTCCTGAAGATACTTCCATACTTCCCGTAAAGCCGCTTCGCTGAAACGCTGCTTGTTCTGCTGCCTTGTGCCGTACATCCGGAATGTCGCCGCCCTTGAGTCGATACCGCCGTCAGGAAGTTTTCCGGCGATACCGATGCAGATCGTCCCCACCGGTTTTTCCGGCGTACCTCCGGAAGGACCGGCAATACCTGTGGTTGAAACGGCGACATCGGCACCGCTCTCCACAAGACAGCCACGAGCCATCTCTTCGGCAACGGCTTCGCTGACCGCACCATGCCGCTCGATGGTTTCCGGAGAAACGCCGAGCAACCGCTCCTTCGACTGGTTGGCATACGACACCACACCCTGAATAAAATATACTGATGAACCCGGAACATCGGTCAGGCGGCTTGCCACAAGCCCGCCGGTACACGATTCGGCGACGGCGATGCTCCTGCGGCTTTCGGCAAGCATCCTGCCGACCGTCTCTTCGAGGGTTGCCTCGCCGGTTGCATAGACAAAGCGACCCGCCCTGGACAGAACGGCCTCGACCACCCGGCGGTTGTCCTCCTCTACGATTTCCCTTGTGGGACCGATGGTGCTGACAACAAGATCTACGCCTGCCGTATGCGGAAGATAGGCGAGGGTTGTTCCCTCAGGAAGGGCATCTTCCACGGCTTCGATAAGATCGGCAAGCATGGTTTCGCCGATACCGACCGTTTTGACGGGCGTATGCCGTATGACCGTCGTGCTCCCGGAGGCAAAAAAAGGAATGACCGTGTTGCGCATCATGGCCTGCATTTCGGCCGGTACGCCCGGCATCAGCACAAGATGGCTGTTATGAAAACGTTCGCCGCAGGGCACAATCATGCCTGCCGCCGTTCCCACACTGTTTGGAACAAGCCGTGATCCTTCCAGAATCATTGCCTGGTCGCGCATGTTTTCAGGAAGGGAACGGCCTCTTCCGGAAAACCAGGCGGAAAGCTTCCCGTACGCTTCGGCACTCTCTTCAAGGCCTCTCCGGAGAAGCCGCATGGCGGCTTTTTTCGTCCGGTCGTCACGGGTCGGCCCGAGACCTCCGGTTACGAGAACAATATCCGCCCTGGAAAGGGATTCCGAAAACACCTCGCCTATTGCATCCTCATCATCGGCACAGGCAACGATCCTTGAAACCGGTATACCGATCTCTCCGAGAGCGGAAGCGATGAAGGGGGCATTGGTGTTGACCTTTCCGCCTTTGAGCAGTTCATCGCCGATTGAAACGATTTCAGCAACCATGTTTACCGTTACACCAGATAACTTGCTATACGCAGAATATCGGCGAATACCCCTCCTGCGGTCACTTCACCTCCTGCTCCCGGCCCTTTGACCACGAGAGGCGTCCTGAGGTAGCGGTCAGTGGTAAAGACCACCAGATTTTCGGTGCCGTTCAGTCCGGCCACAGGGCTATCGACTGGAACGCGCTTCAATCCCACTTTCGCATTACCCTCCTTGAGCTCGCCGGTATAGGCGATGGTCATGCCCTCGCTGGCGGCGCTTTCCATCTCGGCGGCATACCAGTCATCGATGGTCGGGAGGCGGTCGAGGAATTCGGCGGGGGTCATTTCGCCCCGGCACGATTCTGGTACCAGGCTCTGGCACTCCACATCGGCGTAATCCAGCTTATAGCCAAGCTCCCTGCCAAGAATGAGCAACTTCCTGGCAAAGTCAGCGCCCGAAAGATCATCCCTCGGATCGGGCTCGGTATAACCGGCGTCTTTCGCTTTCCTGACTATCTCGCTGAACCGGCCACCCCTGCGCAGCTCGTTGAAAATGAAGCTCAGCGTGCCCGACAGCACCCCCTCGATGCAGAGTATCCGGTCACCGCTGTTCTTCAGATCGTTGAGCGTACTGATGATCGGAAGTCCCGCCCCGACGTTGGTTTCATACAGGAACTTCGCGTTGCTTGATCGCTGGGCCTCAATGATCCTGCGGTACAGAGCCCAATCCCCGGCCATGCCGAGCTTGTTGGCCGTGGCCACGGAGATGTTTGCCTGAAGCAACTCGGGATATTTTTCGGCAACCTGCATGCTTGCAGTACAATCAACCACAATTGTATTGTGCATATTCGCTTCCTTGATCAGCCCGATGTACTCATTAATACTGGCACGGCCATCAAGTGGAGAGCGTTCATGCATTTCATGTATAGTGTCATACCAGTAATCCATATCTTTCCTGTCGCCCTCACCATCAATGACAATAACTCTTGTATTGGCCAACCCGCATACCACGACGTCAAGATCCATCTCGTTCTGCAGGGTCAGGCGATGCTGCCGGATCTGGCTGATAAGACTTTTAGCGATAGTTCCGGTGCCGGCGATGAAGACATGCACCTTGCGCATCGACAGGAAGAAGGACTCGTGGATGCAGTTGAGCGCCTTGTCCTCGTCGCCACTTTCGATGACGAGCGAGATGTTCATCTCGTTGGCTCCCTGAGCGACGGCGATCACGTTGATGCCATTTTTGCCGAGCGTCTCGAAAAGCTGTGCCGACACCCCCGGATGACCGGACATCTTGTTGCCGACCACGGCCACCATTGCCAGGTTGCGGCGAACACTGACGGGATCTATCCGGCGCTCATCGATTTCGCGTACAAACTCCTCTTCGAGCACCTTCTTGGCCATCATCGCCTGTGCGGGCATAATAGCCACACTGATGGACTGCTCCGAAGATGCCTGGGAGATGAAGATAATGTTGATGCTGTGCCGGGCAAGGCAGGTAAAAAGACGTGAGGCAGTTCCGGGCACACCTGCCATGCCGCTCCCTGAAAGACTCAGCAGAACCACATGGTTGATCGAGGTCAAACCGGTAACCGTTCCCGGCCGTCCTTCCTGCGTGCCGGATTCATTGCCAATTCTGGTGCCAGGACTGTCCGGATTGAATGAATTTTTTATCCGCAGAGGAATACCTGCCTTCATGACCGGCTGCACTGCAAGTGGATGGAGCACTTTCGCTCCTGCGTGGGAAAGCTCCAGCGCTTCGACATAGCTGATCTCGGGAATAACCTGTGCATCAGTCACCCGCTTGGGGTCGGCGCTGTAGAAACCATCAACATCGGTCCATATCCACACCTCCTCGGCATGCAGGGCGGCACCGAGAATTGTAGCCGTAAAATCGGATCCGCCCCGGCCAAGGTTGGTCACGCTTCCATCCGGAGCGGAGGCGATAAAACCGGTGACAACGGGCAGTGAATCGAATACGCTGAACCGCTCGCGAATCCGCTTGCCGGTAGCCAGACGATCGACTTTGGCATAGCAATGGTTCTCATCGGTCACAATCAGGCTGCGAGCATCGACACACTCTGCCGGCGTTCCCGAAACATGCAGATAGCGACTGACAATCATGCACGAAAGCCGCTCACCGTAACTCAACACAAGGGCCAGGCTTTTATCGGAAAGCTCCCTCAGCAGAAACACTCCATGCAACACATCCTTCAGCTCGGCAAGCAGCTCCTGAAGCCAGGGCTCTTCTGCTGAGACTGCATCGCGGAACAGTTCACGGACGATACCGCTGTGCAATGCAGCTATCCCTTCAAGTTTTTCACGGTAAGCCGCATCGCCTTTCCCTGCCAATACCGCGATCTCGGCAAGCATATCGGTTACTTTCCAAATCGCCGAAACCACGACGATAAGTGGTGTCCGGCTCGACTCCTTCTGGATGATACCGGCTACATTGCTGATTTTTGTCGCTGATGCGATCGAGCTCCCGCCGAACTTGTATATCTTCATGCTTTCATTAACGCATTAGGTCCCTCAAAAATCTCTCAAACGCTCCTTGGGCGCCGGAACAATAGATTCACGAAAAAACAGTATAGCAGCGTCCGTAAAAAATACAACTTGCCGTCGAGAAAAACGGACTTATGAAATAAACATCATTTCCCGATAGGCTTCAACCCCATCACCCTTAAAAACCGAACCGCGTAAAAAAAAAGCGCCCATGCGGGCGCCTTTAAACAACACATTCGGTCAACAGAGAGCATTGTCAGTTCTTCAGGGCGTCAGCGCCGGCCACGATCTCGCTCAGCTCTTTGGTAATGGCTGCCTGACGGGCGCGGTTGTAGCTGATATTGAGGGTTCTGAGCAGCTCCTTGGCGTTTTCCGTTGCGGAATCCATTGCCGTCATCCTTGCTGCCTGCTCGGCGGCACTGGATTCGAGCATCATTCTCCAGACCTGGGTGCTCAGATGCTTGGGTACAAGCTCATCGATGATAGCCGCGGGAGAGGGCTCATAGATATAATCGCCGCTGTTCTCCTTTCCTGTGCTTTCAGCTGCGATGGGAAGCAGGTCCTCGGCTTTCAGGACAGGCGCAAGCACGCTTTTGAACTCGTTGTACACAACAATAACCTTGTCGGCTTCACCGCGCAGGTACATTGCAGAAGCGGTTTCGGCAATCTCTCTGGCAACGCTGAAATCGAGGTTCTGGAACACGGAAGGATACCCCTTGACAATGGAGAATCCCCGTTTTCGGAAATAGTCAAACCCCCTGCTTCCTGCGCAGATCAGGCTCACACCGCCGTTTTTGTACTGGGCGGCGTAGTCTTCCGTAACCACCTTCTGGGCCAGCTTGATGATGTTGGTATTGAAGGCTCCGCACAGACCTCTGTCGGCTGCGATCAGAATCACCAGTACTTTTTTAACATCCTGACGGCTCGAAAGCAGGGGATTGAGCGATGTGTCCACTTTCGCCGAAAGGGAGCCAAGCATCTCCTTCAGCTTGCCTGCGTAGGGGCGGGCCATGATAGCCCTCTCCTGCGCCCTGCGCAGCTTGGCCGCCGCAACCATTTTCATGGCCTTGGTAACCTGCTGCGTGGATTTTATCCCCTTGATTCGTACACGTATATCCTTTAATGTCGGCATGTATTAGGGTCTGTTAATAAATTATATGCTTACTTGCTCTTCAATGCGCTTCAGGGCTTCACTTTCTGGTTGAAAGAGCTGACGAATCTCTCGGCGGCCTCCTTCAGCTGTTTTGCCGTGTCGGCTTCAAGCGAACCTTTTTCAGCAATGGTTTTCAGAACTTCAGGATGCTTGTGCTCGAGCATGCTGAGGAACTCCTCCTCGAAACGACGGATATGAGGCACCTCGACAGCGTCGAGCAGTCCCTGGGTACCGAGGAAGATGATGGCGACCTGCTTCTCGACGGGCATCGGGATATACTGGCCCTGCTTGAGAATTTCAACCAGCCTTGCACCCCTGTCGAGCTGAGCCTTGGTGGTCTTGTCCAGATCGGAACCGAACTTGGAGAAAGCCTCGAGTTCACGGAACTGGGCAAGGTCGAGACGAAGCGTACCGGCAACCTTCTTCATCGCCTTGATCTGGGCGGCGCCGCCGACGCGCGATACCGAAATACCGACGTTGATGGCCGGTCTCTGGCCGGAGTTGAAGAGGTTGGACTCAAGGAATATCTGACCGTCGGTGATGGAGATCACGTTGGTCGGGATGTATGCCGAAACGTCACCGGCCTGCGTTTCGATGACAGGCAGCGCGGTAAGGCTTCCTCCGCCCTTGACCAGCGGCTTCAAGGCATCGGGAAGATCGTTCATTTTTCTGGCGACTTCGATGTCGTCGGTGATCTTTGCAGCCCGTTCAAGCAGACGGGAGTGCAGATAGAACACGTCGCCGGGGTATGCCTCGCGTCCCGGGGGACGACGGAGCAGGAGGGAAAGCTGACGGTAGGCCACGGCCTGTTTCGACAGATCGTCGTAGACAACCAGCGCATGACGGCCGGTATCGCGGAAGTACTCGCCGAGCGCAGCGCCGGCAAACGGAGCGATGAACTGCAGAGGAGCGGGATCCGACGCCGTTGCGGAAATTACGGTGGTATACTCCATTGCTCCGTACTTCTCAAGCGTGTTGACCACCTGGGCAACGGTCGAGCCTTTCAGTCCTGTGGCAACATAAATACAGAAAACCCCTTTCCCTTTCTGGTTGATGATGGTATCGACGGCAACAGCGGTTTTTCCGGTCTGGCGGTCACCGATGATCAGTTCGCGCTGTCCGCGACCAATCGGAATCATGGAGTCGATAGCCTTCAGGCCTGTCTGGAGCGGTTCATGAACCGACTTGCGGAAGATAACGCCGGGAGCCCTGCGTTCGAGAGGCACCCTGATTTCCGTTTCGATGGCGCCCTTGCCGTCTATCGGCTCGCCGAGCGGGTTGACAACCCTGCCGAGCATGGCCTCGCCTACGGGAACCGACGCAAGAATACCGGTTCTTCTGACCGTATCGCCCTCTTTTACCGTGTTTGATTCACCGAACAATACGCAGCCGACATTGTCTTCCTCAAGGTTCAGAGCCATACCCATTACCTTGTTGGGAAACTCGAGAAGCTCACCTGCTGCAACCTGTGATAAACCGTACACACGGGCAATACCGTCACCAACCTGCAGCACTGTTCCCACATCATAAACTTCCGCCTCGGACTCGAAACCGGCAAGCTGCTTGCGAAGTATGGATGAAACCTCATCAGGCCTGACTGTTGTAGACATATCGTATTCGCTTGGTTATTTGTTTTTAAGAAAAGAGAAAGATTCTGCTTACCTTCTTTTGAAATCTGACCCGGTCTTTTACCATTCAAAAAATAAAAGCCAAATTTAACGAAAAGCTTTTAGTTATTCAAATTCTCTGCATAATTTGATGACCGCGCTTTTACGGCTTCCGGCAATCCTGCCCTGTACAGAATACAATACAGAATAAAGACTAACCAGACAAAGAGAAGTTATAGCGAACAGTATGAAAACGGTCAAGGGATTTGCTTCCGCCACAGTCGGCAATGTTGCCTGCGGGTTTGATGTGCTGGGATTTGCCATTACCGAGCCCGGTGATGAAGTGACCCTGACCCTGCTTGACGAAAAAAAGGAGGATTGCCCGGTCTCCATCACCAGCATTACCGGCGACGGCGGAGCCCTCCCTCTCGATCCGAAGAAAAATACATCCAGCTTTGTCGTCCTGAAATTTCTCGAATATATCCGGACACACAAGGATATCGATTTTTCGGGACATATCGCTCTTGAACTGAAAAAGAACCTGCCGCTCAGCAGCGGCATGGGCAGCAGCGCGGCAAGCGCTGCAGCAGCGCTGATCGCCGCAAATGAACTCCTCGGCCAGCCGTGTACAAAAATGGAGCTCGTGCATTTCGCCATAGAGGGAGAGCGGGTGGCCTGCGGCTCGGCGCATGCCGACAATGCCGCACCTGCCATCCTCGGCAATTTCGTGCTTATCCGCAGCTATACGCCGCTCGATCTCATTACCATACCTTCGCCCAAAGATCTCTTCTGCACGCTGGTCCATCCCCATACGGAACTCCGCACCTCGTTCGCACGCTCGGTTCTTCCCCGTACCATACCGCTGAAAACAGCAATCCAGCAATGGGGAAACGTCGGTGCGCTCATCACGGGACTACTCACTTCGGACTATGAACTGATCGGCCGCTCGCTGGTCGATGTGATAGCCGAGCCAAAACGCGCACCGCTCATTCCGGGATTCTTCGAAGTCAAGCATGCCGCCCTTGAAGCAGGAGCGCTGGGTTGCAGCATTGCCGGTTCGGGACCCTCCCTGTTCGCATTTTCGTCATCGGAAAAAAACGCAAAAGAGGCCGGCCTTGCCATGCAGCATGCGTTCCGCTCTTCAAAAGCAAACCTCGATTCCGATATGTGGGTATCGCCCATCTGCAGCGAAGGGGCCAGAATACTGTAATTCTTACTGTTTTTCACAAGCACATATGATCTATTTCAGCACCAATAAGACATCCACTCCGGTCTCCATAAAAAAAGCCACGCTTGAAGGGCTCGCTCCCGACGGGGGACTCTACGTGCCGTCCGGTGTCCCCGGATTCTCCTTGCCGGAACTGGAGCTGCTCGAAGGAGGGAACTTCAGGAGCATCGCTTTCGCCATCGCAAAAAAATTCGTAGGCGGAGAGATTCCGCTCGATCATCTCGGCGATATCATCGACAGCTGCTACCCCTTCGAAACGCCTCTCGTCGAACTTGAAAAGGGCACTTTCATCGAAGAGCTCTTTTCCGGCCCTACCCTCGCCTTCAAGGATTACGGCGCCCGGTTTCTTGCCCGCCTTACCGGATACTTCGCCTCGGAAGAGAGGAAGCTCATCACCGTTCTGGTCGCGACTTCCGGCGATACCGGCAGCGCGGTCGCCTACGGGTTCCAGGGCATCCCCAATACAAGGGTCGTGCTGCTCTACCCTTCGGGCAAGGTCAGCCGACTGCAGGAACAGCAGCTTACAACCGCGGGAGGAAATGTGCATGCACTGGAAGTTCAGGGTGATTTCGACGACTGCCAGCGGCTGGTCAAGCAGGCCTTCGTCGACCCCGAACTCAGGGAGCTGCTTACCCTGACCTCGGCAAATTCCATCAATATCTCCCGACTGATACCGCAGTCATTCTATTATGCGTGGGCATCGCTCCACCTGAAGGCGGAGTACGGCATGGAAAACCCGGTTTTCTCGGTACCGAGCGGCAACTACGGCAACCTTACCGCCGGAGTGCTTGCAAGAATGATGGGTTTCCCGATCGGGCATTTCATCGCCGCATCGAACGCCAACGACAGCGTCACCCGCTATCTCGAAGAGGGCCGGTATGAACCGCGGCCGACCATAGCGACGCTCTCGACCGCCATGGATGTGGGCAACCCGAGCAACTTCGCCAGGCTCCGGCATTTCTACAACAACGACTACCGGGCGATGGGCTCCGACATCACCGGGATTTCTGTTTCCGATGAAGACACAACCGCAGCCATCCGCGATATTTACAACCGCTACGGATACATTGTCGATCCGCATACCGCCGTCGGCTTCCACGCGCTCGAAGAGTACCGCAAACAGAGCGGCAACAGGTCGCCGGGCATCGTGCTATCAACGGCCCATCCTGCAAAGTTCCTCGAAGTGATCGAAGAGGCCCTCGAACGAAAGATCGAGATTCCCGAACGGCTTCGGGTGGTGCTCGAAAAAGAGAAAAAGGCGAACCTGATCGGCACGGACTACAGGGAGCTTGCCGATTTCCTGAAACATCTCGACCGGTAACCGGGGGAACAAACGCATGAACCTGCGCACACTGCTTTTTTTTCTCATCATCATCCCGGTCATGTTCATCGGCATGTCCGGCGCGCTCGTTGTGAGCATATTCGAGCGCACCGGAGACTCCTTTGCCCGTCTGGCCTCCTGGTGGGGCCGATTCAGCGCCAGAGTGTTCGGTATCGCCATCGAGGTGATCGGCGCGGAAAACTACCGGACGGACCGGAACTATCTGGTCATCAGCAACCATGCCGGTATGGCCGATATCCCGCTGCTTCTCGGGGCCATGAGGCTTAACCTGCGTTTTGTGGCAAAAGAGGAGCTCGGAAGGATTCCGGTTTTCGGATGGGCTCTCAAGCGGTCGGGATATGTGATGATCAAGCGGGGTCAGAACCGGGAGGCCCTGAAAAGCCTGCTGGCCGCGGCCGATGTACTCAAAAACGGACGTTCGGTGCATATTTTTCCGGAAGGAACCCGTTCGGAAACGGGGGATCTCCTGCCGTTCAAGCGGGGTGCGTTTCTCGTAGCGCAGAAAGGGGGTGCCCCGCTGCTGCCGGTAACCATTATCGGCAGCAACCTGATCACCCCGAAAAAAAGCCTGAGAATCAACAGGGGAAAAGTGCGGATCGTTATCGGAACACCTCTCGAACCGGCCCGGTTCAGCACTGTCGAAGCCCTTATGGAGGCATCCAGAAGGGAGATCGAAACAAATCTCGACCGGTACGGCAGCAGTCAGAACTGACGGTAGAGATTCACCATTTCCATCGCCGTCATGGCGGCGTCGAACCCCTTGTTGCCGGATTTCGTTCCGGCCCGCTCGATCGCCTGCTCGAGGTTTTCCGTAGTCAGCACTCCGAACGACACGGGAACCATGGTGTCGAGAGAGACCTGGGCGATTCCCTTGGTCGCCTCGGCTGCAATGACATCGAAATGGGGAGTGGATCCCCTGATAATCACGCCCAGAGCGATCACCGCATCGGCACTGCCGCTCAGGGCGACTTTTTTGGATACCATCGGCAGCTCGAAAGCGCCGGGACATCGGTAGATGGTGACGTTCTCCTCGCTGCCACCGTGGCGGAGAATAGAGTCAAGGGCGCCTTCAACCAGCTTCTGTCCGATAAAATCGTTGAACCGTGAAACAACCAGGGCAAAACGGATGCCGCTTGCGCTCAGAGAACCTTCAATCTGTTTTATCTTCATCATGATAGTGGGTTAAAACGTTATGTCTTCGAGCGGCCGTAGCCGAGCATCCGCTCGACAAGATCGATGATTACGTGCCCTATGGTAATATGGCACTCCTGTACCCTATCCGCAGACCCCGAATGGGGCACCACGATCGAAAGATCGGCCACACCCTTCATCATGCCCCCGTCCCCCCCGAGCAGGGCTATGGTTTTCATGCCGTGTTCACGGCCGTAATTCAGCACGTTGAGCACACTTCGGCTGTTGCCGCTTGTCGAAAGGCCGAGCACCACATCACCTTCCCTGCCGTAAGCTTCCGCCAGCCTGCGGAACACCTCATCGTAACCGAAGTCGTTCGCTCCCGCAGTCAGCGCCGTGGTATCGGCGTTCAGGGCTATAGCCGCCAGCGCCGGGCGATTCACGCTGCTCCGGTAGCGGATGGTCAGCTCGGTAGCCAGATGCTGTGCGTCAGCCGCACTGCCCCCGTTGCCGCATAGGAGCAGCTTCCCCCCCTCTTCGAAAGTGGCTGCCAGAAGGCGCGCCATGGCCACGATAACCGCACTGTTCTGGCGGGCAACCCTCTCCTTCAGCCTGGCGCTGTAGAGCATGGTGTCAAGCACAACCTCCTCGTATGGCGTACGGTCGGTCAGGCTCGCCGGACATCTGCATTTGCCGGTCATAACAGAGAATTTAACACTGGGACGACGTTTAAAACTGATAATATAAGGAAAAAACAGGGCATGCGCCACTCCTCTTAACCACCTGGCGGAGCCGTATCGAGCCGGCGGCCGCAGAAACGGCAATAGCGGGCATCGATATCGTGCTCCGCGTCGGAACACGACGGACAGGCAGATTTCCTGACGATTCTGCCGCGCATTGACGACATTTCCGAAGAAACGATGCCGGTAGGAACCGCAATGATGCTGTAACCCGTTATCATCAAAAGTGCGGCAAGAAATCTGCCTGCAGGAGTCTGGGGAGAGATATCCCCGTATCCGACGGTGGTCACGGTGACAATCGCCCAGTAGATACTTTCGGGAATGCTCCGGAAACCGTTTTCAGGCCCCTCGATCATGTACATGATCGCTCCTACAATGCTGACAAGAACCAGAACAAAAAAGAGAAAAACCATGATTTTCCTGCCCGAAGCCCTGATGGAAGCGGTCACAAAATCTGCTTCCCTGACAAAGGTCACGAGCTTGAGAAGCCTGAAAATCCTGAGAACCCGGAAAAAACGGACAATAAGAAAATATTGTGCCCCCGGAAACAGGATGCTGAAATAGGTAGGAAGAATGGACAGGAGATCGATGAGACCGAAAAAACTCACAGCGTAATGCAACCGGCTCTTTGCCGCATAGAGACGCAGAAAATATTCAAGCGTGAACAGCAGGGTGAAAAACCATTCAAGGAGATAGAGTTCCCTTCCATAAGCCCTATGCAGCGAAGCGACACTATCGAGCATCACAACGAGGACACTTACACAGATAGCTCCTATCAGGCCAAGATCGAACAGCTTGGATGGAATGGTGCTGCTGTCGAAAATGATATGTCGGGCCAGCTCTTTAAATGTTCTTCTTGCCGTCATGAACCTCAACAGGAATAATTCGCAGATAAGCAAAAACCTATTTAAAGTAAGCAAATCTTTCCGACTCCTTTCCCCGGCATTTGTCAGGAAAAGGGCAACGGCAAAAAAAACTCCGCCCGACGAGCAGCATCAGGCGGAGTTCAGGAGCGGTATGACGAAAAATATCCTCAGTGGTATTTTGCGCTCTCTTCTTTGACGAATTCAACAAGAAGCTTCAGGTTGGCCGGATCGACATCGGGAAGAATACCGTGGCCGAGGTTGAAAACATGACCCGAGCTTGCGGTATGCTGACCGAACTGCCTGAGGACTTTGGCCGCTTCCGATTTGATTTTTTCAGGAGTTCCGTAAAGCACCGTGGGATCCATGTTCCCCTGCAGCGCCACGCGGTCGTTGAGCTCCTTGCGTGCCTTGGCGATATCGATGCCCCAGCCGAGCCCCATGGCATCACAGCCGGTATCGGCGATATCGGAAAGGATGGTGTTGCAGTCTTTCGAGAAAACGATAACCGGAATGTCCGGGTATTTTGCCTTTACTGCCTGAACGTTCTCCCTGATGTAGGGAAGCGCGAACTCACGGTAATCGTCTTCGGAAAGGGCGCTTGCCCATGAGTCGAATATCTGGATGGCATCGGCACCGGCCTCGACCTGCTTCAGGAGGTAGGCGCTGATGGTTTCGGTGATCTTTCTCAGCAGCTGATGGGCCATCTGCGGCTCGCGGTACATCATCTTCTTGGCGAAAGCGTAGTTCTTCGAACCGCCGCCTTCGACAGCGTAGGTAAAGAGCGTCCATGCTGCACCCGAAAAACCGATAAGAGGTACGCGGTTGTCAAGCTCCTTCTTGGTAAGACGGAGGGCATCCATCACATAACCAAGCTTCTCGTCGATGTCGGGAACGATGAGTTTGTCGATATCGGCCTGGCTGCGGATAACCGGAGTCAGCTTGATTCCTTTTGTTTCGATGATCTCGACGTTCATACCCATGGCTTCGTTGACCACAAGAATGTCGGAAAAGATGATGGCGGCATCGACACCCATCAGATCGACTGGCTGGATGGTTACCTCGGCAGCCAGTTCAGGCGTTTTGCAGAGGGTCAGAAAGTCCGTTTTTTCTCTGACTGCCCGATACTCCGGAAGATAGCGACCGGCCTGCCTCATCACCCAGATAGGCGTCCGGGAACACGGCTGGCGCTTCAATGCCCGGAGAAAAAGATCATTTTTGAGCATGCAATGCAATAATTTGAGAGGTTTAAGAAAACATGTTTACCCGCTGCAACTTCCGCGGCTTCCGGCTTCGGGTGTTTTTTCAAAGTGCAAAACTACATTTTTTTAGCCTTATTTGAAAACTTTACCGATGAGCCGAAGGGCTCTCATCCATTAAAAAGAGCGGAACGGCAAAGGCTCAAGTGACGATATGCCGCTTGATGCCCAGCTGTTTTTCCGTGTAACCAAGCGCAAGACCGACCATCTCCGAAAGATGAAAAACCGGAATGGAGCTGTGAATATTGGCATGCTTGAGCGCTTTTGCCTGGTAGCCGTCAAGTACGGTATGGCAGAGCGGACAAGGGGTGACAATGAAATCGGCCTTGATCTCGATAGCCTCTTCAAGCGCTTCGGCCGCCACATTGAGAGACTCCTCCTCGGCAACCAGAAGCGTATGGAAACCGCAGCAGCGGTTTTTATGCTCATAGGGCAACGTCGTTCCGCCGAGAGCCTCGATCATCATGTCCAGAGTGCTCGGTTCAAGCGGATCGTCCTTTCCGAGAACTGTCGAGGGGCGAAGAATATGGCAGCCGTAAAACGGTGCAATCCTGTAGTTTTTCAGCGGCACCTTGACCTTCTGACGGATAGCCTCGAAACCGACGTCTTCGGCAAGCACCCACAGAAGGTGTCGCACATTTGAAGTCCCCCTGTATTCGAGACCCTCCTTTTTCAGGAGCTCGTTCACCTCCTGTTTCAGTTCCGGCGACTCATCGAGTTTTTTCTTTGCCGTCCGGATGGTCATCAGACAGGTATTACAGGAAACCACAAGATCGAGACCAAGTTTTTCAGCCAGAGCGATATTGCGGCCATTGACAAGCGCGAAATGCTTCGGGCTCACATAATCGAGATTGCTGCCACCGCAACAGGTGCTTTCATGAAGCTTTACAAACTCGAGGCCGAGATCCTTCTGCCACAGATCGATGGAACGGTCAACCTCTTTAGTCATGGATTCGTTGATACAGCTCAGATAGTAAGCATACCTCTTCATACTGCGGTTCTCCACGGTTATTTTTTATGGGATTTCTGTTCGGCCTTGACGTGCTCGGTCATCTCCCTGAACAGCTCCCTGAATTTTTTCATCCCTTTTGCAGGCTTGACCAGCGGCGGCGGCGGCGGAGTTCTGCGCTTCATGATCATCTTCATCGCCATGGGAAGAAGGTTCTGCAGCGTCCATGCAACGCCGTTGGTGCGAATGGGCAGGGTGGCTTCGACAAGCTTGCCTTTCTTTTCGATATCCTCCATGAATGCCTCGGCATGTTTCGCTCCGCTGGTATCCCTGGCACCCCTGACTTCGATCGCATCCTCACGGATACCGTGAATGGCATCCATGATGGGGATATGTTTCACGCAGGTCTCCTGGCAGCGGTAACAGTGCGTACAGTCCCACACCCCATGGTCCTTGACAAGCTCACCAAGGCGCACGTCGTGGATAGCGTCACGGGTGTCAACGTTCATCCGGTAGGATTTCAGGAGAACCGCAGGAGAGACATACTCCTTGTGCGCCCTGAGAATGGTGCATTCCGAAACACACGAAGCGCAGAGAATGCAGTCGGTCGCCTTGTCGTATTTCCGGAACTCCTCTTCCGATACAAGAAACTCCTTCTTGCCGATTTCCGATTCGGGCATTCTGGTCTCGATCCAGTTCGAGTAATGCTTCATTTTGTCGACAAGAGGATCCATATCGACGATGAGATCCTTGATCAGCGGCATGTTGCGCAGGGGCTCGATCTTGATGATGCCCGCTTCCCTGCATTTCGAAAGCTCATCCCACACCTGGGTGGTACAGGCGAGTTTTGAAATCCCGTTGATGCGCATGCCGCAGGAACCGCAGATTCCCGCCTGGCAGAAGGCCCTGAAACTCACCGAGGCATCGACATGCTCTTTGATATAGTTAAGAGAACGGAGAACCGTGATACCTTTTTCAATCTGTATCGTATAGTCGTCAAAATACGGCTTGCTGTCTACCTGCGGGTTGAAGCGGAACACCCTGAGGGTTATATCTCTTTTCTCTTCCGTATGCAGTTCTAAAGCTCCTGTCATATCGAGTAGTTGTTAATAGGTTCTTTCCTGAAGTTCATACCTGCCCATGGACACCGGCTTTTCACCCAGTTTCATTCCATCCTGTTCAAGCGTCGCCAGGGTATGTTTGTGCCATTTCTCGTCATCCCTTACCGGAAAATCGGTGCGCGTATGCGAACCGCGGCTCTCTTCACGTGCAAGAGCTCCTGATGCAACGGTTTCAGCAAGATCGAGCATGTTTTTCAGTTCAAGAACCTGAAGAAGGTTGGTATTGAATACATCGCTGGTATCGAAAACACGAACATGCCTGAAGCGCTCCCTGAGTGCGCTGAGGTCTTCGATACCTGTCCGGATCTTCGATGCCTCACGGTAGATACCGACATTCATGCCAAGCGTCTGACCGAGCTCTTCGCGCAGAACGCCGTAACGCTCGAAGTGACCTGACGGCTGCATATAGCTCCGAAGCGAAGCTTCCGTATCCTTGATCTCTTCCTGGCTGATCTGCGAAGGCTCGAATTTGCGCGCCTCTTCGGCGGCAGTCCGTCCTGCCAGGCGACCGAAAACGAGAATATCGAGCAGCGAGTTCCCTCCGAGACGGTTGGCTCCGTGCACCGAAACACAGGCACACTCCCCGGCGGCATAGACCCCCTCCATGACGGTTCTGCCGAAATTGTCCGTATCGATGCCACCCATCGAGTAGTGAGCCGTTGGCCTTACCGGAATAGGTTCTTCAATCGGATCCACGCCCTCGAAATACATCGACATCTCACGAATCTGCGGAAGCCTCGACATGATAAGGTCAGCCCCGAGATGGGTCAGATCGAGATGGACATATTTGCCTGCGGGGCTGTCGAAGCCTCTTCCCTGCAAAATTTCGGTCTCGATCGATCGGGAAACAAGATCTCTTGGCCCAAGCTCCATTTTTTCAGGCGCATATCGCGACATGAAGCGCTCGCCGCCTGCATTGACCAGATAGCCCCCTTCTCCTCTGGCTCCTTCGGTTACCAGAAGACCGCTCTTTCTCAGACCGGTGGGGTGGAACTGCACGAATTCCATATCCTTGAGCGGAATACCTGCGCGGTAGGCAATGGCCTGTCCATCTCCTGTGTTGCCGGCAGCGTTGCTTGAACGGTTCCAGTACATTTTGGCATAGCCTCCGGTAGCGAAAACAACCGTCCTCGCCGGAAACGCCTCGACCTTTCCGGTCTTGATGTTCATGGCTATAAGGCCTTTCATTCGGCTGTCTTTGACCGACAGCTGAAGGGCAAAATACTCGTTGAAGAAATAGACCCCTTTTTTCAGACACTGTTCGTAGAGGGTCTGCAGAATGGTATGCCCGGTTTTGTCAGCGCAGTAGCAGCAGCGAGGTCGGCCTGCACCGCCAAAAGGTCGCTGAGCAATCGTGTTATCGTCAAGCCGCGACCAGGGAGTCCCGATGTTGTCGAGCTCACGGATGATCTTCGGTGCCTCGGAACAGAGTATCTCGACGGCATCCTGATCTGCAAGGTAGTCACTGCCCTTGATGGTGTCGAAAATGTGCAGCTCAACCGTATCGTCCTTTGCCTTGTTGGCAAGAGCAGCGTTGGCTCCACCCTGAGCGGCGGATGTATGGGATCGGTTCGGATAGACTTTGGACAATACGGCAATATTGAGCGCCGGATTGGTTTTCATGGCTTCCATGGCCGCATACAAACCGGCACCTCCGCCTCCGACGATAACAATATCAAATGGTTTCATACGCTCTTATCTCGTTATGAAGCTGCAGAACAGATTCAGTGAATGTAAGAAGGGCTACAGACGGGGCAGTACCCTGCAGATTGAATGATTTGTCTCCTGTAAAGAGGAGTGACGGCAAGACAACGGAAAGCGGTTACAACGCTACATGGTCGTCATGTACGGGAAGCTCTTCGACAGCCTGAAGGACATCGGTCATGTTCAGCACACCGAGTACCTTGTCGTTTTCCATGACGGTAAGCCGCCTGACATTGGTTCTCTTCATCAGACGGAGCGCGTACTTGACTCTGAGGGCGGGGTTGATACTGATGATCGGCTTGCTCATGATCTGAAAAACAGGGGTGTTCCATGGATCGCGATGCACGTCTTCACCGGGATCGATAACTTTTTCAAGAATATCCTTTTCGGTAACAATGCCGTAACAGTCGTCTTCATTGCGGGGCTCGACAACCAGGCCACTCTGCTTGGTACGCTTCATGATCTGCAGCGCTTCGGCAACCGTGCAGCTGCCCTTGATCGTCTTAAAATCTTTCTGCATCAAAGCCGAAACCGGAAGTGTCCTCAGTGTTATAAGCTGATCCATAGAAATTTCCTCTGATTAAAAAAAGGACAAAACGCCCATTGTTATTGGAAAAAAGGCAACTCGCGAAGAGTGCGGGAACTATGTCTGAAAAATCTGGAAAGGAAGGGAGGCCTACACGGCCCGGCACGCAAAAAAGCAACTTGCAAATATAGAAAATCAGCCGGAAGGACGCAAAAATTATTTTATGCCGTGCTCTTTTTTGTAGGCTGCCCAATTATTTTTCAGCGCAAGAAATGCATTGAAATCGGGCTGCAGGAGAAAAGGATTCGTACGCTTTTCATCCCCGAGCGTGGTGATGGGCCGCTCCCCGTAATCATGCCCAGGATAAACCATGGTGGCCGGCGGCAGCTCTTTCAGAAGCCGTTGCAGCGAGTCATATTCTGCAGCGGCTTCCTCCCCGGAACAGGTTCCCCCGACCTTTCCGGTAAAAAGCGTATCACCGGTAAAGAGTGAATCCCCTGCATGGAGACAGATTGAGTCCGGAGTATGACCGGGAGTATGGAGAATATGAACGTGAAGAGATCCAAGCGGAAAAACCGCGCCATCCTCAACCCTGATGCCCGTAAACGGGCAGGTATCTCCATAAAGAAGCGGCTTGAGACCGCTCAGTCGCGCCATCGCTGCGTTGCCGTTGGTATGATCGGCATGTGCGTGGGTGGAAAAAACATAACGGATTCGGTAGCCTTCCTGTACTGCGTATTCGGCAATGGAGCCGGGGTCCCAGGAGGCATCCACGACCAGAGCCTCCCCCGAATGCTCATCGGCAGCAAGGTAGCCGAAATTCCTGTCGCCTCCCGTACGGAACTGTTTGACAATCATTGGTGTGCAGAAGGAGCCAGTCAGGCGGTTTTTTCGACATTCATGAGAAAAGCCCTTGCCGGAAAATCCCGGTCTACGGCAAGGGGATTCGTTTCAAGCTCTTCCATGATAGCATCCGCCTTGTCGTCGTCGAGCACGGCGAAACAGAGCGACGAGTAGGTGCCGATCATTTCGTCGGAAGGCCACCAGGGCTGCTTGGCACCCTCTTTGCGATCACAGTTGCAGCCGCGGATGGAGACATTGCTGAACATGTGCACCTGAAATTTCCTGAACAGGGCCCGAACCATCGGGCGGGTCTCTTCATGACCCATAATAGCTATGAATTTCATGGTTTTTTCACCTCCTGAACCTTTTTTTCAGATTTCTTTTCCGTGATATAATAGACCAGAGGAACAACCACAAGCGTAAGGACGGTTGAGAGTATCCCACCCCAGATCATTGAAATTGCCAGGCCCTGAAATATCGGATCGAAAAGCATGATCACCGAACCGATAACCACAGCCCCGGAGGTAAGAATGATCGGACGTGTCCTCACAGCCGCAGATTCGATAATCGCCTGTTTAAGTTCAGTCCCCTCTTCACGCCGTATCTGGATAAAGTCGATAAGGAGCACGGAGTTTCTCACCATGATGCCGGCAAGGGCAATCATGCCGATCATGCTTGTCGCGGTAAAAAACGCCCCGTGAATGAAGTGGCCGGGAATAATGCCCACAAGGCTCAGCGGAATGGCGATCATCATGATGAGCGGAGTCTTGAATGACTGGAACCAGCCCACAATCAGGAGATAGATGATAACCAGCACCACAGCGAAAGCCGTACCGAGATCCCTGAACACTTCGAAGGTTATCTGCCACTCCCCGTCCCACTTCATGGCAAGTTTATCCTCGACCGCCGGATTTGCAGTATAGAGCGGGTTGATGCTGTAGCCGCCAGGAACCTTGATATGCTGTATTTTTTTGTCCATATCGAGCATGGCATATACCGGGCTTTCCGTAGCACCGGCAACATCTGCAGTAACATAGAGCACCCGACGAAGATCCTTGCGGTAGATGCTCTTGTCCTGGATTTTTTCCTCAACTTTCACCAGTTCCGACAAAGGGATCATCTCCCCGGCTCGCAGACGGGTTGTGAGAGACCCCATCCCCTGTGACTGAACAAATATACCGGAAAGATCCCTGAGCGAGGTACGGTCGGATTGAGGCAGCCGCACCTGTATCATGACCGGCTCCTTGACATTCTGCGTATGCAGCACACCTACATCCATGCCGCTGAGCGACATGCGCAGCGTCTGGGCTATCTGCTCGGTGGAAACGCCGCGGAAAGCCGCCCGCTCCTTGTTGACCACCAGATTGTAAACTTTCTGGTCGTCCTCCAGAAGCCAGTCCACATCGACCACTCCCGGAGTCTCGGAAAAAACTCTCTTCACCTCTTTTGCCAGCGCAATCTGCTCTTTCTGGGAAGGCCCGTAGATTTCAGCCACGATGGTCGAGAGCACCGGAGGTCCCGGGGGAATCTCAACGATTTTTGCATTTCCCCCGTACTTCAGGGCGATCTTCTGAACGCCGGAACGCACCCTTTTGGCAATGTCGTGACTCTGATCCTTGCGCTCTCCCTTATGAACCAGGTTGACCTGAATATCTGCCATGTTGGAGGCCTGGCGCAGATAGTAATGACGTACAAGGCCGTTGAAATTGATCGGTGCACTGGTGCCGACATAGTACTGGTAACTGCTGACCTCTGGCACCGTTTTCAGATATGATGAAATCTCCTTGGTAACCATTGCGGTCCGTTCAAGAGCGGTACCTTCCGGCATATCGACGATAACCTGGAATTCGTTCTTGTTGTCGAACGGCAGCATTTTCATCTGAACGGCTTTCAGCGGTATCAGGATGATAGCACCGGCAAGCAGAAGGCCGACTCCGGCAAATGCAAAGAGACGCATGAAGCTGTTGTCGAGCAAAGGAGAGAGAATATTTTCAAACAGCTTGTAGTAGCCGGTCTTCGTGATGTCATACTCCGCATGCCCTTCGTCCTCGACCTTCAGCAGTCTGTATGAAAGCCACGGCGTTACAATAAGTGCGATAAGAAGCGAAAAAATCATGGCCAGCGAAGCGCCGATCGGCATCGGACTCATGTACGGGCCCATAAGGCCGGAAACGAACACCATTGGCAGCACGGCGGCGATAACCGTAAATGTAGCCAGAATAGTGGGATTGCCGACCTCGCTGACCGCCGTTATGGCCGCCTGCAGTTTCGGCTGACGCTTCATGGCGAAATGGCGATGGATGTTCTCGGCAATGATGATCGAGTCGTCAACAACGATACCGGTCACAAAAATCAGGGCGAAAAGCGTGACCCGGTTCAGGGAGTAATCGAACAGGTAATAGACCAGAAGGGTCAGGGCGAAGGTAATCGGCACGGACACAAAATTCACCAGTGCACCCCTCCATCCAAGGAAAATGCCGACGACGATCGTCACCGCAACAATAGCGATGATGAGGTGTTCGAGCAACGTAAACACCTTCTCCGTTGCGGTCTCACCGTAGTTCCTTGTTTCCGTAACGGTAATGGAGGACGGTATGACCGATCCCTTGAGCTGATCGACCTTGGCAATCACCTTTTCGGCAAGCACCGAAGCATCGGCGCCCTTGCGTTTTGCCACAGTCAGGGTGACGGCCGGATATTCGCCGCGGTCTTTCGACTCCGATGCCGATCCCCAGCCGAAAAAGTTGTAGTTGTTCACCTCTTCCGGACCGTCGACAATTCGCGCGACACTGCTCAGATAAACCGGCGAGGCACCATAAATACCAACAACGATGTTGCCGACATCAGACGCACTTTCAAGAAAGCTGCCCGAGCGAACAAGAATTTCGCTGTTCTGCTGCTTGAAATCTCCGGAAGGCATCTGGCTGTTTGCCATCTGAACCTGACGGGCGATCTGCAGGGCGCTTACGTTGTACTGCAGCAGCTTCTGCTTGTTCAGAAGAATCCGAACCTGTCGCTTGAGCCCCCCCTTGATCTCGACATCGCCGATATTCTCGGTCTTTTTCAGCTCATCTGCCACATCCATAGCTGCCTTTCTGAGCTGATAGGGATCTTTGCTCTTGCTCCACATGGTCAGGTTCAGCACCGGAACATCGTCGATGGCCACCTTTTTCATGAGCGGCATCTGGACCCCCTGAGGCATCTTGTCCATATTCTTCATAAGGGTTGCCCAGAGCTTGACCATGCTCTCCTCGGTATTCTCGCCCACATCATAGCGAACCGTCACCAGCGCAAAATCCGGCATGGAGGTGGAATAGACATAATCAACACCGGGAATTTCGGTCAGCGAACGCTCGAACGGCTTGGCGACACGCTCTTCGACCTCGGAGGGAGTCGCGCCGGGATAAGGGATGTAGATATCAACCATCGGAACGACAATCTGCGGTTCCTCTTCCCTCGGCGTCATGAACGTTGCGATAATACCCACAAGAAGTGACGCCACCATCAGAAGTGGCGTTATCTTCGAGTTGATGAACTGCTTGGCGAGCCTGCCTGCAATACCTTCATTCATTGGACTGAATCTCTTTTGTTTCTGAAACCTGTTGCTTCACCGTCACTCCCTCCCGGAGCGAACGGTTATACCTGCCTAAAACCCTCTCTCCCGCATCGAGACCCCCGAGAATGACAAGTGATCCGTCTACGGCCCTGCCGGTACGTACCCAGCGAACAGTGAGCCGACCCTCGTCGTCAACGACATAAACGCCTGACAGCACCCCCTGATGAAACACTGCCCCTTCAGGAACCGCAAGCACCTCCTCCTCGCCCCCCCCGGAAAGTCCCCCTACTGCAACGATGCTCTCCACCAGAACCGGAGTACCCGGTTTCCCGCTTTTCGCTGACTCCGTATTCTCTTTTCCGCACCCCGTCACAACACCGAGGATTACGGCAAAAAGAAACAACCTGATCATCCTTACGTCCATAATGCTCAATTCGGTTTCCCGTCAGATTAAGATTAATATCCTGCTGTTACGTTATTTTCCCGAGTAGTAGTCGAACTCGCTTCTGGCTATGCAGAAATCATGACGTGCCTGGTTGAGACGCAGCTTCGCATAGGTATATGCCCCTTCACGCATCAGCAGTTCGAAGGTCATGGCCATACCGGTTTTGAACTGGGTTCCGATATAATCAAGACTCACCCGCGACTCTTCAAGCGCCTGCTGGGCAACGGCAATTCTCGCCTTGGCCGTTTTCATTTCCCGTGCGGCTTTTCTGATCTCAGCAAGACTGCCGCTTCGGGCCGCCTCATAAGAGTATCTGGCTTCGAGTTCCTGGGCTTTTGCCTCCTGAAGGCGGCCTTCTGATGCCATACCATCGAAAATATCCCACTGCATGTTCACACCCATCGACCAGCTCGACCCGCCACTGAAAAGGTCCTCACTGTGCAGGTCGGTTCTCAGAAAACCGTTTACCCTCGGAAGCCTCGAAGCCCTTGCCATTTCTCCCTGCTGTTCGGCGATCTCCCGGTAGGTCTGCATGGCCATGAGATCGGACCGGTTTTCGGGAACGGTTGCCTCATCGACTGAAGGCACCCCCTTGCCTACAACGAAATCGCCAGTAGGTATTACTGTGACGTTCTGCTCAAGATTCAGCAACACTTTCAAGGCATCGGTAGCGTTCTTTATTGCGTCGTGAAGCATGAGCTTCTGCTCGTTGAGCTCGGCAAGCCTTACATCGGTGGAAAGTTTGTCGGACTTTGTCAGGAGCCCCACATTGTAGGCTTTCACTGCCTCGCGACTGTGCCCGCTCATCGTCGCAATAGACTGCTCGACGGCCTCGATGTTCTTCCGGGCGAGGATCAGGCCGTAATAAACCCGGCTGACCTGCAGCTCGACGGACTCCTCCGTTCTGGCAACCATAAGCTGCTGGGCTTTTTTTGCCGTCGAGGCTACCTTGCGGCCAATCGCCGCGTCGGCGTTGAATATCGGCTGTATCACCTGCAGCGACGTATTGAAATCGTTGATCGTATTTGCGTTGTTGAGTTTTTCCGGATTGAAATCAGCCATCTCGACAATGTTCTGCTGCAGCTTCAAAACCAATGCCGCACCGGGATCGTTGGTCACAAAAAAGGTCTCCGACAGCGTGACTTTCGGCAGATAGGACTGGCGGGTCTGGGTAATTTTCGCCTGGGCCTGGTCAACCCGGCTGCGGGCAGCCCTTATCGTGTAATTGTTTTCACGAGCGATGCGCACCGCATCTTCAAGCGAAAGCCGCACGGTTCTGCTGCCTGCCGCCGCCTGGTCAGGAGAGAAAAGCGCTCCGAACAGACAGATACCGGTCAGTACCTGGTATACCTTCATGGTGTGTTAATGTTTTGATATGAGTTTTAAAATCCGTCCCACATTTTCCGAGTCATTCCGGCTCATGCACTCTTTCAGGCTCCTGTCGAGAACGAGAGAATAGGTCTTGTCGAGAGCGGCTTTTGCCGCCTGAAACTGGATGATGACCTTGTCGCATCCCTGCGAGCCCTCGATCATCCTGACGAGAGCCTCAACCTGACCGGCTACCTTCTTGAGTCTCAGAATAACATCATCCATATTTTTATCATCAAGTTGCAGGACTTACAGACAGCCAAGGCGCATACCTATACCCCGTATGGGTATGTAATGTATAAAATATTTTTTTCTAAAAAAAGAGCTTGCACTCTCTGCTTATCCGAGGAGTCTGCTTGCTGCACAAAAATGGCTGCGAAGAGCCAGCTCAAACTCCGGAAGCACTTCGAGCATCGGCAGATGGCCTGCATTATCGAACCTGGCCAGCCTGGTTAAGAAGGCACTCTGCTCGATTCGTCTGTTATAAAGGGTTTTCATGCCTTCTGGCGGGATAGTTCGGTCGGCCATGCCGACCACACAGAGAAGCGGCGCACCGATCTTTACAGCTTCAGACGTATACCGCCCTATTATTTGAGGATCTATGGCAAATTTCCCGACAGCGGTCGCAGCCCGGCTGTCGCTTGTCACAAAATCCTCGACGAAAACAGTCCTGTACTTCTGTTCGATGGGCCTGCCTATGGTGCGATCGATGAACAACGACTTGAACGGTTCAAAAATAAATACCCACTTGAAGAGCATGGCAACATCGATCATACCGCCGACCAGAACATGATGGAAAGATTTGAGCAGTTCATCATCGAAAATACCACAATTGACAATTGTAGCCGAAACAAGGGATTCAGGATGCCTGTTGCAGATTTCAGTCGCTATCATACCTCCCATCGAATGGCCAACAATATGCAGCTTTCTGGAGCCGAGAAGGCCAAGACGGACAAGCAACTCCGACGCCTCATCGGCAAACCCCTCGACGGAAAAGCAAAGACACGAATGGCTGCATACGGTTCGGCCCGTTCCGCTTTGATCGAAGGAAACACAACGGTACTGCGAAGACAGCCGATCGATTACCGGCATCCAGTATCTCGCAGAAATGGACCAGCCGTTGAAAAACAAAACGACTTCCCGATCGTCGCCAACACCCCATCCGGTGTCTTCATAATAGATCTTCCCTCTTGTTGTATCAGCAAAACTCATGGCTGGTCGTTCCGGTTAAAAAAGATTTGCCGAACCATCTTTCCGGGGGCTGGCAAAAAAGCCCCCGTACGCTTAACATACGCCCGGTATTCGTCCCCGAAAAAACCGATCAGCATTTTCTCCTCCTTTAAAGCCCATTTGACAGTCAAAACTATGGCAATCAGGCTAAACAACGTAACGGCCGCATTCGCCGTAATAAGTATAAAAGCCATAAAAAGCACCATCATTGCGGTATACATGGGATGCCTGATAAAACGATAGGGCCCTGAGGTTACAAGCTTATGCCCTTCCATCATCCTGGGCAAAGGACTCCAGTATCTTCCGAGCGCTTTCATGGTCAGAAAAAGAAAAAGGAAAGATACCGCACCAGCAATAACGCCCCCGTAACGGAACCATATGGGAAACGTAAAATGCAAAGCCTCAACCCATGGAGGATACCATGTGTAACTCGCCACGATAGCTATCCATAAAAAAAACATTACCTTCTGGAAAACAACCCTGAAACGGCTGATTTCGCCTGGATCTCCCGTTTCAGGCATTATCGGCTCCCCTTGCGGTTTCAAACGCTGGACAAACAAGCCTCTCATCAGGAAACCAGCGACGTAGATCCCGGCAAAAATAATCCTGAACGGCAACTCATCATGCATGGCCATACATTGTTTTACTGGTTTTTCAAGCTCACATCGGGGGAAAGTTAATGCTCTCTGAAAATATAATGAAAAGGGTCGGTGAAGTCAGGTTAATAGTTTTTTGCAAGAGTGGCAAGAACGGTTACATTCTAAGGTCATACTGGAATCTTCAGGTAAGGAACTGTTGGGCGAGTAAACCTGTTTATCAGGAACACTCAGGCAGCAGATGCCCATTCATCCTGAGCTGAATCGGGCTCCCGCGAAAAAAAACGAATTCCAGCGCCTGACCTGAGAAAAACAAGAGCATGAAACAACATCGAGGAGAAGGAAACGTTTTTGTGTAATCATGGAAGTTGTAGGAAAAAGCAAAGCATTAGTGGTTCTTGAGTCATGCCTTCAGGAATCGACTGTATATTTCTCCAATCACGAGAAAATCCTGAAATGCAATCCTTACTGCAGATATGTCCGCTACATAGAGGATCTCGACGTTTTTCAATGGACCTTCGAGGTCGACGATCCTCGAAACAACCCGATCGTAGCCATCTTTTTTGTCAGGCAGACCGAAGAGCATATCCCGACAGACAGTGCTGTTTTCAAGCGCTACGCCGGTGAAAGCCGGGCTCCCATCGATACAGAGACTCCTGGAAAAAAAATAATCTGGGAAACCGTCGAGTCGGCCCCGGAACTGCTTTTCAGCAACGACCATACCTTCATCGGCAAGACTTTTTCAGAAATCTTCCTTCTTCACCAGACCGACAACCGGACAGCCGTGCATTTCGAAACAAATATATCGCTGGATTTCAAACTGTCATTCCCGCTCAATCTCATGCCGGAACCGGCACTGAAATTCATGAGCGATATGATTATGTCAAAAATCATGCAGCAGGCAACCGAAAGCATGCTCTGTCAGGTTCAGTCGGATATCTGCTGCTCTATGCCTGAAATTGCCGCCGAAGGGGGGAAGAAATAGAAAGGGAAAATGGCAAGACAGAGTTTGTCTGCCCACTGTCTGATTCTCAACATAAGCATCATGTAGCAGAGCCTCCCATACAATAAGGGCTTAACTCATGCCTCTTGATCACTCGAAACAAAATACCTATTTTGATGCAACGTTCTGTTGTTTCGTTGAAAACCTCACCTCTTCCCATGACTAAACCATCAAAAATACAGACACCTCGCTTCGACGAGCCATTGTGCAGCAAATGCGGTCTATGCATGGGCAATGTCTGGCCGGTGAAGGAGAGCCTGGAAAGCTGTGTTTTTCGCTGTGGATGGGTAGAAAATC
>NZ_JAIOZR010000010.1 GCF_021740465.1 Chlorobium sp. | reverse complement strand
GGTGGAGATCGAAATAATCGGCCTCTTTCAGCAGCTGGTATGGTGTGCGTTCGGTACCGAAGGTATCGGTGCCGTTGATGACTATTGAAATTTCGCGAACGGTATTCCTGGGCAGATTTCCTGTGGCGGTTGGCTTGAGTCCCTTGTCGCCGATCTCGTCGGCAAGCGCCTCGAACAGCGCTGCTGCGGTGCAGTCCGGGTTTTGCGGAAGAACGTCGGCAACTGTGGCGATGTCAGGGGCTGCAAAAGGGGTGTTGAGAATACTGCGCATTTCTGCGGGCGACAAACCGGCAAAAGCATCGCGAGGCTTTGTGTTCTGCCGGATCATGAATTCTTGCATAAACTGATTGGCATCCTTGATGGAGCCGAACTCACGATGCTGTTGAGCCTCTTTCAGCGCCTGCATCACCTCATCCATGGGATTGCCCGACTTCCGGTTGTGCGGTCTGAAACAGCACTCGTCAAATGGTTTTCCGCTGCCACAGGGGCAGGGAAATGACTGATAGGTATTTTCGTTGATCATATCCCTTGAAGGTAGAACTATTCAAACTGGTCGAAGATGAAAAAACAGTCCGCTCGATTATTCCACGGGCCTCCATATGGCTCCATAGTTCTCGTCGTCACTGCCGATGCACATCCGGCTTCCTGCGATAGATTCGGCAGGCCCGCTCAGCGCCTCGATCTTTAGAGAACCGATAGTCCGCCAGATTTCAGGATGCCGGTCGGCAATAACAGGCAGGCTGAAATTTCCGGAAATCCTGCCCGGAGAGTAGATCACCGAAGTGAACGGTCCGTTATCGCCGTTGTCTTCTGCGGCCGATAGCCAGATTTTACCTTCAGGCGAGATGTACATGTCGCTGATATCGCGGTTCGCAAGTCTGTTTTTCCATTTGCCGGGAGCATTGACCTTCACCCCTTCAAGTCCCTTTCCGATGAACTGAAGCTCATGACGATCGATATCAAGAATCCCCCATCGAATAACGCCCTCCGGAAATCTTTGCGATCCACCTCTTTCGCCAAGCAGCAGCAATAACCTGCCGTCAATCCCTCTTATACAGGAAAGCCCCTCATACTGATCGCCAACCTGTTGCGGATTGTTATCGGCTAATACCGGCAGCTTCATGACGCCAAGAATTGCAGCCTGTTTTGTCGATGCGTTGAGGCGAAGATGAAACAGTCGTCCGCCCTTTCCCTTCCATGTTCCGGATTCAGCCATAAGATATTCTCCCGGACGCGAGGGAACCGGACAGAGCGCCTCGAGATCGCTCGCCCTGCCGTCTGCGTCCGGCCAGGAGTCAACCGTAACAGGATGGAAAACCGGGGCGGAGTCTGCCGACAGCGTGATGATCGACATTCTTGGGCCGTTTTCAAACGAGAGCGCATCGTGAACGACGAGCCAGGAATTCCCGTCGATCTGCGCCATTCCGCTGATGCCGGCGGCGGGTTGCTGCGATGTGACGTCGGCTGCCGGCTGAATTGTGCTGCAGCCGTACATTGGCAGCCAGAGCGGAAGCAATAGGGCGACGACGAGAAAGGGGAGATGAATCCTGCATTTCATAAGAGTAAGATCTCAGTTGTTCGACAAGTTGTTGTTACCCTCACCCATTGATAATGTATGAAAAAGTGCCGCTTCATATATTGCAACGATATCGTTAACCTCGGGTGTTCATGGCTTCCATCGATAACCCTTTTTACCGGCTGCGGATATGAAACCCTCGCTGATTTTGCTTCTGTTTTTTCCTGGCTGCGCCTGCCTTCGCAGGAGATGCCCGACCTTTTTCGGAGTGGATACCCAAAGGCTGGAAGCTCATTGCGCACACATCGGGAGATTTGAACAGGGACGGACTTGACGATGCGGTGCTTGTCGCAGAGAAGAGTGATTCCTCCAATTTCAGGCAAAACAGGGAGTCTCTCGGTGCATCGGTGCTCAATCTGAATCCGCGCCGTCTCATCATTCTGTTCAGAACGCCCGGCGGATTCGATAAAATTCTCGGCAGGGATGACCTGCTGCCGAGCGAACATGACGAAGAGGTCCCGTGCCTGGCCGATCGTCTCGATGGCGGAGGGGTTTCGATAAAACGGGGGAATCTGGTGCTCGAACTGCATACGTGGCTGAGCTGCGGCAGCTATGGGGTGAGGCATGAAACGTTCACGTTTCGTCCTGAAGGGGCGCGAATGCGCCTGATCGGTTACGACCGCTCGGAGTTTTCCAGGAGCAGCGGTGAACAGTCCGATTTCAGCATAAACTATCTTACAGGCAGGAAAAAGATCACAAAAGAATTGAACGCCTTCAGGGATTCTAAGCCGGAAGTTTCGTGGGAGAAGTTTCCCCTGCAGCGAAGGTTCTATCTGGACGACATATCCCTGGATTGTGATCCGACAGATCCGGTAAGCAGGAATAACTGGTGTCGGTAAAGTGGCACACAGTGAGACCCAGGGGTGCTGAAGCGTATCCTGAACAGGAAACTGTCACAGAAAACAGGATGCTGTATCGTGGCGTCCTGCAGTGGCGGCGGGGCCGTTTCCCTTTTTTATTTCGTTTTGGTTTTTCTACTTTAAAAAGTAAGCTGTTATTTCCTCTTTACTTTTCTGGCACTTCACGCAGTGCCTGTTGTATCTGAATTGTCGATGTGACGTTCGGTTTTTCAAATTGACAGGTATGCTTGCGGCACCATAATGCGTTCATTCCCGGCTGTGGGGATCATTGACGCTTCAGGCTTATCGGTATCTCCTGCCATGTTGGCACTTCATTATGCGACCATATCACAAAATCACGCTGGCCTATTTGCTGTTCGGCGTCATCTGGATTCTTGTTACCGATACAGTTGCCTATTATTCTGCCCCGCATATACAAGTCTTTGCATTGGTGGAACTTGTCAAGGGGTGGCTCTATGTCGTTCTGTCATCAGCAGTCATTTTCTATCTGACCAGAGAAGCTTTTCGGCAGCACGACGCAGCGAGCAAGGAAAAGGCGGAGATTTTTCATTCGACGATCAGGGGCGCGCATCATGTTCTTTTGAATTACCTCAATCAGATGCAGCTGGTGACATTGGAGGCAGAAAGGGTTGAGGGTTTTGATAAAGACATTCTGAAACTCTCTCAAACACTTTCCGAAGAAGCCGCCTTGGAGTTGAGGCGTATAGGAGAGATCCAGGATATTTCCTCAGAAGCTATAAATTCTGAAGTTTTCCGGAATCTGGGGAAGTAGTTCTAACACTGTCATGCACTCAACTTCTCCCGGATTTCTCCCGAGCTCAGGGATGGGACATCCTGCAGGTGTGACGCAGCGAAGAATCACACAGGATATGAAGGCGGTCCCTCTTACTCGGCGTGAGGGAGAAGGGGCTCACAAATACGCAGGGTCTGCTGAAGGGATACAATTTAGTTTTCAGGAGCAAAGTCAGGCCTCAGAAAGAGATGAACCCATAATCACAAAAACCAATACCGAAAGAAGCAAGGGGTGTGGCACAAGGTACACCAACGACGGAGCTTGAGCCGTTCGCCCACAGGTTTTTCGTGGATCGGAAGTATCAGATGAGTCACATCGCTTTTCCGGTCACAAGCGTCACGCTTTGCGACACGATAAACGAGGAAGGTAGTGTAAGCCTTGACCGTGTCGCCATTCCTCGCTCAAAGTGGAAATTCATATCGCAATACATGGGTTCCGAACGCAAGACGACGATACCCTTCGAGGAGCAAATCTACGACAACTTTGCCCTGAAACCAACAAAGCGTCTCAGGGATACCAGGCAGGGGGTGGTTGCTTTCGAAGGGTATGATAGCGGCTTCAACATGAGCTTCTTTTTTGTTTTCAGACAAGGACAGTGGATGCTCGTGCGGATGGAAGACCTGACTGATTAGGACAGAACCGTTTAGCCTGTCTGCAGTGAGACAAATGCTTATTGTTCGGCCAAGGGAAATGACTCAGGGCAAGAGCCTTGGAGAAAGGGTCCTTACAGAGAAAGCGCCGATGAGTTGGATAACAGCATCATTTTGCTGCAACGCCGTCCCCTGAGAACCCAGCGTGCAATTTTCACTGCACCGGGCTCAAGCCTTCGACAAAGGCGCCATATTATGTCACCCGGCAACAATCTCCTGTTGAGGTCTCATTACCTCTGTTTTTTCGAGTATCAAAGTACTCCTGCCACTCTGGATCGTAGGGGTTTGAAATGCTTATGATTTTGATATGCCGTCGGATCGGTGTGTCAGCTTCCGTAAAGAGCCGAAGCGCTTTACGCTTCTTGCTGTCTATCGTTACGGCAAATACCCGGGAACGAGCTATTACCCAATGGGCTCCGTTATTTGGATTTCGTTTTTTTGTCCAATCCCGGAGCATAACCTGGATTTATGCGTCTACACCAAAGCAAAGGTATTCATTGCTAAAGTGTGGCGATGGCAGTTTGCTCATTCCTGTAAGATCGGGTTGAGTAGCCCGATCAGGTTTTGCCGTTTTGTTAGCCCTTACTGAACTCGGGATGACCTATGTCCGTAACTGCGCATCTGCTCGGGATTTCAGCAAGGGGGATAAACCAGATCGTCAAACGGAGCGAACCGCAGGTTTACGTAGTTGTGAGTGTTATGCAGATTTACTTATTTGTAGTTGTAGCCACCCCCTACTTGATGCCGGGTTTTTTTTTCTGTTTCAGTGCGCCAAGTTTGATCCCCGCTCGTTTGCAAACGAAATTCGAAACCGCATCGGCAAGTGTTCCGGGAATGAGCGGATCAATCCCGCATTGAGGATCACCGGTCGCAACAACCCGCCCCGTCATCGAAGGGCCTGAGTAACATGATACATAAAGTGTTTTTTCCTCCCGTGCCGACGGGTCAAGTTCCTTCAGGCAAATAACCGTCTGAATCTGTTCAGTTCCGGTATCTTTTGGAGTGTCGTAGTCGAATCGGTACCAATACTTTATGTTTCCTGTCGAAAGCAGATCGATGGTTTCGGTATCGACATATGCCGTCGATCCGTCGCTGGCTTTATTGACATAAACCCATTTGGCCGCTTGTGCTGGGAGTGCGAGAAGGACGAGGGCCTCTGCTATCAGGAGCGCCTTGATACGTTTCATTTTCGGTCAGTTCTGTGTTTACTTTTGGGCACCTCTATACAGTTATTGCACGCCCAAATTGCTGCGTTGGTCGGTGCTCGAAATCCTCATACACTCCGGTTTCTCCGCTCCGTTCGCCTTGCACATTGATCGCTCATCATACGTTATAGAGGTGCCTCTTACCTATGAAGAGAAACAGGTTTCAAAAATCGGAGTTGTTCCCGACAGGGATATAGATTGAATCGAGGGGGGAACCGGCATTGGCGACCGGGGTTTCCTGCCCCACAGCCCCGCTCAAGGTCACTCAGCAGTATAATACGTTTTTTTATGGTAAGGAAGAGTGTTAGAAACGTAGATGGTGACCTTGTGGCGTTGATCCTTACGTTGAATTACTCTGCTGGTCGGATATTGCAATAAGGAGTTACCGGGAGATATGGTTGCCGGTTCTTTACTTGAGCGAAATATTCTGTACCTTTTTCGTAATAAGGTATTTGACAGGCTTCTCCTTGGTCAAGATACGGAGATCTGCTATGAGCAGTCAGGATATCCAATGGATTTAGCGCTGTAAACATTACGCTCAGGCATTCGGGCCGCTCGACAGGGCCGTCGAACTTGTCCGGTAGTGTCCGTTGAGTGAACTTGAACAGCAGGGCATGATCCGGTCTTTCGAGTACATCCACGAGTCCGCCTGGAAATACCTTGAAGGGTTTTCTGAAAAACAAGGGGACCCAGTTACGTTACAGGTCTGAAGATAATTCCAGAGAGTCCTTCAAACAGGGCTTGATTGAAGAGGGTGACCTTTGGATGGAGATGATCAAAAGCCGGAATCTGACATCGCATACGTACTCGCAGGAAAAAACCGAAGAAATTGGATGGCAATCAGCCGTCAATGTTGCCTGATTATCCGAACCAAAATCCGGAAAACCATGAACGAAACCATATCCACGATACTTATGCGGAGAAGCGTGCGCAGCTTTCGGCCCGATGTGGTCGGGCAGGCCGAACTCGACCAGATGATCGAAGCCGCCCGTCATGCTCCCAGCGCAATGAACCAGCAGCCGTGGCATTTCACGGCCATCCGGAATCCCGAACTGCTCCGGAAGCTCGAAGAGAACTGCAAAAGCGCCTTCCTCCAGTCGAATGTCGAAGCCCTGCGGGAAGTTGCAAAACAGGAGGGATTTTGCGTTTTCTACCATGCTCCGCTGATGGTCATTATCTCCGGCGACCCCGGCGCCATCGCTGCGCAATACGACTGTACCCTCGCCATGGAGAACATGATGCTTGCCGCTGCCTCGCTTGGTATCGGCAGTTGCTGGACGCATGCCGTCATGATGTTCCATGCCACCGAAAAAGGCAAGGCCATTTTCCGGGAACTCGGCGTCATATTCCCGGACGGTCACCAGCCATATGCAGCCGCCGTTTTCGGCTGGCCGGCGGAACCATACCCTGAAGCTCCGCCAAAAAAAGCGGACTGCTTCACCATCATGGAATGAGCACCATTTTCCAGGCCGAGTGTAAAGAAGAGAGATGATTTATGAAACGATGTGACTGGGCTGCATCAAGCCTTCCGGAAATTGCGTATCACGATGAAGAGTGGGGTTTGCCGGTTCACGATGACCGGAAACAAGTTAACTGCTGATACTGGAAGGATCCCTGGCAGGGTTGAGCTGGAAAACGGTGTTACGGAAAAGGGGCGCATATTGCGAGGCATTAAAGGAGTTCGATCAGGGAAGCGTTGCGTGCATGACCGATGTTGAACTATCGGGGAACAGTTGAAAAACCCCAGGATCGTTCGCAATCGCCTTTAAGTGTTTGCCGCGAGAAAGAGTTCGGCAGTTTTGATGCGAATGTCTGGCAGTTTGCCGGAGGAGAGCCGATAGATGGACAACGCAGTCCCGTCAGCGATGTTCCTGCACGGGCCGTCGAGAGCGACGCGCTTTCAAGGGGCCTCAAAAAACAGGCATGCAGGTTTGTTGGTTCTACCATCATATACACCTATATGCAGGCTGTTGGTATGGTGAACGATCATCCGGATTCATGCTATGGACAAATACCCCGGCGTAACCGTGTGGTCATTCACCACGAACGCAAGACGGAGCGGTTCACGCATCGATCAGCTTCTATCCATCGATCGGATGTTTTTTCGTAATTTTTTTCATATGCACTTTTTTTCCAACAACCATTGCAGGAGGCTCCCATGTCTGCATTCAGAATCTTTTTTCCCCTCGTTGTTTCGCTTCTTTGCGCCATGCCGATTCGCGCTGCAGAGAAACCCGCCCAGCAAACCGGTGAAAAGCTTGTCAGGCAGCTCTTCATCGACATGAAGTCCACAAACATTCCGGCGATCCAGAAGACCATCTCTCCGGCGTTTCAGTCAATTCACCAGGACGGGCCTCGCAACCGCGACCAGCAGATTGAACTTGTCAAGGGCCTCAAGATGGCGATGCCGGTGCTGGGTGATTTCGTTGAAACCCGCAGCGGCAACATTCTTATCGTGACCTATACGGTGAGCGCGGAGGAGTCTGTCGGCGGCAAGCGGCTGACCGGAAAGCCGGCACGCAGACTCACCGTGTTCCAGGAGACGCCCGAAGGGTGGCGCTGGGTAGCACATGCGAACCTGCAGATTATGCAGTGACCGTTTTCCGTATCCTGCGCAGCCTTCATCGACGTGACCATCAGTAAAATCCGGGGTCGCTGTCCCTCGATTTTACTGACCGGTTCCTGAAAGAATGGCCGTGCCGCTACATTGATAACATCCATGCTTCGGATTGCACGGGCAGTGCGTCTGCTTTCCGAAAACCTTCGCCCCAAACAGAAATACTGCATCATGAAAGAGATTCTGCCATCAGAAGATTCAGGAAATGGTCCATGTCGGGTTCAGATCCCGGATATTGGGATGGACTGCCGTGTGTTCGGCAGTGGTCATCCGCTGCTCATGATCATGGGTTACGGAAGTACGATGAACCTGTGGGAATCATCGCTGCTGGAAAGACTTTCGAAAAACTTTCGGGTCATCGTGTTCGACAATCGGGGGATCGGCGGTTCGGAAACGGGCACACAGCCTTTTTCCATCGACCAGTTTGCCGAGGACTGTGCCGCTCTTCTACAGTCACTGGGGGTGGGCTATGCGCATGTGCTTGGATGGTCGATGGGATCGCTGATCGCACAGGAGCTTGCCTTGCGCCATCCCACCCTTGTCAGCAAGCTGGTTCTCTATGCAACCCATTGCGATGCGAAGATGTTTCCGCCTTCGCCAGAGGTGCTGGCAACGCTCACCGACTTTTCAGGCACTCCCGAAGAGCGCGGCATGCGATATATCAGCGTACTTTTTCCCGAAAACTGGCTTCGGAGCAATGGCCCGCGTCTGAAGGAGATCTTTTATCGGCCCATGGGTCAGATTCCTGAGGAGAGTCTCGGCAGGCAGGCTGCGGCAATAGGAGAGTGGGGAGGAACAGCCGGTCGGCTCGGCGAGATAGCCTGCCCGACGCTTCTGGTTACCGGTGACGAGGATAAACTTGTGGTTCCCGACAATGCGCGGTATATGTCCGGAAGGATACCGCAGGCTGCACTGGCCGTTATCGAAAACGGCGGACATGGCCTCATGTTCCAGTTCCCCGGAATTTTCTGCGACAGCGTAACCGGTTTTCTCGGATAAGCGAAAGCCGCCGGATGAAACGTATTCCTGATAGCGCCATGGTTCCGCCGGGTGTTCTGCCGCCCGTTTGATGCTGACAGTCAACCCTCATTTTTTTCGTTCATGTTCCTTGAGTTGTCATGACCGGATGATTCAGGCCCAGATCTTGCGGGTTTGTACCGGTATGTAAAAAAAGGAGTGACAAATAAGGGGGCTCTTCCTTTATATTGTTCTTAAATGATTGCTTAGCTGGTTTACAGCCATAATTTGTTTGTTTTTTTATACGGCAAGCAACGAGATTTTTTTTGATTTAGGCTGATCGGTCTATACAATATTTGGTGACGCCATATGATGCAGTTGAGTGATCCGGGTTTAGAGCGCTGGTTTGAAGTGCATGTCGATGCTATCCGCAACGAGGTGCAAGGCGTTGCGCGCGTTTCGGCAGTCGATCGCAACTCCTGCATGATCAGGAATGAGCAGGGTGAAATTCCTGCCGAACTTTCGGGGAAGTTCCTTTTCAATGTCGAGTCGTCAGTCGATCTGCCGTGTGTTGGTGACTGGGTTGCCGCGCAGTATCACAATGACGGCACTTCGGCAATCATCCACGGGCTTTTTCCGAGAAAGACGTTTTTGCGCCGAAAGTGTGCCGGTACGGAAGTGGACTACCAGATGATAGCGGCCAACATCGATATCGCGTTCATTCTGCAGTCGTGTCACTTCGACTTTAATCTTGCACGACTGAACAGGTATCTGGTCATGGCGGCTGATGGCCATGTCGAGCCGATTGTCATTCTGACCAAAACGGACCTGATTTCCAATGCTGAGCTGCAAGAGAAGCTTGCGGCAGTTCGAGAGGCAGGTATCACCTCCAGGGTGATTACACTCAGCAACCTGACTGGCTCAGGATTCGACGAATTCCGCCGGGTTCTGCAGCCGGGCCGGACATATTGCCTGCTTGGGTCCTCCGGAGTCGGCAAGACGACATTGATCAATCGTCTCGCCGGACGGGATGATCTCAATACGAAAGCTGTTAGCGGCACAGGAGAAGGTACTCACACGACAACGCGCCGGCAGCTTTTCGTTCTTGATGAGGGTGTCATGTTCATCGATACGCCGGGAATGAGAGAGTTAGGCTTACTGGGCGCCAGCGAGGGGATAAACAAGGGGTTCGAAGATATTATCGAGCTCTCAATGGCATGTCGCTATGCCGATTGCAGCCATACAATGGAATCGGGTTGCGCGGTTCTCGCTGCAATCGAAAGCGGGGAGTTGAGTCGGGGTCGCTATGCAGGTTATCTGAAACTCAGGAAAGAGTCGGAGTACCATGAGCTGTCGTACCTCGGCAAACGAAAAAAGGACCGGGCGTTCGGACGCTATGTCAAGACGGTGAAGAAGGATATGAAACGATGGGATGGTTAGGGGGATTCTGTGGGAAATTACTATACTTTGCAGCAAAAAGTCATTTCATGGAACCTATTGAAAAAGGAAACAGCATGAGCGAACTGCCGAATTGTCCGAAATGCGACTCGGAATATACCTACGAAGTCGGGCTCCTTTTGACCTGCCCTGAATGCGCCCATGAATGGAGCAAGTCGGAGGTTTCTGCGACGGAGGCCGTTCGCGTCTGGAAGGATGCGAATGGCAATATCCTGCAGGATGGCGATAGTGTGACGGTGATCAAGGATCTCAAGGTCAAGGGTTCGTCATCGGCTATCAAGGGAGGGACGAAGGTAAAGAACATACGCCTCATCGAGGGTGACCACGACATCGATTGCCGGATCGACGGATTCGGAGCGATGCAGCTGAAGTCCGAGTTCGTCCGCAAGGTCTGAGACTGCACAATCCGGAGAACCGGAGTGACCGTATCTATTTCTGCTTTTTGCTGGTGATCATGATAGGCCGGTAGGTCTCGAAATTTTCCAGAATCGTACAAAGCCCCCTGCTGACCGTGGTCTCCGGTTCGTCACAGATCGTAACGGCAAGTCCGGTATCGGCCTGAATTTTTTTGTCGATTCCGGTCAACAGCGCTCCACCTCCCGTCAGATACATGCCGCGTTCGAGGATATCGACGGCGATGTCCGGTTTGTCGGCAAGCACCTCGATGCTTTTTTTGATTGCTGTGACGATCTCCTGCAGCAGTGTAGTTATGATTTCCCTGATGGTAACGGAACTTATTTCCTGTGTTTCGGGAAACCCTGAAAGAAGATTGAATCCTTTGACGGTCAGCCGGCAATCGTTATCGATCTTCCCGGAACACGTGGCCAGTTTCAGCTTGATCTGTTCTGCGGCATAATCGCTGATTGCAAGGTTGTTGTTCTCTCTCAGGTAACGGATGATCGCATTGTTGATCTGATTGCCTGAAACGGCAAGCGACTCTCCCGAAACAATGCCCCCAAGCGATACTACGGCTATTTGCGCGGAGCCCGCACCGAGATTGACGATCATCTTTGCGACTGATTCGACCGGGTTGATGCCGGCACCGATCGCTGCAGCTATCGGCTCTGAAATCAGACAGGTTTCTTTTGCGCCAAGATGCTCTGCCATATCAAAGACAGCGCGCTTTCCCACTTCCGTTATGCCAAGGGGTATGCTTATGGCAAGCCTGTGGATGCCGAACAGAGTTCGGGGCCTGATGGTGTGCAGGAGTTCTCTGATCAATTTCAGCACAGCGTCATAATCTGCTATAATACCTTGTGTTACGGGCTGGATCGTCTGGATGCCCGGATGCATTTTCTGGTGCATGTTGAGGGCTTCGTGCCCAATGGCGATCAGTTTGCCTGAATCACTTTCAACTGCGACAATCGTCGGTTCGTTGACGACCATTCCTTTGTCCTTTATGCACATCAACGTGTTTGCCGTCCCGATATCGAGGCCAAGGTCAATGGTGGTTTCTATATTCAAAACGTTTGCGAAAAGCGTCATGGTCTGGTTGATTTGTGCTTCCGGATGTCTGTACAGTGTTGTGACCGGTTTATGTCCGTTTGCTATGCTTCTCTATTGTTGCCTGTCTGTGGCTGGTTTATATAAATAATATGAGAAGCGTTTTTCCATGGTTATTGTTTCGTTTCCTCTTTTGCTGCGAGCTCGCGGTAGAAATCCCCGAGATGGTGCGTTCCGGTGGCCGGGGCGACGTTGTCGAGTCCGCTGACCGAGACCGCGAAGGCAAGGATGCTCGCCAGCGGTTTGTTCAGGAAGCCGGTGACGAAGAGCGCGGCGTCTCCGACCCACATGGGGATGTGCGTGATCCAGGTGTTTTTGCCGACGGCTTCAAACGCCATGTCGACGGTTTCATTAAAGGTATAGGTGCCGGGTCCTCCCGCGCAGATCTCCTTTTCGCTGCTTTCCACAGCATCGACACACACCTTCGCAAGGTCCGCCCCGTGGATGGGGTTTACGTGGTTTTTGCCGTCGCCAAGCATGAACATGTGCCCCGAGCGCGCTGAAGCGAGAAACATGCCCATGTCGGAAAAGAAGCCCGTGGGACGGATGACGGTGCTGGGCATGGCGGACGACTGCAGGTCGTGCACGAAGAGTTCGTGGGCTTTCACGATATCCACGTCCATCATTTTCTCTGCGTTGAAAACCGAGATGTAGATGAACTTTTTCACGTCGTGGGCAAGTGCATCCTCGAGGAGGGCCCGGTTGCCCAGATGATCGATCTCTTCGCTGGTGACGCCGTCCTGCGGTTTGGTGAGTCCCATGCATGAAAAGACGATATCGACGCCCTTGCATACCTCTTTCAGCGATGCCCGATCTGTGGCGTCTCCTCTGACCATTTCGTCTACCAGCGAGGAGACCGCAGGCTCGAGATTGGGGCCATCGGTTGCAAGCTTTTCCGGGTTTCTTACGAGAGCGCGGACCGCATAGCCCCGCTCGACGAATTCTTTTACCACATACCTGCCGAGATAACCCGACGCACCCGCAACCAGCACTTTCTGTTTGTTCATGATCGTTAGTTGTTTTTTTTACCGCTCTTTTCCCTCATTGCAGCCCTAACCGCAGCGAACGGCTAATTGTTCAGGCCAGGGCACCTCTCTATATTATAATATCCTCCGGAATCCGGAGAGAGAGGATCATTTGGTTTGTATCGAGGAGAAAGTACGAACGCCGTATGGCGGCCACGTGCTTTTTTGGTAACTTCCATGGTTGCCGTAGCGTGCCATGTCGTATCCAAATAAACGCCATACTCCGGAGGCCCCTTCCATGAAGAATTTTTCCAGATCGATTTGCGTCTCCCTTTTATTGCTGCTGTCGGCCGGTTGTGCATCGACCGCAAACAACAATTTCAACAGTCTCCTGTGGATGCAGTCGTCGGCGGAATACAAAGCCAATGCGACGCAGGCCTACAATACTGCATTGAGGAACCTGGATGCCGCGCTGCGCGACCGCTGGTGGACTGCCGCCAAAGAACAGACCGGAGCGTTTTCGTCTTTGCCTCCCGCCGTGGTGATGGACATCGACGAGACTGTGCTCGACAATTCCAGGTATATGGGAAAGATGGTGCTTGAAGGCGGCGAGTGGAGCCAGGCTACATGGGACGAGTGGCTGGCATTGAAAGAGGCGACGGCCATTCCCGGGGCGGTCGAGTTCATCAACGCCATGAAAGACAAACAGGTCACGGTTATCTTCATCTCCAACAGGGAGTGCAGGAAAGGAGGCAAGCCGGGATCGGGATGTTCGCAGGAAGCCGATACGATAGAGAATCTTGCCAAAGTCGGCGTGTTTGGTGTTCTGCCTGAAAACGTGCTGTTGATGGGTGAGCGGGATGGCTGGACTTCCGAAAAGAAAAGCCGTCGGGAAGAGATTTCGAAACAATACCGCATAGTGATGCTGTTCGGAGACGATTTCGGTGATTTTCTGGCGGATGTGAAAAGCAATATCACTCCCGAGGAGCGTGACCGGCTGGTCGGCGAAAACAAAAATAACTGGGGCAGAAAATGGTTTATGCTGCCGAATCCGACATATGGCTCGTGGCTGAACGTTCTGGGCGATCCGAAGTCCAGGTATATCAGGAAATACTGAGTGCGTCTCGCCAGCAGGTTCGCAGAGGTTTTCTTTCCCTGCTGCAACCAGTCACGCTCTCGCCGGTGTGTATGCCAGGAGCGGTGAAAGGTGCGCTGCTTTTCAATGGCCAAAAGGAAAAAACCGCCGGTATTGAGACGGGGATTATCGGTTCAGGCAGAGGAGCGGAGTTCCGGGGATCGCTTTGGTGTCTGCCGATCGTGCAAGCTGCAGATAGGGAGTGCGTCCTTTTGCAAAAAGTTTTTAAATTATAATTCGTCTTTGTCGGAATCTTCTGAAAGGAATAAAGCTGCTGAAAAGCGGTTTTTTTGTCAAAAGCTGCGTTTTATTGAAACTGTCGGCAAGTGGCCCGCAGTTCATGGATTGCAAGTACTTTTCCTTTTGTTTGATGAAAAAAATACTGTTTTTGTCGGTCAACTATCCCCCGCTGCTTACGGCGGGTTCATCAAGGGCTTCAAGGATTGTTTCCAGGCTGCCTGAATTGGGATGGGCTCCCCTTGTGGTTGCCCCTGCCGATATTGCATGGGATGAGGAAGGTAAAAACCGGTTACTGTCGGAAAGTGGCGAATTTACAGGAATTTACCGTACCGGGGAGCTTGTGGATGCGGTGGCCTTCGGGCCTGAACGAACGGCGCAACTGGTACAGGGCATGAGTGCAGCTGCGCCAACAGGGTCACCGCTACGGATGATTACAGGCCTGTTGCCAGGCGTGAACCTCGTTTCCGGCTGGGAAAAGCAGGCGGCTTCGGTTGCAGATGGTGTCATCAGCCGCCATGATCCGGTTGATGCCATCTATGCCCAGGGGCCTCCTGCTGCACCGCTTCTGCTTGCGCTCGAGCTTTCGAAAAAACATGCTCTGCCGGTGCTTTTCGATCTGGTAGCACCTCTCGAAACGCCGTCTGCTTCGGGTTCCCGCCAGAGCGATGCCGCACAAATCGAGGAGAGGATCCTGACTTCCGGTCATACAATCATAACGCCGACTCGTGCGCTCAAGGAGTACTTTCTGAAGAAATATTTCGGGAAGGCCACCCATGACGATATTTCCATCATACCGGATTTCTGTGAGGAAGCCTTCGCGCCGAAGGCTTCCGGAAAGCATTTTTCGGCAGGATCTCCCCGTGTGACGGTTCTTATGGAACATGCATCGGGAAAGGAGCTGAAACTGTTTTTCTCTGCGCTCGGGCGTTATATGAAGCTTGCCGGATCGTTTTCTCTGCTGCCTTCGGTTCAGGTTCTCGGTGGTGACGACAGAGAGATCACCAAATATACCCGGAAAAATATTCCGGATGCTTCCGTTTCCGTTGTCCGGAGGCTTTCAGGGGAGGATGAGCTTGAAAGCATTCGGCAGTGCGATTTGTTCGGCGTGGTGGCGGGCCGTGAGGGACACGCCCCGTTTACGGTTCCCGAGCGGGCGGTCGATGCGCTCTGCATGAGAAAACCTCTTTTTTTCGTCGGCCCGGAAGGGCCCGCAGCTCGACTTGCCGTTGATGCCGGCGGCTTTTGGGCGCCACTGGAAGATGTCGAAGGCGTCGCTCAGGTTCTCGGCAGTGCATTCGAATCAATACGCAACTCTCCTGAGAAGTTTTCAGGAGGGGGCATGCCGGAAAAACTGTCCGCATCGCAGTCGTTGAACGACCTTTCGAAAACCCTGGCCTATCTGCTTCCGATTTGACCGGATCACGCTCCGGTTGAGCGAAGAATTCCCGTCTCCGAAGGCATTGAAATGCGCGTGACTGCCTCTCTGAGCCCGCATGAGCAGGCTCTTTGCGGCAGGAAATGGTGTCCATGGCTTTTTTATCCTGAAAAGCAGAAAAATGGCTTTCTGAATTTTGTTTTTTATTCCGATTGAATTACATTGGTTGTCCTTATGGATTTTTATGATTTACATCGTGTAAAATCAGACGTTTTAAAAGAAAAAGATTTTCAGTATGCCGACGATCCAGCAGCTTATCAGGAGCGGAAGAAGTGTAAAGGCGTCAAAAACAGCGTCTCCGGCGCTGGAAAAATGCCCGCAGAAAAGGGGTGTTTGTACGCGTGTCTATACAACAACGCCGAAGAAACCGAACTCCGCGTTACGGAAAGTTGCGCGTGTGCGGCTTTCGAACAAGATTGAGGTTACAGCATATATCCCGGGTGAGGGTCATAACCTGCAGGAGCACTCGATTGTGCTGATCCGCGGCGGCAGGGTTAAGGATCTTCCCGGTGTGCGCTATCATATTGTGAGGGGTTCGCTGGATACGTCCGGTGTTGCAGACCGCAAGCAGAGTCGCTCGAAGTATGGTGCAAAGCAGCCCAAGGCTGGTGCAGCTGCTCCGGCAAAAGGCAAAAGATAAATTGAATTTTTAATCCGGAAGAACGAATATGTCGAAAAAAGGTAGCTACAAGAGTGTCGGTGTTGATTTCCGTTACGGGGATGAAAGTGTAGCCCGTTTTATCAATGCGGTCATGCTCGACGGTAAGAAGGAAGTTGCGGCAAAGATTGTTTACGGTGCCTTTGATATTATTGCCGAGAAGATGGCCGGTGAAGATCCTCTTGAAGTGTATCGCAAGGCGATGTCCAATATCGCTCCTGTTGTCGAGGTTCGCAGCAAGAGAGTTGGTGGAGCCACCTATCAGATTCCTATGGAGGTTAAGCCTTCAAGAAGAGGTGCTCTGGCTTTCCGCTGGCTTAAGCAGTATTCCGCGAAGCGCGGCGGCCGCTCGATGGCCGAAAAGTTCGCTGCCGAGCTGATGGACGCTGCCAACGAGCAGGGCGCATCGGTGAAAAAGCGTGACGAAGTGCACCGGATGGCCGATGCCAACAAGGCATTCGCTCATTTCCGTTTCTGACGTAGTAGTGATAATTGCAGATAAAAAGGCAAAAAGGGTATTATGACAAGGCTGGTTGATTTAGATAAGGTACGCAATATCGGCATCATGGCTCATATCGATGCCGGCAAGACGACAACGACTGAAAGGATTCTCTACTATACCGGGCGTCTGCACCGGATGGGCGAGGTGCATGACGGTGGAGCCACCATGGACTGGATGGAGCAGGAGAAAGAGCGCGGCATTACGATCACCTCTGCGGCGACAACCTGTTTCTGGATTCCGAAGTTCGGTAATTATTCCGGAATCAATCACAGAATCAATATTATCGATACTCCTGGTCACGTGGATTTCACTGTTGAGGTGGAGCGTTCGCTGAGGGTTCTCGATGGCGCGGTTGCGCTTTTCTGTGCGGTTGGTGGTGTTGAGCCCCAGTCCGAAACGGTCTGGCGCCAGGCCAACAAGTATGGTGTGCCGAGAATTGCCTATGTCAACAAGATGGACAGGACGGGGGCAAACTTCTTTGATACCGTCAAGGCTATCAGGGAGAGGCTTGGTGCAAACCCTGTTCCGCTACAGATACCAATCGGCGAAGGCGAGATTTTTGCCGGTTTTGTCGATCTGATCAGAATGAAGGGCATTATCTATAACAAGGATGACGGCAGTACCTATAACGAAGTCGAGATTCCTCATGACCTGCAGAATGAGGCCAGGACATGGCGGATCAATATGCTTGAGGCGGTTTCTGAAGTTGATGATACTCTTCTTGAGAAGTACCTGAACGGTGAGGAGATTACCGAGCAGGAGGTGAGGGCCGTGCTTCGCAAGGCTACACTCAACGTTACTATCATTCCGGTTCTTTGCGGTTCATCGTTCAAGAACAAGGGCGTCCAGTTCATGCTTGACGCTGTTGTCGAGTATCTTGCCTCTCCTGTTGATGTCGGAGCTGTCGAGGGTCACCATCCCCGTACAGAGGAGCCGGTATCGAGAGTGCCAAAGGATGAAGAGCCGTTTGCCGGTCTTGCCTTCAAGATTGCAACCGATCCCTTCGTCGGGAAGCTTACCTTTTTCAGGGTTTACTCCGGAGTTCTCAAGGCTGGCAGTTATGTGCTGAACACCATGACGGGCAAGAAGGAGCGTATCGGTCGTATCCTTCAGATGCACTCGAACAAAAGAGAAGATATCGATTGCGTTTACGCCGGTGATATTGCTGCTGCAGTCGGTTTGAAGGATGTCAGAACCGGCGACACTATCTGCGATGAAACCAATCCTGTGGTGCTCGAAAAAATGGTATTCCCCGAGCCGGTTATTCAAATCGCCATCGAGCCCAAGACAAAGGCCGATAACGACAAGCTCGGAATGTCGCTCGCCAAGCTGGCCGAAGAGGATCCTACCTTCAAGGTGAAAACCGATGACGAAACCGGTCAGACGCTGATTGCCGGTATGGGCGAGTTGCATCTGGAAATTCTTGTCGATCGACTCAAGCGTGAGTTCAAGGTTGAGGCAAACGTGGGTCAGCCGCAGGTTGCCTACCGTGAAACCATCAGAAAGTCTGTTGAATTTGAAGGAAAGTTCGTTCGTCAGTCGGGCGGTAAGGGTCAGTTCGGTCTGGTTGTTCTCAAGGTTGAGCCTCTTGAAGAGGGTAAGGGGTACGAATTTGTAGATGCAATCAAGGGTGGCGTGATTCCGAAAGAGTACATTCCCGCCGTTAATGCAGGTGTGCAGCAGGCTATGAAGAGCGGTGTTGTTGCAGGATTTCCGATGCAGGATATCAAAGTCACTCTTCTGGACGGCAAGTATCACGAGGTTGACTCTTCGGAGATGGCCTTCAAGATTGCCGGTTCCATAGGTTTCAAGGGTGCGGCCAAAAAAGCCGATCCTGTTCTGCTCGAGCCTATCATGAAGGTAGAGGTGGTGACGCCCGAAGAGTATCTCGGCGACGTTATGGGCGATCTTTCAAGCCGCCGTGGTCATATCGAAGGTATGGGTCAGAGGGCCGGAGCCCAGTTTGTTAATTCCAAGGTGCCTCTCTCGGCGATGTTCGGTTATTCTACCGATCTTCGTTCGATGAGTCAGGGTCGCGCAAACTATTCGATGGAATTTGACTGTTATCGCGAGGTGCCGCGCGCTATAGCCGAGGCTATGCAGGAGAAGCGGGTAAGCAGGGATTCGGAATAATCAGGTACAGCCTGTATCAGTTTTAACTATTACTAAATAATAACATATAACCGACACGGAGATAAGTTATGGCAAAAGAGTCCTACAAAAGGGATAAACCTCATGTCAATATCGGTACCATCGGCCACGTTGACCATGGTAAAACAACCCTGACCGCAGCAATCACTTCGGTTCTTGCAAAACAGGGTCTTGCCCTTCAGCGTGATTTCGGCAGCATCGACAAGGCTCCCGAAGAGAGAGAGCGCGGTATCACCATTTCTACCGCACACGTCGAGTACCAGACCAAAAAACGTCACTACGCTCACATCGACTGTCCCGGCCACGCTGACTATATCAAGAACATGATCACCGGTGCGGCCCAGATGGACGGAGCTATCCTTGTTGTCGCAGGTACCGACGGCCCTATGCCTCAGACCCGCGAGCACATTCTGCTTGCCCGTCAGGTTAACGTTCCGGCTCTTGTCGTGTTCCTCAACAAGGTCGATATTGCCGATCCGGAGCTTCTCGAACTTGTCGAGCTCGAACTCAGAGAGCTTCTGACCGAGTACAACTTCCCCGGCGACGACATTCCGATCATCAAAGGTTCTGCACTGAAAGCCCTCGATGGCGATCCGGAAGGCGAAAAAGCCATCATGGAGCTTATGGATGCGGTTGACGAATTCATTCCCGAGCCGGTCCGCGACGTCGACAAGCCATTCCTTATGCCTGTCGAGGACGTTTTCTCGATTTCCGGCCGTGGTACCGTCGGTACCGGCAGAATCGAAAGAGGCCGTATCAAGATCAACGAAGAGGTTGAAATCGTCGGTATCAAGCCTACCCGCAAGTCGGTAGTTACCGGTATCGAAATGTTCCAGAAGCTTCTTGACGAAGGTCAGGCCGGTGACAACGCAGGTCTTCTTCTCAGAGGCGTGGACAAGACCGAGCTCGAGCGCGGCATGGTTATCGCCAAGCCTGGCAGCATCAAGCCGCACACCAAGTTCAAGGCTGAGGTCTACATCCTCAGAAAAGAGGAAGGCGGCCGTCACACCCCGTTTTTCAACGGCTACCGTCCGCAGTTCTATTTCAGAACCACTGACGTTACCGGTTCCGTAACACTTCCCGAAGGTGTTGAAATGGTCATGCCTGGCGACAACCTCTCCGTTGAAGTCGAGCTGATCGTTCCTATCGCTATGGACGAAGGCCTCCGTTTCGCTATCCGCGAAGGCGGTCGTACCGTCGGTGCTGGTTCCGTAACCAAGATCATCGAGTAATCCAGGGCGATGCGCGTCCCGGGGCGGGGCCTATAACCCCCGCCCCTTTTTTATTGCTAACAAAGAAACAGGGTTGACAAGTGGCTGTACAGCAAAAGATAAGAATCAAGCTCAAGTCATACGACCATAGCCTGGTTGATAAATGGGCTTTAAGGATTATTGATGTGGTGAAGCAGACGGATGCCATCATCTTCGGTCCCATACCGCTTCCGACAAAAGCACATGTGTATACGGTGAACCGTTCTCCGCATGTCGATAAAAAGTCCCGTGAGCAGTTCTCGTTTTCATCGCACAAGCGGTTGATCGAGATCATCAATCCTACTGCCAGGACCATCGATATGCTGATGAAGCTCGAGCTTCCAAGCGGTGTGGATGTTGAAATCAAGTCTTAACGAATTAGAAAAGCTAATCATATATGGGTGCGATTCTTGGAAAGAAAATCGGTATGACCCGTTTATACAATGATAAACGCGAGGCGATATCCTGTACTGTTATCCAGGCAGGCCCATGCTTTGTCACGCAGGTGAAAAATGCTGACAAGGACGGCTATGACGCGTATCAGGTAGGTATCGGGGAAAGGGATGAGAAAAAGGTCAATAAACCTCTGCAGGGTCATTACAGAAAGGCCGGAGTCACACCAGGCTTTATGATGGCGGAATTCAGGAAAGACGATTTCACCGAGGAGCTGGAAGCAGGAAATCCTGTCAGTGTGGAGTCTTTCAAGGAAGGCGAGGTTGTAAATGTGCTTGGTGTCACCAAGGGCAAGGGTTTTGCCGGTGTCGTCAAACGTCACAACTTCGGCGGCGGTTCGAGAACACACGGTCAGTCCGACAGGCTCCGTGCCCCTGGTTCGGTTGGAGGATCATCGGATCCTTCGAGAACCTTCAGAGGTACCAGAATGGCTGGACGTATGGGCGGATGCAATGTCACCGTAAGAAATCTTGTCATTGTCAAGATTATGCCGGAATCCAATCTGCTGGTGGTTAAAGGTGCAGTACCGGGCGCAAAAAACTCCTACGTAAAGATTGTTTCTACAAAAAAGTAAACGCTGATTGCACGAAGTTATGGAACTTAAAGTCTTAAATACCGGCGGCACTGAAACAGGGGAAGTTGTTACGCTCAGTGATGAAATTTTCGGCGCTGAAATATCTGAACATGCAATGTATCTCGATGTAAAAGCGATACTTGCAAACAGAAGACAGGGAACGCATAAAGCCAAAACCCGTGCGGAAGTACGTGGCGGCGGCAGGAAGCCCTATCGCCAGAAAGGCACTGGTAACGCCCGTCAGGGCTCTACCCGTTCGCCGCTGATGAGCGGAGGCGGAACCATTTTCGGTCCTCAGCCGCGCAGCTACGAACAGAAGGTCAACAAGAAAGTCAAGCAGCTTGCCCGCCGTTCGGCGCTCAGTGCAAAAGCACTGGCAGGCCAGATTCTTGTTGTCGAGGATTTCAGGCTTGAGCAGATCAAAACGAAGCCGGTTGCCGATATTCTGAAAAATCTCGGTCTTGCAGAGAAGAAAACCCTCATGCTGACTCCCGAGTACGATATGGTTATGGCCCGTTCAGGAAAAAATATCGAGGTGCTCAATATCATGACGGCGGAAAAGGCATCGACTTACGATATACTTGACAGTCAGACGATTGTCTTCCAGAAAGCCGCATTGAAAAAAATAGAGGATACTTTAGGGTAATTGCAGGTTTCCAGTAAACAGGAGTGAATGAGATGAAAAACCCGTTGTTACGGCCGTGGTTAACGGAAAAAAGCACAGGTCTTACCGAAAAGAAAGGTCAGTATGTGTTTGTCGTCAAGCCGGATGCAGATAAAATTGATATCAGAAACGCTGTCGAGAACAAGTTCGGCGTGACTGTTACTTCAGTTCGTACCGTGAACTGCCTTGGCAAGGCGAAGCGGCAGTATACCCGGAAAGGGTTGATAGCCGGAAAGAAGAGTGACTGGAAGAAAGCGATCGTCACTCTTGCAGATGGACAGTCGATCGACTATTACTCCGGTTCTGCACAGAAGGGCGAAGGATAGAATACACAACAAGGATAGATTATAATTGCAATGGCAATCAGGAAATTAGCGCCGATAACACCAGGGTCACGGTTCATGTCATACCCTGGATTTGACGAGATTACAAAAAGTGAGCCGGAAAAAAGTCTTCTCGTACCGCTCAAGAAAAGCGGCGGCCGCAACAGCGCGGGAAGAAAAACATCGAGACACAGAGGCGGCGGACATAAAAGACATTACCGGATCGTTGACTTCAAGCGGAACAAGGATGGTATTCCCGCCAAGGTTGCTTCCATCGAGTATGATCCGAACCGTTCATCAAGAATTGCATTATTGCATTACAATGATGGAGAAAAACGTTATATTCTCGCCCCGAAAGGTTTGAATGTAGGCGACAAGGTTGAAAGCGGCGAGAAGGTTGAAATCAAGGTTGGCAATACCATGCCATTGAAAAACATCCCTCTTGGAACCGATATTCACAATGTGGAAATGAAGGCCGGAAAGGGCGGTCAGATTGTACGTTCGGCAGGCGCTTTCGCTGTTCTTGCAGCACGTGAAGGCGATTATGCAACTCTGAGACTGCCTTCCGGTGAGATTCGCAAGGTAAGGGTGGAGTGCCGGGCAACTATCGGTGTCGTAGGCAATACCGATCACGAGAATATCGTGCTTGGCAAAGCGGGAAGAAGCCGCTGGCTTGGAATCCGTCCGCAGACAAGGGGTATGGCTATGAACCCTGTCGATCATCCGATGGGCGGCGGTGAAGGCAAATCGAAGTCCGGCGGTGGAAGAAGGCATCCCAAATCACCGTGGGGACAGCTTGCCAAGGGTCTGAAAACGAGAAACAAAAAGAAAGCATCGTCAAAGCTCATCGTCCGCGGCAGGAATGCCAAGTAACTGTAGCGCTTAATTATAACAAGCAGAGAAAGTATGCCAAGATCACTTAAGAAGGGGCCGTTCATTGATTTCAAACTGGAAAAACGGATCATTGATTTAAACACCAAGGGTGAAAAGAAGGTTGTGAAAACCTGGTCCAGAAGTTCAATGATTTCACCTGATTTTGTAGGGCACACCGTTGCCGTACATAACGGCAAGACCCATGTTCCGGTGTATGTCAGTGACAATATGGTTGGCCACAAGCTTGGAGAGTTCGCCCCTACAAGAACGTTTCGCGGTCATGCCGGCGGAAAGGCTGAAAAAGGCGGCTCAGCACCAAGGAAAAAATAACTGAATAACGCGAAAGGTTAAGATTACCATGCAAGCTAAAGCAATATTACGTCATACGCCAACATCGCCGAGAAAAATGCGTCTTGTGGCAGGTCTGGTTCGCGGCAAACAGGTCGATCAGGCAAAGGCTATTCTTCTGAACTCCACCAAGAGCGCTTCAAGAAACGTCATGATGACCCTGAAGTCCGCTGTCGCCAACTATGCTCAGCTCAATCCGGACGAGCGGGTCAGCGATCAGGAGCTTGTCGTCAAGGCAGTGTTCGTTGATCAGGGCACCACACTTAAAAGAATGCTTCCTGCTCCGATGGGACGCGCATACAGGGTTCGCAAGCGTTCGAATCACCTGACTGTCATCGTCGATAAGGTTAAGCAATCCAGTAAATAAATTAAACAAGGAGAGAACATTGGGTCAGAAAGTTAATCCTACTGGATTCAGGCTTGGAATTATCAAGGACTGGACTTCTCGCTGGTACGACGACAGCCCGGTTATTTCGGAAAAGATCAAGCAGGATCATGTGATCCGCAACTATGTGCTGGCAAGGCTGAAAAGGGAGAAAGCCGGTATTGCCCGTATCGTGATCGAAAGAACCACCAAGCACATCAAGATCAATATATACGCAGCCCGTCCGGGTGCCGTCGTAGGCAGAAAAGGTGAAGAGATCAACAATCTCTCCCAGGAGCTTACCCGCATTACCGGCAAAGAGGTGAAGATCGATGTTGTCGAGGTTGTGAAGCCGGAAATCGAAGCGCAGCTGATCGGCGACAACATCGCCTACCAGCTCGAGAATCGTGTATCTTTCAGAAGAGCCATGAAACAGGCCATTCAGCAGGCTATGCGTGCCGGAGCCGAAGGCGTCAGGATCAGATGTGCCGGCCGTCTCGGCGGTGCAGAGATCGCCAGGGCAGAGCAGTACAAGGAGGGCAAGATTCCTCTTCACACCATCCGCGCCAACGTTGACTATGCAAGCGTCACCGCGCATACCATTGCCGGCACGATCGGCATCAAGGTATGGGTGTACAAGGGTGAAGTACTCGTTCAGCGTATCGATGCTATCGAAGAAGACGAGATGAAGCGAATGAAGGATCGCCGGCAGGATTCGAAATCCAGGCCTCGCGACCCGCGAAGCAAACGCCGTCGCCGCACCAAGCGCGCATAATGACATATACATTATAATCAGAAACAGAATGGAGTTGTCGGTATGTTAATGCCAAAGAGAGTTAAATATAGAAAGACACAGCGGGGCCGCATGAAAGGCAATGCCGGACGCGGAACGATGGTGTCTTTCGGTTCTTTCGGTTTGAAGGCTCTTGAGCCTGCGTGGATCACCAGTCGCCAGATCGAAGCGGCACGTGTGGCCATGAACAGGTACATGAAAAGAGATGGCAAGATCTGGATCAGGATATTTCCCGACAAACCGGTGACAAAGAAGGCTGCCGAAACCCGAATGGGTTCAGGTAAAGGTTCTCCTGAATTCTGGGTAGCCGTCGTCAAGCCGGGAAGAGTCATGTTCGAAGCCGAAGGCGTGTCGAAAGAGATTGCGACCGAAGCCTTCAGGCTCGCAGCGCAGAAGCTGCCGATCAAGACGAAGTTTATTGTCCGTCCTGATTATGAGGGATAACCGAACAACAAATTCCAGAAGAGGATTATAACTATGAAAAAGTATGAAGTCGCTGCAATGAGCCGCCAGGAGCTCATCGACAGGATCCGCCAGCTTGAGGACAGGCTTGCCGATATCAATTTCTTCAAGGTGATAGAGCTGCCGCAGAACCCGATGGTGTTCCGCAATTCACGCCGCGATATCGCCCGCATGAAAACACAGCTCCATAAACTCAACGCTGCAGAACCCGGGCAGAACTGAACAAGGCAACAACAAACGGTTTACGATACATGGAAGAAAACAAAACAGGCGCTGCCGCATTGGAACAGAAAGCTGCAGCAAGGGGACGCAAGAAGAGCTGGCAGGGAAAGGTTATCAGCGACAAGATGGACAAGGCGATCGTTGTTGCTGTAGAGCGCAGGGTTCAGCATCCGGTCTACAAGAAGTACTTCAAGAAGACGACCAGGCTGATGGCACATGACGAGAACAACGAAGCCGGTATCGGTGATCTGGTCAAGGTTGTCGAATGCAGGCCGCTGAGCAAACGGAAAAGCTGCCGTCTCGTCGAAATCATTGAGAAGGCCAGGTAAGAGGGATTCTTTATACATTAAAAAGTTTGAAACAGGATGATCCAGAAAGAAACTAATCTGGTTGTTGCAGATAACAGCGGAGCGAAAAAAGTTCGTTGTATCCATGTGTTCGGCGGTACGGGAAGGCGTTATGCCGGACTGGGTGACCAGGTCATCGTATCGGTTAAGGCGGCTGTGCCGGGCGGTGTTGTCAAGAAAAAAGATGTCTGCAAAGCGGTTGTTGTCCGCTGCGTAAAAGAGCAGAGAAGAAAGGACGGTTCCTACATCAGATTCGATGAGAACGCCGTTGTACTGCTCAACGCACAGGGAGAACCGAGAGGTACGCGAATTTTCGGACCTGTTGCCAGAGAATTACGCGACAGAAAATATATGAAAATCGTATCTTTGGCGCCTGAAGTTCTGTGAAAGCTTCAAGCGGGAGTAACTCAGTTGGTAGAGTCACAGCCTTCCAAGCTGTTGGTCGCGAGTTCGAGTCTCGTCTCCCGCTCAGGATTTTATGAATACTATCATATCAGTGAAAAATGAAAACAGGGATCAATAGAAAGGCAAAGCTGCATAACGTGAAGCTGCATGTCAGGAAAGACGACAACGTCGTTGTCATCAGCGGTAACGACAAGGGCAAGGCTGGAAAGATACTGAAGGTATATCCGCAGAAATGCCGGGTTATCGTCGAGGGCGTCAACATCAGAAAACGCCATATGAAGCCGACACAGAGCCACCCGCAGGGTTCGATTATCGAGCGAGAGTTCCCGATTCATGCTTCCAATGTGAAGAAGAGCTAAAAGTATCTGTATTTTACAAGAAAGGATGACCAAGACCATCCCGGTAACTGAAAGAAAATAATGACGAAAAACAAAGAAAACGCACCCGTCGAAACCATCGAAGCCCGCCTCGAAACCTTCTACAGGGAAAACGTTGTTCCCAAACTCATGGAGCGCTTCCAGTACAAGAATATCATGATGGTGCCCAGACTGCAGAAGATCGCCATCAATATCGGTATCGGAGAGGCTGCTGCCGAACCGAAACTGCTCGAGACCGCCATGGCAGAACTTGCCCAGATCACCGGACAGAGGCCGCAGATACGCAAGTCGAGAAAGGCCATTTCGAATTTCAAGCTGCGCGAGAACCAGGCCATCGGTTGCCGGGTTACGCTCCGCAGAAAGACCATGTATGAGTTTTTAGACCGTTTTGTAAGTCTTGCCGTTCCGAGAATCCGGGATTTCCGCGGACTCAACGATACCAGTTTCGATGGGCGCGGCAACTATACCACCGGTATAAGGGAGCAGATTATTTTCCCGGAAATCGATATCGATAAGGTACCGAGGATTTCAGGTATGGATGTCACTTTCGTGACGTCGGCAGCAACCGATGAAGAGGCGTATGTACTGCTTTCCGAGCTTGGTATGCCGTTCAAAAAGAAGAACAACTAACTTATTCAGGAAACCCGAGATGGCCAAGAAAAGCGTTATTGCACGGAATGAAAAAAGGAAAAAGCTTGTAGAGAAATATGCTGCAAAGCGTGAGGAGCTGCTTAAAGCCGGTGATTACGAAGCACTCCGCAAGCTGCCGAGAGACAGTTCTGCAACCAGAGTGAGAACCCGTTGTGTCCTTACAGGCCGTGGAAGAGGTGTTTATGAAAAATTCGGGCTTTGCCGCCAGATGTTCCGCAAGCTTGCTCTTGAAGGAAAGCTTCCGGGAGTCAGGAAGGCAAGCTGGTAAGTTGTTCAGTATTACAGACAAGAGAGAGATTTGTTCATTTTTGAAAGTAACCAACGTTAGCTATGCCTGTAACGGATTCTATTGCAGATTATATCACCCGCATCAGAAACGCGGGGAGAGCAAATAACAAGACTACCGATATTCCGTATTCGAAGCTCAGGGAGAATATCTCTCAACTGCTTGTGGAAAAAGGGTACATAAAAAACTTTACGGTCATCACGACCGAGCAGTTTCCGTTTATTCGCGTCGAGCTGAAATATTCGGCGGCAGGCGAGCCGGCTATCCGTGAGATCACCAGGGTAAGCAAGCCCGGAAGAAGGGTGTACCAGGGAAAGGATATAAGAAAATACCTTGGCGGACTCGGACTCTATATCCTTTCGTCGTCAAAGGGTATCATTACCGATAAAGAGGCCCGTGAGAAGGGAGTAGGTGGTGAAATACTCTTCCGCATCTATTAATTCATAAGCCAAAGCGTACAAGAATATCATGTCAAGAATAGGAAAAATGCCGATTCCCCTGGCTGGTCAGGCCAGGATAGAGATCAGTGATGCGAGCATCAAGGTGACCGGGCCGAAAGGCGCGCTTGAGCAGGAGCTGACCCCGCAGGTCAACGTGCAGGAAGAGAACGGCGTTGTTACGGTGCAGAGAGTCGATGACACCAAAAAATCAAGAGCGATGCACGGCCTTTACCGGATGCTTATCAGCAACATGGTCGAGGGCGTAACGAAAGGATTTACCAGAAAACTCGAAATCGCCGGTGTCGGTTACCGTGCAGAGATGAAAAACGATCTGCTGGCACTTACTCTCGGCTATTCTCACATGATCTATTTCAAGGCTCCCGAAGGTATCCGGATTGAGGTTCCCGATCAGACGACCATTCTTATCAGCGGCATAGACAAGGCTCTTGTCGGTCAGGTCGCCTCCAAGATTCGTTCGTTCAGGAAGCCTGAACCGTACCGCGGAAAAGGTATCAAATACGAAGGTGAGGTAATCCGCCGCAAGGAAGGCAAGGCGGCCGGTAAGTAATAGCCGGAAAGAAAGCTATAACAGTCAGGCAATAACATTTTTAGGGTTGAAGAGAATGAGTCAAATCGATAAGGCCTCTCGCAGGCAGAAAATCAAGGACAGAAGCAGGGCGCAGGTCCATGGTACCGAGTCTAAACCGAGACTTTGTGTCTACCGTAGCCTGTCGCAGATCTATGCGCAGCTGATTGATGACGATAACGGCAAGACCATTGTGGCCGTATCGAGCATGTCAAAGGAAAACAAGGCTCTTGAAGGCACAAAAACCGAGGTTTGCCGTCTTGTTGGAATGCAGATTGGCGAAAAGGCCGGGGCCAGGGGTATAACGAACGTCGTATTCGACAGAAACGGGTTCCGCTATCACGGCAGGGTGAAGGCTTTGGCCGATGGTGCACGGGAAGCCGGTCTTGTCTTTTAAAAACCTTTCAATAGAGAAAGTTACATGTCGAAAATATCTGCTAAGAATATCAGGCCCGGAGAATTGAATCTGAAGGAAAAGCTGGTTCACATCAACAGAACGGCAAAGGTTGTAAAAGGCGGTAAACGGTTCGGCTTCAATGCGATCGTTGTTGTCGGGGACAAGGAAGGTCATGTCGGATACGGTCTCGGTAAAGCCAACGAGGTTCAGGACGCTATAGCCAAGGGTGTGGAGGACGGCAAGAAAAACGTCATCAAGGTTCCGATCATCAAGGGAACCATTCCGCATCAGGTTATTGCAAAATACGGTTCTGCCAAAGTGCTTATGAAGCCCGCAACCCCCGGTACCGGACTGATTGCCGGTGGTGCCGTCAGAGCTGTACTCGAGATGGCCGGAATTCACGATGTGCTTACCAAGTCGCTTGGTTCTTCAAACCCGCACAATGTCGTCAAAGCAGCAATAAAGGGATTGCAGAGCATGTCGGATGCAATGGATGTTGCTGAAAGACGGTCGAAGAGCCTTAAAGAGGTTTTTGAAAGCTAAAAAGAAAGAAAGTAGAGACATGAGTGATAAAACATTACGGATAACCCAGGTTCGCAGCGTGATTGGGTGTACGAAAAAACAGAAAGCGACGATCAAGGCGCTCGGTCTCGGCCGTCCGAACTACCGTGTTGAAAGGCAGGATAACCCTTGCCTGCGCGGTCAGATCAGGGTTGTGCAGCATCTTGTAAAGGTTGAAGAGCTTTAAGATTTTACTAATAGCAAGTAGGGAATTGAGATCATGGATTTAAGTTCACTCCGTCCTGCAAAAGGCGCGGTAAAAAACAGAAAACGTGTTGGTCGCGGACAGGGTTCCGGTAACGGTACCACTGCCGGCAAGGGTAACAAAGGCCAGCAGTCGAGAAGCGGTTATCAGAAGCCAATCAATGAAGGCGGTCAGATTCCGGTTTATCGCAGACTTCCGAAGTTCGGCTTTACACCTCCGGACAGAAAATCGGTCAGGACGCTCAATGTCTCCCAGATCGAAGCATGGATCGAGGAAGGTCTGATTGACGGAACGGAGATCTCCGTACTCGATCTCAAGGCGCTTTGCAATGCAAGTTATGCGGATTATTTCAAGATTCTCGGAAACGGTGAGATCACCAGACCGGTCAAGATAACTGCTCATTTCTTCAGCAAGAGCGCAGAAGAAAAGATTGTCAAGGCTGGCGGCTCGGTTACCAAAGCTTACCGTACCCTCGAAGAGGCTTCGAAAATTGTGGATCTCACGGTTGAGGAAGCTCTCTTGAAACCAAAAGCTCCGCTTGTCAAGAGAGTCAAGAAATCAGCAAAGTCCTGAATATCGCCTGAGCCGTTATGAAGCTTACCGAAAGTATACGCAATATCAATAAAATCCCTGAGCTTCGGCAGCGGATACTCTATACCCTACTTCTCCTGTTTATCTACAGGCTTGGTTCCCACATTACGATACCGGGTGTCGATGCGTCTGCCGTAGCGGGCGCATCTCCTGCCCACTCCAATGACCTTTTCGGGCTTTTTGATCTGTTTGTTGGAGGCGCTTTTGCAAGGGCTTCGATTTTTTCTCTCGGTATCATGCCCTACATTTCAGCCTCCATCATCGTTCAGTTGCTCGGTGCGGTTACACCTTATGTGCAGAAGCTGCAGAAAGAGGGTGAAGAGGGTCGCCAGCGGATCAACCAGATGACCAGGTACGGAACCGTGCTTATCGCTGCTCTTCAGGCATGGGGGGTAAGCGTGAGTCTTGCCAGTCCGGCTTCGTTCGGAACGGCTGTAGTTCCTGATCCGGGATGGTTTTTCACCTTTACGGCCGTTATCATGCTTACGGCATCGACGGTGTTCGTCATGTGGCTTGGTGAGCGTATTACCGAGCGGGGTATAGGCAACGGCATTTCGCTCATTATCATGATCGGTATTCTTGCCCGTTTTCCCCAGTCACTGGTAGCAGAGTTCCGTTCAGTTTCGCTGGGAAGCAAGAACTGGATCGTCGAGATTATCATCATCGCAATGATGGTTGCTATTGTTGCCTTTGTGGTCGTGCTGACCGTCGGTACCCGCAGGATTCCCGTTCAGCATGCCAAACGTGTCGTCGGCAGGAAAGTGTATGGTGGAAGTACCCAGTACATTCCCATGCGCATCAATACAGCGGGAGTCATGCCCATCATTTTCGCACAGTCAATCATGTTCCTTCCTGGAACCTTTCTTTCCTTTTTCCCTGAAAACGAGGTGATGCAGAGCGTTTCGGGAGCATTGGCCTATGATTCCTGGTGGTATGCGCTGATATTCGGCACCATGATCGTCTTCTTTACCTATTTTTATACCGCAATCGCCTTCAATCCGAAAGAGGTTGCCGATACCATGCGGCGCCAGGGAGGTTTCATCCCGGGTGTTCGACCCGGCAAAAGCACTGCGGATTTCATCGACAACATTCTTACACGCATAACCCTTCCGGGGGCGATTTCGCTGGCGATCATCGCCGTGTTGCCAACCTTTCTTACCAAGTTTGCAAATGTGACTCCGGGTTTTGCGCAATTCTTCGGTGGAACCAGCTTGCTTATCATTGTCGGGGTCGGTCTCGATACCCTGCAGCAGGTCGAAAGTCACCTGCTCATGCGTCACTACGATGGATTCATGAAGTCGGGTAAAACAAGGAGCCGTCAGAGGCCCTAACGGAAACGCTTTATGATCACCATAAAAAGCGAGCGTGAAATCGAGCTTATGAGGGAGTCCGGGGCCTTGACGGCAATGGTTCTCGATCTGCTCGAACAGGAGATCAGGCCGGGAATGACGACAATGCAGCTCGACCGGATGGCTGAAGAGTTCATAAGGGATCATCAGGCTGTACCGAGCTTTCTGAATTACGCGCCTAAAGGGGATCCCGATGTCACGCCCTATCCGGCAACGCTCTGCGTCTCCATCAATGAAGAGGTTGTGCACGGTGTGCCGAGCGCCAAACGTATCGTTCGCGAAGGGGATATCGTTTCGGTCGATTGCGGTGTTTACAAAGGCGGATATCACGGTGATGCGGCCCGGACATTCGTACTCGGCACCGTTGACGAAAAAGTACAGCTTCTCGTCGATGTTACCAGAGCGTCTCTCGAACTGGGCATTGCACAGGCCATCGAAGGAAACCGTCTGCACGATATTTCTGCTGCAGTGGAAAATCATGCGCGTTCTTTCGGTTTCAGTGTTATCGAAAATATGGTGGGCCATGGAATCGGCAGTGAACTTCATGAAGACCCTGCCGTTCCCAATTACGGCAAACGCAATACCGGTGTTAAACTGAGAACAGGAATGGCGCTTGCCATTGAACCGATGATCGCCATGGGTCGTTCCCGCAGGGCGGTCAGCAAAAGAGGCGGATGGGTTGCAGTTACCGAAGACGGGAAACCGTCGGCGCATTTTGAGCATACGGTTATTGTCAGGCCGGAAAAAGCCGAGGTGTTGACTCGGTCGTTACTCGAAAAGAAATTGTCCTGACGGCTCTCGAACAATCATTGAATTCAAAGGAGTATACTGTTGGCCAAAGAAGAAGCAATCGAGATTGAAGGCGTGATCGTGGATGCGCTCCCCAATGCCCAGTTCAAGGTAAAGCTTGAAAACGGGCTTGAGGTGCTTGCGCATGTATCGGGAAAGATAAGGATGCACTACATCAGGATCCTTCCGGGCGACAAGGTCAAAGTACAGATATCTCCCTACGACATCAGCAAAGGCCGCATTACCTACCGGTACAAATAAGTGATGAAAAATCAACACTCATCTGTTGATAGTTTGGACTATTTTTTTTACATTACAAGCCTTTCAGATTTTTCGATAGACAGACGAGTTAATTATTGCATGCGGGGTCAAATATGAAAATATATTCTTCCATCAAAAAGCGTTGTGAGCACTGCCGTATCATCAAACGTAAAGGAAAGCGTTTCGTGATCTGCAAAGTTAATCCGAGCCACAAGCAGCGCCAGGGTTGATCTTCAGAAATAATCAATAGAACTACAAAGAGCATATGAGGATAGCTGGGGTAAATTTGCCGCTGAACAAACACGCGGTCATTGCTTTAACGCATGTTTATGGTATCGGAAGAACTTCTGCCGAAAATATTCTGCAGAGGGCGGGTATTGCTCCCGAAAGGAAGATTTCCGAGCTGAACGACGAAGAGGCGCATGCAATAAGAGAGATTATTGCCGAGGATTACAAGGTTGAGGGTCAGGCCCGAGGCGAGCAGCAGCTTGCTATCAAGCGGTTGATGGATATCGGCTGCTACAGGGGGCTTCGCCACCGGAGATCGCTTCCCGTTCGCGGACAGCGGACGCAGACCAATGCAAGGACCAGAAAAGGCAAGCGCAAGACTGTCGCAGGCAAGAAGAAGGCGACGAAGAAGTAGTAGCAGCAATACATCAACATTGATACTATAAGAGTGTAAGCTCATGGCAACAGTAAGCAGGAAAAAGAAAAAAGTAAAGGTTACCCCGGAAGGCGTCGTCCATATCAAGGCATCGTTCAACAATATCATGGTGACGATTACCGACGTGCTGGGCAATACGGTCTCCTGGTCAAGCGCAGGCAAGAATGGTTTCAGGGGTTCCAAAAAGAACACCCCCTACGCATCCCAGGTGACCTCGGAAGCCGCTGCAAAAGAGGCGTTCGATCTCGGCATGAGAAATGTCCAGGTATTCATCAAGGGGCCAGGTGCCGGAAGAGACGCTGCAATCAGGGCCCTGCAGGGAGCCGGCCTCGAAGTCCGTTCCATCAAGGATATCACCCCGTTGCCTCACAACGGCTGCAGACCTCCCAAACGCAGAAGGGTCTGATTTTATTTATTTATAGAATTTCAATGAAGCAATTGATATGGCAAGATTTAGAGGCTCAATAACAAAAGTATCCCGCAGGTTAGGTATTGCGCTTTCGCCGAAAGCTGAAAAATATCTTGAAAGAAGGCCTTTCGCGCCGGGTCAGCACGGACAGTCCAGAAAAGGAAAGGTTTCGGAGTATGCGCTGCAGCTCAGAGAAAAGCAGAAGATGAAATACCTGTACGGTATTCTTGAGAAGCAGTTCAGAAACTACTACAAGAAAGCTGTATCCCAGAGGGGTGTTACCGGTGATAACCTTGTCAAGCTTCTTGAAAGACGATTCGATAATGTGGTCTACCGTTCCGGTTTTGCAGCTTCACGCGCTGCTGCACGTCAGCTGGTTTCGCATGGCCATCTTCTCATCAACGGAAAGAAAGTCAATATTCCTTCCTATCTGGTAGCCCCTGGAGACCTGATCGAGTTCCGTCAGAAAAGCCGCAATATGGGTGCAGTTACCGATTCTCTCAGCAAAGCTCCGGAATCGCGTTTTCCTTCGTGGGTACAGGTAGACAAGGCAAACCAGAAAGCCGTTTTTCTGAGTGTTCCCGAGCGTGAGGATATTCAGGAGCCATTTAACGAGCAGCTTGTTGTTGAGTTATACTCCAAGTGATTTTAATGAACCCCAAGGTATAAATGACTATGATATACCAGATGCAGATGCCTGCTAAGATAGAGGTTGACGAAGCTACACATACGGACAATTACGGACGGTTCATTGCGCAGCCTCTCGAGAGAGGATACGGGGTGACGCTCGGTAATGTGATGCGCCGCGTGTTGCTTGCCTCGCTTCCCGGAACTGCAATTACGGGTCTCAAGGTAGATGGTGTTTTTCATGAATTCTCTACAATAGATGGTGTCAGGGAAGATGTCCCGGAGATCGTGCTGAATCTTAAAAAAGTACGGTTTCGTTCAAGCTGCAAAAGAAACTGCAAGACATCGCTTGTGCTTGTAGGACCCAGAGAGTTTACTGCCGGAGATATTGTCGCCCAGGAGGGTGAATTCGAGGTACTCAACAAGGATCTTCATATTGCTACCGTCAACGAGGGGGCGACCCTGAAAATAGATGTTTTCGTCGGTAGAGGGCGGGGTTATCTTCCCTCCGAAGAGAATCGTCCAGACGGTATGCCGATTGGTTTCATTGCCATTGACGCCATTTTCACCCCTATAAGGAATGTGAAATTCACGGTAGAGAATACTCGCGTCGGTCAGCGTACCGATTACGAGAAAATGATTCTCGACGTCGAAACCGATGGTTCGATCACTCCGGATGACTCTATCAGTCTTGCCGGCAAGATCATCAACGAGCATGTCACCTTTTTTGCCAACTTCTCACCGACAGAAGAAGAGTTCACCGAAGAGGAATACAAGCAGCAGGACGACGAGTTCGAGAACATGCGCAAGCTGCTCAACACCAAAATCGAGGATCTCGATCTTTCGGTACGTTCACACAACTGTCTTCGTCTGGCTGAGATCGATACCATTGGCGACCTTGTGTCGCGCAAGGAGGATGAACTGCTGAACTACAAGAACTTCGGCAAGAAATCCCTGACGGAGCTGAAAGAGCAGCTCGAGAAGTTCGATCTGAAGTTTGGTATGGACATTACCAAGTATCAGATGAAAGGGTAACTAATTAACTGGATTATTTTTGAATTTTTGAGATCAGGAATCAGTCATGCGTAAAGTCAAGCCGGCAAGAAAACTCGGAAGAACCGCAGCTCATAGAAAGGCAACCCTGGCCAATCTGTCTACCCAGCTGCTGGTTTACAAACGTATCGAAACGACGGAAGCGAAAGCCAAGGAGACCAGAAAGGTCATAGAAAAGATTATCACGAAAGCCCGCAAGGGAACCGTTCACGCCCAGCGCGAGATTTTTAAAAGCATCCGTGACAAGGAAGCCGTAAAAATGCTTTTCGAGGAGATCGTTTCCAAAATCGGTGAGCGCAATGGAGGATATACCCGAATCATAAAACTTGCGCCACGTTTCGGCGATGCTGCCAAAATGGCGGTTATCGAGCTGGTTGATTATGCCGAAGCACCTTCAAAGCAGCCGCAGTCGGGCAAGCAGGATCGTGCAAAGCGCGTCAAAGGTTCGAAAAAAACCGAAGCAGCAGCAGTATCGAGTTCCGCCGGAGAGTAATCGGGAGCTCAGTCTCCGTTTATAGAAATGTTATTAGTCATTGCCTGGAAGGTTATTTTGCCTCCGGGCAATGACTATCTCTTTTTCAGCAAAAAACGGGCTGAATCCGCTTATCGGGAAATGTTCGATACTTGCCGGAAATCCATGATGGATATGCCTGCTATCGAGCGCCGTCCTGATTTCCTCCTCGAGGTTTCCTCCTTTAAGACATATCAGCACCCCTTCGGGCTTGAGAAAACGGCAGGCATAGGCGCAAAGCTGCTCCAGTTGCGCAACCTGACGGCTCAGCACCGTATCGAAAGAGAGCCCTTTAAGCTCCTCCACTCTCGAATGCACGGCTACGGCGTTGCTGATACCGAGCTCTTTGAGCATAGCCTGGCAGGCGGCTATTTTTTTCCCCGTGGAATCAACAAGCAGAAAGCGGGTTTCAGGCCACGCTATGGCCAGGGGAATTCCAGGTAATCCACCGCCTGTACCCAGATCGAGAACCTTTTCACCCGCACCGAAAGGGTGAAAGAGCCCCATAAGAAGTGAGTGAAAAATATGCTTGACGACAACAGGGGCATCCTCCTTCCGGCTGATGAGATTGATTTTTTTATTCCACTGCTCGAGAAGCACAGCATAACCAGCAAGCAGTTCATACTGCAGGGGGGTCAACTCCATGTTCTCTTGCAGGCAGAGTTTTTTCAGCGCTTCGAGCTCCTCTGTGTGTCGTTTCATAGTAACGGATTATTGATTACCATTATTGGTAACTGGAAAAAAAGACTTTTTAAGCTCAATGACAAATACCCGTTGTTCTCTATCCATTTCAGCCGGACGGATGAACGATGAGCATGCCGGTGGGCGTTATCGGTAAAGAAAACAAAAGATTCCTCTGATACCTGAGCCGTACATCCATGAACACTATAGCGAACTGCTCCGTTTACGCTGTTATCATGGCCGGAGGGCCGGCCAAGGCTCTCTGGCCGGTCGTCAGGCGAAAAACGCCTGTAGCGTGTCTCGACCTGTTTCATGAGGGTAGCATGATTGCCCGGACCCTCAGGAGTATAGCCGGGGTGGTCTCCCCGGAGCGTACTCTGGTGATTACCAGCAGGGAGGGCAGGGAGTGTCTGGTGGCCTCCGGTCTTGAAATCAGCCCGGAAAATATCATTGCAGAACCAGCCGCCCGAAATACGGCTCTCTGTATCGCTCTGGCAACGGCACATATCAAAAAGAGGGATCCTGACGCTATAAGCGTGGTGCTTCCTCTGGACCATCATGTGCAGGATATCGGGGCCTTTTCTCGTCTTTTACAGGCAGGTATCAAGGTGGCCGCCAAGAAAACGGGACTTGTAACCATAGGGGTCGTGCCGGTCTGTCCGGAAACCGATTACGGCTATATTCAGTCAGCGGAGCTCCTTGAGGGAGCGGATTGTGCTGAGGGAAGTTCCGGTTTCAGCCTTTTCCGTGTGAAAACCTTTGCGGAAAAGCCAGATTATGCCACAGCCGTACAGTTTCTTGAAAGCAGGGACTTTTACTGGAACAGCGGGGTTTTCATCTGGCATATCGATGCGATCTGTCGGGAGTTCCAGCGTTCCATGCCTGAGCTCTACAGGGACCTGGTTGCCATCTACGGGGTTCTCGGTACCGGGGCCGAGGATGCGGTTATCGAGGATGTCTACAGCTGGGTCCATCCCATATCGATCGATTACGGGATTATGGAAAAAGCCGATCCGGTTTATATGCTTGCCGGCGATTTCGGCTGGACGGATCTCGTCAACTGGGACGAGGTTGTAAAGGTAGCTTCGGGCATCGAGAGCCTCCGGGATGCCTGTGAGCTCGACGTGGTGCGCGAGGAGAGCTCCGGAGTGTATCTCAGGACACCGCAGGGAAAAGCGGTCTGCCTGATAGGGGTCAACGACCTTATCGTCGTCGATACCGGCGATGCTCTCCTGATCTGCGGTAAAGGGGAGTCGCACAAGGTTCCCGCGGCTGTCGACCAGTTGAGGCGGGAGAATGGAGAGGAATACCTGTAGGGAAGTTGGTGAGCCCTCAGGGTGTAAGCGACCAGCTGGAGCCTTCTTTGGTATCCTTCACCTCGATACCGGCTTCAAGCAGACGGTCCCTTATACGGTCACTCAGGGTGAAATCCTTGTTTTTTCTGGCTTCGAGCCGTATGTCGAGCAGAATGGCAACCGTTTTTTCCAGTACCAGTCGGCTCTGTTCCGAAGCCGGGGCGCTTTTTTCTCCTCCGGAATTCATGATACCCAGAACCGTTCCCGCAAAGGTCTCCAGAAATGCCGTCGCATCGGCTATCACCGATGCAGAAAGTCCCTCCGGTTTATCGAGGGCGGCGTTGATGGTTTTCGAAAAATCAAAGAGCACTGAAATCGCCAGCGGTGTATTGAAATCATCGTCCATGGCTTCGCTAAATCTTCCGGAGAACGCCGCGATATCGCAGTTGCCGCTTCCCGGTGCGGTTTCGAACAGCCTTTTGCGGGTATCCTGCAGCTTTTCGAGTCCCGAAGAGGATGCCCTGATAGCTGTCCCGGAGTAATCAAGAGGCGAACGGTAGTGCGACTGCAGGATGAAAAAGCGGATAACCATCGGTGGAGTATCGCGGAACAGATCCTTGAGATTGACCGAGTTTTTCAGGGACTTGCCCATTTTGATGCCGCCCACGGTCACCATGTTGTTGTGCATCCAGTAACGGACATAAGGCTTGCCGGTAGCGGCTTCCGACTGGGCGATTTCACAGTCGTGGTGGGGAAACTTGTTTTCCATGCCTCCGCCATGGATATCGACGGTCTGCCCAAGGTATTTCATCGACATGGCCGAACATTCCACATGCCAGCCGGGAAAACCCGTTCCCCAGGGCGACTGCCATTTCATGAGATGCTCATCGCCTGCTTTTTTCCAGAGGGCAAAATCGGAGGGGTGGCGTTTTTCGCTTCTTACCTCTACCCTCGTGCCCGACTGCAGGGCTTCCTGATCGGTTCTGCCGGAAAGCCGGCCATATCCGGGAAAAGATTGAACCGAGAAATAGACATTGCCGTCAACCACGTAGGCATGTCCGGATTCGACCAGTCGTTCGATCAGGGCAATCTGTTCCGGAATATGTCCCGTAGCGGTTGGTGCTATATTGGGGCGCTCCACCCCCAGGCGGTCCATATCGTCATAAAAGCTGCGGGTATAGTACTGCGCTATCTCCATCGGGTCGGTTTTCTCGAGCAGGGCCTGGCGTGCGATCTTGTCCTCTCCCTGGTCGGCATCATCGGTGAGGTGGCCGACGTCGGTAATGTTCTGCACATACCGTACCCGGTATCCGCTGTGGCGAAGCCAGCGGGCAACGACATCGAACGAAACATAGCTTTTTGCATGACCGAGATGGGCATGCCCGTAAACGGTTGGGCCGCAGACATACATGCCGACCACTCCGGGATGAACCGGTACGAATGTTTCCTTTTCCCGGGAAAGAGAGTTGTAGATCTGTAATGCCATGGTGCCCCTTAAGTGATATGCTGGTGTCTTCGGAAAACCTCACGAAAGTTAAACATTTGGGTTTTTAACGCAAGGTTTTTTAGCTTCCTTTTTCCTGCAGCTTTTCAGGCCAGGCAAATGCTATGCCTGACCGTTTTGTCCAATCATTGAATGAAAATTAACAGCGCGGTTTTTTACAAAAGTATTGCAGACCCCTCCGGTCTTCCTGAGGAGACGTTTCCGGAAATTGTTTTTGTCGGACGCTCCAATGTCGGAAAATCATCCCTTCTGAACTCCCTTACCGGAGTCAAGGGTCTTGCCAAAACCAGCTCGACTCCCGGCAAAACGCGGCTGATCAATTTTTTCACAATCAACGACCGGATCCATTTCGTCGATCTGCCCGGCTACGGTTATGCGGCTGTAGGCCATGAAGAGAAAGCTCATTGGGGAAAGCTGCTGTCGGCCTATATCGAAAGACGACGTTCGGTGGCTCTCGTGCTTCTGCTGATCGATGCTCGTCATCCCTCCATGCCTTCCGACCGCGAGATGATGGCTTTTCTCGACTACCACCAGAGGACTTACGGCATTATCATGACCAAGGACGACAAGCTCTCCCAGAAAGAGCGTCACCTGGCAAGAAGAGCCGTGGAAAGTTTCTCGGCGAAAGCCGAATTTATTGTAAATTATTCATCTTTTTCCGGGAAGGGGAAAAACGAGCTTCTTTCCCGTTTCGAACACTATATCGGTATAAAATAAACGACGTGGAATCAAAAACATTCACTAAGCCGGCTCGTAACGCTACCGTCATTGTCGGAACACAGTTCGGCGATGAAGGAAAGGGAAAGCTTGTTGACTACCTTTCCGAAAAATACGACATTGTAGTCCGTTACCAGGGTGGTGCCAATGCAGGCCATACAATCTGTTTCGACAACAAATCGGTTGTGCTCCACCTCATCCCTTCCGGCATTTTTAACGAAGGGTGCGTCTGCGTTATCGGCAATGGTGTCGTTATCGACCCCGTCGCCCTGCTCGCGGAGATCAAGAAGGTCGAGGAGCTTGGCTACGATGTAAAAGGGCGCCTGTTCATCAGCCATAACGCCCATCTCATCATGCCTTATCACAAACGGCTCGATTCGCTGCATGAGGATGCACAGGGAGATCAGAAAATCGGCACGACAGGCAGAGGTATCGGTCCGAGCTATGAAGACAAGTTTGCCCGCAAAGGAATTCGGGTTGTCGATCTTCTGAACCCCCACGTACTTCAGGAGAAGCTCAGGGAGAACCTTGCAGCCAAAAACAAGCTGTTCAGGAGCATATACGAAAAAGAGGAGTTCGACGTCGAGGAGATGGTGCGCGAACACTTCGAATTCGACAAGATCATCGATCCCTATATCACCAATACCCAGCTCTATCTCAATCGTCAGCTCAAGGCGGGAAAAACCGTTCTTCTCGAAGGCGCCCAGGGGTGTCTGCTTGACGTCGATCACGGCACCTATCCCTATGTGACCTCGTCGAACCCCACATCCGGCGGGGCCTGCACCGGATCGGGAATTGCTCCGAACTATGTCGGCAAGGTGATCGGCGTCGTCAAGGCCTATATGACCCGTGTCGGAAACGGCGCCTTCCCCTCGGAACTGTTCGATGAAACCGGAGAACGTCTTGGGCGCATCGGCCACGAGTTCGGTGCAACCACCGGACGGAAACGCCGTTGTGGCTGGATCGATCTGGTGGCGCTTCGTTACTCTCTCACGCTGAACGGCGTCACCGAAATCGCGCTCACCAAACTTGACGTGCTCGATACCTTCGAGGAGGTGAATGTATGCACCGCTTACATGCTCGACGGCAGAGAGATCAACGATTTCCCCACAGACCACGAGACCCTTTCCAGGGTAAAGCCCGTCTACAAAACCCTGAAAGGTTGGCTCTCTTCGAACGCTCACGCCCGGACTTTCGAAGAGATGCATCAAGACGCCCGGAACTATGTTTCCTTTCTCGAGGACGCTCTCGAGGTTCCGGTCACCTTCGTTTCCGTCGGACCGGGCCGCGAAGAGACGGTTTTTCGTTAAGGGTTTCCAGTTACCGTTATGGCACTTCTTGACATTACCGTAATTCCTCTCGACGGAAGGTGTTCCGGTTTCAGCTCATTCGTCGCCGGACTGCACGAACTGCTTGCTGGCGGCGGTTGCAGCTATCGGCTGCACGACATGGGTACCACGGTAGAAGGGCCAGCATCCGAACTTTTTGCGCTTGCCGAACGCCTGCATGAGCAGGCATTCGGGACGGGAGTCCAGCGGGTCTATACGGTCATGAAAATCGACGACCGACGCGACAGGGAGGTACATCTCGGCGATAAAATCGCCTCGGTTCAGGCGAAAATAGCCGTGCCCTGAGAGTACAGGATTAACGAAAAATATTTTATCTTCAGTTTCTAAAAGTTTGACCGTATCAGGCGCAGTTTCAGCGTCGTTCCCCAGAGGAAGCGGGAGCGGTCGGTAACGATTTCAGGAGGAAAAACTTCATGATGCAGGTTCCCGGCGAATTTCCGATAATCAAGGAAGATAACGTTACGCACAGTTTCTGCGGCCTTGCCTGTGTCGGATGGATGTATCAGAAAATCAAGGACAGTTTTTTTCTGATTCTCGGCACCCATACCTGTGCGCATTTTCTGCAGAACGCGCTCGGCATGATGATTTTTGCAAAACCCCGTTTCGGCATCGCCCTGATCGAGGAGGGTGATCTCGCAAAGCAGGAGCCGACTCTCGAAGAGATTATCAGTGAAATCAAGGCCGACCACAATCCGTCGGTTATCTTTCTTCTTTCCTCGTGTACTCCCGAGGTCATGAAGGTCGATTTCAAGGGTCTTGCCCACCATCTCAGCACTCCGGACGTCCCGGTGCTTTTCGTGCCGGCCAGCGGTCTGGTCTACAATTTCACGCAGGCAGAGGACTCGGTGCTGCATGCACTGGTACCCTTCTGCCCCGAAGCTCCTGCCGGTAGTAAAAATGTGGTTTTCCTCGGTTCGGTGAACGACTCCACGGCCGACGATCTCAGGGCGGAGGCGGAAGCTCTCGGTATACCGGTAGGAGGGTTCCTTCCTGAATCCCGTTTCGACAGGATGCCTGCAATCGGCCCCGATACCGTGCTTGCTCCGATCCAGCCCTATCTTTCAAGGGTTGCAGTCAAGCTGGAGCGTGAACGGGGAGCCCGCACACTCCACTCCCTTTTTCCTTTTGGTCCTGACGGCACCAGGGTTTTCTGGGAAGATCTCGCAAAGGAATTCGGTATTTCCGTCGATCTTCGCGACCGCGAAAAAGCCGCATGGGAGAAGATCAGCAAACAGACGGAGCTTCTTCGCGCCAAAAAAGTTTTTCTGACCGCCGATACCATGATGGAACTGCCGCTTGCACGCTTTCTGAAAAGTGCCGGAGCCGATGTGGTTGAGTGCAGCAGTGCCTATATCAACAAGAAATTTCTCGGACGTGAACTCGAGGCTCTTGCCGGCGTGCGCGTCGTCGAGCAGCCCAATTTTCACCGCCAGCTTGAGGATGTCGAGCGCATACAGCCCGATCTGATCGTTACCTCCCTGATGACGGCCAATCCGTTTGCCGGTCACGGCTTTGTCGTCAAGTGGAGCATGGAGTTCATGCTTATGCCCATTCACAGCTGGTCGGGAGTAATATCTCTGGCCAACCTTTTTGTTTCACCTCTCCAGCGCCGCAGCAAACTGCCGGCGTTCGACAAGGAGGTATGGCTTGAAGGGGTCATGCCGAGCGCTGAATAATTCTCCGTAAAGAAATGCAATAACAAACGTCATTAGAGTATGCGCTTAGCTTTCTGGCTCTATGAGGGCACCGCCCTTCATGGTATCAGCCGAATCACCAACAGCATGAAAGGGGTTCATACCGTTTATCATGCTCCTCAGGGCGACGATTACATTACTGCGACCTACAGCATGCTTGAACGAACTCCCGATTTTCCCGGCCTCTCGATCAGCGTGGTTCGGGGAAGAGATCTTGCGCAGGGCGTATCGAGACTTCCCGGAACCCTGCAGCAGGTGGCCCATCACTACAGTCCTGATCTTACGGTTATCGCCCCGAGCTGCAGCACGGCGCTTCTTCAGGAGGACCTTCATCAGCTTGCCGCCCATTCCGGCGTTCCGGAAGAGAAGCTCCTGGTCTATGCACTCAATCCCTTCAGAGTGTCCGAAAACGAGGCCGCCGACGGTCTTCTCGTCGAACTGGTGAAACGGTTTGCCGTCGCACAGGAAAAAACGTCCCGTCCTTCGGTCAACCTTCTCGGGTTTACTTCGCTGGGTTTTCATCTTCGCGCCAACCTTACAAGCCTCCGGCGCATGCTTCAGACACTCGGTGTTTCCGTCAATGTCGTCGCACCCTGGGGTGCAGGCATCGAGGATCTTCGGAAATTGCCAGCCGCCTGGCTCAATATCGCTCCCTATCGGGAGATCGGGGCAACGGCTGCCAGCTACCTCGGAGAAACGTTCGGTATGCCGGCAATTTTTGAAGCTCCGATAGGCGTGGAACCCACTCTGGCATGGCTTGCATCTGTCATTGAAAAAATCAACGCCGTAGGCGCTGAACGGGGGGTTCCTCCTGTCAGCATGCCGAAACTCAACGCTTTTTCGCTTGACGGCATGAGCGCGCCAAGCGGCGTGCCCTGGTTTGCCAGAACCGCAGATATGGAGAGTTTCAGCAACAAACGTGCCTTTGTATTCGGCGACGCAACCCATACGGTCAGCATCGTGAAGTTTCTGCGCGACGAACTCGGCATGCAGATCATCGGAGCCGGAACCTACATGCACCGCCATGCGGATGCGGTACGCAAGGAGCTTGAAGGATACCTCCCCGGCGAGCTTATGGTTACCGACAAGTTTCAGGACGTTTCGAAAGTCATCGAAGATGAAATGCCGGATCTCGTCTGCGGTACCCAGATGGAACGCCACAGTTGCCGCAAGCTCGATGTGCCCTGCATGGTGATCTGTCCTCCTACCCATATCGAAAACCATCTGCTCGGGTACTACCCCTTTTTCGGGTTTGACGGGGCCGATGTTATTGCCGACAGGGTTTACCTTTCATGCAAACTCGGTCTCGAAAAACATCTTATCGACTTCTTCGGCGATGCCGGTCTTGAATATGAGGATGAAGCTTCAGCGTCCGAAGGTGCGCCGCACGCTTCGAACGGGCACGACAACAGTGGCGCTCCCGGAAGTCCCGTTCCATCGTCTCCGGCACATTCCGCAATGGATGCCGACGGTATGAGCTGGACCGACGAGGCCGAGAACATGCTGAAAAAGGTTCCGTTCTTCGTGCGCAAAAAGGTGAGAAAAAATACCGAAAACTTTGCCCGCGATCAGGGCGAAAGCACGGTTACGGCGGATGTCTTCAGGCAGGCGAAAGAGTCGCTTGGCGGATAAAGATTTTATTCAACCACATTTTTTCCTTTTCATTATGAGTTTAGTCTTAGCGGTATACGGCAAGGGCGGCATCGGAAAAAGCACCACAAGTGCCAACATTTCGGCAGCTCTGGCCCTTAAGGGCGCCAAAGTTCTGCAGATCGGCTGCGATCCCAAGCACGACAGCACCTTTCCCATTACGGGGAAGCTGCAGAAAACCGTTATCGAAGCTCTTGAAGAGGTTGATTTTCATCACGAGGAACTGACTGCGGAGGATGTTATCGAAACCGGTTTCGCCGGTATCGACGGTCTCGAGGCCGGCGGCCCTCCAGCAGGCAGCGGCTGCGGCGGTTACGTGGTCGGCGAATCGGTTACCCTTCTGCAGGAGCTCGGTCTCTACGACAAATACGATGTTATTCTCTTCGACGTGCTTGGCGACGTGGTTTGCGGTGGATTCAGCGCACCGCTGAACTATGCGGACTATGCCATCATCATCGCCACCAACGACTTCGACAGCATTTTCGCAGCGAACCGCCTCTGCATGGCCATCCAGCAGAAAAGCGTCCGCTACAAGGTCAAGCTTGCCGGCATTGTCGCTAACCGGGTCGATTACACTACCGGAGGCGGCACCAATATGCTCGATCAGTTTGCCGAAAAAGTCGGTACACGCCTGCTTGCCAAAGTGCCCTATCACGAACTCATCCGCAAGAGCCGGTTTGCCGGAAAAACACTCTTCGCCATGGAAGACCAGGCGGGCAAGGATGACTGTCTTGTGCCCTACAACGAAATCGCCGATTTCCTCATGCAGGAAAATCCTCCGGCAACCGTACCTGTCCCTATCGGCGACCGCGAGATATTCAGTATGGTAGGTGGCTGGCAGTAAGATGTGGCTCTGTCGGACTTCAATAGTGCAAAAGCGGGCGAAATGCCCGCTTTTGCTTTTATCGGAAGACCGGAGTATGGGACGAATATTGTTTTTGCAATTCCCGAAAATACCGTATTAATTCTTCAATAAGCCCCATAAGTCCTATAAGTCCCTTGAACCGGGTGTTCTCAGATAGTGCAGCGGTAGCTGCAGAGGATGCTGCTCTCCTGCTGTTTGATCGTGGCCTTGATTTTTGTGTTCGGGTTTACCAGCTCTTCGAGCAAGGCTTCGAAGGTGCCGAGGTAGAAGTTACCCACAACAGGTTTGCTCGGGTGCGTCACCCTCACCTTGATCTCCGGGTTTTTGCCGGCGGTGTAGCTGAACTCGCCGCTGCCGGCGAAGGTCCATGCGTTCTTGCTGATGGCGAAAAGAAAGAGTCTGAATGCGATTCCCGAAGGAAGCGGTTTGAGAATTTTCTGGAAAAATTCAGGAATGCGTACCCTGAGCAGGTAGGCGGCGGTTCTGCGGCCCGATTCTTCGAGGATCGCTGCGGTTTTTCTTTCGCCGATCTCTTTTTCGATTGCACTAACCAGGCTGTGGAATTTCGATTCCTCGGTCATTTCACTGGGAAGATTGCCAATCCAGTGCCCCTGTCCTATGCGTCGAAGCAGGGTTTCAGCTTCGTTTTTTCCGAAGCTCTCTTCAAGCGCGGCTACGGTTTGTATAATGGAATTGGGGCCAATTTTCGACGGAGAGTTCATGTCAGGAGTTATATCAGTGGTTTTTTTCAGGCAATTGGTTTCCGGCTGAAGATACGGAAGAAAAAGGCATGCTTGCAACGGTCATTACCTGAGGGTGAAATCAATGGCATCGGTAATCCATCCGGGGCGAATTCTCACGGTATCGGGATAGACTCCGAACGTTTCCGATGCTGTGAAGGGATCGAGGCTTCCGGGTTTCCATGCCTGCGCAACCCCGCTTCGTTTCGGAGCCGAAGGTATGGAGGCGCTGATGGTGTATGTTCCGGGAGGCAGAGCGGAGAAGGAGTAATGGAAAACTCCTTTTGCGGCTCGCATCGCCGCCGTCAGGAACGATGCATTGTCCTTGTGGCGACGGGCCTCGATGGTGAGTGCCTGCGCATCTGCCCTGCAACTGCCGGAAAGAGTTCCCGTCTTTTCGGGTTCTGTTTCTTCAGCCGGTGTCGGCTGAATGTCCGGAGTTGTTCCGTCGGGAGCGAAACGGAGCATGAGCGATGTGGTGCCGACAGAGACGCCCACCCTGTCAGCCACGGCAACTGCTTCCGATGCCTGCTCGAAGCGCAGGTTCCTGTTCGTGTCGTTGACGGCAAAAACGAGGTAGTGCCCTTCGGCAAGATTTTCGAGTATGAAGGATCCGTCCGCGCCCGCCTGAACCAGATAGTCGGGTTCGGTTCCGCGGTTCGCAGCATATGCGAGTAACAGGGCTTCAGGAGCAGGCTTCAGATTGTGGTGGTACACCCTGCCGGCAATCACCCCCCGGTCGAATACCGTACCGGCCGAGAAGGCTATCAAGCCGGTATTGTCGAGGTTTTTTCCTCTGGCGTCGCGCATGTACTTGTTAAGGATAACCCTGTAGGTGGCGGCCGGTTTCAGTGGCTCATATATTCGGATTTCAGCGGTTCTTGCCCTGACGGACAGATCGTAGTTGTCGATTGATGGAGAAAAAACGAGGGATTTGAGGAGTTCACGTCCGCTGACGGGGTGGCTGAACGTGATATGAACGGTGGTGACGGGGAGTCCGCCGTTCGAATGCCGGGTATCCGAGGAAAGTATCCGGAGCGGAGTGTTGTCTACAGGGCCTCCTGAGGGCGGCCGGTCGGAGGCGCAACCGCCTGCTACGCCCCACAACAGCAAAGCCAGAAAAAGGGTTATGTAGTACTTATTGCGTTTCAGCGTTTTTCTCCCCTGAGCGGGTTGCCTTTGCTCGGATTGTATCTGTCTTTAAAAATTCGTAAATTAAAAACTAATGTAGTTCTATGAAAGTTTTTGATGAAAAATTATAGATCGATTGATATATAGATGGCCAGAAGAAATTTCAAGGTTCTTTATGTCTCTGGTGAAGTTTCCCCTTTTGTAAGAATCAGCGCGCTCGCTGACTTCATGGCATCGTTCCCCCAGGCACTTGAAGAAGAAGGTTTTGAGGCCCGTATCATGATGCCGAAATACGGCACTATCAACGACCGGAAATTCCGGTTGCATGATGTGCTGCGGCTTTCTGATATCGAGGTGAACCTGAGAGATAAAACCGAACTGTTGCATGTCAAGGTTACTGCTCTGCCTTCAAGCAAGATTCAGACCTACTTTCTCTATAACGAGAAGTATTTCAAGCGCAATGGTCTTTTTACCGATATGCAGAACGGTGGTGATCAGAAGAGCAATACCGAAAAGGTGATTTTTTTCAATGTCGGTGTGCTCGAAACCCTGCAGCGCCTGGGCTGGAAACCCGATATCATTCACTGTCACGACTGGTACGCCGGCATGATTCCGCTGCTTCTGAAGACGGTGTATGCCTCGAACAGCTTTTTCAGCGATATAAAAACGGTGCTTACCATTCACAATGTCTATCGTCAGGGTGTTTTGCCGTTCAAGGTGTTTCAGAAGCTTCTGCCCGAAGAGGTAAGCAGTGCGCTGCACCGCAGCGGGGACGATGTGAACATGCTCTACACGGGAGTTGAGAACGCCGATCTGCTGACGACGACCTCAAGGCGTTATGCCGACGAGATTGTCAGGAACGGAGAGGATGCCTATGGGCTGGGGCGCGTTGTCGAGGATCGCAAGGAGACGTTCCACGGAATTCTGAACGGTATCGATACCCGTCAGTGGAACCCTTCGACCGACAAGCTGATCAAGAAGCGGTATGGCAGCGACAGGATGGACGGCAAGCTGGACAACAAGAAGGCGCTGCTCGAAGAGGCGGGACTGCCGTTCAGTGAGGGACGTCCGCTTGTGGGGGTCATTATGGGCTTCGACCGGTTCCAGGGCGCCGAACTGCTCAAGGAGAGTCTCGAGCGTATTGTCGAGCTCGATCTGCAGCTCATTATCTGCGGTTCAGGCGACAAGGAGTATGAAAAGTATTTTCAGGAGTTCGCCGTCGCCCATCCCGACCATGTTGCGGTGCTTACCGATTACGCCGACACCCTTCTGCATCTGATGATCGCAGGCCTCGATATTCTTCTGATGCCGGGCAGGATAGAAGCGTGCGGCATGCTGCAGATGTTCGCCATGAGCTATGGAACGATTCCTGTTGCCTATGCCGGAGGCGGCATAGTGGAAACCATCGATGAGGTTTCCGGCGAGAGCGGTTCGGGCTTTCTTTTCCGCGATTACAGCGTTGATGCGTTTATCGGCAAGCTTCAGGAGGCTGTCGCCTGCTTTGACGATGACGAACGCTGGCAGCCGCTTGTCCTCGAAGCCATGGGCCGGGATTTTGCCTGGAAGAGTTCCGCTGAGGAGTACGATCAGCTTTATCGTAAACTGCTTGGAGAGTAAAGGGCATGGTTGAAACCATCAGGGTGCTTTTTCTCGATCGCGACGGTACGATCAACGAGGATGCCGGCTCTTACATTACCTCGCGGGAGCAGTTCAGGCTTATCGCCGGTGCCGGCGAGGCGGTTTCCCTTGCCCGGGCGGCAGGGTACCGGATTGTCGTCGTCACCAACCAGGCCGGAATTGCACGGGGCATTACCACCGTCGAGCAGGTAGAGGACATAAACCGCTATCTGAACGAACTGCTTGCCCGCTGGCATACCTCCTACGACCGCTGCTACTTCTGTCCCTCCCATCCGGACTATCCGGATCCCGGCTACGACCGTTTCGAGGATTGCCGCAAGCCGGCAACAGGGATGGTGGAACGGGCCATCGCGGATTTTCTTGCCGAAGGCCTTTCTGTAGACCGGAGCGCCTCATTTTTCATAGGAGATAAAACCGTCGATGTCGAGTGCGGGCTTCGAGCCGGGCTGCGTCCGATACTGGTACGGACCGGTCATAACGAGGAGCGCCTCTGCCTCGAACGGGGCATCATGCCTGAATTTGTCGCCGATGATCTCTACCGGGCCGTTACCGGCCATATCCTTGCCTCCTGACCCTTCCGTCACCGCAGGGGAACTCCGGCAGGATGAAGGGCGGCCGCTCAGCCTCTATGTTCACGTTCCTTTCTGCAGCTCACGGTGCAGCTACTGCGACTTTTTTCTTGTCACCCGCCTTGACCACATCGAAGCTTTTTTTCGGGCGCTTGCCATCGAAACATGTGCTGCCGGTCCGCTGTTTCGGGGCCGCTCCATCAAGTCGGTGCATTTCGGTGGAGGAACTCCTTCGCTGGTGCCGGTCCGCTTTCTTGCCGGATGGCTCGAGCTTGCGGCTTCGCTCTGCACCTTCTCTTCCGGCATTGAAATTGCGCTCGAAGCCAATCCTGAGGATCTTTCGGGAGATGCGATGGAGGAGCTGAAGGCCGCGGGAATAAACCGGATCAGTCTTGGTGTGCAGTCCTACCGGCAGCGGAAGCTTTCCGCTCTCGGCCGTCGGCATTCGGCCGAAGATGCCATGCGCATAACCACAGAGGCCGTGAGCCGGTTCGACAGTGTCAGTATCGACCTGATCTGCGGTGTGCCGGGGGAATCCACGGGGGAGTGGCTCGGAGACCTTCAGGCTGCACTGGCCCTTGCTGCACCCCACATTTCGGTCTATATGCTCTCCGTCGAACCGAAAACCCTGCTGGAGCGCAGAATCGCCAGGGGGCTTGTGAAGGTCCCTGATGAAGGGGTTCAGGCCTCCATGTACGCCGCTGCCATCGACAGGCTCTCTGCAGGGGGATACCACCACTACGAGGTGTCGAATTTTGCGTTTCCCGGCCACCACTCCCGTTACAATCTGGCCTGCTGGATGCGTGAGCCCTATCTCGGCTTCGGCCCCTCCGCCCACAGCTTCATGACTGAAGGTGGCATCGAGAGGCGCAGGGCGAATGCCCCAAGCCTGCTTCGCTATTTCGATAATCCTGCGGAAAGCGCTGCCTTCGAAGAGGTGCTTTCCGAAGATGAGCGCTTTGTCGAGCATGTTTTTCTTTCGCTGCGCATAAACCGGGGTCTTGATGTTGAGTTTTTGCGAAAACACAATAAATTAGGGCTCAGCCTTCCGGAGGTGACCGAACGCTTTATTGCAAAAGAATGGATTGTGATCGAAAATGGCCAACTTCTGCTTACTGCCAAAGGATTTCTGTTTGCCGACCATATTGCCGGAGAGCTGATTTCCTTATAACCATGACACCGAAATAACGACGCGAACGACGAGACGTATGACACATCGGGCACTCAACCGTATTCTGGCCTTGCTGCTGTTTGCCGCAGCCGAACTGCTCTACCTCATGACCATGGCACCCACACTCTCATTCTGGGATTGTGGCGAGTTTATTGCCACGGCATACACGCTCGGGGTGCCCCATCCGCCCGGAGCCCCGCTTTTTCTTATGCTCGGACGGCTCTTTTCGATGATTCCCTTTTTCAGCGATACGGGAGCGAGGGTCAACCTTATCAGCACGCTTGCAAGTTCGGCGACGGTGATGCTGACCTATCTCATAACCCTCCGCTTCATTGTTCTCTACCGCAAGAGCGATCCCGACGGCTGGAGCCTCGCGGAAAAGTTCTCCGCATACGGCAGTGCCGTGGTAGCCGCGCTGGCGCTGGCTTTTTCGGACAGTTTCTGGTTCAATGCTGTTGAAACCGAAGTCTATGCGCTCTCGTCGTTCTTTACGGCAATGGTCGTATGGCTGATGCTCCGCTGGCACGACGAATATCCCGGTCCCGGTCATGAACGGTGGTTGATGCTGGTGATGTACATGGTGGGCCTTTCCATCGGTGTCCATCTTCTGAGCCTTCTTGCGGTTTTTGCCGCGGCCCTGATCTACTATTTCCGGAGGTATGAGCTTACCCTTAAATCATTCGCCCTGCTTGTCGCCGGTTCATCGGCACTTTTTTTCCTGATCTACCAGGTGATCATCAAGGGTCTTCCCGTTCTTTTCCAGTTCGCATCATGGTGGGGGTTCATGCTTCTCTGCGCCCTGCTTGCCTGGGGAATTTGGTATACCCAGCGGGGCAGGCTGGCGACTGCCAACACCATCATGGTTTCGCTGCTCCTTATCATTATCGGCTACACCTCCTACGGCATGATTTACGTGCGTGCGCAGGCCGCTCCTCCCATCAACGAAAACAACCCGTCCACACCCGAAGCGTTTTTCTCCTACCTGAACCGCGAGCAGTACGGCGATATGCCCATCTGGCCACGGAGGTGGTCTCCGGAGCCGGTGCACCAGTATTTCTATCAGCAGTATCACAGCGATCTCGATTACTTCGTGAGCTACCAGCTCAACCGTATGTACCTTCGCTATTTCGGCTGGCAGTTCATCGGGCGTGAGCACGATATGGAGGGAGCCGGCGTCGACTGGTCGGTGCTCTGGGGAGTTCCGTTTCTTGTCGGACTCGTTGGAGCGGTAGCGCATTTCAGGCGGCACTGGAAGATGGGGCTGGTCGTCACGGCGCTTTTCGTGCTGACCGGGGCGGCGCTGGTGATCTATCTCAACCAGACCGAACCGCAGCCCCGCGAGCGGGATTACAGCTATGCCGGAAGTTTTTTCGCTTTTGCCATCTGGATCGGTATCGGCGTCGAAAGCATCTGGAGCTTTCTAAAGGAGCGATTTTCCGTTCCGAAAGGCATGCCCGAGAACGTTCTTGCCGGAGTGCTGGTAACAGTGGCCCTTCTGCTGCTCAACGGACGTATGCTGCAGGCTAACTACCGTGTACATGACCGTTCGGGCAACTATGTGCCGTGGGACTGGGCATGGAACATGCTGCAGAGCTGCGAAAAAGATGCAATTCTCTTTACCAACGGTGACAACGATACCTTTCCGCTCTGGTACCTGCAGGAGGTCGAGCGGATCAGAACAGATGTCCGGGTGGTGAATCTCAGCCTGGCCAATACCGGATGGTACCTCTTGCAGTTGAAAAATACCAGTCCCCGCGGGGCCAGGCCGGTGGCTTTCAGTGCGGGCGATGGGGAACTCGGCTCCATCACCTACGTACCCATCGATTCGATGGATGTTGCCATTCCTGCCGGAAATGCCGGTACCCTGCTGCAGCGGCAGGCAGCCCGTCATGGTTTTTCCCTGCCCTCGATGCCTCCCGATAGCCTGAAATGGGTGATGAAGCCCGGTTTTTCCTACGACGGTCAGGGTTATCTGCGCCCGCAGGATATTGCGGTGTATGAAATCGTCACGAACAATTTTCCCGACCGTCCCATCTGCTTCGCACTCACGGTCGATCAGGAGAGCATGATCGGCCTTCAACGCCATCTGAGGCTCGACGGCCTTGTGTACAAGGTTGTTCCTCTGGAGAGCCCCGATCCGATGAGCTTTATTGACCCGGCACGGCTCTACCTTTCGCTGATGGAGGTCTACCGCTTCCGCAACCTCGACGACACATCCGTGACGCTTGAGGAGACTTCCCGAAGGCTTTGCGCGAACTACACGCCACTCTTTGTGCGGCTTGCCTTCGAGCTTGCTTCTGAACCCGATGGAACCATCCGGCTCGCCGGGCCGTCCGGGTCGCTGCGCACGGCCCGGCGAGGAGCGCTTGCCCTTGAGGTGCTCGACACCTCGTCGAAGGTGCTTCCGCCGGACCGATACCCCGTAAACCCGGAACTTGCCGGGACCTTTGTCTCGCTCTACAACCGTCTTGGAGCGAAATCGAAAGCTGTGCAGTATATTTCGTATCTTGAAAGCCTTGCTTCCGGTATCAGCTACCGTTCCGATCCCAAACTGTTTTTTGTGCTTGCCGGAGCTTACCGCGATGCCGGAAGACCGAAAGACGCCCGGCGGATCATTGACGCACTTGCACGGGAGCTGCAGGAGCCCCGCATAAAAGAGGCGTTTGAACAACAGAAGGAACCATAAATCTATGAACAGAACTATTCATACGACCGCCATCGTCAGTCCCGGAGCCGTTCTGGGCGAAGGCGTTTCAGTAGGGCCATACAGCGTTATCGAGGATGATGTGTCCATCGGCAGGGGCACCACGATCGGTCCGCAGGTACATATCGCTTCAGGTACCCATATCGGCAGCGACTGCAGTATTCACACCGGAGCAGTGCTTGGCGGAGAACCTCAGGATCTGAAATTTTCCGGAGAAAAAACCGAGCTCTATATAGGCGACCGCACCGTCATCCGGGAATGCGTTACCCTGAATCGGGGCACAAAGGCGAGCGGTAAAACCGTCGTGGGTTCCGACAACCTGATTATGGCATATGTGCATGCCGGTCACGACTGTGTTATCGGCAGTCATGTGGTTATCGCCAATTCCGTGCAGTTCGGCGGCCATTGTGAAGTGGGCGACTACGCCGTTATCGGTGGACTGACCGGTGTCCACCAGTTTGTCAGGATTGGTCGCTACAGCATGGTTGGAGGCATCGCACGTGCCTCGCTCGATGTGCCTCCGTTTGTAATGGCCGGAGGGCACAGCTCGTTCCGCTATGAGGGGCTCAATGCAATAGGTCTTAAACGGCGTGGGTTTTCCGCCGAAACCATCACGCAGATCAGGGACGCTTACCGTATTATCTTCCAGTCAGGGCTGCTGCTTGCCAACGCGCTCGAAAAAGTGAAAGAGGAGTGCGCTCCCGAGCCGAAAGTGCTTGAAATTCTCGATTTTTTCACATCGGGTACACACGGCAGAAAATTCATCAGACCATTCAACAGTTAAACGGTGCAACCCTCAAGAGCCATGTCTCCCTGGGCAATCGGTATTGATCTCGGCGGTACCGCCGTAAAGGCGGCGATAGTCAGCCTGCAGGAGGGCATCGTTCTGGACCGGGCGGTTCCGACCGATACCGCATCGGGACCTGAAGGTATTGTCGCACAGCTTTCCGATCTCATCGCAGCACTTCATGCGGAAGCTCCGGCTGGTCTTTTTCGTCACGACTTCTCGGGAATCGGGCTCGGGGCGCCGGGAGCCGTCGATATTGAAAAAGGCACGCTGAGCTATCCGCCCAATTTGCCCGGATGGACAACCTTCGGTCTTCGCGGTGCTCTTGAGCGCGCCCTGCAGGAACGGCTTGGGGTTGCAGTGCCGGTGTTCATCGAAAACGACGCCAATGCTGCGGCTTACGGTGAAGCGGTTTACGGCGCAGGAAGGGGCTTCCGGGATTTTCTTATGGTGACGCTGGGTACCGGAGTGGGAGGGGGCATCGTGTTGAACCGGAAACTCTATCGTGGACCCAGCGGTACCGCCGGCGAGATCGGATTCATGATTGTCGATTTTGAAGGTTCCTCCATCCATGCAGGTATACGAGGCACCATTGAAGGGATGATCGGCAAAGAGCGCATCGTCGAGTACGCCTGTCGGCTGATCCGTGAAAATCCGGCAGATGGTTCGGCTCTTTCCGAGCTTTGCAGCCATGATTTCTCAGCGCTCTCTCCCCGCCATATCGAGCGGGCGGCAAAGGAGGGCGATCGCATTTCCCTTGCGGTGTGGGACCGGGTCGGTTCCATTCTCGGTGTGGGTTTTGCCAGTATTACCGCGCTCATGGATATCAGGAAATTCGTTATCGGAGGGGGCATTTCGGCGGCGGGCAACCTGATTTTCGAGCCAGCTTACCGGCAGTTCATCTGTTCTACTCTTCCTTCGATGCATGAAGGGGTCGAGCTGGTTCCTGCAGAGCTCGGTAACAGGGCGGGGATGTACGGCGCGGCGGCGTTGTGTTTTGTGTGAACCATCAATCGTTTTATGAACGGGCGGTTTTTTCACTTTCTGTTTCCCGAGGTCTGTATTGTCTGCGGAAAACTGCTGATGCCTTCAGAGTACGGCTGCTGCAGCGTCTGCCGGAACAGCTTCGACGCTTTCAGCGACTGCGCTGTGGCAGGGTACACCCTCATGCACTCTATCGAGTCGCATTTCAAGGGAAAATGCTCGTTCGAGAGGGCTTACTGCCGGTATGTTTTTCACCGTCACGGACCGTTGCAGAAAGCGTTGCATGCCATGAAATATGAGGGCATGTACAATCTCGGAGTGGCTTTCGGCAGAGAGCTGGGAGCCTGGCTCATCGATGCCGTGCCGCCGGAGAGCATCGACTGTCTTGTGCCGGTTCCGCTGCACCGGCTGAAGCATGTGGAGCGATCCTTCAACCAGGCAGAGAAAATCGCGCTCGGCATGGCGGAAACCTTTCAGAAACCTGTTCGCACTGACCTGCTTCTCAGAGGTCGTTTTACCGTTTCCCAGACAGGTCTGCAGGTAACAGCCAGAAAGCGGAACCTCGACGGGGCTTTTCAGACGCCGCTTCCCGATATGCCCGGTCGTGTTCTGCTGGTCGATGACGTAGTTACAACCGGAGCAACCGTTGTTGCTGCTGCCGAAGCGCTGAAACGGGGAGGAGCCGCAAGCGTTTCGGTTGCGGCGCTTGCACTTTCTGCAAAAGAATAGGTCAGTTATGGAACTCTTTTACGCTTCTTCCGGCCAGATCGACCGGGCCGCAAGACGCATCAGGCTCGACGGCGAAGAATTTCATCACCTGTCGAGGGTACTGCGCAAAAAAAAAGGCGAACGGATCAGTGTTACCGACGGATGCGGGCTTCATCTCGATGTGTGCATAACCGATGTCGGCAAAGCTGCTCTTGAAGGCGACATCATTGCAATGCGTCAGGTTGTGCCCCGCTCGAGTGCCGTTACGATTGCGATTTCGCTCCTCAAGGCTCCGCAACGATTCGAGTTTTTTCTTGAAAAGGCTACGGAGCTTGGCGTTTCGGCGGTGATCCCCATGATTACGGCCCGGACGGTTGCCCAGCCGCCGTCTGAGCGAATCGCAAAAAGACTGGTACGGTGGCGCTCCATCATGCTTTCCGCCGCACGTCAGTCCGGAAGATACTATCTTCCCGTTATCAGAGAACCGCTCCCGTTCCGGAACGTTACCGGACTTCAGGGTTACGATTGCCGGCTGATACCCTATGAACTTTCTGTGCAATCGGCCGAAGGTGCAGGCTTCTGCGGAGGAAAAACGCTTTTTCTGATAGGCGGCGAAGGGGGTTTTACTCCCGAGGAGGTAGAGCTGGCACGCAAATCCGGCTTTACGGAGATCTCTTTCGGGCTCTCGATACTCAGGGCGGAAACCGCCGGTATTTTTGCAGTCTCGCTTGTCAGGGCCCGCCTTCTTGAACAGGGCGTCGAGGAGTGGCTTTAAAGCCGGCAGGGGACTCCCGAACCGGTAACCAACAATCGTGAAACCATGAATACATCTATAGCCAGCCGGACGGTTCTTCTTGTGATCGTTTTTGTGATATCGGCGTTATTCTTTGCCATGATCCGCTATTTCCTCATGGCTATTTTTCTGGCAGCTATCTTTTCCGCTCTGTTCATGCCCCTCTACAGTCGGATTGAGCGTCTTTTCCGGGGGCACAGGAGCCTTAGCTCCGCTCTTACCATGTTTCTGCTTTTCATCATGGTTTTTCTTCCGCTTACGGCACTCACCGGAGCCGTCGCCGTTCAGGCCTTCAATATAAGCAGTTCGGCAGTTCCCTGGATTCAGCAGCAGCTGCAGCTTCAGGAGCCTTCGGCCTATAACAACATGCTGCAATCCTTTTCCTACTACCGTGAAATCGAGCTCTACCGCGAGGAAATTCTTCAGAAAGCAGCTGAACTTGCCGGAAAGGCCGGGGCTTTTCTTTTCAACAGCCTTTCTTCGATGACGGTTTCCGCGGTCAACGACCTCTTTCTCATGTTCGTTTTTCTCTATACCATGTTCTTTTTTCTCAAGGACGGCCGCTCGCTGCTCGACAAGATCATGTACTACACGCCGCTTGCCGAAGTTGACCAGCACCGTCTTCTCGACCGCTTTCTTTCGGTCACGAGGGCGACCATCAAGGGTACCATGGTCGTCGGTCTGATTCAGGGCTCTCTTGCCGGTTTCGCCTTGCACCTTGCCGGTATCCCGAGTGCGCTCTTCTGGGGTACCATCATGACGGTTCTGTCGGTGGTACCCCTGATAGGCCCCCCGCTCGTCTGGTTTCCCGCGGTTATCTATCTGGCAGCCACAGGCCAATACGCCGAGGCAACGGGAGTTTTCCTTTTCTGCAGCATTATCGTCAGCCAGCTCGACAACATTCTCCGGCCCATCCTTATCGGTCGCGATACCCGCATGCATGAACTGCTCATCTTTTTCAGCACGCTTGGCGGTCTGGGCCTTTTCGGTATTTTCGGTTTCATCGTAGGCCCCATCATAGCGGCTTTGTTCATCACCGTATGGGAGATGTACGGTGAAGCGTTCAGCGAATATCTTCACGAGGTGAAAGGGAAAAATCCGCTGGATTCCGGGTCTTCGCGGAACACATAATCAAAGCGCTAAATCAGAGAAAGCCTTTCTGCCCATTTTTTTTCTCGTACTCCTGACGGCGCTTCCGCCTTCAGGCTGCAGTTCAGTACCTGCTTTTTCGGGGTTCGTTGCCGGAAACCACGGCATCACGGGAGTGATTACCGATCTCCGGTGGCAGGGTCGTGATCTGCGACTCATGGTGGCGGAGCGTTCCTGAGAGCTATCCGGTTCTATTAAAGCAGGCTTGCTCGTCGATTCCCGGCGACCACCATACGCATGAGCGGCAAACGCAGGCCGGGTTCGGCGGCAGCTGTTTTCGGTCTGAAATCGGGCGACAGGGTAAGCGTCCGGTTCCGCGGGACGGTCATGGAGTCATATCCGGTACAGGAAACTGCATGCACGATCGTTGTTGACGGGGCATGAAAAAGAGCGGCCTTTTGGACCGCTTTTTTCGTTTTCGTGATCCTGGCGGAGATTCAGTTTACCCTGACAACCTCTTCTGCAGAAAAGAAGAACCCGGCTTCAATTGCGGCATTTTCCGCGGAGTCAGAGCCGTGGATGATGTTTTCACCCTTGCTGTCGGCATAGAGCTGGCGGATGGTACCTGCATCGGCCTGTGCAGGATCGGTTGCTCCGATCAGGGTACGGAAATCGGTGACGGCATTCTCCTTTTCAAGGATCATCGGTACGCAGGGCCCTGAAGACATGAAGTCCACCAGTTCGCCATAGAACGGGCGCTCGCGGTGTACGGCATAGAATTCGCCTGCAGTTTCCTGGGTGAGCCTGGTTTTTTTCATGGCTACAACGCGGAAACCGGCGCGTTCGATTTTATCGATAACGGCGCCGATGAGCTGTTTGCGGACACAGTCCGGCTTGAGAATGGTCAGTGTTCTTTCCATTGTGACAATCTGAATTAGTATTATCGTAAAGTAAATATCGTGCGAAGATACATAAACCCCACGGATAATTGAAATATCGCTGACTGAAACTTAGAAAGGATATGGGCGGTTCATCCATAGAATAGCGTATACTGTTGTTTCCCCAACTGTTATCCCCAGAACCGGAGGGTCCTCGTTATGCCAAGATTACGGTCGGCTGTTTTAGTGATTATCGTCTCTTTCTGTTCCATGCTGATGTTGCCGGGTTGTTCGTCCGAGGATGAAACGGACGGCGCCCCCCAGGAGCTTTACCGTAAAGCCGCTAAGCTTTCCCGACAGGGGGAGTATGAACGGGCGATCGCCCTCTACAACAAGGTGTTGTCCGCAGACACTCTTGGCGGACTATCGAAGCGGCCGGTTCTTGAAATGAACCGGAAACGGTATCTGGAAGGTCTTACCGGCAATTATTCGGCTGCCCTGCATACGGCAGGGTTTCTTGAAAAGCATGCGGGGGTACTGCTTCCCGATTCTCTTCGCGCCGGGATGCTGGCCGAAAAAGCCATGTGGCTTTCCGAGCTTGGCGATTTCCGTGGTGCTGCTGCAGCGCTTGCGGAAATTCCCTCTCCATCCGAAGATCAGCGTTTCGAGTTAGCGGCTCTCGAACTCCGTATCGGAGAGGTCGGGAAAGCCGAAACGATTTACAACCGGTATGCCGGCCAGGAGCGTGATCCGGTTTCAAGAATGAGAGGGGTTGCCGGTCTCATGCAGTGCCGCATGCTGGATTCCGATCTGAAGGCTGCCGATGAATTTGCCATGAACATCGCGACCATATCCGGAGATGTGCTCGCTCTTGAAGGCGACCTGGAAAGAAGAATTCATGCCTTGCGTGAATCTTCCCGGAGCCTTCAGCTGCTTCCGAAGCATCAGAGGAACGCGAGTTATCTCCTGTTCCGTGCGCTCATCCTTGCCGAGAAGACGCGTGATCCCTACCTCATCCAGCAGCTCCGATACGAGTCCAATGCGGTGATTGTCCGAAAACCAGCGCCCTTCCGTGAAACAGGTGATTTTTTCGGCATGAAGGATATGCAGTTTGCCAAAGCGGCGGCCCTGCTAAGGCTTGCATTGGGCAACGGTGAGTTGAATTCTTCCGAACAGATCGACGCGCTCCGCAGGGGATTGCTGCTTTATCAAAACTATCTCCCTCGATATTCCGGAACGGAGATGCTGCAGCTTGCCGATACTGCGCGGCGTCGGCTTACGGGTCTGCTTGTCAGAGAAGCGAGAATTTTCGAACTTTTTGACGCCCTGCAGCAGTCCGAGATGCTTGAACTTCAGAGGACGCTTCAGAATGGTTCCGGCTATTTCAGACTCGGCAAGGAACATGCGGCCCTTGAACGACAGGTGAACATCCTCCGGCGCGACATTTCCGGTCTTCTGCAGCGTAAAGCCGATATTTTTCTCAAAGCGAGAGGCTACGAGATGAACCGAGCCTCCGAAGCGGCTCTTCAGTCCAAACGCGGAAGAATGATAGAGCTGCTCGAAGAGGTGAAAAAAATCGACCCTGCAGCCGCTTCTGTCTTGCAGATGAAGCCGGTAACGCTCCAGACGCTGCAGCGGTCGCTCAAAAGAGGCCAGCTCGTGGTACAGCCGGTTTCCGCCGACTCCTTTTATGCCGTCATGACCATCAGTACCCGCGAGTTCGGCATTGTCGGAAAGCCTGTTCCGTTCGATTCCCTTTACGATCCGGCATCGGGTCTCCATCGTCTTGTCAGGGATTTTGCCATGCAGGGAGTTTCGGAGGTCGAAACATTTCGCCAGCAGTCCGATCCGCAATGGTTTATCCGGGTGGTAGCGGAACCACTTAACGCCATGGCGGGCGGATACGACCATATTCTGGTCGCCGCCGATCCTGCATTACCGCTGCATATGCTCGGCGCAGGCGATAAAAAAATATCCATGATCGCTTCTTTCAGGGAAATCGTACATGCCGCTCACCATTTCGGAGTAAAAACAGGGGGAGGTCCGATTAGGTTTTATCCGGCAGAGCGGATCAAGATGGCACAGCTGCGCATGCTTTTTCATCCCCATGAGAGGGTTTTTCTGCTCTGGAAACCTTTGGGCAAAGAGTCCGAATCCCTTATGCGCAGCTCTCTTGAACAGGGGACAGACAGCAAGCGTAGTCCGGCTGAGGCGCTTTATCGGCTTTCAGGCTCCTTGAAAGGTTCCGAAACCGGGAAATGGATTTTCGTTTCCGCATATGGATCCAGGTAACCCGTTCCGGTTTTGGATGATGTTATCTTAATCGCTCGTGAGGTTTTCATATGGAACTAAACGGTTGGTTTTGGCATACTCACAGGTATTTTCGTACATTTAATCTTCCATTTTTATAAATCCCCCTTCAATGCAACGACAAACTTCATGGAAGAGAGTGGGTTGAGTAATTTATCGCTTGAGCAGCTCGCTGCTGAACTGCAGAAGGCAAGGGTTCGAAGAAATCTGTCGATTGACGATGTCAGTCGGCATACCGGTATCAATCCGGTCTATATCGGGCATATCGAGGCGGGGAATTTCACCTTCATGCCAGGGGTCTATGTACTGGCTTATATCAAGGAATATGCCGGAATGCTCGAAATCGGCAATCCGGAGACGTTCGAGCGATGCAGGGAAGCGTTGCTTGGTCGTATCGCTCCGCAGCGTGTTTCGGCGGATTCTCCCGTAGCCCGCAACTGGAGCGACGATCACCCGCTTGATTCGGCTTTTTCCTACGAGCCCTTTTTCCGGAAGCTTGTTTCGCCGAAAGGTCTTCTGGTTTTGACAGGGGCTGTTGTTTTTCTGGCAATAGTTGTTTTCACAGTAAGGATGTTATTTTTTAGTGCCCCATCTTCTGAGCAACCTTTTTCAGGCCAGCCCGATGCCTTGATCGATGCCGATACCGCAGCTGTTGCCGAGAGGGTTATCGATTCGGAATTTCTTCCAGTGCTGGTCGCCGTTTCCGACTCTGCCGCATCGGAATCTTCGTCGGCAAAGTCGAAAGATAAAGTCCGCGAAGCCCTTATCGCAAAAGAGATCTTGCATCTGGCCGATTCCGCAAAAGCTGAAAAACCGCGTCCTGCAGGAGGCAGGCAGCTTGAAGTACGTATTATCACTGACGAGACCTGGGTAAAGGTCATTGCCGATGACAGTGCCAGGGTCTATGCCGGTGGACAGTTCAAAAAAGGGGATGTGCTCCGCTATGAGGCACAGAACAAGTTCTGGGTGAATATCGGTCGTCCCTCATATGTCGAGCTGTTTCTTGACGGGAAAAAAATGCCCCCACTTTCCGAAAGAACTGTTATTTACCGGTAGTTCCCGATCGGTTTCCCCTTTGTTTCCAGGCTGTCGTCATGAAAGCAGTCCGGCAATGTTTTTGTTCGTTTCTCTAAATAGGACAAAAAATAACCTATTTAGAGGGAATTAATAGATTTGTTTGATCATTCGTTATTGCATTATATATGAAAACAACATAAACAGATGCTGCCATAGTTACCGGGATGTGGAAATTTGAAAACAGGGTAGTTCTTGTAAGCGGAGCTGCAGGAAATCTTGGGAAAGCCGTCGCTTCAGCTTTTTATGAGGCAGGCGCCGATCTTGCTCTTTCTGATCTGCACACGGAAAGTATTTCATCAGCTTTTGCGGACTCGTCGAGGGTAATGGTGCTCGAATGTGATCTGACGCAACCGGATTCTGCCGAAACTATGGTTCGCACCGTGCTCGACAGGTTCGGCCGCATCGACGCAGTGACCGCGCTGACCGGAGGATTTTCCATGGGAGGCCCGCTGCACGAAACCTCCGTCGATGAATGGGAGTTCATGATGAAGCTCAATGCCGCAACGCTTTTCAATATCGCTCACGCCGTGTTGCCCCATATGCGCCAGAGGAGAGGGGGGCGTATCGTTACCGTGGGTGCGAGAGCTGCGATTTCAGGCAGAGCCCGGATGGCCTCTTATACGGCATCGAAAGCCGCGGTTATGCGTATGACCGAAAGCATGTCCGAAGAGAACAAGCTTTTCGGCATCAACGTGAACTGTGTTCTGCCGAGCATCATCGATACGCCGCTGAACCGCAGGGATATGCCTGATGCCGATTTTACGACGTGGGTATCTCCCGCAGCTCTTGCCGACGTGATCTTGTTTCTTGCTTCTGATGCCTCGCGTGCCATCCATGGGGCTTCGATTCCTGTATATGGCTTATGCTGAAACGGTTATAAAACAAATCATTCCGTCATGAAAATATACGACAGCATCCTGCAGACAGTCGGAGGGACTCCTCTGGTAAGGCTCCAGAGGCTTGCCGAAGGGTGCCGGGCCGATGTGCTCCTGAAAATCGAATCGTTCAACCCTCTGTCGAGCGTGAAGGACAGGATTGCGGTGGCCATGATCGAAGATGCCGAGAAATCCGGCAGAATCGGACCTGGCACGACAATTATCGAGCCCACCAGCGGCAATACCGGCATCGGGCTCGCTTTTGCCTGTGCGGCAAAAGGTTACCGTCTCATGCTGATCATGCCCGATACCATGAGTATGGAACGGCGAAGGCTTATGCAGATTCTCGGTGCGGAACTGGTGCTGACCGAAGGCTCGGGCGGTATGAAGCTTGCCATTTCCGAGGCGGAGCGCCTTGCTGCTTCGATTCCCGGCAGCCTTATACTGCAGCAGTTCCAGAATCCTTCGAACCCTGCGGTTCACCGGGCAACCACCGCGGTTGAAATCTGGGAGGATACCGACGGCATGGTTGATGTATTCGTTGCCGGCGTTGGGACAGGAGGTACGATAACGGGTGTCGGGGAGGTGCTCAGGAAGCACAAGCCCGATGTCAGGATCATCGCCGTCGAGCCGTCCGATTCTCCAGTGCTTTCAGGAGGTCAGCCGGGCCCGCACAAAATTCAGGGAATAGGGGCAGGGTTCGTGCCGGCAATACTGAACATGGATATCATCGACGAAATTGTTACCGTCAGCAATCAGGATGCGGGAGAAACGGCCAGAAAGCTTGCCCGCCAGGAGGGCATTCTCTGCGGCATATCTTCCGGTGCGGCACTCTATGCCGCGCTTGGGGTGGCCCGCAGGGAAGAAATGGCAGGAAAAACACTTGTCGTGCTTCTTCCTGACAGTGGGGAACGCTATCTTTCAACCTGGCTTTTCGAAGACCTGCCGTGAGGAATTTTAATTAACAAGGACCCCTGAAGTACTGAAGCCGCCATGAAGGTTTATTTTGATCATAACGCAACCACTCCGCTGCACCCGGAAGTGAAGAAGGAGATGGCCGAAGCGATGGAGATGTTCGGCAATCCCTCGAGCATGCATGCCTGGGGCCGCGAGGCCAGGGCCAACGTAGAGGATGCCCGGAAGCGGGTTGCAGGTTTCATAGGTGCCGGTGATGATGAAATCGTTTTTGTAGGCAGCGGTTCCGAAGCCAATAATACCGTACTCTCTCTTTTCATCTGCGCAACAAACCAGTGCATTCCGGGGACGAAGATGCGCAGCACCATCATCACCACGAAAATCGAGCACCCCTGCGTACTTGAAACCTCGGAATGTCTTGCGCACCGTGGGGCCAGGGTCAGGTATCTCGACGTAGACCGCTACGGCAAGATCGATCTCGATCAGCTTGAGGGCATGCTTGGCGACGATGTAGGGCTCGTGTCGGTCATGATGGCCAACAACGAGATCGGTACCTTCCAGGATATCGAAACCATATCGAAAATGACCCGCGGTTGCGGAGCCCTGATGCATACTGATGCCGTTCAGGCGGTAGGCAAGGTGCCTGTGGACGTGAATGCGCTCGGGGTAGACTTTCTCACCATCTCGGGGCATAAGATCTACGGGCCAAAAGGCGTGGGTGCACTCTATGTGAGAAAAGGCACACCCTATTGCCCATTTATCCGTGGAGGCCATCAGGAGCGTGGCCGGAGAGCGGGTACGGAAAATACGCTCGGTATTCTCGGCCTCGGAAAAGCCGTTGAAATGCGGCAGCTTGAAATGGCCGGTGAAAAAGAACGTCTCGGCGCATTGAAAGCCGTACTCAAGCAGGGTATCGAAGAGCGTATCGACGACATTTATTTCAACGGGCATCCGACCGACTCTCTCAGCGGTACCCTGAACGTATCGTTTCCCGGAGCCGAAGGAGAGGCTATCCTGCTTTATCTCGATCTTGAAGGCATCGCTGTATCGACCGGCTCGGCCTGCGCATCGGGCTCTCTGGATCCGTCGCATGTGCTGCTCGCAACCGGCGTCGACGCCGAGCGTGCGCACGGTTCGATCCGTATCAGCCTCGGGAGGGAAAGCACCATGCAGGAGGTCGAATATGTGCTCGACGTCCTGCCGAGAACCATTAAACGAATAAGAGACATGTCAACGGCATACATTAAAGGAGGAACACATGCTGCAAGCAGGTGAGTGGGCATATACCGAAAAACTGAAGGAACACTTCATGAGCCCGAAAAATATCATGCAGGGTGAAAATACAGACGAATTCGACGGTGTCGGCATGGAAGGAAACCTTCAGTGCGGCGATCAGATGATGGTGGTTATCAAGGTTGACAAGGAGAGTGAGGTCATTACCGACTGCCAGTGGAAGACCTATGGCTGCGCAAGCGCCATCGCCAGCACCTCGATTCTTTCCGAAATGGTCAAGGGCATGACGCTCGACCAGGCCTTTCACATCTCGCCCAAGGAGGTTGCCAAAGAGCTTGGCGGGCTGCCGGAAAACAAGATTCACTGTTCGGTGCTCGGTGACAAGGCTTTAAGGGCTGCCATCAACGACTACTACGTCCGCAACGGCATGGAAGACAAGGTAAAACAGGAGCAGGTTAAGACCATATGCCAGTGCATGAACATCACCGATCATGATATCGAGGATGCCGTGCTCGAGGGTGCCAGAACCTATTTCGAACTGCAGGAGCGCACAAAGCTCGGAACGGTCTGCGGACAGTGCAAGCCGGAAGCCGAAGCGCTGCTCGAGAAGTTCAAGCATATCCATTTCGGAGCCTGAACACGTCAGGTTTCCGTTTCCGCAGCAATCCGACTGCGGCAGGCAGTGGAATGCCGTCCATAACGGGGACCGGAAAAACGGGCCCCGTTTTAGTTGCATGCCGTCTCCGGAGGGTCCGATTCAGTGCAAAAGGGTTACTGTTTTGAAGAGAGATCGTCGAAAATTCCATATTCACACCTTTGGGTGCCAGATGAATCAGGCGGACAGCGGCATCATCGCGACGCTGCTGCAAAACGAGGGGTACGAACCCGCCACATCCGAAGATGAGGCGGGAATCATCCTCCTCAACACCTGTGCAGTCAGGGAGAACGCCGTCGAGCGCATCGGGCACTATCTCCAGCATGTGAAGGGTTTCAAGCGGAAGCATCCGGAGCTGATAGTCGGCCTTGCAGGCTGCATAGCGCAGTATCGCCGCGAAGCGCTCTTCGGCGATTTTCCGGTACTTGATTTTCTTGCCGGTCCTGACAACTACCGGGACATCGCGTCGCTGGTTGCCGAAGCCTCCGGAGGGTGCAGGGTATCGCGGCTCGATTTCGATGCCACCGAGACCTACGAGGGGATCCTGCAGTCGAGGGTTGAGCCGCTGACGTCATTCGTGCCGGTCATGCGCGGCTGCAACAACATGTGCGCGTTCTGTGTGGTGCCCTTTACCAGGGGGCGCGAACGCAGTCATCCATTCGGTTCGGTGCTCCGCGAAGTGCGCGAGCTCGGCCTCGGGGGGTGCCGCGAGATAACGCTGCTCGGCCAGAACGTCAACTCATATTGCGACCCTCAGTCCGGTGCTGATTTCCCTCAACTGCTCGAAGCCGTCTGCCGCGAAGCTCCCGGAGTGCGCATACGATTTACCACATCCCATCCGAAGGATATGTCGCCGTCGCTTGTGGACGCTATGGCCTCACAGCCCGATATCTGCCAGCATCTGCATTTGCCCGTGCAGTCCGGTTCATCCCGCATGCTCGAGCGGATGAACCGGGGTCACGGCATCCTGTCGTACCTCGAAAAGATCAGGCTTATCCGCCAGAGGATTCCCGGCATAGCGATCTCCACCGATCTTATCGCCGGCTTCTGCGGTGAAAGCGAGAGCGATCACCGTCAGACGCTCGAACTGATGCGCGAGGTTCGTTTCGATTCGGCCTTCATGTTCCACTACTCACCGAGGCCGGGAACCCTGGCCGCCCGTACCATGCCGGACGATGTTTCCGAAGAGGACAAGAAAAGGCGTTTGCAGGAGATCATCGATCTCCAGAACACCATATCAGGAGAGCTGCTCCGGGAGGCGGTCGGTACGGTTGTCGAAGTTCTGGCCGAATCCGAAAGTCGCCGCTCCGCAGCACAGCTCATGGGCCGTACCTCGACCAACCGGGTGGTGGTGTTCGACCGGGGCTCCTTTCAACCCGGAGATCTTGTCAGGGTGCTCATAACCGGCTCGACATCGGCCACTCTCAGCGGGAAAACCGTCTGAGAATCCTGAAACACGCGAAAAACCTTATCTGCATTCAGGAGTTTTTTTATCTTTACTGCGATTCGTAAATTTAAATTTTAATGCAGGTATCATTTAACGCAGAAACAGCATGTCAGTTGCCGTACAACGACTTGGATTTACCGATAAACTCAGAGCCCATCTCGAACTGCTCGATCCTGTAACCTGGATCAGTGTTTTTCCCTGTCTCGCCGGCGGAGTCATGGCTTCAGGAGCCATGCAGTCAACTCCCCACGACTATCTGCTTCTTGCCTCGATCTTTCTGCTTTACGGCCCGCTTGGTACCGGTTTCAGCCAGTCTGTCAACGACTATTTCGATCTCGAGCTCGACCGTGTCAACGAGCCGACACGCCCGATTCCATCCGGTCGCCTGAGTGTGAAGGAGGCCCTCTGGAACAGTATTTTCGTGCTCCTGCTGGCTATTGGTCTCGGCGTCTTTCTCGGCATTCATATCGGGGGCGTGCGGGGAACGGTTATCATTGTCTCGATTCTGACAGCACTTCTTGTTGCCTATATCTATTCGGCTCCGCCGCTAAAACTCAAGAAAAACATCATCACCTCCGCACCGGCGGTGGGATTTTCATACAGCTTTGTCACCTTTCTGTCGGCCAACGCCCTGTTCAGCGAAATCCGGCCTGAAGTGATCTGGCTTGCCGGCCTGAACTTTTTCATGGCGATCGCCCTGATCATTCTCAACGATTTCAAGTCCGTCGAAGGCGACAAGGAGGGGGGCCTGAAATCGCTGGCGGTCATGATCGGTTCCCGGAACACCTTTCTGGTATCCTTCACCATTATCGACATGGTATTCGCCGTGCTTGCCGTGCTCGCCTGGAACTGGGGATTCACCGTGGCGGTCGTGCTGGTGCTGATCGGCCTTATCCTCAACATCACGATCCAGATACAGCTGCTGCGCGACCCGAAAAGCAGCATATCCTTCATGAAAGGCACCGTCGAGGACGGATTCGGCAACGCCATCGGGAAAAGCGAAGTACAGGAACACAACGCCTTTCTTCGCTACCAGGTCGCCAACAATATTCTTTTTCTCCTGAACAACCTGATTGTCGCAGGCATGATCGGAGCGAAATACATGTAGGGTTCCATTCGCCAAAAAATTTTTTTCTCTGAAAGCTGAAGGGTCGTTGCCGTTACCATAACCTTTAATCATTCATGTGCCATGGTCATGCTTCAGGCTACCTTTTTTTCGCTTCCCCCTGTCTGGCATAATGCCCTCGTTACCCTTTTTACCTTCGTCTATGTGTTCAGCGTTCCGCCGCTCATGGACTATCTGGTAACCAACCACGGGCTGCCTCGGGACATCAGCCGGAAAATAACCCATATCTGTGCGGGTTCGGCGATCGTCTTTCTCCCTCTCTTTATTGACGGCGACTGGTCGCAGTACCTGAACATCACGGTTTTTGCGGTCTGGACCATTCTGCTCATCCAGAAAGGGCTCTTTGCCGCCGATGACGATCAGGCGGTAAAAACCATGACCCGTACCGGCGATAAACGGGAGCTGCTCAAAGGCACGCTCTACTTCGTGCTTGTAGCCATGCTGTGCGGCACCCTTTACTACAAGACCTTCGAAGGAGTGCTCGCCATGGCGGTGCTCGGCTGGGGCGACGGTCTGGCTCCGATAATCGGCACCCGCCTGGGAAAAATGAAATACCGGATTCTCAGCGACAAGAGCGTCGAGGGAAGTCTGGCATTTCTGCTTGGAAGCGCGCTCGCCGGTCTGTTTTTCGTCTGGCTGATCGTTCCCGAAGCTTTCGATGCACAAAAAATTCTGCTTATCGCCCTTATCGCAACCGTGGTAGAGGGAGTGAGCCCCAAAGAGGTCGACAACCTCACTATTCCGGCAGCGGTCATTCTTGCTGCGCAGTTCCTCTGATTCATGACGCTTAAGGGCAGCGACAGAGAGGGCATCTACTTTATCAGCGATCTGCATTTCGGTCTGCAGGGCCGTGAGGAAGAGATGCTGAAATATGAAAAACTCGAACGGCTTTTCGCCCTCGTCAAGGCGGACGGCCGTTCGCTCTATATGCTCGGCGATATTTTCGATTACTGGATGGAGTTTCGCCATGTCATTCCCAAAGAGTTCAGCCGCCATATCTGTCTCATCAGCGACCTGGTACGGAGCGGTATCGAGGTCACCTATGTGGCGGGCAACCACGATTTCCATCTCGGGACCTTTTTCGAGAGTGAACTCGGCCTGAAAACCATGTATGGCCTCAACAGCTTCGAATACGCCGGCCGGGCATTCCTTTTTGCGCACGGCGACGGCCTGGGCGAAGGGGACCTCGGCTACAAGCTTTTCGCGCGTTTCGTGAGAAACCGCTTCAATCTCGGCCTGCTGACGGCATTTCACGCCGATCTGGCAATCGCGCTGATGAAGCGGCTGTCGTATCTCAGCCGCCACCACAAACCGGTCGATATTCCGAAGGAATCGAACCGGTTGTTAAATTTTGCCGAATCCATAGCCGCAGACCGGGAATTTGATTATTTTGTCTGCGGACATAACCACTCGCAAGGGGTCTATCCGCTCCGGGATGGAGCAAGCCGGTATATCAACCTCGGTACCTGGATAGACGGCAGCTACCCTTACGGCGTGTTTATGCACGACTCGTTTCACCTGAAGGAACTTTAACCTCAATTACAACCGTCCACTTCCGATATGAGTAATCCCGTACTGAAGCTTGGTTTGCCGAAAGGCAGTCTGCAGGATTCGACCCTTGATCTTTTCGCTCACGCAGGCTTTCATTTTTCCGTTCAGAGCCGCTCTTATTTCCCATCCATAGATGACGACGAGCTCGAAGCGATTCTGATTCGCGCCCAGGAAATGGCGCACTATGTGGAACTCGGAGCTTTCGATGTAGGCCTGACCGGCAAGGACTGGATCATCGAGACCGACGCCGAAGTTGTGGAGGTTGCCGACCTGGTCTACTCCAAAGCCTCGATGCGCCCCGTCCGCTGGGTGCTTGCCGTTCCCGAGAGCTCGTCTATCCATTCGGTAAAGGATCTCGAAGGGAAGCATATAGCGACGGAAGTCGTCAACATCACGAAAAAATATCTGGCAAAGCACGGAGTCAGCGCATCGGTGGAGTTCAGTTGGGGCGCTACCGAAGTGAAGCCTCCCGATCTTGCCGACGCCATCGTCGAGGTAACCGAAACCGGTTCGTCTCTCAGGGCTAACAAGCTCAGGATTGTCGATACCATCCTCGAGTCCAACACCAAACTCATCGCCAACAAGGCATCCTGGAACGATCCGTGGAAACGGGAAAAGATCGAGAGCATGGCCATGCTGCTCGAGGGAGCCATTAACGCCCAGGGAAAGGTTGGATTGAAGATGAACGCCCCGAAGAGTTCGCTCGACGCCGTTCTCTCCATTATCCCGGCACTACGCCAGCCGACCGTTTCGCATCTTGCCGATGAGGGTTGGGTAGCGCTCGAGGTGATCGTTACCGAAAAAACCGTCCGCAAGCTCATTCCCGAGCTGAAGCGCGCCGGAGCCGAAGGCATTGTCGAGTACGATATCAACAAGCTGATCGACTGAAGCGGTTTTTCCCGCTTTTATTGAAATCAAAGGGCTGCCTTTGCTGAAACGGCAGCCCTTTTTACGATCCATCATGCTGCTTCTCACCTATCAGGTCATCATACTCCTGTCGCTGCTGGTTTTTGCCGGTATTCTGCTTTTCAACCTCATCGAACTACAGAACCTGCCTGAATGCCCGCCCGATTCCGGAGAGCGGCCTTTTGTTTCCGTTCTGGTTCCGGCAAGAAACGAGGAGCACTCGATCGAGGCCTGTGTGCTGTCGCTGCTTGCCCAGGACTATCCCCGCTATGAAGTGGTTGTGCTCGACGACGGTTCCGAAGACCGGACGCTGGAGATTCTCCGGCGTCTTGAGGCCTCTTCAGATGCGCGGCTCCGCATTATAGAGGGCGAACCGCTTCCCGAAGGATGGCACGGCAAGGCGTGGGCCTGCCGCCAGCTCGGCGATTTCGGCGGCGGCGAGCTTCTGCTTTTCACCGATGCCGATACCCGGCACAAACCGGGATCGCTCAGCCGCTCGGTTGCCGCCCTGCATGCCTCTGGAGCCGGCATGCTCACCCTCACCCCGTATCAGGAGATGGTCGGGTTTCTCGAAAAACTGGTAATTCCGCTGGTCTACTTCATTCTCATGTGCTATCTGCCTCTCCGTTTCGTTCGGACATCGCCAAATAGCGTCTTCTGTTCGGCCATAGGCCAGTTCATGCTTTTCCGGCGTGAGACCTACCTGAGCATCGGAGGGCACCGGGCAGTGAAAACGGCTATCGTAGAGGACGTCTGGCTCTGCAGGGCGGTGAAAAAAGCCGGAGGCCGGGTCGCCGTTTTCAACGGCGTCGATGCTCTGGGCTGCAGGATGTACCGCTCGCAAGGTGAAATCATCCGGGGTTTTTCGAAAAACCTTTTTGCCGGACTCGGCTACCGTTCCACGCTGCTGTTCGGCCTCGTCGTTCTGACTCTGGTTTTTCACGTGCTCCCTTACGGCTTCCTTTCGGCGGCGCTGCTCGAGGGCGACTTCGGCCCCGCCCGTTTTCTCCTGCCTCTTCTGCAGATTGCGCTGGCTATGCTCTGCAGGGTGCTCATCGCCGTGAGGTTCCGCCAGCCGGCGGGCTTTGCGTTTCTGCATGCGCTCTCCCAGCTGGTTCTGGTCGCCATCGCATTGAACTCCTTTGCGATCACCCGGTTCGGAAAAGGAGCGCAATGGAAGGGGAGGTATTATAAATTTGTGAGCAGTGAGCAGTGAGCAGTGAGCAGTGAGCAGTGAGCAGTGAGCAGTGAGCAGTGAGCCGTGGGCGGTGGGTGGTGGGTGGTGTGCAGGTAGCTGGCTCGGATCTTGCGAGTCTTTTTTCTCCCTTTGCCCGATCTTCGGGGAAGGTTATAATTTTTTCTTAAATTGAACTACTATACGCATCTCATATTTCAAACAGGATTTAACAATCATGGGGTTCTTATCAAAAGTATTCGGTAAAAAAGAGGTTGAGCTGAAACTTCCGAAAGTGCAGGAGGATGTCAATCTCATCAAGACCATGGAAGGCCACCAGGACAGGGTGCTCGGAGTCAAATTCAGCGCCGACGGCAAGCGGCTGGTCAGCGGCGGCTTCGATGAACTGGTCATGCTCTGGGACGTGGCGAGCGGGAGGCCGCTGCATACCATGAAAGGTCACGAAACATGGGTGGAGTGTGTCGATTACAGCCGTGATGGCAGACGGCTGGCCAGCGGAAGCACCGACAGCACCGTCAGATTATGGGACCCCGAGAGCGGAAACTGTGTTCATGTATGCAAAGGGCACGACACGGCCGTGCGCATGGTCGCTTTCAGCCCCGACAGCAGGGTGCTTGCAAGCTGTTCAAGAGATACAACCATCCGCCTCTGGGATGTGGAAACCGGAAAGGAAACCGGGCAGCTTCTCGGACATAAATCATATATAGAATGCCTCGCATGGAGCCATGACGGCAAAAGGATCGCAAGCTGTGGTGAAGAGCCGGTCATTAAAATCTGGGATGTCGAGTCCGGAAAAAACGTCGCCAACTACCAGACCGGCGATACTCTTTCGCACGCCGTCGTCTTCAGCCCTGACGACACTCGTATTGCCTTCTGCGGACGCGACGCGAAGGTGAAGATTCTCGATGCGGCCACGGGCCAAACTCTCAAGGTGCTCGTCGGCCACGAAGACGGTGTCCGCAGCGTCTGCTTCAATCCCGATGGATCGGCGGTAGCCAGCGCTGCCAACGACGAGTCGGTCAGGCTGTGGGACGTAAAAAGCGGCGCACTGCTGCACACTTACAGGGGTCACACCCACGAGGTGCAGTCGGTCGATATCTCACCCGACGGCAGAGTTATCGCCAGCGGCAGCGACGACTTCAAGATCAAGCTCTGGGGCATCAAATAAAGCTCCGGCTCACTGTTCCAGCCCATTCATGATGCCGGAGATGCCCTCCGGCATTTTTTTTCAGCTTCCTGTGTTTATTCCGTTGCCCGGATGTCCTTTTCAGAGGAACTTTCCGATCATGTCGCCCAATCCTTTCACTCCTCCGAGATTGTCTGCAAGGTCATCGAGCAGCGACCCTTCGGGGCTGGCCTTGTCGACCATTTCGGGCAGCGCGTCGGCTATCGCACCTTTGGCACTCTCTTCCGACAGACCGAGTTGTGCGGCGAACTCCTTGAGTTTGTCCTGCCCCACAATACCTCCGACCGCATCGGGCGAAACCGGTTTGTTCGATCCTTTTGCGAGCCATGACGAGGCGATATCCCCGAGACCTCCTGCCTGCATGCCCGAGAGCAGGGCTCCGAAGTCGGGTTTTCCGCTTTTGCCTCCCAGAAGCGATCCCAGGGCAGCCGTGAGTTTGTCGAGCGGTATGCCTGTCGTGTTCTTGTCGCTGTTGCCCTGGATGACCGATGCTCCAAGCTGAATCAGTGAGGTGATGTTCATAGGTTTTTGCTGATTAACGGTTTTGCGGCCATTCCACGTTCACCATGACATGCGGGTTTTGTTATAAACAGGAAAATGTTCTTGTCGGGTGGCCCGATAATCGGCCTATCTGACGATGATCGGTGCGGAAAAACTGTATCCTGAGCCATGGGAGGTTTTTATGGGTATGTAGTGTTCGGTGTTTCCTTTTTTTCGCCGCATGCGATGTACCAGCGCATCGAGTGAGCGGTTGCCTGACGCGGTGTTTTCGTAATCGAGGGCTTTCAGAAGCTCCTCGCGATCAACCACCTTCAAGGGGCAGGATGAGAGCTTTTCAACAAAATCGAATTCCTTTGCCGTCAGAATTATTTTATCCCCATCCGGCGTAAAGAGAGCCCACTCCTTCCTTGACAGCTCCCAGGGCCTTATTTCCCGGTTGGATTCGTATTCTGTCTTTTCCTCTTGCTGCTCACCGGAGTGGGAGTTGCTGAGGCGCCCCAGGATACTGGTGATCGAAGCGAGCAATTCAGGGAAATCAACCGGTTTCGTCAGGTAGAGATCCGCTCCGGATTCATAAGCGACTATCTTGCTTTTCTGGGATGACTGCGCAGTAAGCATGATAATGCGCATGTCGGTATTTTTGCGGACGTATTCGGCAAGCACAAGGCCATCCTGGTCGGGCAGTGCTATATCGAGAATCACCAGGAGAAAACGATCCTGGGCGATTTTCTGATAGAATTCCAGGGCTGAAGCGGCCCCCGTGACATCAAACCCCGCAAGTACCAGGTACTCCATAATACTCTCACGGAAATCCCGGTCGTCTTCAACAATGATGATTTGCTTGTCCGACATTGCAACAGCATGAATTGTTATGGATGTAACCTGCCTCCAATATACGTTTTACCCGGTGATGTCGAGAGGCTGGTCAATAGTTTCCTGCTCGTTGCTGTCGAGCATGTTCCTGTCGGCATCATCGGCGACAGGCAGTCGCACGGTTGCCTCGACACCCGAGGGGAATCCTCTGAGCGTCACGTTTCCGTTATGTTGTTCGATAATTTTTTTCACAAGCCACAATCCGAGGCCGGCTCCACTGGTGTTCATGGAGTTTCTGCCGCGCTGGTACTTGTTGAAAAGGGTTTCGCATTCCTCCCTGGAAATCGATGTTCCCCGATTGCGTATAGTGATGATTACCTCGTCAGACTCTTTATGGCAATTCACCGCGATGGGAGTGTCCGGGGCAGAATATTTCCGGGCATTATCGACAAGGTTGTATATAGCCAGCTTGAGCTGCGATGGTTCACCGAATACCTTGCAGTCATCAAGGCGTTCGGAGAAACGGATGTCCAAATCCGGCCACATGTTCTTGAACGATGCTATCTGCGAGTAGATGAGCGGGGCGATCGCGATATGGTTTGTTTCCAGTGTTCCCCGGGTTTCGATCATGCGACTCTCACGCATGGAAACCTCCATGACCTCGACAAGGCGGTCGATGGCGCGGTGTATCTTGTTGATTTCCGTTTTGATCAGCCGGTTGCCGCTCTGGTTCTTCACCTCGATGAGGTCGAGATTTCCCCGTATAATTGCCAGTGGTGTGCGGTATTCGTGAGATACCATGCTTATGAACCGTTCCAGTCGTTCGATTTCGAGCTGCAATTGTCCGGTACGCTCGGCGACAGCCTTTTCAAGCTGGTTGATACTTTGCTGCTGAAGCTCCTGCAGGGTGACATCCGTCATCATGACGAGCAGGATCGAACGGTCCTTCAGATTGATGAATTCCGCTGAATAAAGGACGTTGAGCTGTTCTCCGTTTTTTTTCCGCAGTTGCACGGGCCGGTTGAAAAGCCGGCCATGGTTTTTGAGTACCGTGACGATCTGTTTCCACTCATCCAGATCCACATACAGGGAGTGGTCGGTGACAGGATGTTCAATGGCATCCTGGCGCGTGAACCCGAAAAGCTGCAGCCAGGCAACATTGACGTTGACCAAACGGCCATCCTGAAGGTCCCAGATTCCTATGGCTACAGGTGCATGGTCGAAAATGCTCCGGAATTTCGATTCACTTTCGGTAAGGGCGAGGTCCGTATTTTTTCGTTCCGTAATATCGATCACGGTGCCGATATAGCAGGATACCTCTTCGTCCTTCTCACGCAGTGGCATACCCCGGCACATGAGCCAGTGCGTAGAGCCATCTTTATGGCTCACCCTGTATTCAACATTGATTTCCGTTTCATTGAGTGCTGCATGCATGACAGTCTGGAACGTTACATCCCGGTCTTCAGGATGTACGTTGGTTTCACAGAGCTTGTGCGAAGACTTCATGCTGTCCTGCTCCATCCCGTACAGCAGCCAGACCCGGTCCGACCAGGAGACCTGATCGGACTTGACATTCCATTCCCAGATACCTGCGTTCGTGGCTTCCAGAGCCTGATTGAGACGTGTCTTGCTCTGACTGAGCGCCATTTCAATCTGTTTGCTTTCGGTAATATCGATAGCCATCCCGAGGTAACGGATGATCTTGCCGTTCACGTCACATCCCGGTTTGCCGCGCGACATCAACCAGTGTGTGGCGCCGTCGGAGTGCGTGACCCGATACTGGATATTGATTTCGTTGCAGTGCTCGGCGGCCTCGGTTACGCTGTTGGTGGCCATCTCCCGATCTTCGGGATGGATGGTGTTCGCCCAGAGCTGGAAGGATGGCTTGCCTTCGTTTTTTTGCAGTCCATAGAGCGCCCAGATTTCGTCGGACCATATATTCTCGTTGGTTTGCAGATCCCATTCCCAGACGCCGGCGCGGGCGGCTTCGAGTGCCTGGTTGAGCCGGCTCTTGCTTTCAAGGAGTTCGAGCTCTATCTGCTTGCGCTCCGTTATGTCGATGATGGTGCCGATATAGCGGATCAGCTTGCCTTCTTCGCTGTGCAGGGGCATGCTGCGTGATGTAAGCCAGTGGATGGATCCGTCGGTGTGGCGGACCCGGTATTCGACGGACGCCGGGTTCTGGTTTTTCACTGCCTCCTTTATGATCCATGCCGCCATCTCCCGGTCTTCGGGATGGATGGTATCGACACAGAGCTGATGGTTCAACGGCACACTGTCCACCTGCAAACCGTACAATCCCCATACCTGTTCCGACCAGCTCAGGCGGTCTGTTTCGATGTCCCATTCCCAGATTCCCGAGTGCGCGGCATCAAGGGCATAGTTGAAGCGCATCTTGCTCTCGACAAGATCCTCTTCAAGCTGTTTTTGCCTGCTGATATCAACGCCGACAGCAACGACACAGGGTTCGCCATCAATGATGACCCTTCTTCCTCTGGTAGCCAGCCATAATGGGCCAGGGCTTCCCGGTGGGCATATTTTCACTTCGCTGCTGTCCTCGGCGCCGGAGTGCAGAATGTTCAGAAACTTCTTTTTAACCGGAAAAATCTGATCGGCGCATATGGTCTCTATCGGATCGACGCTCTGTGTGATGTCGTCGGTTTTGCCGAAGATGATGTCGTGGGCGTACTGGTTCCACACCATCAGCTTTCCATCGGCGTTCAGAATGATGGCGCAGCCCGGCATGGCTTCAAGCAGGGCGGTTTTCAGTGCACGTTCTTTTTCCAGCTCCTCTTCAACCTGTTTTTGCCTGGAAATATTTTCGAGACTGATCAGTAATTTCGTGACGGTTTTTTCTTTTGACCTGAAGGGATTGATTGCCACTCTGAAAGAGTTCCTCTCATCTTCAAACGTCAGACGTTCTCCGGTATGAAAAACCTCGGTTGCCTTTTGCATGAAATGAGTCGCAAGTTCCGGAAAAGAGACCACATCAGAGAGCAGGTCGGAGATGTTTTCGCCGATGCACTCTTGCGGACTTCTGTCGAATTGAGCTGCAAACAGGGTGTTTGCGTGGAGTATCATTCCTTCCGCATCAATGATGAAAAAAGCATCGGGAAGGGATTCCAGCAATGCACCGATCTCGGTTTCGTTGTTGCCGGATGGAATGTTTTTCTTGTGCATTGCCCTGGATTACTATTGTTTTCAGTTCAGGATGCAGCCGGAGTCGTTACAGCCGCTCCTGATGCCTTTCCGTGAAAACAGAATGCTTTTCATGGAAAGGTTTTGATATTAGTAAGATTTTGTAAGAAAAATCTACGATTTTTTTATAAAAATCTGTAACAGGAAACCGGAGCTCCAATTCAGGATACCCGGAATCCGCAGGCCCCCTCACGAAGGTGCCATGGTTTGACGTGGGGGGGGCTATTGGATGTATAAGCCCTATGCCGACATGTATTTCATGCCGATCAGGCCGGCGGCGATAAACTGGTTGACGAGGAACAGGATGTTGTTGACCACCTGGAAGCGAAGGAAGGCGTTGTGCTCGTGTATTTCGCTTTTGCCGATCGTGTGCCCGAATCCGTCGTCTACGGCGATCTGCATGAAGGAAAGGCCTTTGTGGGGGTCACGGTAGAGTTGCACCTGGATGACGATATCGACAACGAGCGTTATCAGCAGGAAATACATCAGCAGATGAAAACCCCAGCTCCATGCGAGCCATGCGAATACGGCAAACACCAGATCGACGATGGTGAAGGCGACGAGGAACGTGTTTTTCGGCCCGATCATCACGGCCAGTGACTTCATGCCTCCTTTCGCATCGCCTTCCTGGGACTTGAAATCATTCATGATGATGAGTGCTGTGGCCATAAAGAAGTTGAGTCCGGCCATCCATAGCGCCTCTGGACGCAGTTCGCTGAAGAACGCGTTGGCCGAGATCCAGGTTATGACTCCATAGGAGATGTCGACCGCGGGTGCCGACAGAATAATATTCTTTTTCAGCTTGAGCGGGGGAGCCGAATAAATATAGCCGAGCGCCAGGCCGGTGAAGAGCGATAGAGAGATGATCAAGCCTCGCTGGCCGCCGATGTGCAGGCCGATCCACGACCCGAGAAGCACTGCGATGGCAAGAACGATACTCCAGTTCCAGAGAGCCTCCTGTTTGGTCAACCGTCCTGAAGGAATCGGTCTTGTGGGCTCGTTGATCCGGTCGAGTTCGAGATCGTAATAATCGTTTACTGACTGGCTGAAGCCCGTGCCGAGAGGCCCGTAGATGAGAAACAGCAAAAAGAGGAGCAGGTAATCGTGTGCATTCGACTGCATGGCTCCCGACGCCATGGCGCCTCCTGCCAGGCACGGGAAAACGCTGATCCAGGTGACGGGATCGAGAATTTCGATATGGGCCTTGACTTTGCCGATAAAGCGGACCGGTTTGGCCGTTATTGCCTTTGCTGTTGTTGTCATGACTGTTCTCACGAAATTCCGGGTAGTGTTATTGAAACATAGAATGGGCACCCAGTTCCTGACCTGCACATCCTTCTTTAAGTATCCGGGCATAAAAATCGGCTCCTCGCTATTTCAAGTGGGTAAGCCAAAATTAAGCTTCCCGCTGATCAGGTAGATCATATTGATGAGATTTTTGGTAGTGCGGTAACCCCGTGCCCGTGCTTTGGCCGCCTGGATGAGGCTATTGATTCCCTCAA
>NZ_JAIOZR010000034.1:0-12500 GCF_021740465.1 Chlorobium sp. | reverse complement strand
GAGAATAACGGCGAGTACCCCGAAACCATCGCACAGGTGCTGTGGGGTCTCGACACCATCAAAAGCAAGGGTGAAGCCGTTGCGGTGATCATCCATCTGATGGGCGCCGAACCGGCTTATGACGCACAGGGTAAAATCAGCCACTACCAGCTCATACCACTCGAAAGGCTCGGCAGGCCGAGAATCGATGTGCTGATCCAGATCAGCTCGATCTTCCGCGACACCTTCGGCGTGCTGGTCGATCACCTCGACAAGCTGGTCAAGGACGCTGCCAAAGCCATAGAGCCGCACGAAATGAACCACATCAAAAAACATGTGGACGCGGCCCTGAACGACGGCAAGGATTTCGAAAGCGCAACCTCGCGCCTCTTCACCCAGGCGCCGGGAGCCTACGGCTCGCAGGTCGAGGAGCTGGTGGAGGATTCAGCATGGGAGTCGGAAGAGGATCTCGACAACATGTTCGTCAAGCGTACCGGATTCGCCTACGGCGGCAACCGTTACGGCGACCAGCAGACCGATATTCTCAAAGGGCTGCTCGGCACGGTGGACCGTGTAGTGCAGCAGGTCGATTCGGCGGAGTTCGGCATTTCCGATATCGACCGCTACTTCTCCTCTTCGGGAGCCCTGCAGCTTTCCGCACGCCGCCGCAACCCGAAAGGCGACAACGTCAAGCTGAACTATGTGGAGACCTTTACGGCCGATGTAAAAATAGACGACGCCGACAAGGCTCTGAAGGTGGAGTTCCGCACCAAGCTGCTCAACCCGAAATGGTTTGAAACCATGCTTGAACAGGGCCACAGCGGCGCAACGGAAATCAGCAATCGCTTTACCTACATGCTCGGCTGGGACGCCGTCACGAAGGGTGTCGACGACTGGGTTTACAAGGAAGCCGCCCAGACCTACGCCATGGATCCGAAAATGCGGGAACGGCTGATGAAGGTCAACCCGAAAGCGTTCAAGAACATCGTCGGCAGGATGCTCGAAGCGAGTGGACGGGGCATGTGGAGCGCCGACCCCGACATGATCGAAAAACTGCAGGAGATCTACAGTGACCTCGAAGACCGTCTGGAAGGCATCGAAATCTGAACGGCCCTCTCCCCTGAGACACAGGGAAGGTTCACCATGATTGAAGCAATAAGGAAAAGGCACGCTGCTACGGCACCGTGCCTTTTCCTTTTCAGGGAGACCGGAGAGGCTGGGTGTTTTCGTTTTCAGCAATCCGTTTGCTATATTGAGCAAAAGGCATTTATGCAGGCAGGCAGAAGTAACATATCGCGGAGTGTCTGGCGTTTTTTCGAGATCGCGCTCTTTTTCGTCATCTCGGTGGTTGGTTTCAACGTCTGCGCCAAGACGACAAATCTCAACTCCAAACTGAAATCCCGATCGCAGCTTCAGGGAAACGGAAGTTGCTGGCTCTCCTCGAACCATGAGCTCCACCACACAACGCTCCTGCACGCCTTTTCGGATACCCGCAAAAAAAACGCTCTCAAGAGACTCTCTATCTTCCAGGCGGCGCAGTGTGCGCAGCGTAACGATGTAAACGCATATCCCGACGAAGCATTCCGCACCGCACCATGCAGGCTTGTGCATGCCACAACTGCACTGCCCCGCAACCTTCTCCAGCAGAATCCCGTCCTTCTGATTTAAACCGCCAACCTTCGACAGGCTCCGTGCATCTCAGTCCTCAATGCACGAAACCTGAAGCTCCGCGATAAAGACACCGCGGAAAAGAGGCATGTTTTCCTGTTGCATTTTCATGAAAAACAGCCCTTTAAAAAAAGGTTGACCCTATGCATTTTGTGTTCCTTACCATGGAGGCCACCAACAACAGTGCCCTGAAAAGCGCTGCTGAGCGACTGAACATCGAGTTCAATACAGGCATCGAGATTTCGATGTTCAATCTTGGTCTCCAGCACGACAACCACCAGTGGGAAAAACTGGAAAAAGCGTTCCATTCCGCTGATTTCATTTTCGGTTCCATGCTCTTCAGCGAAGAGATCGTGCGGCCTCTCGAACGGCTTCTTGAAAAAGCGGTCTGCCCGATCTGCATCATTACCAGCAATCCGGCCCTGCTCACCCGAACCAGGCTCGGAAAGTTCTCGATGCGCAAGCCGGGAGCGGAGGGGGAAAAGGAACCGGGAATTTTCCGGCAGTGGGCGGCAAAGCTCAAGCCGAAGCAGAGCCACGGCGAAAGCCAGAGACAGCTCGCCCTTGCCCGGAATATCGGAAAGATCATGAAGCACATCCCCGGCAGGGCCAGGGATATTCATACCTTCATTGCTGCGCACCAGTTCTGGCTGAACGGCTCGCAGGAAAACATGGAGCGCTTCCTCTCGCTCATAGCCGACCGCTACGTTCCGGGCTGGAAGGGAAAGCTGCCGCAGGAGGATGCCATATTTTATCCGGATGCCGCGCTCTGCCACCCTGAAGCCATCGAGCCGTTCTTTTCGGCAAAGGCCTTCCGGGAATGGCAGCACAAGCATAAACCGGCACTGAAAAAAGGACCGGTTGCCATTCTGGCCATGCGCTCGACCGTGCTGAGCCGAAACATGCTGCATCTGGAACACCTTGTCGGCGAACTGGAATCGCGTGGCATAGCCTCCTGCATCGCCTACAGCGGAGGCCTCGATTGCCGTCCGGCGCTCGATCAGTTTTTCGATCCCGAAAAACCCGACAGCCTGAAACCGGAGCTCCTGCTCAATGCCACCGGATTTTCACTGGTGGGCGGCCCTGCCGAAAACAAGGCAAAAGAGGCCATCGAGGCTTTGAAAAAACTCGATGTACCCTGCTATAACCTCATACCGCTCTCCTTCCAGCCGATAGAACAGTGGGAGGAGAACAACCTCGGCCTCACGCCGCTTCAGACAGCCCTTTGTGTTGCGGTTCCAGAGCTGGACGGTACCATAGAACCGCATGTGTATGCAGGAACAGGCAACGACCGCACCATACCTCTCGAAAGGGAGATCGACGCCGTAGCCGGAAGAATCGGAAGATTCCTCCGGCTGCGCGCAAAGCCACCCGCCGGAAAGAAAATCGCCATTGTGCTCTTCAATTTTCCTCCAAATCTCGGCAACGCAGGCACAGCGGCCTATCTTAACGTTTTCGAAAGCCTTCTGCGTCTTTTGCGGGAGATGAAGGAGGCCGGCTACCATGTGGAACTGCCCGAAAGTGTAGCAGAACTAAGGGAGCGTCTGCTCGAGGGCAACCGGCTGGTTTACGGCACGGACGGCAATGTTGAGGCACATCTGTCTACCGGGGAGTACCGGCAGCTCTTTCCTGCATACAGCGCCATCGAGCCGTTCTGGGGCGATGCACCCGGTGAGATGCTCAGCGACCGCAACGGCTTCCATATACTCGGATGTTCGTTCGGCAACATCTTTGTCGGCCAGCAGCCTTCGTTCGGATACGAGCGCGATCCGATGAGACTCCTCATGGCGAAGGATGCCGCGCCGAACCACGCGTTTGCCGCATTCTACACCTGGCTTGAGCACTGTTTCGATGCCGACGCAGTGCTGCATTTCGGCACACACGGAGCACTGGAGTTCATGCCAGGCAAACAGGCCGGCCTTTCCTGGAAATGCTGGCCGAAACGACTGATCGGCAACCTGCCGAACTTCTACTGTTACTGCGTCAACAATCCGAGCGAGGGTGCCATCGCCAAACGACGGGGACTTGCCACACTCGTCAGCTACCTCTCTCCGCCACTCGAACATGCCGGGCTCTACAAAGGACTGCGCCGCCTGAAAGAGCTTGTTGCAGCGGCGGAAAAACATTCGCAGGACGAAATTTTTGACGAGATCGCCGCCCTGGCCGCAGAGCTTGAAATCGGCACCGGAAAAGCGACGGAAAACCGGGAGGAATATCTTGCCGGGCTCTCCGGCGAGCTTTACCTCGTAGAGGAGCGCATGATTCCCCTGGGCCTGCATATAATGGGCGAAGCCCCTTCGATAGAGAGCCTCGTCGATCATCTCGCCCTGCTTGCATGTCACAACCGTCCGGAACTCGACAACCGTTCGCTGCCCGAACTGATCTGCCGCCATAAAAACCGCGACTACCGCCAGCTTGTTGACGGCATCGGAGAGAGCCGCAACGACATGCTTGAGTGGCAGGATATCCTCGATACCTGCAGGGAAGCAGTCAGGATCTTTACCGGTCACCTTTCCGCCAAGCCTTCGGAAAGCATACCGGATATCCGCACTATCCTCGAAGGGAGCCTGCCGGTAAGGATATCCGAAGCCGACAGCTATCTGAACCGGAAAACCGGCATCAGAAGCAGCGAGCTGCAGAAGTTCTGGCATTTTCTCAACGGGGTGCTCGGAAACCTTGCCGAAAACGACGAGCTGCATGCGGTACTCCGCGCGCTTTCCGGCGCCTACATCACGCCATCACCGGGCAACGACCTTGTGCGCAATCCCGATATCGTTCCGACGGGACGCAACATCCACAGCCTCGACCCGTACAGCATCCCGTCGGCGTTCGCGCGACAGGCGGGCAGGATGGCCGCGGATGCCGTGCTCGAAGAGTACCGTAATATAAACGGGTGCATGCCGGAATCCATCGCGATGGTGCTCTGGGGAACCGACAACCTCAAGAGCGACGGCGAAGGCGTAGCCCAGGCGCTGGCACTGCTCGGCGCCGTTCCCAAATGCGACGAACTGGGCAAAACCAGTGATGTGGAGCTTATTCCGCTGGAGGAGCTCGGCCGACCGCGCATCGATGTGGTGATCACCATCAGTGGCATCTTCAGGGACCTGCTTGCGCCTCAGGTAAAACTGCTCGACAAGGCGGCAAGGATGGCCGCCGCAGCCGACGAGCCTGCGGAACTGAATTATATCCGAAAACATGTGCTGCAGGAGGTGCAGGAGAAAAACTGCTCTTTTTCCGAAGCCTCGAACAGGGTATTTTCCAACGCTCCCGGCAGCTACGGCGCCAACGTCAATCATCTGGTGGAGAGCAGTTCGTGGGAGGATGAAAAGCAGCTTGCCGATGCGTTCGTCATTCGTAAAAGCTTTGCCGCCACCGAAGACGGAAACTGGGAGGATTGCCCTGATGCCTTCCGCTCGGCATTGCGCAATGTCAGCCTGACCTTCCAGAATATCGACAGCTATGAAATCGGGATTTCGGATATTGATCATTATTATGAGTATCTTGGCGGGGTTTCAAAAACAGTCGAGCATCTGAGCGGTTCGAAACCGGATATCCTTGTGGGGGATGTCAACGGATTCGGAACAAAGCAGCGGATCAGCACACTGGAAAAAATGGTGGCGCTTGAATCCCGCACAAAACTGCTCAATCCGAAATGGTATGAATCCATGCTGGAGCATGGTTATGAAGGGGTAAGGGAGATAGAGTCACATCTCGGCAATACCTACGGATGGAGCGCCACGGCATCGGCGGTAGGCGACTGGACCTACCGGCAGTTCAACGAAACGTTCCTGCAGAACCCGGAAATGCTTGAACGGTTGACGGAGCTCAATATACATGCCGTAACCGCCATGACCAGACGGCTTCTTGAAGCGAACGCCCGGGGGTTCTGGAACACCGACGAAAAAACCATCGAGGATCTCCAGCGGCTTTACGAAGATCTCGAATCGAGGGTTGAGGGAATCGGAAACACCCATGGCTGAACCGGATACACAGTAACACTACTTTCAACGTCAAAAACCGAAACATGAGCAGCTCCTCTTTCAATGCCGAAGAACACAAAAAAATGCTTCGCTCGTATTTCAACGGCCAGGGCTTCCAGCGCTGGGCCTCGATTTACGGCGACGACAAACTCTCAACCGTACGCAACACCGTCCGCCAGGGACATGCGGTCATGATGGACCGGGCGTTCGAATGGCTGCAGCAGCTCAACCTTCCCGAAGGAGCTACCGTGCTCGATGCGGGCTGCGGAACGGGACTGTTCAGCATAAGGCTCGCCCGGGCCGGCTACAGGGTCAAGGCTGTCGATATCGCATCGCAGATGGTGGATAAATCGAAAGCGGACGCAACGAAAGCGGGAGTAGCTGGAAACATCGAGTTCGAGGTCAACACCATCGAGTCGGTCAAAGGAACCTATGATGCGGTCGTGTGTTTCGACGTGCTCATTCACTATCCGGCGGAAGGGTTTCGGCAGGCGTTCGGCAACCTGAGCAATCTGACGAAAGGGCCGGTGATCTTCACCTATGCACCCTACAACAACATCCTCGCCTTCCAGCACTGGCTCGGCGGCTACTTCCCGAAAAAAGAGCGCCGGACAACCATTCAGATGATCCGGGGTGAAGAGATGCAGAAAGCCATGACGGAAAACGCCATGACGGTGAAAAACAGCGAAAAGGTCAGCTTCGGTTTCTACCACACCATGCTGATGAACACCTCGCGCCGGTGAACGGCAAAAGAAAACCGTATGACAATTCTATAAATAAATCTTAAATTAATTGTTCAGGGATTTTTTATTGAAACATCTCGGGTTTAATATGTTTCGCCACGGCTTTCCCTATTTTGTAAAAAAACACACATATCTGGAGGGTGGATACCGATGAAAATACTGATGATTCAGCCTAATTATCATTCAGGTGGAGCTGAAATTGCCGGTAACTGGACGCCAAGCTGGGTAGCCTATATCGGTGGCGCCCTGAAAAAGGCAGGGTTCGAGCAAATTCGTTTTGTTGACGCTATGGCCGACGACCTCCCTGACGATCAGATCGAGGAAATTATCCGGAAGAACAAACCGGATATCGTTATGGCGACCAACATCACGCCATCCATTTTCAAGGCGCAGGATATCATGAAAATCGCCAAGAAGGTGGATCCGAAAATCAGAACCATCATGGGCGGTATTCATTCGACCTTCATGTATCCCCAGGTACTGACTGAAGCGCCGGAAACCGATTACGTCATCCGTGGTGAAGGCGAAGAGGTTGCCGTAAATCTGGTAAAGGCCATCGCGGCCGGAAACGACCGGGAGGTGCGCGGCGACATTACCGGCATCGCCTACAACGACGACGACGGCAAGGTGTTCGCCACTGCAGCTCATCCGGTTATCGAAGATCTTGATGACCTGACTCCCGACTGGAGCCTCTACGACTGGGACAAGTATATCTATACTCCCCTCAACTGCCGCCTGGCCGTACCGAACTTCGCCAGAGGCTGCCCCTTTACCTGTACTTTCTGTTCGCAGTGGCAGTTCTGGCGCCGTTATCGCGCCCGAAGCCCGAAACATTTCGTTGACGAAATCGAAATTCTGGTCAGGAAATACAATGTAGGCTTCTTCATTCTTGCCGACGAGGAACCGACAATCAACAAGCAGAAGTTCGTTGCGCTCTGCCAGGAGCTTATCGACCGAAAGCTCGGCGTGACCTGGGGCATCAATACCCGTGTGACCGATATCATGCGTGACGCCGATCTGTTGCCGTTCTTCCGCAAGGCCGGCCTGGTGCATGTCTCGCTCGGCACCGAAGCGGCGAGCCAGATGAACCTGAACCGTTTCCGCAAGGAGACCACCATTGAAGAAAACAAATACGCCATAAAGCTGCTCCAGAAAAACGGCATTGTGGCAGAAGCCCAGTTCGTGATGGGCCTCGAGCACGAGACTCCGGAGACCATCGAGGAGACCTACCAGCTCTGCAAGGACTGGGATCCCGATATGGCCAACTGGACCATCTATACGCCGTGGCCGTTCTCCGATCTCTTCAAGGAGCTCGGCGACAGGGTGGAGGTGCGCGATTATTCAAAGTATAACTTCGTATCGCCCATCATCAAGCCGGACAACATGGAGCGCGAGGATGTGCTCAAAGGGGTGCTGAAGTCCTATGCACGCTTCTATGCGCGCAAGACCTTCTTCGGGTATCCGTGGATCAAGGATCCCTATGTACGCAAGTACATGCTCGGATGTCTGAAAGCGTTTGCCCAGACCACCATCACCAAACGGTTCTACGATATCGATCGTGTGAAGACCAAGAACCGCAAGATCGAGATCGATCTCGGCTTCGACAAGTCGAGGATTCTTACCCAGGAAGAGGTGAAAAACCTGAAGGAACTCCGCCCGGAGATGGTTGCCGACATGAGCTTCGGCCTGAAAGAGGCCGGCTACCAGCGCGAGCACGACGAGCACGACTGGGATGCCTTCGATGAAACCACCATCAAGGATCGTACCTCATCGACCGTGCGTAACTGCTGATCGCCATTCCACTGCAGAAACGGAAAAACCCTCCGCGACCCGGAGGGTTTTTCATTTCGATGCTTTTCCGTCACCCTCACTTCACCTCGATCTCCTTGCCTTTTTTCGGCTCGGGCTCTTTTTTCGGAAGCGTTATTTTCAGTACCCCGTTGTCGTATGAGGCTTCAATATTTTCGCCGTCAACGTTATCGCCGACAGAAAAGCTTCTGCTCATGCTACCCCAGCTCCGCTCGATACGGTGATACCCTTTTTTCTTCTCCTCCTCCTCCTGCTTGCGTTCCGCGCTGATGCACAGCACATCGTCTTCCATCGACACCTTGACATCCTCTTTTTTCATGCCGGGCATATCGGCGGAAACATATATCGCTTTTTCGTCTTCGCTTATATCGACCCTGAATGATGGCGTTATCATAGAAGAAAAGAAGGGTGATACCTTGTCGTTGAAAACATCCTCGAACATCTTCAACGGATCTCTTCCGTAAAGTTTCAGTGACATGTCTGCATCTCCATCTTTTAATGGTTTTAAAAGCTGAATCAGATATTCGGCTCCGGGCTCCGCGCGCGGATTACTTTAAAAAACAATGTGGAAGCAGAAAAAATTCCCCCGCAGCAACGGAGCATCCCGATACGCTTGACACCGTAATAAAACACAATCGTATCGATTCATGACGGGCCGGTTCGTTTCACAGCCAAAAGGAAAGCGTTTTCGCATACACAGGAAATTGCAATCCAAATTATTTCATAATAATATCTTAAGTTGAAACAGGACAAAATACATACACAATAATAATGGTTTGGCACGCTTATTGTGGAATTGTTAACAGAAACAATCAGTAAAACAGAAAACAAGCTACACCAGACACAAAAACAAAACGAGGGAGACCCCCATCATGACTATCATCAACAACATCAGAAAAGTTCTCGTTGGAGCAGCCATCATAGCTTCAGCATCCCCGGCAGCAGAAGCCACAATGTTAGCCGGAGGTCCAGAACCTGCACCTGCAGCATCAACAAGAGGAACCGCAGACGTTGTTGTCAACGTACCGAACTTCATCATTCTGCACTACTACTCTGCACTGACACTGAATTTCGAGACACCCGAAAGCCTCAGCATCAAGGAAGGCTCGAATGACATGGATGTGGCCTGGGACGGAAAGGTAAGCGGCAACAGCGAGCTTGAAAATAAAAGCTTGTCGACTGCAGCCCTGGAGCTTGACGGCACCGTCACCACTGTAAAAATTCCTAACGTATGGGCAGTCAGAGGTTTTTCTGAAAACGGAAAAGCCGGTGTAAGCATAGCGATACCTGACGACGGAGATGAACTGGCAAGGGGCAGTTCGATAATCGGCCTCTCCAATGCAAAAGTAACCAGCGAGAAGGAAGCGGCTTTATCGATAACCGTAACACTGAACGGTATCGCAAAAAGTCAGGCAACCCTGGGCGGTATTGAAATGGACCTCGACTTCACTAACACACAGCGTTCGGGAGAGCACAAAGGTGGTAAATATGTGATCAGCGCCGTGACCATGTAAACAAGACGCTCCGGCTTCTTCAGCAGGACAAAAAAAGGCTCCCTTGATGGGGGCCTTTTTTTAGCTCCATTTTCCTCTTTTTTCAGGCTTTCACCCCGGAGAGTGCAGTGCCGATACCGAGCAGATCGGCGATGTTGGCGCCGGGATCGATAACCGGCCTGATGAGGGGTTCCGCACAGGTCATGATAGTGGTTACGCCTGGGCCGTGACCTGCTTCGAGACAGTCGCTGTGCACCACAATACCGATCGATACGGCACCTTTCCGATAAGCCCTGCCATAACGGTTGTCGTGATCGAGAAGGGCTACAAAATCGCCGAAGCGTATTTTGTCGATACCGTTCTCACGAACTGTTTCGGCATCGCTGGTCATGATATCGTAATCCCCCTTGGCCACGTGTGCGGAACCGATTCCTGAACCCATACAAACTGCCGGTACGACGGTTGTGACGGGAACTTCGAGCACCCCGCCCTTCGCCTCCCTGATCTTCAGCTTTTCGAGAAGTGAGGGATCGAGGTTGAAAAGCGCGACCGAAGGATAATCGAGAAGCTTCAGCCCCTGTCCTTTCGCACGAATCATGATAGTATCGGCGTAAGTCAGTTTTTCTTTGACGGCACGGGGAAATTCCACGATGAGATGTTCGGAGCCTCCGTGATGACCGATAACCGTGCCGCACTCCCCTTTAGCCTCTCCTGCCGCTATGGTTGCGGTATTGCCGACACAGGAATAGAGCTGCAGCCCCACATTGGGATGCTCGAACGGCTTCTGGGTATCGGCCGTACAGCTCACGCCTGGCTCGATATGGTCGCCCGCCCAGCCGAATGCCGGATCGCCGGTCTGTACATTCAGGGTTATGCCGCCGATGGAGGGCAGGAGAAACGGATTCCCCTGATGATCGACCTCCCAGTTACCGCGGGTTCTCGGCTGTCCGGGCTGGCATTGCAGTAGAAATTCAACAAGAGCGGATTCATTGGTTTGCAGCATGGTAAACAACGTTTGTTGTAAAAAAATCACTCGTCCAGACCTGGACGACAAAAAGCCCTCGCTGCGGGAAAGAGAGCCTCAACCGATTTCCGGAGACGGTCGAGATGGAGCAGCAGCGGAAGCACATCGTCCTCATACCGGGGATATGCCCGGTACACAAGCCCCCATGCGCCGAGAGAACGATCAATGGCTATCAGTACCGTTTTGGCCGTACCCTCTGCAACCTCCCCGACCGTAGAGCCGGCGCTTGACGTCAGAGCGACTTCGATGGCCCGTACCAGTTTTGGATAAAGAAAATAGTGATATTGCCGGATTATTTCCCCGGCTTCTTCGGGAAGAAGCGGCCAGATCCTGTCGGAACTTTTCCACTGGTCGAGCAGCCCTGCATATTCGAGCGCGTTCAGTGAACAGGGATGCTCACGGGCAGAACGGTGCAAAGAGAGAGGTGCGTCGTCAGGCGAAAAAGGGTGAGCTTCAGCCTGCAGGTTTATGCGATGCACGGCCGCGGAAAGCTCCAGCTGCATCTGCATCCAGAATTCCGCATTGAAAATATCCAGTTCGCCGGGAGCGGCCTTTGACGACAGATGCTGTTCGATATGGTAGTGACGACAGCGCGATGTAAAGGCACATCGATCGCACCATCGGTCGCAATACCGGTCTATTCCCGGTATGAAGATGCTGGAAAAAGACATATTTTTGCATTTTCAGGTAACACATAACTCACTGGATGAGCCGGGAAAGCAATGATAACATACCGACAGGAAGAAAAAATCCCTTTAATGACGCAACAAAAAAGTAATTAAATTATTTTTCTGAAAACATATGCTTAACTTGGAGTCCTTTATCCGATGAATACTTTTTTGCTGAATCCCGTATTTGAAAACGCTTACGTATGAAAACACTCAAACCGTTCCTGACAGCTGCAGCCGACCAGCTTAAACACTTTCTGGGCCGCGCCGGGCGCTCCTTCTGGCTCCCTTTTTCGGCTGCGTCTCTTGTCATGATCTTTTCCATTTTCACCATCCTCAGCTCCTCACCCGGCACCTATATCGATGAGCTCGGCTTCACCGGCGATGACGATTATGTTGTCATCGAGGATGCCTCCGAAATTAAAAAACCCTCCATAGACAAAAAAACCGTACAATCCGGCCAGTCGCTCTATACCATTCTTACCTCCAACGGCCTCACTCCGGCAGATGTTGACAACATAACCAAACAGCTCAAGGGAAGTTTTTCAATCCGTGGATTCCGTGCCGGCCAGAATTATGAAATCGAAAAAAGCAGCACAGGCATTTTTCAGCGATTCACCTACTTTCAGGACCGCGCCGTAACCTTACATATCGAACGGGAAAGCACAAGCGGCGACCTTAAGGTACGACGCGATGCAAAGGAATATGAAAACCGCCTGGCCACCATCGAAGGGTCGGTGTCGGAAACCCTCTCTTCGGAACTTGCCCAAAGGGAACGTTCCGGACTGATGCGCCCGGTCAGAAAGCTGTTTGCCGGACGCCTCAATTTCAAGCGGGACATCAAACCCGGCTCGGAATTCCGCCTGCTTTTCGAAGAGAAATGGCTCGATGATGAATTTATCAGCACCGGCAAAATCATTGCCGCCGAGATTTCCGTAAACAAAAAGAACTACACCGCATACCGGTACACCGATGCGAAAGGCAAAACCGGGTATTATATAGTGGACCCTGATTTTCAGACAAAGGTTTAAGGTGGTAACTTGCCCAAAAAAGGGACAAGATATGAGCGAAAAGCACCGCAAAAGTTTTACGGCACAATTCAAGGCCAAAGTGGCGCTTGAGGCGATCAGAGGAGA
>NZ_JAIOZR010000009.1 GCF_021740465.1 Chlorobium sp. | reverse complement strand
ACATACCATGGGGACTCAAGTCCCAAGGCCATCTGAAAAAGGGTAAGGTCGTTCATGAGCGTACTGGTTACTGGCTTAGTTGGTTACACCACAATATACGCTTCTGATATCATCACCCACTTGAAACAGCGAGGAGCCCAAAAAAAGTTGTTACGCGCCCCAATTGCTCGGGTTGGTCGGTTCCGGACAATGTGCCCTTATTCGTCCTGATTCGGCTTTATGTCTGTAATGGTTCTGGCGAAAGCCGCGTCGGGAAAAGGACGGTTTGCAATAAGGCCCGATGGTTCAGGGAAATAAGTAAATGACAAGGATCGTGCATCATGGCTGTTCAACATGAATCTCCCTACGTCGTTCATGTTTTTGTCTGTACCAATGATCGTGGCGGAGAAAGAAAATCATGTGCGGACGACGGCAGTCTGCCCGTAAAAGAGGCCTTGAAGCGGGCTGTTGACGAGAAAGGGTGGAAAGGAAAGGTGAGGGTTTCAGCGTCCGGCTGCATGGGGCTTTGCACCACGGGACCCAATGTGATGATCTACCCGCAGAAGGTACTGTTTTCGGGGGTATCGCCGGATGATTTCGAGAGCATTGTGTCGGCTGTTGAACGGTTCGTCGCCGATTCCTGAACATCGGTATTGGTCGCAGGTTTTTATTTGCAAAGCGTCACAAAACAGCGAAGCGCAGCTTTTCGGGCTGCGCTTCCTGTTTATGCGGCAAGGCGTTCCAGGTGATTAATCGTCTTCCTGGTCGCGGAGGTTCTCCAGCACGCCGAAATCTTCGAGCGTGGTGACGTCGCCCTTGATCTCGTTGCTTGTGGCAAGTTCACGCAGCAGTCTGCGCATGATTTTGCCGCTCCGGGTTTTCGGGAGGCCTTTTGCCCAGCGGATTTCGTCCGGTTTGGCGATAGGCCCGATCTCCTTGGCAACGTGGTTGCGGAGCGCTTCGCGGAGCTTCATGTCGCCCTCGTACTCGTCCTTGAGGGTAACGAACGCCACGAGAGCGTTGCCCTTGATGTCGTCCGGACGGCTGACCACAGCGGCTTCTGCGACTGCCTCGTACGAGACGAGCGCGCTTTCGACCTCGCTGGTGCCGAGACGGTGGCCGGATACGTTGACCACGTCATCGACGCGGCCCATGATCCAGATGTAACCGTCTTCGTCCTTGCGGGCGCCGTCGCCGGTGAAGTACATGTCCTCGAATTCCGACCAGTAGGTTTTTTCGTACCGTTCGTTATCGCCGTAAATGGTTCTGAGCATCGACGGCCAGGGTTTTTTGATGACCAGGTATCCGCCTTCGTTGGCCAGGCAGGGTGTGCCGTCCTTGTGCACGACATCGACCATGATGCCGGGAAGGGGACGGGTTGCCGTACCGGGTTTTGTCGGGGTCGCACCGGGAAGCGGAGAGACCATGATGCCGCCGGTTTCGGTCTGCCACCAGGTATCGACGATCGGGCATTTTTCCTGACCGACCACCTTGTGGTACCACATCCAGGCTTCGGGATTGATCGGTTCGCCGACCGTACCGAGCAGGCGAAGCGAGCTGAGATCGTGTTTGGTGACCCATTCGTTGCCGGCGCGGATGAATGCGCGGATGGCGGTAGGAGCGGTGTAGAGAATGGTGACCTTGTGACGGTTGATGATATCCCAGAAACGGTCCCACTGAGGGTAGTTCGGGGCACCTTCGTACATAAGCAGGGTTGCGCCGTTAAGCAGCGGTCCATAGACCATGTAGCTGTGTCCGGTGATCCAGCCTACATCGGCGGTGCACCAGTAGATGTCCTCGTCCTTGATGTCGAACACATATCTGAAGGAGCTTGCGGCATGAACCATGTAGCCGGCCGTCGTGTGCAGAATGCCTTTCGGCTTGCCCGTCGATCCGCTGGTATAGAGTACGAAAAGCGGATGCTCCGATTCGACGTGAACAGGTTCGCAGACATCCATGGCCAGACCCATGAGATCGTGCCACCAATGGTCCATTCCGTCGTGCATGCTGACCTCTTCGCCGGTCACTTTCAGGACGATGACGCTGCGTACCGAAGGGGTGTTGACGATGGCATCGTCGACAATTTTTTTCAGGTTGATGGAGCTTCCGCGACGCCTTGTGCCGTCACAGCAGATCACGAGCTTGGCGCGTGAATCGTTGACTCGTTCGGTAATGGCATGAGCGGAAAAACCTGCGAAAATGACGTTGTGGACGGCCCCAACCCTTGCACAGGCAAGCACGGCAATAACGAGTTCGGGAACCATGCCCATGTATATGGCGACGCGGTCGCCGGGCTGAATGCCTGCAATTTTCAGTACATTGGCGAATTTGCTGACCTGACGGTGCAGTTCGCCGTAAGTGATAACCTGCTGATTTCCCTCTTCACCTTCCCAGATAATGGCCGCCTTGTTCTTTCTCCAGCTCTTCATGTGCACGTCGACGGCGTTGTAGCAGATATTGGTCTGGCCGCCGTTGAACCATTTTGCATAAGGAGTGTTCCATTCGAGCACACTTTCCCATTTCTTGAACCAGTGGAACTGTTCAGCAATACCGGCCCAGTAGGATTCGGGATTTTCGGCTGCAGCGGCATAGAGCTTCTCGTACTCCTCCATCGATGATATGTGAGCGTTTTGCGAGAACTCAGCTGCAGGCGGAAATTTGCGTTTTTCCGACAGAACGGAGCTGATTGAATCCTGATTGGTTGATGTTTTTTCGTCTGTAGCCATTGATCCGGTTTTTATGGGTTAACTGAAAAAGAATATCTACATCACAGGTAAGTGAACAGCAAGATTGAACGGTGGCGGCGGAAATTACAGGCTCGGATAGCGAGTGCATGCACAATCCTGATTTTACATAAAAAAAGAATAGTTATCAATAATTGTTACCGGTACTATATGACATTCCTGTAGTTTCTTTTCGCCTATTTTACAGCAAAGTTTACAAGCTTGTCGGGAACCGTGATTTCCCGGACAATTGTCTTTCCTTCGAGGAATTTAACGACCGATTCGACGCGTTTTGCCTGGTCGAGAATTATCTCTTTCTCCGTGCCGGCAGCAGCGTTGAATGTTCCCCGGAGCTTTCCGTTGACCTGAACGGCAATTTCGACAACGGTGTCTGTGGACAGGCCGGAGTCGTATGCCGGGAACCGTTCACGGCTTATCGATCCGCCGTGGCCAAGTGCCTGCCATAGCTCTTCGGTAATATGCGGTGCATAGGGTGCAAGCAGCAGAAGCAGGGTTTCAACTGCCTCTTTGCTGCGCAGTCCGCTGCGCTGCAGTTCATTGACGAACACCATCATTTCGGCTATGGCGGTATTGAACTTGAGGGCCTCGGTGTCTTCTCCTACTTTTCTGATGGTTTTATGCATGCGCCGCAGCAGATCTTCGGGCATAGCCTCTCCGGACAGTTCAGCAATGGAGCCTTCCTGTTCCGGCCAGACGAGTCGCCATACCTTGCCGAGAAAACGACTGATCCCTTCGATGCCGTTGGTGTTCCAGGGCTTGACCTGTTCGAGAGGTCCGAGGAACATTTCGTAGAGTCTGACGGCATCAGCGCCGTAGGTTTTCAGTACATGGTCGGCAGGGATGACGTTGCCCCTCGATTTGGACATTTTTTCATTGTCCTCGCCGAGGATCATTCCCTGATTGAAGAGTTTCCGGAACGGTTCCGGGGTGGAGACCACGCCCAGGTCGAAAAGCACCTTGTGCCAGAAACGGGCATAAAGCAGGTGCAGCACGGCATGTTCGGCTCCTCCGATATAGAGATCGACGTTCATCCAGTACCGCTCCTTCTCCGGATCGATCAGCTTTTCGCTGTTTTGCGGGTCGATGAAGCGGAGGTAGTACCAGCAGCTTCCGGCCCATTGCGGCATGGTGTTGGTTTCCCTTCTGAATGCGCCATGCTCATCGGTTCCGTACAGCCAGTCGTGGATGGTGGCAAGCGGCGATTCGCCGGTTTCGGAGGGCTGATAGGCCTCGACTTCCGGAAGTGTGAGCGGCAGGCTGGTTTCGGTGCGCAGCGTGCCGTCTTCATAGTGTTTTACCGGAATGGGCTCGCCCCAGTATCGCTGGCGGCTGAAAATCCAGTCGCGGAGTCTGTAGTTGACGGTGCGCTTTCCGGCGCCTCTGCTTTCGAGCCACGAGGCCATGCGGTCGAACGCATCCCTGAAGAGCAGTCCGTCTATGCTGATTTCGCTGTTTGAGGAGTTGACCGGGACGCTCTCTTTTCCCTCGAAAACAGCTTCGTTGACATCATGAGGGCTTTTGATGACCTCGATGATGGGCAGGTTGAATTTTTTTGCGAACTCCCAGTCGCGGCTGTCGTGGGCCGGGACCGACATGATGGCTCCCGTACCGTAGCTTGTGAGCACGAAATCCGAAATCCAGACCGGAAGCGGCTCTCCGGTGGCGGGGTTGATGGCGTAGGAGCCGGTGAAGACACCGGTTTTTTCTTTCTGCAGCCCGGTGCGCTCAAGTTCTGTTTTTAACTTCGCGCGGCCGATGTAGGCTTTGACTTCCTTGAGGTTGTCCGCAGTGGCGAGTTTTTCGGCCAGCGGGTGTTCGGGAGAGACCACCAGATAGGTCGCGCCGAAGAGGGTATCGGGACGTGTGGTGTAGACCCGGAGGTTTTTACCGTGACAGCGCAGTTTGAAATCGATTTCCACGCCTTCGGAGCGTCCGATCCAGTTTCGTTGCATCTGCTTGACGTTCTCCGGCCAGTCGAGCAGGTCGAGGTCGGCCAGCAGCCGTTCGGCATAAGCCGTGATTTTCAGCACCCACTGTCGCAGCGGGCGGCGCACTACCGTATGTCCTTCGGCAATCTTTTCGTCCACCTCTTCGTTGGCAAGCACGGTTTTGAGCTCCGGGCACCAGTTGACGTCCACATCCGACATGTAGGCGAGCCCCATGTCATGGAGGCGCAGAAAAATCCACTGGGTCCATTTGAAGTAGGTTGGGTCGGTTGTATTGATCTCGCGTGACCAGTCGTAGGAAAAGCCCATTGCCTGGAGGGTTTCCCTGAAACTGCGGATATTGTTTTCGGTCGTCGTTTTTGGATGCGTGCCGGTTTTGATGGCGTACTGCTCGGCTGGAAGCCCGAATGCGTCCCAGCCCATCGGGTGAAGCACGTTGAAACCTTTGCTGCGTTTGTACCGGGCGATAATGTCCGAAGCGGTGTACCCTTCCAGATGCCCTACATGCAGGCCCGACCCGCTTGGGTAGGGGAACATGTCGAGCACGTAGTATTTTGGCCTGTCATGCTCTTCACCTGTACCGAATGTGTCGTTTTCCTGCCACGTCGCCTGCCATTTTTTCTCGATCGCTGAAAAATCGTACCGCATGATTTTCTTTTCTCTTCAAATTCCTGTTTTTGCTTTCGTAAGCATAAAAAGTATGCTGAAAATATGAATAGCCGTCCGCCGAAAAAACGGGGTTCCTAAAAAAAAAGCAGTGCAGGACGGCCTGCACTGCTTTTGGTGCGCAGATTTTTCTCTACTGGTTTTCCTTGTTGTTCTCTTGTGTAGCACCGTTGGCCGCGTCGATTTCGACCGCTCTCATTGAGAGCGCGAAGCGGGTTTTACCGGTACGGGGATCCTTGCGGACATCAACCAGCTTGACCTTTATGCGGTCACCGATTTTAAGATGGTCACTTACTTTGGCGACCCGTTCTGTTGCCGATATTTCCGAAATGTGAACAAGTCCGTCGGTTTTCGGAAGGAATTCAACAAAGGCGCCAAGCTCATCGCGTATGTCGCGAACCTTGCCGAGGTAGGTCGTGCCGACTTCGGGTTTGGCCAGGAGGGTCTTTATGGTGGCAAGGGCGGCGTGGGTGCCTTCGACGTTCGAACAGGCGATGGTCACGGTTCCGTCGTCCTCGATATTGATTTCGGCGCCGGTCTCTTCGGTGATGCTGCGGATGGTCTCTCCGCCCTTGCCGATAATGAGGCCGATGGCGTCAACCGGAATCTGGATGGTGGTGAGTCTCGGTGCGTAGGCGGCCAGTTCCTCACGGGAAGCAGGAATGGCCTCTTCCATTTTGCCGAGAATGTGGAGCCGTCCTTTGCGGGCCTGTTCGAGAGCGTTTTCAAGAATGTGGTAGTCGAGGCCGTCGATTTTGATGTCCATCTGGCAGGCGGTAATGCCGTCTGCGGTACCGGACACCTTGAAGTCCATGTCGCCGAGATGGTCCTCATTGCCGAGAATATCCGAAAGCACCGCGTATTCGGAGCCATCCTTGATAAGTCCCATGGCTATGCCGGAAACCGGTTTTCTGATGGGAACACCGCCGTCCATGAGGGCAAGCGTACCGCCGCATACCGAGGCCATGGAGGACGAGCCGTTCGACTCGAGAATGTCGGAAACGATCCTGACCGTGTAGGGGAACTCCTGTTCCGAAGGTGCGACCATCCTGATTGCCCGTTCTGCAAGGTTGCCGTGACCGATCTCCCTGCGGCTGGTTCCGCCCATGCGGCCGGTTTCGCCGACCGAGAAGGGAGGGAAGTTGTAGTGCAGCATGAACCGCTTGTCGGCGGTGTCGGTAAGGGTATCGACCGACTGGGCGTCTTTTTTCGTGCCGAGTGTGACCGTAACGAGCGCCTGTGTTTCGCCGCGGGTGAAGAGGGCCGATCCGTGCGCTCTCGGAATGACGCCGAGTTCGATACTGATGGGGCGAACCTGTTCGAGGCTTCTGCCGTCAAGGCGCTTGCCGTCGTCGAGAATCATGCGGCGCATGACTTTTTTCTCGATCGAGTGGATCTCGTCCTTGATGATATGTTCGTTGGTGCAGAGGGCTTTTGCCGGGTCGGCTTCTATCTCTTCGCTCTGGAAGGCTTCCTTGAAGTGATCGAGCGCGGCTTTCAGGGTTTCGTTGTAGATAAGCGCGGTTTCCGATGCGCGAATCTCTTTTGCGAGCGGGTTGTAGGCGAGTTCCTTCAGACGCTGTTCACAGAGCTGGCGGACTTTCTCCGTAAGCTCCAGAGGTACGGCAACCGGAGTGAACGGCCGTTTTGCCCTGGCGATTTCAGCAGCCATCTCATCCTGGACAGCACAGATTCTGCGGATGGCGTCGTGGCCGAATTTTATGGCTTCGAGCATTTCCGTCTCGGAAATTTCCTTCATCTCTCCTTCAAGCATGCAGACAGTATGGGCTGTGCCGCCGATGCAGATGTCAAGGTCGCTTTTCTGCAGCTCGTTGATGTCGGGGTTGACGATGAACTCGCCGTTGATCCTTCCGACGCGCACTTCGGACATGGCGTTCGGGAAGGGGATATCGGAAACCATGATGGCAGCCGAGGCTGCAATGCCGCCGAGCACGTCGGAATCGTTCAGCTGATCGGAAGAGATAACCGATACGATAACCTGGGTTTCATAATAGTAGCCGTCGGGAAAGAGCGGACGGAGAGCCCGGTCAATCAGACGGGCTGACAGAATTTCCTTTTCGGAGGGGCGGCTTTCGCGCTTGAAGAAGCCTCCGGGGAATTTGCCGGCAGCGGAATATTTTTCGCGGTATTCGACCTGGAGCGGAAAGTAGTCCTGATTAGGGGAGGGAGGTGTTTTGCTGGAGACGACCGTCGCAAGCACCATCGTGTCGCCAAGGCGGACAACTGCGGAGCCGTCAGCCTGTTTTGCCATTTTACCGGTTTCGATCGAGATTATTTTTCCCTGGCCAAGATCAATTACTTTGTTGATAATCATGGAAATCGTTTGAAAATTAGTGATAAAAGTGTTCCCCATCTCCTTTGCATAGCCTCGATGAGCCGCCTTCCGGGTTCTGTCGTTTGTTCCGGCAGCGGAACAGAAAAACAATCAATCCTTCAATATAATAAAAAAAGTGTTTCAAGGTAACCTGCTTTCGGGGGTGCCCCTCACGTTTTGAACAGACGGTTGTCGATCAGCCGGACGGTTCCGGCCCAGGCTGCAATCAGGAGCCGGTACTCCCTTTCCGGTTCGGCCGTTTCAGCGGTAATGAAGCTCCGGTCATCGACGAAACTGACATAGTCCGGCCGGCATTCGGGTTCACGCTCGATCATCGCTCTGATCTCCTCGGCGATAGCCGCAAGGTCGGTACGCTTTTTTTCAAGTTCCATGCCGGCCTGCCGTATGCCCCTGAAAAGCACCGATGCCGATTCCCTCTGTTCCCTGGAGAGATAGATGTTTCTGGAACTCACCGCAAGACCACTTTTCTCCCGTACGACAGGTGACGAAACGATATCGACATCGATATTCAGATCGCGCACCATCCGGAGGATTACGGCAAGCTGCTGGGCATCCTTTTCCCCGAATATGGCCGCATGGGGTTTGGTGATCTGCAGGAGTTTCGTGACGACGGTCGCGACTCCGTTGAAATGTCCGGGACGTTTGGTGCCTTCGAATCCTTCTGCGATGGCTCCTGCATGAATCGTGGTCTGGAAACCTTCCGGATAGACGGCCTCGGGGGAAGGGGCGAAAAGGTAATCGACGCCCGCGGCCTTCGCATGTGCGGCGTCCTGCTCGAACGGTCTCGGATAGCGGTGGAAATCCTCATCCGGGCCGAACTGTTTCGGATTGACGAAAATGGTCATGATGACCGTTCCCGCGATGCTGCGGGCTTTTTCCACCAGACTGAGATGGCCCTCGTGGAGCGCTCCCATGGTCATGACAACGGCGATGCGTTGCCGGTTCAGGCGCAGTTTTTCTACGGCTGCCTGCATCAGGCCGGGTTCAGTGATGATCTGCATGTTCCTCGTACTTGTTGGGTAAGGGGTTTTTCCCGGGGCTTGAGGCGCTTCCGGGATGAACGACCACGACAAACTCCCCTCGAACCTTCTCTTCCGGGAGCTTTTCGATGATGGTTTCGACGGAGCCGCTCAGATACTCTTCATGTATTTTGGTCATCTCCCTGGCGATAAAGATTTCCGCGTCGGGAAGCAGCAGGGCAAGTTCACCGAGCAGCTTTCTGACGCGGTAGGGCGATTCATAGAGCACAAAGGTGGCGCCAAGGGATGAAAGCTGTTCCAGGCGGGTTTTTCTTCCCTTCTTGTGGGGAAGAAACCCGGCAAAAAGAAAGCTGTTGACAGGCAGCGGACAAACGGAGAGCGCCGCAGTCAGGGCGCTGGGCCCCGGGATAGGAAGTACCGTGAACCCTTTTTCCCTGAGTGTGCGAACCATGAGAAAGCCGGGATCGCTTATGGCCGGGGTGCCTGCATCGGTAATGAGCGAGACATCGACGCCCTCTTCGAGCAGGCGGATGATGCGGCTTATGGCCGCCGGTTCGTTGAAATCGTGATAACTGATCAGCTGCTTTCCGCTGATGCCGAGATGGCGGAGCAGAATGGAGGAGCGCCGGGTGTCTTCGCAGGCGATCGCTTCCGAATTCTGAAGGGTTTTTATGGCTCTCAGTGTAATATCGTCGAGGTTGCCCAGCGGTGTCGCAACCACATAAAGGGTGCCGGTATGTCGGAGTCCAGAAGGCAAAATAGTTAAGACCGGATTGCGGCTCAGGTTTCTTATGATAGTTTCAGCATGCGTTTTATTATACTAATAAAAATAGGATAAACAGCTATTCCGGTAACGATGGACCCACAACGACAGCTTCTTTCGGCAAAGGATATTTTTGTTCATTTTCCCGTCAAGGCGGCAGGGCTTGGAGGCAGGCCAAGGCGTGTCAGTGCCGTCAACGGCGTGTCTTTCGAGGTCTACCGTGGGGAGACTCTCGGGCTCGTCGGCGAATCGGGATGCGGCAAGACGACGCTCGGAAGGGCCATTATGCGTATCGGTCACGGGATGGTGAGCGGCAGGATAGATTTTGACGGCCGGGAGATATCCTCTCTGGGAAACAGCGCGTTCAGGCCGTTGCGCAAGGAGATGCAGATGATTTTTCAGGATCCGTTCGGCTCCCTGAACCCGCGCCTTACCGTGGGCCAGATGCTTGGCGAGGTGCTTGCCGTTCATCGTATCGCAAAGGGTGAGGCCGCAAGGAAGCGGATACTCGAACTGCTCGATACGGTGGGCCTGAACCGAGAGTACGCCAACCGTTATCCTCACGAGTTTTCGGGAGGACAGCGGCAGCGGCTCGGTATTGCAAGGGCGTTGGCCGTCAATCCGAAGTTCATCATCTGCGACGAGCCGGTTTCGGCGCTCGATGTTTCGATTCAGTCGCAGATCATAAATCTCCTGAAGGATCTCCAGCGGGATTTTGGCCTTACCTATCTTTTCATTGCGCACGATCTCTCGGTGGTCGAATACATTTCGGACCGTGTTGCGGTGATGTACCTGGGAAAAATCGTGGAGATAGCTCCAGCCGAGGATCTTTACAGCAATCCGAAACACCCCTATACGCAGGCGCTGCTTTCCGCAATTCCGGTGCCGGAACCTGATGGCAGCAGAGAGCGTATTCTTCTGAAAGGGGATCTGCCCGGTCCGATGAACGTTCCGCCGGGGTGCGGTTTTCATCCCCGCTGTCCGGTCGCCATGCCGGAATGCAGCAGAAAGGAGCCCTGTCTCCTGCCCCAGGGAGGCAATGGCGACCATCAGGTAAGCTGCCTGCTTTATGAGAGATGCGAGGATGCCGTTGCATGTTGCTCCGTGTGAAGGGTTTGTCATGTTGATTGCCACTACTAATCCGATACTATGAAAGGAAAAAGCTGCCTGCGCAGGGGATGTCTGTTCTCGCTTGTCATTCCCGCCATTCTTGCCGTGCTGTTCTTCCTGCTCTTTCGCTCCTCGCACGATCTTCAGGACCGCTTCGTGCTTGTCGTCCCTGTTGGCGGCTCGCTCGAAGAGCGGAGCGCCGAATCCGTTTCGGTGCCTTTTCTCATGGAGGAGGGAGAGCTTTCGTTTCAGGATATGCTTTTCATGTTCAATCAGGCTGCCACGGACAAGCGGATCAAGACCGTTCTGCTTGAAATAGGCAACGTACAGGCATCTCCGGCCAAAATCACCGAACTGCGTCAGGCCATCGCCAGACTCAGGGCCGGCGGGCGGAAGGTTGTCGCATGGCTTCATTCCGCCGAGGACAGCGACTACATGCTGGCTGCCGCATGTGATTCCGTTATTGTGGAACGGGGCGGCTATCTGCTGCTCGACGGTCTCAAGGCCGAAACGCTTTACTATACCGGGGCACTCGGCAAAGTCGGCGTCTCCTTTCAGGCGGCGCAGTGGAAGAGGTACAAAAGCGGCGTCGAACCTTTTACCAGAACCGGAGCGAGCCCGGAATATATCGAACAGATCAATGCCCTGCTCGATGCCGTCTACAGCGATTATACGGCCTACGTTTCGAAACGGCGGGGCATAAGCCGCGATTCCATTGTTTCGATTATCGACAACATTGCCCTTGTCAAGGCCGCCGAAGCCGTAAGGCTCGGCCTTGTTGACGGCGTTGCCTCGAACTGGGAGCTGAAGCGCGCGCTTTCGCGCCGCATAACCGGCAAGCCGCCCGAGGAGAGCCTTGATCTTTTCGTTTCGGCCGGTGCATACCGCGAAACGCTCGACTGGCCGGTAAAGGCCGCGCAGAGGGATGCGGTTGCCGTTATCACGATTTCCGGTCCGATTGTACGGAGCGTCGGAGGTGCCGCCATGGCCAGTGATGAGGGCACCGATGTGGGCACGCTTCGTCGTTCGCTCGATGCGGTTCTTCAGGACGATCGGGTGAAGGCGCTGGTGCTTCGCATCGACAGTCCCGGCGGAGATGCGCTTGCCTCGTCCGACATGCTGCAGATGCTCGATTCCGCAGCGGTAAAAAAACCTCTCGTCGTCTCTATGTCGGGTATTGCCGCATCGGGTGGCTATATGGCGGCGCTTGCGGGCAAAACGGTTTATGCGCAGCCGCTAACCATAACCGGTTCGATAGGGGTCTATGCGCTTAAACCCGAGATCAGCGATCTTGCCGAAAAGATCGGCCTCGAAAGGAGCGTGGCGACCCGGGGACGTTTTGCCGACGCCAATACCCTGTTCAAGCCGCTTGAAGGCGAAGCGTATGAAAAATTTATCGGCGCTTCCGGCGATATCTACCTCGACTTCATCGGAAAGGTGGCAAGGTCGAGGAAGATGACCGTGGCTGCTGTGGATTCGGTAGCCGGGGGACGGGTGTGGACCGGCAGGGCGGCATTGCCGAAAGGGCTCGTCGATCGTGAGGGTGGCTTGTTCGACGCCATCCGGGCGGCTCGTTCGCTTGCGAAAATGGATATGGCGAAACAGCCCCGTATCGTGCTCTATCCTGAACGGAAAAGCTGGCTGCAGATGCTTATGGAGGGCAATCCGGCAGGCATTGCCGGAAGCCTGGAGCGCATGGCCGTGAGGAGAGTGGTGCGGGATGTAACGCCCCGGTCGCCATACGGCGCCATGCTCCGTATGCACGAAATGCTGCTGCGTAGCGGGGAGGTTGAGGTGCTTGCCGCCATGCCCTGCGAAATCATCATCCGCTGATTCGCGGCGTCTCCTGCGGAACCGGTAATCGGCTTTTCCGCAGGAGGCGTTGCTTCATGAACGTTCAGAACCGGTAGGTCATCGAACTCTGGGCTCTGAAGGCGTCGCTGTCGGGCGCGTTTTTATAATCCGTGTTCCATTTCGAAAGCTGCAGGCCGAAAATGAAGTTCGGTGTGATCTGGTTCACGTAACTGGCGAACAGGGAGCGGTTTGCCGATCGGGCATTGTCGGCAAGATCGCCGTCCACCGGATCATCGATCCCCCCTCCGATACTGATCGTTACGGCAGGGGAGTATGCGTACCTGAGCGCCGCCCACCCTCCACTCGACCGGATTTCCTCAGGCTCCGCCCCTTTTGCGTTTACGCCCTGAATGATCCCTCCTGCATAGTCGTCGAGGTTCGTTCCGGTGAAATACTCTCCTGCCAGCAGGAGCTTCGAGGAGAGGGGAAGGGAGAGTTCCACGTTGCATGACCATGAGGGCAGGGTGAGGTGCGTATTGCTGAGGTCGCTGTCCCACTCTTCCTGGCCGTAGTGGCCCGAAACGGCTATGGTCGCGGGTTTGCCGTCGGCAGTCAGCGGAGCGGAGAGCGCAATCCGCCCCTGAACGGTCGGCATTGCGGCGTCTTTTCCGGTATCGATGCCCAGCGAGTTTTTCTCCCCGATGCTTCTCGAAGCGGCTGCAGCGATTTCCAGACGGCTCTGTTCAGCAACGCTGAAGCCTTTGGTCAGGCGGAGCTGCGGATGGCGCATGCCGATATTGCCCGATGCCCACATGAGGCCGGGGTCATCGACGAACGGAAGGAGGGATGAGACGAGATCCCAGGTCTGACCCGCAATGATGCTGAAATCCGAAGCTGGCCAGTATGCCTTGAGGTAACCGTGCCGCAGCCGGGGATTGAGGTTGTTTTCCGTGCCTCCGCCGAGAAAATCGAGTTCGATATTGCCCGAAAGCTTCAGGTTTTCGCTGTCCGGCCCGCTGAGGTTGATGCCCAGCCTCGTGGCTCCCGCCGTCAGATTCCATTCGCCGTCGCTGTCCGCGCCGTTTTCAGGCTGTGCCCAGAGGGCGATATTGCCGGGGTAGATCTGTTCGCTATCGTACGACGCGTCAAAACGGGCAAATCCGTAGAGTTGCGCCCTGACTCCCGAAGCGGTGGTTACCGCAATACCGGCAGGAGGGGCAGGATTTGATGCGGGTGCGGCTGGAGTGGCCGGTGCGGCCATGACCGGGGCCTGAACCGGGGTTGTTTGCCGGACAAGTGTTTTCAGCTCGGCCAGTTCCTTTTCGAGCCGGATCACCCTTTCCTCAAGGGTTTCGGCGGCCGTCGCCGCCGGAGGGGCCAGCAGCAGGCCTGCCAGCATGAGCGCATACGGAAGGGCGCGTTTCCTGTTCATGGGCGAGTGTGCTTTCAGTGGTTTGTTGCTTCGGATGCAGGTCGCAGAAAAAACCTGAATATACATTCCGGAAGGGAAACCCCGGAACAGGGAAATTGCGGGAACGGAACTTCGGGCGGCTTTCCGTAACTCACAGTTGAGCCATCCACGATTGCACAAGTTTCCTGATTGTTGTTCGGAGCCTGTTGATGCCTTCCTTGTGCGGATGGTCAAGTTCGTTCATGAACGTGTCTGCATCCCGGAGCGGTTGCACGCGTGATCTTTTCTTTGACATGCGCTTCTCCTTACTCGATTCTGCAATTGACCGGATTATCGGCATGGCCTGGTTTCCTGTTCAGAAGCTCCAGAAGTCGCGGTCGAGGTTTCGGTACTGGATGCCCTGCACGAGATGGCGCATCTCCACACTTTCCGATCCGTCAAGGTCAGCGATGGTGCGGCTGACTTTGAGGATGCGGTCGTGCGCCCTTGCCGAGAGGTTCAGGAGGTTCATGGCGTCCATGAGCTTTTGCGAACTTTCGGGGGAGAGCGCGCAGAACTTTTTGATGAGCTTTGTGTTCATCTGCGCATTGGTGTAGACGCCGGTGCAGGAGGCTGCGGCGAACCGATCTCGTTGTACCTCCCGTGCCCGGATGACCCTCAGGCGGATGTTTCGGGAGCATTCGGAGGCGGCGGCAGAAAACAGCTCTGTGTTTTCCACTTTCGGTACGTCGATGTGGATGTCGATGCGGTCGAGCAGCGGACCCGAAATTTTCGAGAGGTAGCGCTGTATCTCCCTCGGCGAAGCGGTCAGGTTGCCGTCGCGGTCCTTGAGGGCGCCTGCCGGGCTGGGGTTCATTGCGGCCACGAGCATGAAGCCTGCGGGATAGCGGGTGGTTATCGATATTCTGGAAACCGTGACCTCGCGGTCCTCCAGTGGCTGGCGGAGCACCTCGAGCGCGCTTCGGCTGAATTCGGGAAGCTCGTCGAGAAAGAGGATACCGTTGTGCGCAAGGCTCACCTCTCCGGGTTTCGCGGTGGTGCCACCCCCGATGAGCGCGACATTGCTGGTAGTGTGGTGCGGGTTCCGGAAGGGACGGGTCACCATGAGGGGCCTGTCCTTTTCGAGCAGGCTCGCGACGGAGTAGATTTTGGTGGTTTCCAGCGACTCTTCGAAGCCGAGGGGCGGCAGGATGCCCGGCAGCGCCTTGGCCAGCATGGTTTTGCCGCTGCCTGGAGGTCCGATCATGAGCAGGTTGTGCCCGCCGGCAGCGGCGATTTCGAGGGCTTTTTTTGCGGCCTGCTGCCCTTTGATGTCGGCGAAATCCACCGGGTATTCCGGTTCCGAGGTGAAGAGTTCGGCAACGTTCACCTCTACGGGAGGCCGGCTCTCCTTTCCGTTCAGCAGCGCGACGGTTTCGTTGAGGGTTTCCACCCCGAAAACCTCGATGCCGGCGTTCGAGGCCGAAACCGCGACGGCAGCTTCAGCCGCGTTGCCGAGGGGCACGATGATCCTGCGGATTTTCTCCCTTGAGGCCATGATTGCAACCGGCAGCGCGCCGTTCACCCGGCGTATCGAGCCGTCGAGGGCGAGTTCACCCATGATGAGGGTGTCGCCGAAGTGGTGATCGACCAGCTTAAGGGATCCGAGCAGCCCGATGGCGACCGGCAGGTCGAAGGCGGTGCCCTCTTTCCTGATGTCGGCAGGGGCGAGGTTGACCGTCACTTTCTTGGGCGGCATGTCGAACCCGGAGTTGCGGATGGCCGTGAGAATCCGCTCGCGGCTCTCCCGGATGGCGTTGTCGGGAAGTCCGACGACGGTGAAGGAGGGGATGCCTCCCGAAACGTTGGTTTCCACATCGACCTTTACGGCGTCGATGCCGACAAGGGAGGCGGCAGCGAGTCTTGAGAGCATGGCTTGTACGGAAATGGATTGGCTGTTGTGCGCTTTTACAGGAATTGTACGTAAAAATAACCTATAACGTTACGTTTTTCCTGTTTTTTCGTGCCGCAGCAGCCTTGACGCAGGCGGATTCATCCGGTCGTGCGCAACCCTCCCGATATGGCATTGACCGTCAGGAAGAGTTCCGGCAGCATGCCGTCCGCCTCTTCATGCATGCCGCAACGGCGGAGTTCCCTCCAGTGTTTCAGGAGGGTGATCTGCTGCTGGTGCAGCATGGCGAGTCCTTCCCGTCGGGGGGCAATGAACCGGTTGACATTGAGCCGCTGGGTTTCAAGCGGCTGGGCGAAAAGCATTTCGATATATGTTTTGGTTCGCTGATATTCTGCTTCGATCATGCCGAGAATACGATTTCTTACGGTGCCGTCGGTGACCAGCGAAGCGTATTCGTGCATGATTTCCGGATCGGCGGAAGCGATGCTGGTGTCTGCATTGCTGACGATGTAGCGAAGGGGTGGCCATGCATGACCGCGGAAGCGGATTTCCTCGAAGGCTACCGGATCAATGCTCTGCAGCGCTTCAAGCGCAGAGCCGACCCCGTACCAGCCCGAAAGGGAAAAACGGGCCTGGTTCCAGCTGAAGACCCAGGGGATTGCCCGAAGATCCGCAAGAGTGGCTTGGCCGCTCCTTCTCGAAGGTCGTGAGCCTATCCGGGTCGATTCAATAATATCAATGGGAGTGGCTTCCCTGAAAAACGTCAGAAACCCTTCGATTTCGATGAGTTGCCTGTAGGCGAGATGGCTTTTTTCGGAGAGCAGATCCATTACTGTTTCGAGGGGGTGTTCCGCTTTTTCCCTTTTCCTCTGCCTGATTACGGCTCCGGCAGTTCCTGCAATGAACAGTTCGAGATTGTATACGGCACTGATGCGGTTGGCATATTTCTGGGCGATGGTTTCTCCCTGCTCGGTAAAGCACATTCCCGCATGAAACGAACCGTAGGGTTGAGCCTTGATGAACCTGTGGGTCGGTCCGGCACCCCGGCTGATGCTGCCACCCCTCCCATGAAAAAACAGGATATCCGTTCCGCAACGCCTGCCGGCTTCGAGCAGTGCTTCCTGTGCCCGGTAGAGTGTCCATGTACTTGCGAAAATGCCCCCGTCCTTGTTGCTGTCGCTGTATCCGATCATGACCTGCTGAACCCGCCCTCTGCTTCCCTTGTTTTTTCTCCGGTAGTCAAGGCTTCTTATGGTCACGGGATGGAGGAGGAACTCCTGCAGTATCGCCGGGCTTTTTTTCAGGTCGTCGATGGTTTCGAAAAGCGGAACGACGGGGAGTATGCAGGCGTCCCCGTCACCGGAAGGGGTCATCAGGCCTACCTCCCTGGCAAAAAGATAGACGACCAGAAGGTCGGAAACGTTTCTGGTCATGCTGACGATAAGGGAGCCCAGGCCGTCGGTTCCGTACCGTTTACCTTGATTGAGCAACACCCTGTAGCTGGCCAGTACAGCTTCAGCTTCGGGCCCGGCCGTCATATCCGGATGGGTGAATGGCCGGGGAGAGTGCAGCTCCCGGTCAAGAAACGCTCTTCTTTCGCATTCGTCCCACTCCAGGAATCCGTTTCCGTCGAGACCGGCTGCCGTCATCAGCTGGGAGAGGGCGAGATCGTGAAAGCGGCTGTTCTGGCGGATATCCAGTGTGCCGAGATGGAAGCCGAATGTCTGCACGATCCGGTAGACGGGCGCGACATCCGTATCGGCAATACAGTGAGCCCCGATTCCCATCAGCGACTCTCTCAGGAGAGCGAGGTCTTCAAGGAGCTCGGCCGCCTCCATGTAGCAGCATGGTTCGGAGGTCGTTCTGATGGTTTCGGATACTCCTGCTTCAAGCGGAAGAGAGGCGATCATGAGGTTGATGAACTGCCTCCATGGTTCATGTCGGTTTCTCCGCATGGCTTCCAGGCCTTTCTCTCCGAGCCTTCCGGCGAGATTTTCGATGCGACGTGCAAGCGAGGCTCCGGGGGCATGGAGCCTTTCGGAAAGACTCAGTTTCGACGCCAGTTCCCTGAGATGGCGGAGCAGAAGCATCAGGGCGTTACTTCGCATGTCGGCAAGGGTCTCTTCCGTTACCTCTGCCGTTACAAGGGGATGCCCGTCGCGATCGCCCCCGACCCAGCTCCCGAACGAGAGACGGGGCTGCGAGCGAGGATCGGAAAGTTTATCCGGATCGAATCCCGTACTCTTCCATGCCTGGAGGAGACGCTTGTCGAGCAGGGGCAGAACCTCCGGGAAAATATTGCAGAGGTAGTGAATCACGTTTCGCCGTTCGGCTGATACTTCAGGTTTGTCGAACAGAATTTCTCCCGTTCTCCATAGCCTTTCCATGACAACCTTGATTTCATTGCGTATCTCCTGCTGTTCCTGAGGGGTCCACATCTGGTTTTCCCGTTTAACCAGAAGCAGATAGAGTTGCCGGTGCTGTTCAAGTACGGTTTTACGTTTCGCTTCCGTAGGGTGGGCCGTCAGGACGGCATTGACGGCGATCTCCGGCAGGAGTGTCTGGATTTCGGTTTCAGCGATGCCAAGATCCCTGAGCCGGCCGAGGGTTCTTCCCCATAGGCCGGTGAGGTGCTCCAGTCCCTTTTCGGCTTCGAGCGCACGTCTGTTCTGTGCGGCGGAGTTCTCTTCCGCCATATTGAGAAGCTGGAAAAAAATGGAAAAAGCCTGCAGGGCGCGCTCGGTATCCGGATAGCGCTCAAGGGGGATGCCTGCATTTTCAAATGGCAGATGGTCCGCCAGTTCATGCTCTCCAAGGTCGCGAAGTACCTCCCGGAAGCATTCGAGCAGGAAGATCGTATCCCTCTCGGCTTTTTCGAAATCGATGATGCTGCTGGTCGCGTTGATCATGAGAGTACCTTTGCTATTAATTTGTTCCGAAACCCGATAACGGTGTTGTCCCGACAAGCCGGGATCGAAATCCTCATTTTCCGGGGGGTTTGACCCTGAACTACCGGCAGGTCGCTCCTCTGGAGCTTATGAAAAACATCTATCGAGCAATAAACAGATGTACGCATAAATATTCAAGGGGGTTCGAGGGTCTCCGGATTTTATTCCGTTCCCTGAGTATTTGCAAAAATCACGGAACATGCAACAGGTATAATTAATGGACATGAGTTCGATCTGATCAGGATGCTCTTGTATCCCTCCACGCCAGGGACTGCAGCCGGTTGGCATGAGCGGAAGGGGGGCTCATGCGGGCTCAATGTTTTTAAGCTTTATGTTTGCCGCCTTTACATATTATGCTTATCTTACTCAATAAAATATCTGTAAGCCACTAACACCTAATTCACTACCTGTCATGGACAACAAATCAAACGGAAAGCTTATTGCGCTTGCAATCGGTGGAGCTGTCTTAATGGGGGCTTTGTTTTTCGGGGTGTCGTTTTTAACCGGGTACAAGGTGCCGGCTGAGAACATCTCTTCGGTTCTGACTCCGTTACGGTCTTTTTCAGGGTGGTTCCTCCTGATTTTCTGCGCTTCGCTTATCATTATGACGCTGGGAAAGATGTCTTCGCGCATCAGCGACAAATGGTTTTTGAGCTTCCCGCTTGGCGCTCTCGGCATTGTTGCTCTCATGTTTATTATCCTCTGGATCAGACCCTCAGGTTTTCTTCTTCCCACTACCGGACGTACCACCACTCTCGAAGGGCAGTCCATCCGTTCGGTTTCCCAGCTGACCGCTTTTCTCGAGGGCGATGCGGATTTTGTGAATGCTACAAAAGCAAGTCTTGAAAAAGCCGCTGCCGACGAAGCTGCCGCCACCGCCGCAGCTCCCGCTTCAGGCGAGACCGCATCGATCGATTTCGACGCGGCCAAAAAGCTGGTCGACACTAAATGCAACAAGTGCCATACGCTCGATTCCGTAAAGGACAAGATGAAGAAGTACATCAAGCAGGGCGAGACCGAAAAAATCGTGCTGACCATGAAAGCTGTCCCGAACTCCGGCATTACCGACGCCGATGTGAAGCAGTTCGTCCCGTGGTTCAATGCGAAATACTGATTTTCCGTACCATTACGGCGGATAAAAAGGAAAAACCCGGTTTCATGCCGGGTTTTTCTGTTGGTGCAAACCTGAGAGCCGTTACCCTTTTCTGCCGCTGTATTCGACCGTTACGGTTTCGGTAATGCCTCCCCTGGCTTTCCATTCGCTTCTGACGGTCATCTCTCTCGGCTGTGATACCGCAACGAGATCGTCGAGAATGGTGTTGGTGACGTTTTCATAAAAAATGCCGGCGTTGCGGAAGTCGAGAAAATAGTATTTGAGCGACTTCAGTTCGATGCAGGTCTTGTCGGGTACGTAGGTGACGGTAATGGTGCCGAAGTCGGGCAGGCCGGTTTTCGGGCAGACCGAGGTGAATTCAGGGTTGACAATCTCGATCGAGTAATCTCTTTCGGGAAAGGTATTGTCAAATACTTCAAGAAGCTCTCTTCTCATAAGGTTTTCTCTTCGGTTTAGGGTATTGAAGCATCATGTTGCCCTGCAAAATAGAAATCCGGCATGATTTTCAGTAAATTCCTGCCGGATTTTTCTTTTTTCAGGGGGGAATCAACCGGGACGGCAATCAACGTACTTGACATATGAACATACAGCAGGGGGAGTGTAAACCAGATCTTGAACGCCTCTATCTCGAACTTGCCGCAGAGTATGATCTGTCGGAAACGCCCTACATGATAGGTGGTCGTTCGTTCAGCTTTCTGAGCGTTCTCGACAGTTATGCGCTTCTCGACAGGATTTCGCCCGAGGAGTTTGTAAAGGATGAACAGATGCCGTATTGGGCTGAAATATGGCCTTCGGCAATAATACTCTCCTCGTTCATTGCCGGGGAGCTTCCGGTGGCCGGAAAGCGAGTGGTGGAGATCGGGGCCGGCATCGGTATGGCTTCGGTTACGGCCGCCGCACATGGTGCAGCCGTGCTTGCGACCGATTACTCTCCCGAAGCTCTTCGCTTTATTCGTTACAATGCCCGGCGGAACTGCGTGCCGCTTGAAACAGCCCGCCTCGACTGGAGGGATGTGCATTGTACAGAGCGGTTCGATATGCTTTTTGCCGCCGATGTACTCTACGAGCGGGTGAACCTGTTTCCGATAGTCATGGCCATCGACAAGCTGATCAAACCTGGCGGTTCGGCTTTTATTGCCGATCCGCGACGCCGGCTTGCCGGACAGTTTCTCGAACTTGCCGGCGAAAACGGTTATTCCATTACCGCGCATACCTCCGACTATGATGGCGGCAAACAGCCCGTTACGGTCAATATCTACAGACTGAGGAAAGAGACCGATGAAGAGTAGTGAACAGGTAAGCCTGAGATGGGTCTACAATGGCGGAAGCGATGCCCGGATATGGCGGCTTTCGTTTACCCGAAACGGATTGCTTGTCTGCCAGAAGCGATGCCTGGAGGGGCGAAGTTCGCTTTTTTTCGTCATTGAAGAACGTTCGGGCAGGATAATACTCGACAACTATCTGCTGCTTCTCCCCGACGGGACGCAACCTGCGGGAGAGGGCTGGTTTACCGGGATCGAGACGGTTTCCGGGAATCTCGCCTATCTGCACGCGTACCAGGAGAACAGCCCCGAGCATCTCGGTCTGTGGGCTGTTTCTCCGGAAACCGGCCTGGTGGTCTGGTCGCATTCGAACATGGTTTACTGCGGAGTTCTCCAGGAGGGGTTGCTTGTCTATATTCCTTCTGTGTTTGCCGGTTTTCCGGAACGTCGCTATCTGATCGTCGATCCTTTAACCGGAGCTGAACTCCGGCGTCCGGACGCAGGCGGCGTCGAGATCAATGCCCTGAGGGAGAGGGTAATTGCGGAGGAGCGGCGGCAGGAGATCGTGCTTCCGGATTTTGCCCCGGAGGGAAGCCCGCTGTATGAAGTGCTTCAGGGTACCGGCATCGCCGAACCGGAGCGGTGCGAGTGCATTGCCACAGGATCTTTTGTTGTCGCAGCCTCTCACGATCACGATCCTCATTCCGGCAGATGGCGGAGCGTGATCCGCTTCTGGCTTGACAGGCAGCTTCTCCATGAAGATGTCATGTCGGAAAAGAGCCTCCGTCCGGCACTGAACAGTTTTCTTCTGCATGGAAGAGGGTTATATTACATGAAAGGGGAGTCGGAACTTGTTGCCATGGATATCCGAATATGACCATATGACGCATCAGCCGCCGGAACATCAGCCTCAAGGTGCCCGAAGCGAATGCTATCCTGAGATCAACAGCTTTCTCGATTACCTGGAGCACGAAAAAAACGTCTCTTCGCATACCCTGACGGCTTACCGTCACGATCTCGACCAGTTTTCCCGGTTTATCGCCGACCATCTCGATATCGCCGATATGCGGGATTTCGCACCCTCAGGGGTTTCGGTAGTCGATATACGCCTCTATATGGGAGTGTTGCTTAAAAAGGGCCTGCAGCCGAAATCCATTGCCCGCAAACTCGCTTCGCTCAAAAGCTTTTACCGATACCTGCTGCATACCGGAGTGATCGACAGCTCGGTTCTTTCCTATGTTTCCACTCCCAAGTATCCGCGGAATGTGCCCGGTTTTCTCACCGAACAACAGACTGAACAGCTTTTCAGGGAGGCTATTCCTCCAGCAGCGTCTTCTCCGGAGGGCTTGCAGGAGCTCGAAGCCTCATTCGTTCTCGAGCGCGATCGCTCACTGCTCGAGGTTCTCTACAGCTGCGGGCTCAGGATATCGGAGATCATCGGTCTCGAGTTGCAGGACGTCAGTATGGAGGGTGGTTCAGTGAAAATAACGGGAAAAGGCAGCAAGCAGAGGATCGTGCCGCTTGGCTCCTGCGCCATGGAAGCACTGAAAAAATATTTTGAAGTCCGGCGAAACTTCTTTAGAATATTCAGTAAGGGCGATGCCGGAGCCTTGACGTATGTGTTCGTAACGAAGAAAGGCAAAAAGATTTATCCCATGCTTGTCCAAAGGGTTACCAGAAAGTATCTGACTCCCGTTACCGAACAGAAAGAGAGAAATCCTCATATTCTTCGACACAGTTTTGCTACCCATATGCTCAACAGCGGGGCCGATCTGAAAAGCGTGAGTGAAATGCTCGGCCACAGCAGTCTGTCGACAACGGAAATCTATACCCACGTCACCTTCACCAGGCTGCGGGAGGTTTACCGGAATGCCCACCCTAAAGCCTGACCGCTTTGGCCCCCACCGATGTACTGGAAGGGGGTTTTGTTCCTTCACTCTGTTCACCATTTATCACTGGAGGTTTCCATGACTAAATCCGTCGATATCGAAACCATCAACGTACAGGTTACCCTGCGCCATTCCAATAATCACAACAGCGTCGAAGAGTATGCCCGAGATGCCGTGCAGTCGCTTGCCAAAGTGTTTCCGGGTATCATCTCCTGTCATATTATTCTCGATCATCAGAAAAACGATGTGGAAAAGAACAAGCTTGCCGAAGTAACCGTACATGTTCCCCAGCATGTCCTGGTTGCCCGGGAAGCCGCCGTGGCCTATGAGCCGGCTGTGGACAGCTGTGTCGAATCGCTTTCACGCCAGCTCCAGAAACACAAGGAAAAAATGGCTCCGTAACCTGCTGCCCGGGGAGCCTGCAGGCTCTGTCCTCCGGCTTCCCGGGCATTTCCTTTATCACTATTTACTCTTGTGCCATGAATCTCGACCAGAAGGGGATGAAAAAGCGATCGATAACGGTCGCCTATTTTTTTGAGAACATCGGCAGGAATCACGATATCAAGCTGCGCCGGCTGAACAGGGTGGATGAACAGAAACGCAGGATCACAGAACGGGAACTGCACCGTCCAGGTCTTGCGCTTGCCGGCTTTACCAATCTCTTCACCTACAAGCGGGTTCAGATTCTCGGTAATACCGAAACCCGTTTTCTCAACAGTTTCGGTGAAACCGAACGAAGGAAGGCTTTTGAGCATCTGGTGCGCTTCAAGGTGCCCTGTATTATTCTTACCAGTACCAACAAACTCAATCCCGAACTGCTCGATATGGCTACAGAGGCGGGTGTGCCGGTTTATGCCACCCGTCACTCCTCGACCAAAGCCATGTATCTGATTACCGATTTTCTTGACGATCAGTTCTCCCTGCATCAGCAGTATCACGGTTCCATGGTCGATGTCTGCGGTGTCGGTGTGCTTCTGACCGGCAAGAGCGGGCTGGGCAAGTCGGAAATTGCCCTCGATCTCATCGAGCGCGGTCACGGCCTTGTCGCCGACGATGTCGTGGTAATCCGCCGCAAGGGGGAGTCGCTGCTTCTCAATGCAAGGCGGAACGACATTATCGACCATTTCATGGAGATCCGCGGTCTCGGCGTTGTCGATGTCAAGGCGAATTTCGGCATCAGGGCAATCCGCGATATCAAGGATGTGCAGGTTGTCGTTGAGCTGCTCGAATGGAACAGGGAAACAGATTATGAACGTCTCGGCCTCGATATGAAGGCCATAAAAATTCTTGGCGTCGACGTTCCGCTGGTACAGCTGCCGATTTTCCCCGGCAAAAACATTGCGGTGATCATCGAGGTGGTTGCCCTGAACTTCCTGCTCAAGCACTATTCAAACTATGTGGCAGCTGAAGCCCTGACTGAAAGGATCAGAACGATAATCGACAAGGAAAAAACACCCGATGATGCGAGTTGAACACATTCAGATGCGATACGGCAGGGAAATCGCATTTTCAGCCATTCTGGCAGCACTCATGCTGCTGTTTAGCTCATGCGGACGGACACCCGGCAGCGGTGACAGGGGAGCTGCAGCGAGGGATTCGACGCTGGTCATCGCCATGCTTGGCGATGCCGATTACCTCAACCCCGTTATCGGTTCGAGCGTTACGTCGAGCAATATTTCCGGTCTGATCTATCCGGGGCTTCTGCAGAGCGAGTTCGATACCACAACCGGACTGCTGAATTTTCTGGCTCTCGAAAAAAAATTCCGCCCTTCCAACGGGGGCAGAAAACCTGAAGCTGCGCTGGCCAGAACATGGGTCATGTCTGCGGACCACAAGTCCATCACCTATATCCTGCGCAACGATGCCTTCTGGGACGACGGCAAACCGGTCGTTTCCGGGGATTTCAGGTTCACCTATCGCCTCTACGGCAATCCCGTGATCGCAAGTCCCCGTCAGCAGTATCTTGCTGAGCTTATCGGAGCGGACAGGGGATCGGTCGATTTTGACCGGGCTATCGAAACTCCGGACGATACCACGCTCATATTCAGGTTCTACAAACCTGTACCAGAACATCTGGCGCTTTTTCATACCTCGCTTACGCCGCTTCCCGCGCATCTCTGGCAGAACATCAAGCCGGAGGATTTCAGGAGCTCGCCGCTCAATCAGAAACCTGTTGGAGCTGGACCCTACAGGCTGCAGTCATGGGGAAAACAGCAGGAGATGGTGCTGGCTTCCAACAGAAAGTCGAACCTTCCCAAACCGGGAAACATTCCCCTCATCAACTGGCGGATTGTGCCTGATTACACGGTGAGGCTCGCACAGCTGCAGACCAATACCGTCGACATTGTCGAAAACATCAAGCCGGAGGATTTCAGTGCTCTGTTGAAGGCGAATCCGGGAGTCGAGACCAAGAGCGTCGGTCTCCGCGTTTATGATTATGTCGGCTGGTCCAACATCGATCAGGCTGCCTATCACAAAAACGGTCAAATTCTGCCGCATCCGCTTTTCGGTTCGTCGGAAGTGCGCAGGGCCCTCACCATGGCCATCGACCGTGAGGCGATTATCGACGGTTATCTCAAAGAGTACGGTTCCGTCTGCAATACCGATATTTCTCCGTCACTGAAGTGGGCCTACAACCGCTCCATCGCCCCCCATCCTTATGATCCCGCAGCAGCAGCGTCCCTGCTTGAAAAACAGGGGTGGCGTCCCGGACCGGACGGTATATTGCAGAAACAGGGGCGGAAGTTCAGTTTCGTACTCTACACCAACTCCGGCAATGCAAGACGGAACTATGCAAGCGTGGTCATTCAGCAGAACCTCAAGGCTCTGGGCATCGACTGCCGGCTCGATGTCCAGGAATCGAACGTCTTTTTCGAGAACCTGCAGAACCGGAAACTCGACGCATGGATGGCCGGCTGGTCGATCGGGCTTGAAATCGATCCGCTCGACGTCTGGGGTTCCGACCTGAAAAAGAGCACCTTCAATTTTACCGGTTACCGGAATCCGAGAATCGACGAAATCTGCGAACTGGCAAAGGAGAAACTGGTTCAGACCGATGCCGGCCCCTACTGGCTGGAGTACCAGGAGATTATCCACCGTGACCAGCCGGTTACCTTTCTCTACTGGATAAGGGAGACCCTGGGATTCAGCAAGCGAATCTCCGGAGAGCAACTCAATATTTCCGGTACTTTTTACAATATTGACGACTGGACGCTCACGCCCTCGTCAAACCTTGCCAGGTAGAACCGTATGCTGACCTATATTCTCAAAAGACTGCTGCTTTCGATACCGCTTATTTTCGGGGTATTGACCCTGACGTTTTTCATTATCAGGCTCGCTCCGGGAGATCCGGCGGCTTTTTTCATCCAGCCTGGTATCAGCCCCAATGTCGCCGAGCAGATCAGGGCGCAGTACGGGCTGAACGACCCGTTGCCGGTTCAGTATGTCAAATGGCTCGCCAATGTGCTGCAGGGTGATTTCGGTCGCAGTTTCAGCCGGGCCCAGCAGCCCGTTTTCGAGGTGATAGCCCAGGCCCTGCCGGTTACCGTGACGATTGCTGCCCTCACGCTCGTTGCCAATTTTACCTTCGGCATCGTTATCGGCATTATTTCGGCAGTTCGGCAGAACAGTTTTCTCGACCGGTTTCTGACGGTTACCGCACTGTTCTTTTACTCCATGCCGGAGTTCTGGTTCGCCCTCATGATGATTATCGTTTTTGCCCTCAAGCTTCAGTGGTTTCCGGCCTCCGGTCTCAATGAAATCGGCGCCGAAAGTTTCGGGCCCTTCGGTTTCCTTGTCGATAGGATATGGCATCTCGTGTTGCCGGTAACGGTGCTGAGCATCAACGGTGCGGCCGGCATAGCCCGCTATGTAAGGGGAAGCATGCTCGAGGTGATACGGCAGGACTATATCCGCACGGCAAGGGCCAAAGGACTTCCCGAGAATGTCGTGATTTTCCGCCATGCGCTGCGCAACGCCCTGCTTCCGGTAATTACCCTGATGGGAAGTTCGCTGCCCTTTATCTTCAGCGGCGCGCTCTTCATCGAGGTGATTTTCGCTTTTCCGGGCATGGGCCGTGTTACCGTTGAGGCGATTTTCGCCCGTGATTATCCGCTCATTATAGCCAATACCTTTATTTCCGGGACGCTGATTGTTTTCGGTAATCTTCTTGCCGATGTGCTCTATGCTGTGGCCGATCCGAGGATAAGACTGTGACCGATACCCTGAAGAACATAACGAAGGCAGGCTTCCAGTGAAAATCGAACTCTTGAATACTCCGGCAGACGCTCTTGAAATCAGGTTCGAGGAGCAGATCCGCCCGATAAAAATGGAGGATTTTACCGGCCAGCAGCGTCTGACCGATAATCTGAAGGTTTTCATATCGGCAGCAAGAAAGCGCGGCGATGCGCTTGATCATGTTCTTCTCTCAGGCCCTCCGGGACTCGGCAAAACCACGCTTGCTTTCATCATCGCCTCGGAGATGGGCAGCAGTATCAAGGCCACTTCAGGCCCGCTGCTCGACAAGGCAGGAAACCTTGCCGGTCTACTGACCGGACTGGAGAAAGGGGATGTGCTTTTTATCGACGAGATTCACCGCATGCCTCCTGCTGTTGAGGAGTATCTCTATTCGGCAATGGAGGATTTCCGCATAGACATCATGCTCGACAGCGGTCCTTCGGCCCGTGCCGTGCAGCTGCGCATCGAACCCTTTACGCTTGTGGGTGCGACAACCCGTTCCGGTCTTCTGACCTCTCCGCTCAGGGCGCGTTTCGGTATCAGCAGCCGTTTCGACTACTACTCCGCCGAAATTCTCGAGCAGATCATCGTGCGCGCATCGGGCATTCTCGGTATCGGTATAGAGCGGGATGCAGCCGCTGAAATTGCCGGTCGTTCCCGCGGTACGCCGCGCATAGCGAACCGGCTTCTGAGGCGTGCCCGTGATTTCGCCCAGGTTGCCGATGCGCCGGTCATCACCCGTTTTATTGCCATGACGACGCTTGAACGTCTTGAAATCGACGAGGAAGGGCTTGACGATATGGACAAGAGGATCATGGACACCATTGTCAACAAGTTCAATGGCGGCCCTGTAGGAGCGGCTTCACTGGCTGTTTCCGTTGGGGAGGAGCAGGACACTATCGAGGAGGTTTATGAGCCCTATCTTATCCAGGCAGGATATATCACCCGAACGCCGAGAGGCCGTATGGCAACCCGCAGGGCGATCAGCCGGTTCTCGCTACCGGGAAGCGGCATCGCTGAAGGTTCGCTGTTCGACGCACTTCCCTGAGAGTCGATTTCCTGCCTCGGGCAGCGTTGTTGCGGTACCCGGGTTTTCCGGCGGCAGCAGGATTCCGTTTTTTTCTTTCGGGCTTCTTCTGCTTTTTCTGCTTTCGGCGTGCAGTTCCCGACCGGCAGTAAAAGCAGGGGGGGGTTGGCCTGCAGCGAGTGAGGCAGCTGCTGAAAGTGCGAAAAACCGTTTTGTCTCGGCTCTTCTGCTTGCCGAAAAAGGTGATTTCTGGGGTGCGATTGACACCTATCGTACCGTCCGGATATCCGAGCCTGCCGCAAGGGCGGCGGTGCATCATGCCACAGCCAGAGCCTTTCTGGAACTCGGCGTAGCCGATTCGGCAAGAACCCATGCCGAAAAAGCTGCGGCAATTGAACCCGGGAACCGGCACTATCTTCTTCTGCTTGCCACCGTCGCCCATCAGATGAAGGATTACGGCCGCGCTGTCGCGCTCTACACCGATCTGGTGAAGCTTGAACCCGGCCGCAGCGATTATCTTACCCTGCTTGCTCTTGAGCACATCGCTTCAGGCGACCCGGAAAAAGCGCTCGGGGTTTTTCAGCGTCTCCTGCAGCTCGATCCCTCTGACGAGAACACCCGGGCCCAGGTGTTGCTGCTTGAAATCAAGCTCAAACACTACCACCAGGCCATCGAAACGCTTTCCGGACTTATCGAGGAGGGGGAGGAAAAAGCACGTTTGCAGCTTACCCTCGGCGAACTCTATGTGGAAACCGGTCAGACAGCTCTGGCCTCGAAAACCTTTAGGGAGATCATTGCAACCAACCCCCGTTTCGTCCCGGCATGGCTCGCCCTGCTCGAACTTTCGGTAGATACGAAAGACAGGAACGCCTTTCTTCTCGACCTCAACGCATTTTACACTACCTCCGGTCTGAAGCTGGAACAGAAAATAAGCCTCGCCGAACTGTTTTATGTTCGTGCGGCAAAAGACAGCGCTTATGTCCAGCCGCTTTATGGCATGCTTGCCGAGATCGGGAAGCGTCATCCCGGCGAACCGGCGGCGGCGATGCTCAAAGGCAAACTTAAACTGAGGGAAAAGAATCCTCTGGAAGCGGAGAGGGAGTTCAATGCAATTCTTCGGAAGCATCCGGCCCATATCGAGGCGTGGGAGGACCTTATTACGGCCTATATCATGCAGAAAGAGTATGCAAAGGCCACCAATGCCGTCGCAAGGGCAAAAAAAGTGGTCAGGGTAACCCCCATGAGGCTGCTCGTTCTGGAAGGTTATACCGCTTTTCAGTCAGGTGACACCCGGAAGGCCGTCAGGCTGCTTGAAAAAGCCCTGCAGGAGAAGCACAGGGAAAAGGATCGCTGGATATATCTCCAGGCAGCATCGACGCTTGCCATGAGTTACGACAAGCTGGGCCTGACGGAAAAAAGCCTTGCCATGTACCGTGCGATTCTGCTGCTCGATCCCGGCAACGCTCTTGCCATGAACAATTATGCATACATGCTCTCCCTGCAGGGCCGTGATCTTGCCGAGGCAAAAAAATTTGCCCTGACAGCCGTCGCCCAGGAGCCGGACAACCCGGTTTATCTCGATACGCTTGGTTGGGTGCTGTTCGGGCTGGGTGAGTACCGTGAGGCCCTTCAGTATCTCGAAAAGGCCTCATCGCTTGCAAAGGATGACCTCGAGATAGCCGGTCATCTGCTGAAAGTCTATGAAAAGACGGGAGATGAGCAAAAGGCAAGGCTGCTTCGCCAGAAGATCGGGATGATGGGCGAAAGCGGCAAATGAACGAATAATGTGCATAAATGCAGAACGGCGGGGGGTTCCCGCCGTTCTGCATTTATGGTCTCTGTGTGCCGTTTTCTTCAGGATCAGGATTTGATCTCGCTGAATGAACGGGCTGCAAGGTACTCGTAATGAGCCCAGCGAGCATCCACGGCTTTCTGAATTTCCGCATAGTATTGCTCAGCAAGAGCCGGATGGCTTTTCTTGAGCATTCTGAACCGGTTTTCATTGTTGAGGAACTGTGCAATCGGGATTTTCGGCTTTTTCGAGTCGAGTATCAACGGATTTTTTCCCTCTTTCAGGAGTTCAGGATTGTAGCGGTAGAGTAACCAGTGACCGGAATCAACGGCAGCTTTCTGGTTATCAAGGCCTGTTGCCATGTTGATGCCGTGGGCAATACAATGGGAGTAGGCAATGATGATCGAAGGACCGTCGTACGCTTCCGCTTCGAGGAATGCCTTGAGGGTCTGATCGTCACGGGCGCCGAGTGCCACACTTGCGACATAGGCCGTGCCATAGCTCATGGAGATCAGTCCGAGGTCCTTTTTGTTCGTGACACGTCCGGCAGCAGCGAATTTGGCAATGGCTGCTTTCGGGGTTGCTTTCGATGCCTGGCCTCCGGTATTGGAGTAGACCTCCGTGTCAAGTACCAGAAGGTTGATGTTTTTGTTGCTGGCCGTGACATGATCGACGCCGCCGTAACCGATATCGTAAGCCCAGCCGTCGCCTCCCACACCCCATACACTCTTTTTAACCAGCATGTCTGCAACCGAGAACAGATTTCTTGCATCGGCTGAATCGATATGCTGAAGTTTATTTTTCAGTACCGAGATACGTTTACGCTGTTCAAAAATTTCAGGTTCGCTGCTCTCTTTCGCGTCGAGAATCTCCGTAGCAAGGGATTCGCCAATTTCGGAAGCCATTCTCTTCACGAGTTCCATGGCATATTCCCGCTGTTTGTCGATCGAGCTTCTAAAGCCGAGCGCGAATTCCGCCGTGTCCTCGAAGAGCGAGTTCGACCATGTCGGCCCAAGCCCTGCAGCATTGGTCGAGTATGGCGTTGTGGGAAGGTTGCCGCCATAAATGGATGAACATCCCGTTGCATTGCCGATGACCAGCCTGTCGCCGAAGAGCTGGGTCATAAGCTTGACATAGGGGGTTTCACCACATCCGGCACAGGCTCCGGAAAACTCGAAGAGTGGCTGCTGAAGCTGCTGCTCCTTGATCAGGCGAACATTAATTTTGTTGCGGTCGTATTCCGGAATATTGAGGAAGTAGTTCCAGTTGTCGATTTCCGCTTCACGCAGTGGGGCCTGGGGTTGCATTTCCAGCGCTTTTCTTTCGGGGTTGCTGCGATCTTTTCCAGGGCAGACATGTGCACACATATCGCATCCGGTACAGTCTTCAGGGGCGATCTGGATGGTGTATTTCATCCCTGCCCAACTGGCGCCCTTTGCGTCGATGCATTTAAAGGTTTTCGGTGCATTGGCGAGGTATTTCGCGTCGTACACTTTCGGTCTGATTGCCGCATGCGGGCAGACCAGCGAGCATTTGCCACACTGGATGCAGAGCTCAGGTTCCCATACGGGAATGTTTTCGGCAAGGTTCCGTTTTTCGAATTTCGAGGTTCCCGTAGGATAGGTCCCGTCAACCGGCATATCGCTGACCGGAATATCGTCTCCTTCGCCGGCAATGATCCTTGCAAGCACATTGCAGACGAATTCGGGAGCTTCACCGACAATCGGTGAACGGAGCTCCTTGTCGCTTTCTGCAACCGAGCCAAGGGTTACTTCATGAAGGTTCGCAAGCGTGTTGTCAACCGCCTGGATGTTCTGGTTGACCACTTCGTCACCTTTCTTTCCGTAGGTCTCCCGGATGGAGTCCTTGATTTTCTCAATGGCCTCTTCACGCGGCAGAACACCGGAAATGGCGAAGAAGCAGGCCTGCATGATGGTGTTGATGCGCTGACCCATTCCGCTTGTCTGGGCGACCTTGTAGGCGTCTATGGTGTAAAGTTTCGCCTGTTTTCTTATCAGGTGTTCCTGAACGATTTTCGGCAGTTTTTCCCACAGCTCTTCAGGTGCGTAGTGCGAGTTCAGCAGCAGTGTGCCGTTCTCTTTGAGATTTTTCAGCAGATCGATCATTTCAAGGAAAATCCAGTGGTGGCATCCGATGAAGTGAGCCTCACTGACGAGATAGGTCGAATGAATCTGTTTCGGCCCGAAACGGAGGTGCGAAGTGGTGATCGAGCCGGCTTTTTTCGAGTCATAGACGAAATAGCCCTGGGCATAGTTCGGAGTGTTTTCGCCAATAATCTTGATCGTGTTCTTGTTCGCTCCAACCGTGCCGTCCGAACCGAGGCCGTAGAAGATAGCCCGGAATACATCATCCGGTTCTATGGAGAACGAATGGTCGTAATCGAGGCTTGTACCGGTGACATCGTCATTGATGCCGACAGTGAAGTGGTTTTTCGGCGAAGCGGAAGCCATGTTGTCGAAAACGGCCTTGACCATGGCAGGGGTGAACTCTTTCGAAGAGAGTCCGTACCTGCCTCCGGTGATTGCCGGTATGGCTTTGATAAGTCCGTTGTTGAACCCTTCGAGCAGGGCGTTTACGGTGTCGAGATAGAGCGGTTCTCCGGCACTTCCGGGTTCCTTGACGCGGTCAAGTACCGAAATGGATTTAACCGATGCCGGCAGAGCCTTGACAAAACGCTCAATATCGAAAGGACGGAACAGCCGGGCATTGATCACGCCGACTTTTTCGCCTGTATGGTTGAGAAATTCGACGGTTTCCCGCACGGCTTCGACTCCCGATCCCATGAGAATGACGACTCTTTCAGCATCGGGTGCGCCGTAATACTGATACGGTTTGTAGTGGCGTCCGGTCAATTCACCGAATTTGTCCATCAGACGTTCGATGATGCCGGGACATGCGTTATAGAAACTGTTAACGGTTTCCCTTCCCTGGAAATAGACATCCGGGTTCTGGGAGGTGCCGCGGATTATCGGTGCATCCGGGCTCATCCGACGGTTGCGGTGGGCAATGACGAGTTCGTCGCTGACCAGCGCCCTGATGACCTCATCGGGAACCACTTCGATTTTTGAAATTTCGTGTGAGGTTCTGAATCCGTCGAAGAAGTGCATGATCGGTATTCTTGACTCGAGGGTCGCTGCGGCCGCAATCAGGGCCATATCCATAACTTCCTGGACTGAACTCGAAGCAAGAAGGGCGAATCCGGTTCCGCGAACGGACATGACGTCGCCGTGGTCTCCGAAAATCGAGAGAGCCTGTGCTGCGAGCGAACGGGCAGAAACATGAATGACGCAGGGAGAGAGTTCTCCTGCGATCTTGTACATATTCGGAATCATCAGAAGCAGACCCTGCGAAGCGGTAAAGGTGGTGGTCAGCGCACCTGTTTGCAACGCGCCGTGCACGGCAGCCGCGGCGCCGGCCTCACTCTGCATCTCGTCTATCTTCGGGATGGTTCCCCATATGTTGGTTTTTCCTAAATCAGCCCATGCGTCCGAATACTCGCCCATGGGTGATGCCGGCGTGATCGGGTAGATTGAAATTACTTCACTGGTACGGTAGGAGATATGAGCTAAGGCTTCATTTCCCTCCATTGTCTTAAACGTCCGGCTCATATTGGCAGTTGTTACTGGATTTATTTGATAAATGAAAAACAGCGACTGAAGAAATAAAAATGGCACAAAACACAGTAATGTAAACTTCTGAGGACTGGAAAAAGTTACATCCGAAGTCGAAAAAAGTGCCAAATGAGAGTGACCTAAAAGATATAAAAAAAATCGAATTCAAGTCAATTTAATTACATTCGAAGTGATAACCGGAACAAAACAGTTTTTCAGCGGAGTGGTGCTCCACTCCAGCCATCGGCGAGCGCCACTCCGGACACTCCATACAAGTTAGATATGTACACAGAACAGTCTGAAAATGTTGTTTATGGCCGCAATGCGGTTCTCGAGCTGCTTCAGAACAAGCCTGACAGTATCGAGAAAATCTATTTTCAGTTCAATACGTCGCACCCGAAGCTCAAGGAGATCGTCATAACCGCCCGGCGCCTTAAGCTGGTCAGCGGCAAGGCCCGTCTTGAGAAACTCACCCAGATTGCCGGTTCGGCAAAGCATCAGGGGGTCTGCGCCCTCATCACCACCGTATCCTTCTATACGCTCGAGGATGTTCTCGCTTGTCCCCGGAACACTTCTCCTCTCCTTGTCGTGCTTCAGGGGCTTGAAGACCCTCACAATATCGGCGCGATTATTCGTACCGCCGAAGCCGCGGCCGCAGATGCCGTCGTGCTGATCGAAGGCCGCGGAGCGCCGGTCAACGCCGCGGTGCACAAAGCTTCTGCAGGAGCCCTGTCGCATATGCGGATATGCAAGGTGAAAAGCCTGGTGCGCACCCTCGAATATCTTCGTGAACGCAATTTCCGGGTTTTCGCCGCCGATATGGATGCCGAGCTCAATTACACCGATGCCGATCTTAAAGGATCGACGGTGCTGGTGCTGGGTGCCGAGGGAAGCGGGCTTTCACCCGAAGCCATGAAGTTCTGCGACAGCACCGTGCGAGTTCCTATTGCCGGATGCGTCGAGTCTCTCAACGTCAGCGTAACGGCCGGAATTCTGCTCTATGAATCCATGCGTCAGCGTCTTTTATAAGGGAACCCTTCTTTGTTTGTTTTGCTCCGAAATCCGGTTACAGCGTCAAGGGGTTTATGCCCTGCGCTACCGGTTCCGGCTTCTCCGGAGCTCATGAAAGACCCGCTTATCGTCGAAGAACAGAGGTGCCCGAAAGCTGCGGAGTGCAGCTTTGATATGCAAATATCCGGGCATGTTTCAGCTCTTTGAAAAATATATTACCTTGACCTTCAAGCTTTATCAGCATTTTCTCAAGCCAACTCTTAACAAGGTTATTTTCCCATGACTATTCCTGACGATCTTCGCTACACCAAAGACCATGAATGGATCAAACTGCTGGAAGACGGCAGCTCCGCACTTGCAGGCATTACCGATTTCGCGCAGTCCGAGCTTGGTGACATTGTTTTCGTCGAGCTGAAGCCTGCCGGAACGAAACTCAAAGCGCATGAGGTTTTCGGAACGGTTGAAGCGGTCAAAACCGTCGCCGACCTTTTCGCTCCCGTGGCCGGCGAGATTCTGGAGGTGAACGGTGCACTCGACGCTGCTGAAATCGTCAACCAGGACCCCTACGGAGAGGGATGGCTGGTGAAGATACGCATCGACGATCCCGCCTCGGTCGCCGAACTTCTCGACGCTGCGGCCTATCGTCAGCTTACCGGCGAGTAACCTTTTCAACCCTATCAGTTTCTACCTGAACCAATGCCATTTATCGTCAATACCGACCGGGACCGAGAGGATATGCTCCGGAGTATCGGGGCCGCATCGTTCGATGATCTGATTGCCGACATCCCGCAGGAAATCCGCCTGCAGCGGGTGCTCGACCTTTTTCCGGCTCTCGGCGAACAGGAGGTCCTGAAGCTGCTGGAAGGTCTTGCCTCGGCCAACCGCAGCAGCGCCGGTTATGTCAGCTATCTCGGAGGGGGAGCCTACGACCATTTCATCCCTTCGGCCATCAAAAGCATCGTTTCGCGCAGTGAGTTCTATACCGCCTATACGCCTTACCAGGCGGAGGTTTCGCAGGGGACGCTTCAGGCGATTTACGAGTACCAGAGCATGATGTGCCGTCTCTACGGCATGGACGTCGCCAACGCCTCGATGTACGACGGAGCGACCGCTCTGGCCGAAGCCGTGCTCATGGCCATGAACGTTACCGGCCGCGAGCAGGTTGTGCTTGCCGGCAGAATGAACCCGTACACCGTCAGTGTCCTGAAAACCTATCTTGAAGCCTCCGGTCACGGCGTGATTCTGCAGAACAGGCTCGAAGATGGAGTCGGCAGTCTCGAAGGCCTCAAAGAGCTTGTAAGCGATCGTGTCGCCGCAGTTGTCGTCCAGCAGCCGAATTTTTACGGATCGCTTGAAGAGGTAGAGGTGATCGGTGCCGAAGCCCACGAGAAAGGTGCGCTTTTCGTTGTTTCTGCTGATCCGCTTTCTCTCGGCATTCTTGCCGCTCCCGGCAGTTACGGCGCCGATATCGCGGTTGGCGAAGGACAGCCTCTTGGCAATCACCAGAATTTCGGTGGGCCCTATCTCGGCATCTTTACTGTACGGCAGGCCTGTGTCCGCAAGATTCCGGGTCGTCTTGTCGGCATGACGAAAGACCGTGAAGGCAACGACGGATTCATTCTCACGCTTCAGACTCGCGAGCAGCATATCCGCAGGGAAAAAGCTACTTCGAACATCTGCACCAATCAGGCACTCTGTGCTCTTCAGGCTGCAGTCTATCTTTCACTGCTCGGCAAGCAGGGCATCCGTGAAGTGGCCGAACAGTGTGCACTCAAGGCGCACTATCTGGCAGGCAGGATCACCGGGATTCCCGGCTATTCACTGAAGTATGGGGCACCGTTTTTCCGCGAATTCGTGCTGGAAACGCCGCTGCCCGCAGCTGAAATTATCGGCGCCATGCTCGACAAGGGCATTTTTGCGGGTTACGACCTTTCCGCGTGCGGGGAGAGCGGCCTTCTGGTCGCCGTTACCGAAAAACGCACGAGAGCGGAGCTCGACAGTTTCGTTCAGGCTCTCTTGCTTCTTTAGAGGCTTTTGCAACAGCAGTAAAAAAGCTGTCCTTTTCGGGGGACAGCTTTTTTATTTCGTTTTTTTTGTGCTTTTCAGCGCCGAGGGAGCCTTCAGAGGAGTCCGAGGTTCTGCAATTCCTCTTTCAGGACAAGCCTGTTTTCATCCGCAAGAGGCACCAGAGGCAGCCGGTAGACCTCTTCGATCATGCCCATCAATGCCAGCGCGTATTTAACCGGTACCGGGTTGCTTTCAATGAAATTGAGCCTGAAGAGACGACGGTAGCGGCTGTTGATGGCTCGTGCTTCATCGAGTCGGCCGGCTCTTGCAGCTTCGACCAGCTGCTTTACGGCTGTCGGTACCTGGTTTGCCGCTACGGAAATCACTCCGTCTCCGCCCATGGCCATGAACGGAAGTATCAGCATGTCCTCTCCGGTCAGTACGGAAAAGTGTTCGGGTCTCTCCTCAAGCAGTTCCGTAATCTGGGCGATATTGTCCGAAGCCTCCTTGACTGCGGCGATGTTTCCGAAGTTTCGGGCAAGCCTGAGTATGGTCGAAGCGGCAACATTGCTGCCGGTTCGACCGGGAACGTTGTAAATGATGACCGGAACGGAGACCGCTTCGGCAATGCAGCGGTAGTGCTGGTAGATTCCCTCCTGCGAGGGCTTGTTGTAGTATGGCGCTACCGACAGGATGGCCGAAGCTCCGGCTTTTTCGGCATTTTTCGCCAGTTCGACGGCATGGTCGGTAGCGTTGGTTCCGGCACCAGCCGCAACGATGAGGCGCTCACCGGCCTCCTCCCTGACGGTACGGATAATGAGAGTCTGTTCCTCTGCCGAGAGTGTCGGCGATTCACCGGTCGTTCCGCAGGGGATGACCATATCGGTTCCGGCTTCGGCCTGAAAGCGAACCAGCATTCTGAGCGAATCGGTATCGACACTCCTGTCCTGCCTGAACGGGGTGACCAGGGCAACGGCGGAGCCTGAAATGAGTCGTGTGGACATACGAAGTAAAACACCTTGTTAATGGTCGCTTCCATCGGAGCACACCCTCCTTTTTCCGATGAAGAAGGAGGGCGCGGTACTCAGGTGTCGATAGAAGCGTCCTGATGGCAATAATCGGTTATGGTACGAATAATAAGGCAAACTTCCCGCATTTTCTAAGCTGATTTTGCGCCAGTTACCAGTTCTCCGGCAAGTTTGAGCGAGGAGTCTGAAATATTGCGGCCGCTGATGAGTCCTGCGACTGCGCGGATATGGCCCTCTGCATCGAGTTGCACCACTCCTGCTGATGTTCTTCCGTTCTCGGTGGTTTTTCCAATAGAAAGATGGGCGTCGGCCATGGCGGCAATCTGCGGTAGATGGGTGATGGCGATGATCTGGTGCAGGCGGGAAAGCCTTTTCAGGCTTGCAGCTACGGCATGGGCCGTCGTGCCGCTGATACCGGTATCGATTTCATCGAATACGAGAATCGGCAGTGCAGCCGATTCGGCAAGGGCGCTTTTCAGTGCGAGCATTACCCGTGAAATTTCACCTCCCGATGCGGCTTTCGCCAGCGGCTTCAGCTCTTCGCCGGTGTTGGCCGAAATCAGGAATTCGATTTTTTCATGTCCGTTTCCAAAGGCCCTGAATCGTAACCCGTCGATGGTAATGTCGCCCAGAGGGTCTTTTTCCGCACTGAACGTCGTCCGGAATCGTGCTCCGGCAATACCGAGCATCGAGAGTTCCCGTTCGAGAGTTTCATCAAGCTTCGCGGCTGCGTTTCTTCGCTTTTCCGACAAGGCAGCCGCAGCTTCGGAGAGTTTCAGTCGCTGCAGGTCGGTCTCCCTTTCGAGACGGTCGCGTTCTTCGGTAATGGACTCTTCGAAGCCGAGCCCCAGGGATAGTTCGTCTCGCCATGCAATCAGATCGGCGATGACTCGGCCATATTTTCTCTGTGTCCGTTGGAGCAGGAGCTGGCGTCCTCTCAGGGTGTCGAGCCGGTCGCCATTGAATTCTACGGCTGCCGTGTACCGGTTGACAAAGCGGTAAAGCTCCTCAACCATGCTTTCGGCGGAACGGGTATCCTCGAGCCGGCTTTCGAATCGTTTGTCGATTGCGGCGAGTTTCTCAAGAATGTGGCGGGCCGAGGAGAGCGCCGAATATGCCGAACGTTCCTCTTCGTAGAGCAGACTGCCGAGTTCCGTGCCAAGCCCGAAGAGCGTTTCGGCATTTTCAAGGAGCGTTATTTCGCTTTCCAGCTCATCCTCTTCGCCTTCCTTCAGCTCGAGGGCGTCGAGTTCGTTGAACTGGAACTCCATCATCTCTTTTCTCTCTCTGAACTCTCTGGCGCGTTCCTCGAGCTGTTTCTGCCGGGCGGAGAGCGCAGCGATACGCGAAAATGCATCCCGGTATGCCGAGCTTTCCTGTGCGCTTTGGGCGAAAGCGTCGAGCATTCCCTCATGAGATGCGGCATTGAGCAGCAGTTGATGGTCGTGCTGGCCGTGCAGGTCGATGAGCAGCAGGCCAGCCTGTTTCAGCAGTCCCGCCGTGCAGGGGGTGTCGTTGATGAAGCATCGCGACTGTCCGGAAGCGGAAATGTCCCTGCGTAGCAGGGTTTCGGGAGCGTTTTCTATTCCGGCCTCTTCCAGAAGGGGTCGCAGCCTTTCGGGAAGAGTACCGGAGAATATCGCTTCGATGACCGCCTTGTTTTCCCCCGAGCGGACAAGGTCGCTGCTGGCGCGTTCTCCAAGTACCAGGCTCAACGCCCCGACAAGCATGGATTTTCCCGCGCCGGTTTCACCGGTAATTATGGTCAGGCCCGGAGAGAATTCCACGGTCAGTTCCCGTATCAGGGCGAAATTTCTGATGTATAGGCTGCTGAGCATGAGCCGTAGTCCTGGTTGGAGATAACTGCAGGAAAGATAAAGCTAAAACAGGTTGAATAAAAACTAACCGAAAAGCCCTTCAGGGAGGGCTTTTTCAGGTGAACGTGCAGGTTCAGGATTTCGATTCCGTCGGGTTTTCCGGAGTTTTTTTTGGTGGTTCTTCCACAACCTTGTTGAACTCATCCTCGATTTCAGTCTGGGCTTTTTTGAACTCCTTCATGCCTTTGCCCAGGCCGCGAGCAAGTTCAGGCAGCTTTTTTGCACCGAACAGAAGCAGTATGATCAAGAGAATAAGTATGAGTTCCTGACCGCCTAATCCGAACATGATCTCTCTCCGCGAATTAAAACGTTGAAAAGTATATTACTTGGTATTTATATAATCATTACTCCATCCGAAACCAAACTTTTTCGGGATGCAAACCGGGGTTCCGGAGCCTCAGAAGCGCGCGATTACTGTTTCTCCGGCTCTTGTCCGCTCGCCAGCCCTGACGGTCACCACTGCTTGTTCCGGAAGAACGATATCGACCCTCGAACCGAACCTGATCATGCCGAACCGGTTTCCCTGCACCACCCGATCACCCTGATCAAGCAGGCAGACTATCCGGCGGGCCATGAAACCCGATACCTGGCTGAAGAGCACCTTCATTTCGCCGTTTTCTATGCCGATCTCCATTTTTTCATTGCTCTCCAGGCTTCGGTGATCGAAAGCCATCATGAAAGTTCCTGGATGATAGCGGAGGTGCGTGACCGTTCCGTCAAGAGGTATGCGGTTTACATGCACGTTCAGTGGAGACATGAATATGCTTACCAGCGTCGATGAAGGGCCGGTAAAGCTGTTGACGGAAGGCTGTACCAGAAGTATCTTTCCGTCGGCCGGGGCGACGATGGTGCTTTTTTCATCCGGCGGATTCCTCCTGGGGTCCCGGAAAAAATAAAGCGTGAAAAGCAGGAGAGTCAAAGAGAGCAGCAGAGCTGCCGGAAGAAAGGGCATGGCAAAAAAAGCCGTAAAGCCCGAAAGAAGGATGGCGATGAGGCCGGTTTTCAGAATGGTCGGGTAACCCCAGGGAGTGAACATGGCTGGTCTGATCAAGGTGATGGAGACGGTTGCGGCGCGGCAGCGTCAGGTCGCCGGCGTTTTTTTCCTTGTCGGGGTCTGAAGATACCATTTACGACGGTTAATGGCAGTCCCTTATGGTAATACGGATGAAAAAATACATTTTAGTTATTCTCTGCAAACATTGAACAGCGGAAAATGCCGTGAACCGTCTCGAAAAAAAATTTCTGCAGCAACTGCGCGACCGTCAGCTTGTCACAGGAGGGGATCATGTGCTTGCTGCGGTTTCGGGAGGTCCCGACTCCATGGCGCTTCTGCACCTGCTCAAAGAGGTCGCTCCCGTTGTCCCTTGCCGGATCAGTGCGGCTCACTGCAACTTTCAGCTTCGAGGAGAGGAGAGCCTGGGTGACGAGCGCTTTGTCAGGGAGCAGTGCACTCTGGCTGAAGTTGAGTGTTTTATTGTCCGTTTCGACACTGCGGCGGCGTCTGCATTGCGGAAGAAATCGCTTGAAGAGACCGCCAGAGAGTTGCGGTATGGATGGTTTGCCTCGCTCCTTGAAGAGCACGGCATGACGAAAATCGCAACCGGCCACCATGTCAGCGACAATGCCGAAACCATGCTGTTCAATCTCTTTCGGGGCACCTCGCTGCTCGGCCTTAAAGGCATCCGGGCCATGCATGGAAGGGTGACGCGTCCACTGCTGCTGCTCAACAGGAGCGAGATAGTCGACTACCTCCATGAAAAAAAGATTCCGTACCGTACCGACGACAGCAACTTCGGCATCGATTACGACCGCAACTTCATCCGTAACCGGGTTATTCCGCTTGTCGAGGAGCGGTTTCGCCACAAACTGCTCCCATCGCTGCAGCGACTTTCGGAGCAGGCCGGGGAGCTTGAAGCGTTTCTTGAAGAGTATTTCGAACGCCTGACAACCTCACGTCCGGGCCTTTCTTTACTGCAGGGCAGGCTCGATGCCCGGGAGCTGGGGCAGCTCTCAGTCTTCGAACAGAAAGAGATATTCAAAAGGGCACTTCAGGAATCAGGAGCATCGCCCGATGCTGCAATGCTGCAGCGCCTCGTTTCGCTTCTGCACTCGCAGCCGGGTCGGAAAATCGTTGTCAGCGGCAGGCTTGTCGTAGCATGGAAAGGGCGGTACCTCTATTTTCAGACAATTCCGTGAGCTTCTTTTCAACGTTCGCTTCCGGTTTTCCTGAAAATATTTTCCGGCAGGTTGGTATGGATGATGACCGATTCGAGATTCTGCTGAATGCTGACCCTGTCGAGCAGTTCTCTGGTCTGCCGGTTTGTTCTCGATTCGGAAAGGCCGGAGAGCCTGGCTGCGCCCCAGAGGAAGGTAGAGGCGAAAAACGCCGCCCGGCGCGTCCTGTAGACCCATTCGGTTTCGGCTTCGATACCGTCCCTGAATTTTGCCGACAGGGCGAGGTGGAGGATACGGTTCAGATTTCCCACCCCCTTCATGTCGCTGTTTGCCGAAGTGAGGCTCTGCAGCGCACTGTTTGTCCATTCTGCTGAAGGCAGGGCAAACCAGAGATGCGATTTATAGACAGCCTTGTCGATCAATGCGGCAGAGAGCGAGTCCCGCTCGAAAAAACTGCCGGAAGGTTTCAGGAACCCCTGGAGCATCTGCCGGCTGCTGGCTATCGCTATTCTTCGCGGGCCAAGAGGGCAAACCCAGAAATTCCGGTCAAGGGCATAGCAGTTACGGTCTTCCGCCGGAGCGCTCTCCAGACTTTTCAGTTTCAGAAAGGATTCGGGGAGTTTGTCGGAAAAACTTCCGGAGGCCACCGCTATGAAGTCGTTCTTTTTAAAGCCGGCCCGGCGGAAACTCAGAAGCAGGGTGTCTATGTCTTCCGACATGACGATTCCCCGGCTGTTCATGAGGCTGTCGATTTTCCCCCCCATTCTGATGATCGGGGCCTTTTTCATGGAATCCGGCATGACCTTTCGCCAGAATGAACTGTTTCGGATATCCTTCATGCCGAGGTAGATCAGCGCATCCGACTTTCCCGGAATGCGCTCGATAAGATTTCTGACATCCCTGTTCAGCGGTTCCGGTTCGATACGGGGCTTGGACCAGTTTACCCATACAACAACGCCAAGAAAGAGCAGCATGCTTATCATGCTGATCGAAATGAGCAGCCCGGGGCCTTTTTTAAGGGAGCGTTTCTGTGGCGTCTCTTCAGGTCCGGTGGTGCTCTGCATGGCTCAACAGGTCAGGAGTTGTTTTTGATTGCCTCGCGGGCAAGTTCGTCGCAACGGTTGTTGAAGACGTTGTTGCTGTGGCCTTTGACTTTGTGAAAGGTAACCTCGTGCAATGTAACCAACTTCAGTATTTTTTTCCACAGGTCGATATTTTCGACACTTTTTTTTGCCGCAGTGAGCCAGTTGTTTCCGGTCCAGCGCTTCAGCCATCCCTGGTTTATGGCATTGACCAGATAGGCGGAATCGCTGTACAGATCGACCATACAGGGCTCCTTCAGGGCTTCGAGTCCTTCGATTGCCGCCGTGAGCTCCATGCGGTTGTTGGTGGTGGCGCGCTCGTAGCCGGAAATCTCCCGACACTGGCTTTCATACATCAGAAGAGCCCCCCAGCCGCCTTTGCCGGGATTGCCGCTGCAGGCTCCGTCGGTGTAGATGATGATTCTTTTTTTCATAGACTGAAAAAGGCTCAATCCGGTTATGGATTGAGCCTTGGGAAAGCAGTTGTGATGTACTCCGGGAAGAAGCTTATTTCAGGAGTGCAGCAAGCTTGGCTGTTCCGGTTCTGGAGATGATTTTCATGGCTTTCGCGGAAAGCTTCACCTTGACCCAGCATTTTTCCTCTTCAATCCAGATTCTTTTTGTATGCAGGTTCGGTTCGAAACGGGTACGGGTGTGGTTATTGGCATGGGAAACATTATTGCCATATTTCGGTCTTTTTCCAGTAAGGACACAAACTTTGGACATGGTGCAGGTCTATTGGTGTTAAAAAAACGAAACGGAATATAACAATAGTTTTGAAAACCTGAAATCCCTTGTTTCATCACAGGATCGGTTCATGATGCAATCGTATGGTGCAGGCAGATCAGTGTCCGTTTTTTCACGGGCGTATGCCCGCCGCACACACCATCATGGACAGCACATAAAGCAGGGTTCCGAATGCGTTGTACCAGACAGCCTTTTCCCGTGGGCTGGCTATCAGGATTTTCTGCATGGGAAGCTGGGCAAGAAGCAGCAGGACGGCAAGTGCGGTCGTTATCCATGCGGCTTTGGCTATGAGAATCGAGATTGCGGCGATCTGGGCCAGATCCATGATTACCGATGCAAGTATAGCCGCTTTTTTCTCTCCAAGCTGTACGGGAATGGAGGCCACCTTCCGGATGTTATCGCCGACGACCGATTTGAAGTCGTTGAGCGTCATGATTCCGTGGGCACCGAGCGAGAAAATGATGGCAAGCGCGATGGTTTCAGACGAGGGTATGCCCTGGGTGATGGCAAAACAGCCCGTCAGCCATGCAACGCCTTCATAGGCGAGTCCGACGATGAGATTGCCAAACCAGCCGTTGCGTTTCGCCCTGATCGGCGGTCCGGAGTAGGCGTGTGACATGAGCACTCCGACAAAAGCGATGGCGACGACATAGGGGTGGATGGAGAGGGCGACCAGAAAGCCCGTGATAATGAGTCCAAAGGTGATGAGCCAGCTGGCCGATTTCGATATCTTGCCCGCAGGAATCGGGCGATCGGGTTCGTTGATAGCATCCACCTCGCGGTCGAAATAGTCATTCATGGTCTGCGACATCGCGCACATGAGCGGTCCGGCAAGAATGACGCCCCGCAAGAGGATCGACCAGTTCGAGGCCAGATCCTCACCGGTCGAGACAACCCCGCAGGCGAACGCCCACATCGGGGGAAACCAGGTGACGGGTTTCATGAGCGGAAGAATGGCCGACGGCTCGATCCTGAAACCCGGTTTGTTGACATTTTCCAGTGCCTGCTGAATGGCTTGCTGCCGGGTAGCACTCACTCCCGACATGCGCAGTTTGTCACTGATGCTGTGCTGGATATCAGGATGCAGGGTGTCGTTTCCGTTCATGATGACAATTAAAAACTCACTTCAGCTGCAGAGAACGCAACAATAATACAAGTTTTTTGGAAAAAATGTAAGCCCTTAGTTTACGGCTTTCCTGTAACGGTCGGAAAGTTCCGCATTAAGGTTCAGAATCTCCCGAAACTTCCTTCCGGCTTCACCGCTTTCCAGCGCCTCTTTCGACAGGGTGAACCCGTCATCGATGCACTGGGCATTTCCCGATACGTAACAGGCCATTGCCGATGTGAAGAGCGCTGCATCGGTCTGTGCCGGCGAAGCGCTGCCGTCGAGAATGTTTCTGATGATGGCGGCATTCTCCTTGCGGTCTCCGCCCTGAATGGCCGGGAGCGGGTGGCGCTGAAGCCCGAAATCCTCAGGGTAGACCGTATGGCGGCAGACATAGCCGTTCTGGATTTCAACGATCCAGGTAGGGCCGTCGAGGCTCGGCTCGTCGAGCGGGCAGCCATCGCCGGTCAGGGAGTGCACCACCATTGCATGGTGTGTGCCGGTTTGCAGCAGCACTTCCGTATAGAGCTCCATGAGTTCGCGGCTGTAGACGCCTACGAGCTGGCGCTTCGAACGTGCGGGGTTGATGAGAGGGCCGAGCATGTTGAAGAGCGTTCGGATGCCGAGCTCCCTGCGTACCTGCGCGACCCGTTTCATTGACGGGTGATAGAGCGGCGCGAAGAGGAATGAAAATCCTGTTCCGGCGAAAAGTTCCCTGGTTGCTTCCGGAGGGAGATCTATGCGGAACCCGAGCTCCTCGAGCACGTCGGCGCTGCCGCAGCTGCTGGTAACCGAACGGTTTCCGTGTTTGGCAACCGGTACGCCGGCACTGTTGGCGATAATAGAGCCTATGGTGGAGATGTTGAACGTTCCGGCATGATCGCCGCCAGTGCCGCAGGTATCGACGGCATCTTCTGAGAGATCGATGGCGGTTGCCCTGGCGATGAGGCTGTAGTAGGCTCCGGCTATTTCCGTCGAGGTCGCCCCCTTGCGTTCGAGCAGCGCAAGCAGCGCAGCAATGACCGTATCGGGAAAAACGCCGTTCATGATGGCGTTCATGCACTGTGTCATCTCTTCCTGCGTGAAATGTTCACCGGAGAGCAGTTTGTGAAGAAAATCCTTGTGGGCCATGAAAAAAATGGTTGGCAAAGAGAGTGAATATGTATAAATCTAAAAGGAAGCCCTGCCGGCAATTGCCATGAACGGGTTGCAGGTTCCGGAGAAGTGCCTTGACCGGGTGAAGGCGCGCAATCCAAAAACAGAGCAATCCTGAATTATAACAAGAATATGGCGTATTGCAAGCGTCCGGGCCATTGCCTCCGGTATTTTTCACGCAGTTGAACAAGTACGCATGGATCATCAGTTTCTTGACGGATACCGTGAAACGGACCTTGGCAAGGTTCGAGAAAAAATGAAGGCACAGAGTCTCGGGTCGCTGATTGTCTCCGATCTTTCCGTTATCCGGTGGCTTTCAGGTTTCAGCGGCTCCAGCGCCCGCTTGCTCGTCACGCCGGAGCGGTTTGTTCTTTTTACCGATTTCCGCTACCGCGAGCAGGCAGCCAAAGAGGTCGGGCTTGCCGAGACGGTCATCGCTTCCGACGGTTTCGCACAGGAGGTCGTTTCCGGCAGCTATCCGCTCGGATCGGCTGTCGGCATACAGTCCGACAGCATGACGTGGGATGAGGCGCAGCGACTTTGCGGACGGCTCGGCCCATTGATCGCCGCGGTACCGCTCGTTTCTTTTTTCGATGACCTGAGAATGGTGAAAAACCGTATCGAGCTGATGCACCTGCAACGCGCAGCATCGATCAGCGAGCAGGTGCTCGAGATGATTCTTCCTCTTATCTGCCCGCAGGTGAGCGAACTTGATATAGCTGCCGAAATCACCTATCAGCATAAAAAACTCGGGGCCGAAAAAGACTCGTTCGATCCTATCGTGACTTCAGGTGCACGGGCGGCCATGCCTCATGCAAAGCCGACGGCCGAGCACTTCCGGCCGGGTGAGCTTATCGTTATCGATATGGGCTGTGTCTGGGAAGGCTACGCTTCCGACCAGACCCGAACGGTGGCTCTCGGCAGGGTGTCTCCTGAAGACCGGGCGATATACCGTATCGTTGCCGAAGCTCAGCAGCTCGGGCTCACCATTGCCCGATGCGGCATGAGTGCAGCCGAGCTTGACGGAACAGTTCGGGGTTATATCGATCGGCGCGGATATGGTGAGGCATTCGGCCACAGTCTCGGCCACGGTGTCGGCATCGACGTGCACGAAGAGCCGCGTATCAGTTCGAAAAACTGCCGGCTTCTCGTTGAAAACATGGTGTTTACTATCGAGCCCGGCATCTATCTTCCCGGTCGGCTTGGCGTTCGCATAGAAGATACCGTTGTGCTCCGCAGCGATGGGGCTCAGCCTTTCCAGCGTTTCACGAAAAAGCTCCTCGAACTATAGGCCGCACCCCGGTATCAGTCAGTTTTTGCAACCCAAAAGGATATGTTGCCATGAACGAAGAGTACTGCGTGGTCGTTACGACAATTCCAGGAAGGGAGGATGCTGAAAATCTCGCCGAAGGGATTCTCAACAACCGGCTTGCCGCCTGTATCCAGATGACCGGTATCCGCAGTTTTTTTCTCTGGGAGGGAGAGATGCAGCGCGAGGCCGAAATGCTGCTTCTGATCAAAACAACCGCAGCGCGCTATGAGGCTCTCGAGTCGTACATCAGCGAGTATCACCCCTACGATGTTCCTGAAATCATCCGGATACCAGTCACCGCAGGGCTTTCCGGCTATCTGTCATGGCTCAGCGCCACAACCAAGCCTTCTGCCTGAAAACGTTGTCGTATCCATTCCTGCGGAAGGAGGTCATCTTCCGGTATTTTCCTGCATCTCGCTTTTCTCGTGCCGTGTACGGCCCAGAATACCCGGAAGGGCCGAGATTGCAGATATGCCGAAAAAAATCAGCGAAAGCGCCACGCCGGTGCTGGTATCGAGGGAGAGATAGTCGAGAAGGTAGTAGAAGGTTATCTCCCTTGCTCCGGCTCCTCCAACCGTTACCGGCAGGACGGTTGCAATGCTTGAGATGAGAAAGATCGCCAGATAGTCGATGGCGTGATGGGCCGGGGAGATGGCCTTGAGGATGAAAAGTGCGGAGATGACCTGGGTGACCTGGATCAGCATCGATTCCCATGCGGTAACGGCGAAACTCGGCAGAAATTGCTTGTAAAAGAGCCTGTTGAGCAGGAACGAAACCGGGTAGAGGAGTGCCATCGCAGCCCAGGCGTAAGGCACCAGTTCAGGAAGTTTCTGTGCGAAGGTGCTGGGAATCAGCAGGATAAGCGAAAGTACGGCAAGCGCGATGATGCCGCAAAGGCGGTCCCAGAAAACGGCATGGAATACGTTGAGCATTTTTATGCCGTGGTTTTTCTGAAGGATGTAGATTTTATAACCGTCGCCTCCGATCCCTCCGGGAAGGAAGAGGTTGTAGAACATGCCGAGGTAGTAGAGCTTCAGGTTGTACAGTACGGAGAGTTCGATGCCGATATCCCTGAAAAAGCGGTTCAGCCGAAGGGCATTGATGATTTTCGAGATATTGAAAAAAACGAATGCAAGAAGGAGATACCAAGGGTTTGCCCTCCGGATGATTTCAAGCAGCTTGGCCGTATCGATTTTCGTCAGAACAAGGTAAAGGGCCAGAGCAGTGACCAGAAGCTGAACAAGGGTTTTGAGAAGCTTCGATATGTTTTGCTTACGGTTTGTCAACGATTTTTCTGATGATGTAGGGTTTCTTGTTCTGCGATTCGTAATAGGTGCGCATGATGAACTCGGCGACAAAGCCGGTGGTGATGAGCTGAATGCCGATAAAGGTCATAATGATGCCGAGTGAGAGCAGGGGACGCCCGCCAATCTCCTGTCCCAGAATCTTCAGGGCGAGCAGGTAGAGGTTGACGGCGATTCCCAGAAAAAAGGAGATGAACCCGAGGGTTCCGAACAGGTGCATGGGTTTCTGCCCGTATTTCTGGAAAAAGACCATGAAGAGCAGGTCACTGAGTACCTTCGAGGTTCTGCCGATGCCGTATTTCGAACGGCCATACTTTCTCGGGTGGTGCCGAACATCCACTTCCGCCATCCTGGCGCCGTAGAGCTGCACGAGCACCGGAATGAAGCGGTGCAGTTCGCCGTACAGCCCAAGGTTTTTGGCGACATCCTTCCTGAACACCTTCAGGGTGCAGCCGTAATCGCGGATATGCACGTCTGTGAGGGTTCTGATCATGGCGTTGGCGATGGCACTCGGGATTTTGCGCAGCATCATGCCGTCTTTCCTCGAAGCGCGGCGTCCGGCAACCACATCGAGCTCCTGTTCTTCGAGATAGCGCATCATCATGGGAATATCCGCGGGGTCGTTCTGCAGGTCGCCGTCCATGGTGGCGATCAGCTCTCCCTCAGCATATTCGATGCCTGCCGCCATTGCGGTTGTCTGTCCGTAGTTTTTGTTCAGGACTATCAGTCGGGAGTGAGCGGGAGCGCAGGCTTCGACAGCCGCAATGGTACCATCGGTCGAGCCGTCGTCGACGAGAATGATTTCGTGATCGACAGACCCGAGCGAAGCCGAGAGCGCCTCGAAAAGCGGCCGGATGTTCTCCGTTTCGTTCATGACCGGTATGACGACAGAGAGCTTCATGGGCGGGGTCTCATTTCGTTGTTTTTTACCAGGACGATCCCGTGCTTGCTGTAAAGCAGCTCCGGATTTTCAAGCCTTTCAAGGTGTTTGACGGTCGTCAGCACGATTTCTCCCTTTTCAGGTGCCCTTTTTTCAGCAAAAGACTGGGAATATAGCAAAAAAGAGGGGTAGTAGACTTTCCACATCACAACTTTGTACCCTTCCTTTTTCGAAAGCAGGGCGGCTTCCTTAACCGGTTCCTGAAGCAGCCGCGCGGCGAGCGGCATGAGGTAGAGGTTGATGCAGAGGCAGAACACGAGGCTTTCGGCAACAAGCCTGCTTCGGGAGGAGAGGGCCGGGACGAACTGCAGCGCCGCAATCAGGAGGGCCGCACCGGCAAGCAGAATCGTGTGGATTGTACCGGTGAGCCGGAGGGCGCTCCGGAGCACGGTAAGGATGTAGAGATCCTCAATCCGTGCTGCTGCCACCGGAATGAGGAGCGGCAGCGCGGCAAACAGCAGGAGAAAAAGCAGCGGCCAGATCACCTGTAGGCGAGGTTTTTTCACTTCCCCAAAGAGCCGGGCCATGAGGATGAAGAGCGGCGTATAGCCATAAATCATGTAGTGCGGCAGTTTGGTGCCGGAGAGCGAAAAAAAGAGGAAGACGAAGGAGAACCAGATGAGGAGATAGCGGTTCAGCGGTTCACGGAGCAGGTTTTTCAGGTTGAAGAGCGTGGTGAACAGCATGCCGGTAAAGGGCATCAGTCCGATCAGCAGCACCGGGAAATAATAGAAGAGCGATCCTGAGTGCCCTTCAAGTGAGGAGCTGAACCGGTTGACGTTGTGCTTGAAAAGAAACCCTTCGACGAACGCCATTCCCTGGTCGAGGTATTCGAGAGTGTACCAGGGCATGACGATGCATAAAAAGAGCAGGATCGCCCGAATGTTCAGTACGGTTCCGAACCAGTTTTTCAGCATTCCCTGCTGTATGAAAAAGAGAAAGGAGACGGCACCGGGGATCAGGATGGCAACCGGTCCCTTGGTCAGTACTCCAAGTCCGGCGGCGGCAAATGCAAGGAAACGCGATGCCGGCGAGCCGGTTCTGTAGTGCTTGTACACGGCGAACATGGTGACTGCAAGGCAGCAGTTAAGGAGTCCGTCGGCGATTGCGGCCTTTGCGATAATGGTTACCTGCAGCGAGAGCACCATAAAGAGTGTGGCCAGAAAAGCCGTTTTGCGGCCGAGTTCATTGCGGGTGAACCGGTAAAGCGCTGCGGCCCAGATTGCCGATGCGGCTGCCGAGGGAAAGCGGAAGGCGAACTCGTTGAGCCCGAACGTTTTCACGCTGAGCAGCTGGAGCCAGTAGATCAGCACCGGTTTGTCGAAGCGGGGATGGCCGTTCAGGTAGGTGGTCAGGTAGTTGCCGCTTGCGAGCATTTCGCGCGTGGCTTCGCTGAAGGCTCCTTCATCGACGTCGAAGAGCGGAGCGGAGCCGAGCCCGGCGAAAAAACTTATGCCGACAAGCAGTGCCAGCAAGAGTGCCGGCCTCAGTTCACCGGATTTTTGAAGGGATGAGAGCATGGGATGGAGTCTTGAAGTACCGATGATAGAGAAACGCCGTTGACGCCGCGCCGAGCAGCGATCCGGCAAGTACGTCGCTCAGGTAGTGCTGGGTTGTTGCCACGCGGCTGAAGGCGATCAGCGTCGCCCACAGGAAGAAAACGATCCGGTATTGCGGAAAGAGGACACAGAGCGTCGAGGCAACGCTGAAGGCTGTTGCCGAGTGGCCTGAAGGGAACGATATCCATGCGTGCTCAAGATGGAAGAGGTCAAAGCCGTAGATCGTTTCGCTGAAGTAGAGTTTCGGCCGTGCCCTTCCGAGCAGGAATTTGACGAGATCTGCGGCAAGTCCCGAGAGCGCCACGGAAGAGAAGAGCAGCAGTCCTGTCGATGCGACGGCCGGTTTCGTTTTACGAAGCAGCAGAAAGGAGAGAAGGCCAGCGGCAAGATACCACTGCGACTCTCCCATCCGCGTCAGGAGTTTGAAGGTGCGGTAAAATCCGGTCTCTTTAAGGCCGTTAAACCAGAGTGCTACGGGTATATCGAGATAAAAGTAGCTCATGATTCCCGCCAGAAGCAGCGCTACGGAAGCGGTTATCCAATAGTAGCGTGTAGTCATGATGCCTGATATTGCTCGTCTGAGGGTATTATGGCCGGATACGGAACGTTGAAATTTTTCATGGAGAACAACTGTTTTTAAAAATACATTAAATTTTATCTGACTCATAACCTTCAGGAAGTTTGCTCCGGAAGGGCTTTTTTTTCACCATGCAGCACGTTTCATGACCATTTCCGAGCCAGTAGCCATTCTGCTTCTCTCCTGCCCCGACCGGGCAGGACTTGTTTCCCGCATCTCGCATTTTATTTATGAGCGAGGAGGCAACATTCTCGATCTTGACGAGCATGTCGATACCGTCGAAAAGATGTTCTTCATCAGGGTGTCCTGGAGTACCGCTAATTTTTCCATTCCGCCGGCCGAGCTCGACGAGGCATTCAGCCCGCTGGCAAAGGAGTTCGGCGCATCGTGGAAAATCCGCCTCGGCGGCAGAAAGATGCGCATCGCGCTGTTCGTGTCGCGCTACGACCACTGCCTGCAGGAGCTGCTCTGGCGACACAGTATCGGGGAGTTCCGGATCGACGTTCCGCTGATCGTTTCGAACCATTCAGACATCGAGCCGCTTGCTCTGCGTTACGGCATTCCGTTTCATCTTTTTCCGGTAACGGCAGCCTCCAAGGCCCAAACGGAACGGCAGGAGATGGAGCTTCTCGAACGTTACGAGATCGATACCGTCGTACTTGCCCGGTACATGCAGGTGCTCTCTCCGCAGTTCGTTGAGCGTTATCCCGCAAGGATCATCAACATCCACCACTCCTTTCTGCCCGCCTTTGTGGGAAGCAGTCCCTACCGCCAGGCCTATGAGCGCGGGGTGAAGATTATCGGGGCAACCAGCCACTATGTGACAGAAGATCTCGACCAGGGGCCCATTATCGAGCAGGATATCATCCGGATAAGCCACAAGGATACCCTCGACGATCTCATCCGCAAGGGTCGCGACCTCGAACGGCTCGTGCTCGCACGAGCAGTACGTTTGCACAGCGAGCACCGGATACTGGTAAACGGAAAGAAAACCGTGATATTCGATTGAGGGTGGTACAAGGAGTCAGAGATGCGAGCTTACAGCTGTCGGCAAGACCTGACTGTGATCTTGCCGCTTTTCAATCGGGAAATCGTCGGGTATTCAACGAGTAGTCGGTTAACCCATGAGAGCACCCTTCCCGTCGATTTGGACATGGCGTTTCTGCATCGTCAACGTTATCCTGCATTCTGTTTGTGGCGCTCAGGGTGAAAGCAAAGTATACGGTATGATTCAGAGTATGAGCGGCGGGGCTGTTCACCATTGAAGACTTTCGGGGTATACCTGTTTGTCATGCTACATCGCAACAGGGTATTCAATGACGCTGATTTTTCGGCAATTGTGGACTGGGCAGGGTGAGCCATGCAGAAACTGCCAGGGAAAATGTCTCCTGAAAAGGCTGTCATTTTGAAAGTGCATGACAGTCAATCTCATCAAATCTGCAAGTCATGCTGTTACCGAGCTTTTCCACTCTCTGTCGTAAAGTATTACTGTTAAACGGATAACACAATATTGTGGCATGGGGCATGGTTTTTGCAGAGATGCTTGAAAGCAGCAACATTGGCGGGGAAACGAAAAGGAAGGACGATCGCATCGATATAATGCCATGTCAAACGCAATATTGTCTAAACCACCGGTCTCCACATCCAGGCATCGGAAGTCTGTAAACATATTGAACATCAGTGTAACCAATATCACTGAAGCCGAGTTGTTGCAGTCACTGGAGAGCGGCATGCTGGTAACTCCGAATGTTGACCACTTTGTACACCTCCAGACAAACGCAGCATTCTATCGTGCCTATAAAACGGCAGAGTGGGTCATCTGTGACAGCAGGATCATTTTTTTTCTTTCCAAGCTGCTGCCTGAAGCGCTTCCGGAGGCTATTCCGGGGTCGAGTTTTTTCAGGTCGTATTACACCTATCATAAAAACGACACCGACTGCAGGATTTTTTTACTGGGCGCTGCCGATGGCGTTGCTCACAAGGCTATGGAGTTAATCAATGAGCGGGTTGGTTGCAGGATGGTGATCGGAGCGCACTCTCCCTCGTACGGTTTCGAAAAAAACGAGCCTGAATGTGAAGAGATTGTCAATATGGTCAATAAGTCAGGAGCGACGGTTCTGGTTGTCGGAGCCGGTGGGGTGAAGCAGGAGATATGGCTGGCGAAGTACAGGCACATGATGCCGCATGTGAAGCTGTTTATGGCGCTTGGAGCAACGATCGATTTTGAAGCGGGCAATGTCAGACGGGCGCCTGTATTCGTTCGTAAAATCGGCATGGAATGGTTATTCCGGCTACTGATGGAGCCGAAACGGATGTACCGGCGCTATCTTGTTAACGATCCTGTTTTTTTTCGTTATTTTGCTTTGCAGCTGGTGGGGCGGTACAGGGACCCTCTTGAAGATCGTGGAGCGGGATCGGTGAGTTGAAGACGGGGAAACGAAGATCGGTTTACGGGTTAAGCTTCAAGGATTAAAGATGAAGATGCTGGATAGATAGTGTCATGTCAAGATTAAACTGACGGATAAAGCCTCTTCAATTTTATTCGTGCATCTTCTGTTGTAAAGCGCCAGTTGATAACGGCTTCCTTGTTATTGCGTTCTTTCTCCCAAGCACTAACCTGACGACGCACCTCAGTTATGGTATCGATTCGACGATTCAGGCATTGATTTGACAGCACCCTTAACTCAATCTCTGCCATATTCAACCAACTGCCATGCTTCGGGGTATGAATAAATTCAAATCGGTACAGCAACGTCTTGGCTTTCTTGGGCTTGAAGGTCTCATAAAGAGAACCTGGTTTATGGGTGTTCAAGTTGTCCATTACCAGCGTGATTTTTTCGGCATAACGCTACTTTCGTGCAATCTCTTCAAGAAATCTTGCCCAGTCCTGCTTTTTCCGGGTGGAAGTCACCCTTACGATACGCTTACCCATCAACGGTTCTGTAGCTATGAAAATGTTGCATACTCCTTTACGGCTGTACTCATAATCGTAACGTGCCAACTGCCCAGGCTTTGCTGGAATTGGCTGCTTTGTTTCGGCAATCAACTGTTTCGGTGACTCGTCCATGCACACCAATGGATACAAGGGATCATACGGCAGTTTGTACATGTCCAGTACCATTTCCATCTGGGCGACAAAATCACCGTCCTGAGATGGTGGAATTATCCAGCCTTCTGCTTTCCACGGTTTAATGACGTTTTTTTTAAAGTCTGCCGAACAGTTTCATGGGAAATCTGATCAACATACTCCAACTCAACTGCCTTATCGGCAAGAAGCCTAAGAGACCAGCGTTTGTAACCAACCGGAGGCTCAGAGCAGCTCATGGCAATCAAGTGTGCTTCAAGATCTCCATCAATCTTACTTTGAAACATTCTTGTTGATGGCTTTCTTTGCAGGACAGCATCCAGACCTTCTTCGACAAACCGTTTTTTGACTCGGTCAATAGTTTTCATACTGACGTTCAAAACGCAGGCAATCGTCTCATTGATTGAGCGTTGGTGTTGAAATTTCCCTTCGTCGCATGCGAGGAGGATCAGAGCATTCAGTACCGTTTGAGCGGCATGTTTTCCCTTGCTGCTAATCGCCTCCAGTTCTTCGCGTTCTTCTTGGGTCAGAGTTACTTTGTATTTCTTCATGATCATTCCGAGTTTGGGTTGAATATGAAGAAAATATAAGCTTTTTATGCGACACTATTATCTTGACATGACACTAGTTAGCGAGATGGCTGCAGAAAGGACATGAGCTGTAAACCTGCACGGATATTCTTTTGCAGTCGGTACTCATTGTTTTCCCATACCGTTTTGCTGTGTAATTGGAAAAACGCTATTCCAGCACTGAATTCAAGCTTTGAAAATAACCTCTCCGGCAACCTCAACAAATGAACGTTGAGCAGGTGCTCCAGATTCATGATCAGGAAGATGATCAAGATGTTGTCGACCGGCCCAGTGGCATGCCGCTTAACCTGATTCCTCACTTCTTGCGTCACATCGTGTTGGCTAATATCCGGTAGATCTTGTCGACATGCACTGATTCGGGGTAGTGCCCATATCGCTCGCGATAGCGTTCGAGATCCCTGATCAGATCGAATCCTTCGTTGTCACAGCTGGTGAAACTTCGGCTGGGACATGGATTGGCGTTTTCTGTGTGCACGGTTTTTGAAGTGACTTGATTTTTTTCAGGAGGTCCTTGATTGTTTTTTTGATTTCAGAAATGTTTCACCTGATCGAAACAAAGCTCAGATTATTGGCGATAGAGTCCGTAATAGAGCTTGTCAAAGCCCGTTGATCGATATAAAAAAAGTGCAGCACAGCCGTCGACAAAGCCGGTGAAGGCTGTTCGATGTCTCCACTATTCGGAAGCTGGCAGGGTGTTTCTGGATGAATTCCCAGGCTAATCGCTTTAGGGAATGGATTATCACTTCCTGTTTCGGGGTAATCGTTCTGGCCTTGTCGAAACATCGCTATTGTTTTAGGGGTATATGGTTACTGCAGGTTGATCCGAATACTCAACACTTGCCCTGCTTCTCACGTTTTTTAACAATTCAGCCGGAATTTTTTGCATGAAGGTTAACCATGGATTTTTACGAATTGGCGTTTGTTGACGTATGTGTTCCCGAGCCCGGTGATCGGGGTTGTTGCTGTATTATGACTCCGTCGATCCGTAGACCGAGGAAATGCGCTTTGCGGTATAGCCGATTGCTCCGAAAAACAGTAACATGGGAATGGCGAGGGCGAGGGCTGGTGCCATCCCTACGCCAACGAGCATGTCTTTTGAAGGGATTACCATTGAATGGCCAACATACATCGGAAGGGACAGGATGCCTGCTATGCTGAGGAAACGGGTGCTCCTGCTATAGAAAGGATTCCTGTGTTTTTTCCTGATATGCATGAATGCCGCCAGGAGCATGAGGGTGAGGCCGAAATAGACTTGTATTGCCCAGATGTGGGCGACGACCATCGTGAACCATTCCTGCGCTGTTCCGCTGTCTAATGATATGATGATGCCGAAGAGGAAGAGTAGCAGCCCCGTGGCTGTATACACTTTTTCCATGTCAGATGATTGAACATGTTTGCGTAAATGGATGCCCGTTGCCACTCCGAGCATGACGGTCCCTGACATGGTAAAGTAGTTGTAATTGGCTTTCATCATAAGACGTAACAGGTTGAGCCCCGCAATTGATTGCGTTTCAGGCAGCATCGCTTTGAAAAGCATGCCGAGAGCGAAAAAAATGACCGAAGTGACAAGGGCACCCATAATTTTGTCCCCGAAGCCTGAAAGCGCTTGGTACCAGAGACGGATGCTGTTGACAGCCAGGAAATAATAGAGCAGAACCGAGTAAAACAGAAATGTAGGTAGTGGGACAGTCAGGACTGTCTGACCGGTTGATAGAGTGGCGAAGTTGATTGCTGCCAGTAGCAGAATACCTCCCGCGACAAGCTTGGAGGCAAACCTTATGTTCTTTGTAGCCAGGGCGGCATTGTTTTCCAGTTGATGGAAAAAAAAGAAACCGACGTTGAGACCGAACACGATCGCGAAACCCGGAGTTCCCAGGCGATAGGCGGGGTTCAGGAGTGTGTTCATGCCAGAAAATATCTCCGGGAGCCGTTCCCATACGCCCGGAAGCCAGTGTATGGCAACCAGCCAAAGAACCATAAGCCCTCGGGTAGCGTTGATGGCATCGGAGGTATGTGCGACCCGGTGTTGTTCCGTTGATGAAGTTTGATCGTTTTCGCTGGCTGGTTTTTTGTTGCCATTGGTGATCTCTGCTATGGTTTTTCCTTCAAAAAAAGCCTGGGCTGTTTTTCTGGGGATACCGGCTTTTTCGAGCTTCAGCATCATTTTGAGCGACGAAAGCGAGTCGCCTCCCAAATCAAAGAAGCTCGTATGGATGGATACGGGACGTATGCCGAGGACATCTTCCCATATTGCGACGATGCTTCGTTGTTCTTCGGTAAGGGTTTGATCTTCCTCAAGGAGAGGAGGTTCTTGTACCGATGGGGTGAGTGGCTTTTCTGCAGTGAATCGTTCGGTCAGCAGCTTGCGCTGGATTTTGCCTGTTTCGGTTCTTGGGATAGTATCGATTTCGATCACGTGTAATGCTTCGCCTGCATGAACATTGAGTTTGGCGAGAATGTCTGATGTTGCGGCTATTATGGATTCACGTGACTGCCCTGCATCCTTTGTGAAAGCTATCAGGAATCCGTCTCCGCGAAGGGCATCGGGAACCCTTGTTACCGCTATTCCCGTCTTGATGTCGAGAGCTTTCAGCAGTTTCGTTTCAATCTGTTCGGGATACAGCTTGATGCCACTGCAGTTGATAACATCGTCTGCACGCCCCTTGAAAAAAAGATAGTCGTTCTCTATGGCTCCGAGGTCTGTCGTCGTAAGCCAGCCATCGGTATCAGCAAGCGGGAAGATGCCATTTTCGCTGATTGTTCCCGTTGCAATATGGGGCCCCTTGATCTGTATCCTTGCATCACTGGTCAGCCTTAGTTCAGTTTTTCCTAAGGCTTTGCCTACAGATTCAAGCATGGGCCCTTCGGTGCTCGATATGTCGAGCAATGTCGAACGGGAGGCCTCGGTCAGCCCATAGTGCTGTACTATCCTTGCTCGTGGGAACAGCAATTTCATGGCCTCCTTTTCCTGGCGGGACATGTACTGACTCCCGATTTCTATCCATAAGACATTTTTTCCCAGGGTGCCGATCACTTCAGGGTTGGCAAGAAGAATGCGCCATAATGAAGGAACGGTCGAGATGGCGTTGATTTCGCCTTTGCGGAGCATGGTCGAGATTTCGAACGGATCGAATCCTTTGGGTGGAATGTAGGCCTTTCCTCCGACCATCGAACAGGCCCTGAATCGTCCAAATCCAAACGAGTAGTATACGGGAACCCCGACGTATTCTTTGATGGAGCTGTCAATTTCCATGATGCCGTTGAGGCGTTCGATCACATCTGCGAGAGCTTTGTATGTCAGGGCGATGCCTTTTGGTTCGCCTTCCGTTCCTGAGGTGAAGGAGATCTGGGCAAGTGTGTCATCGGTTCGAAACGTTTGTTTTTCGGTAAACCAGCCTGGTTCTGGCGATGGTTCGACGATATCAGAAAAGATGATGCCTTTCAGGCGTTTGGCAAATTCACGGCTTTGCAGGGGAACGACGATCTGTCCTTTTGCATAGGCACTGAACATTTCCCTGATGAACCCGGTGCTGTTTGAAGCCAGGATGCCGATGGCCTCTATTGCTTTACCCTCAAGGCTTCTGCTTTTTTGTTCGGGGCTTGTGGCAATCATTTTCATCATCGAATCTGGGGAGTTAAGGTGATGTATGGATTGAATACTCTGGTAAGTGTATTTTTTATTTGACGAAGTCCGGTGGATTCAGATCCATTCTCAAGATTTTCGGATAGCCGAGGCTGGAGTTGAGCACACAGGAACCTATATCCGGATTCTGCAGCCAGGAACTCCCGACGATGGAAACCCCTCACTCTATGGAGGGGAGTAACAGAAACAACATGACGGTGTTTTGATCTGTTGTCCATCCGGTATGCCTTAATTCTTCTGTGGTTTGCGCCACCCGACCATCATTTCCGGAAGGTCGATGATGGAAACCTGATCAAAGTATTGCGGCAGATTCATGGATGTTGCCTTTAACTATCAAGTTCGCTGGGGCTTCATACCGTAAGATATTCCAGACGTTGGGCTGCCCGTGTGGACACGGTTTTGCCTCAAAGATGCGAATGCGCTTGCGGAAAAGGAACGGGGCCATCAATGCAATCTTGTGGCTCATGATATCGGTGACACAAAAATGCCATCGGTTTGTCTGGGCATCTATTCGGGGGTCGACCTGGAGTCGAGGTTTTCCAGTGCTGTCGTAAAGAAACTCGACATTGTTAAGCCCTTCAGCAAGGCCGATTCCGATGGCTTTTAGATACGCTTCCTTCAGTGTCCACAACGACAGTGCTCGTTCAGGTCTGAGGGCGGGGGGCAAAGAAAATAGTTTTTGTATTTCTTTCTGAGAAAAGCAACGGTCCATAACCTCCATAACGTCAGCAGCCCTGCTCCATTGTTCGATATCAACTCCGACAGGGCCTGAAAAACTCACAAGGCAAACGGCGAGTTGGCATGTGTTCGAGATATTGAACTCCAGACCGCATGATGGTGACAGTGATGGTTTGCCGAACTGGTTATTATCAAAACACAGATCGGCAGGTTTTCGGGATAGATGACTGGAAAGTACGGTACGAACGAGATGTCGGGTTATCAGGAACTCGTTGCGTCTGCCTGCATCTGGTAATTTTCCGTATCGATTCCGTTCGGTATCAGACAGGAGAGGCAAAATGTTTTCAGCTTCGTACGGTGTCAATGTACGAACGTTGGTGTACCAGAGGTGCAGTTCTTTATGCTGAATTACCATTCTGTGCTTAAACCATATTCGTGTGATTGAACTGTTCTGTGCTCTTGTCGTTTCGGTGTTTCCGTTTGTCGACGTCGCTATCGCTCTTTGAATAGCTTGCTATACTGGCAGATTTTATACCCTGCCATCAGGCAATTTTGTGGTTAAGCTGTAAATCAGGTTCGCTTGCCTTTTTCAAAAAAAGCTTTACTACGCTCAGTTACAGCATTATCTATCGTACTGAAGTTTACATAAGATGGTGAGTTTGCTGAATAAGCAATGCTGCGAAGCATTACTATGGGGGTTACAGCGTTTAAATATAGGAAACATGGAGAGATTTCATAACTGATTGTATCAATAGACAGTATCGGTTGTATCGATTCAAAGCAACCGCAATTTGAACTCGCAGAAAAAAAAAGTGCATACGAATAAAGGATCCTCGAAGCAAGCTTCGAGGTATTAGAAGAGCGACAACTGCTGCTTATGTAGCTGTTTGTACTCTTTTTCTCTGCCCTGATTTTTCACATATTCTTTTATCGTATTCTCGTCACCATGACGTCCCACGGTATTCACATAAAAACCTTTCGACCAAAACTCACCACCCCACAACTGACGCTTAACCTCAGGATGCTTTATAAAAATCTCTCTGGCCGTGATACTCTTTACCGTCTGGATGATTTTTATCGGACTGTCTGTCGGAACACTCTGAATCAGAAAATGCACATGATCTTTATCCGTACCTATCTCGATAAACTCAATCTCATATCTTTTTAATATTTCAAGACATACACACTTTATACTCTCATCAACAGCTTCGCTGAACACCACCCTTCGATACTTCAATGGGCATACATAATGGTACAATAGCACTGACACATTGTGACTCCGATGGATATATGTGCTCAATTTTAGCTCATTTTTCGAAGCAAGCTTCGGGGAATTTGACCCTTAGAGATTAAAGATGCCAAAGCCTTTGGTTGAAAATGATTCGTTAATAACCCAGTCGTGAAATCCTGCCCAAGCAGGTTGGGTGCAATCGGTTCTTGATGGTTTGAGTCAGCCTTGACCTTGAAACTTCTTCCAGGTCTTCGAGTGAATACCAATAAAGAACATTAATCGTACGGTTCGGGATTGACTGCACCTGAATCGCTTTTTCAGCAATAAGAGGACTTCCATGGGTCTGGTGAATGCTTTGGTGGCTGTCCTTGATTTCATCCATCTGTTTCATGTTCTCTTGTGCTTCTGCTTACTGTAGTGAAAGCCGTTTCATTGTATTTTTTAGTGTTCGCATGCTTTTGATGAACGGGCTGAGAAAAGGCATCCTATCCCAGAGCGAGATTTCGTGCAAGTCGGTGCGGGAGCTTCGCTGGTAAGCGATGCTCGGATTGAGGATGTAGGTTGTTATGCCCGGATTCTGCATGCGGAAGGTGGAGATGGCGCCGTCGTAGTGCATGGGGCCACCGTCGGGATGGCCGGGAGGTCGCTGGAGAAGCTGCTCGAGGAAGGCGAGGAAGCTCTGGAAGATGGTGCTGTTAACAGCATAGCAGTGGGCGAGGAGCAATGGTTCGTGGATTGCAAGGAGTCGCTCTTTCCTGCTGGAGTCAACCGGGTATTCGTGCCCGAGATAGAGGAATCCCCACTCTTTTCCTGCGAGTTCCAGCATGGCTTCGGCGAGAATGGCGTTTGCCGATGGTGTGAAGGCGATATCGTCTTCCATGACGAGGATGTTTCCGAGTTGGTACTGCTGTGCCTGCCTGATGACCTCCATGTGGCTGAGGAAACAGCCCCGAACGCCGATCGATGGAAAGCCTGCGGGTTCGGCGGGTTTGACGGCCGGGAAGAATGCCGTTTTATGGTTGTCTATGGTGCAGTTTATCCGTTTGCATTCCGCAATAGTTTCGGTTCTCCTGTCTTTTCTTTCTGGCAGGTTGATGATGGCCGTTTTCTGGAAGTGGTCTGTGATGTTCATGGTTATGATCATGTTTTTCAGGGTGTTAACGGCGTAACGGGCTTTGGCCGAGGAAGAGTATACGCGATGCGTTGTGTTTTGATGCGATGATTTCAAAGAGTATCGGGCCGGTGACGCCGGCTATCGTTCCTGCCGTGAAGAGCATCCAGATATCGGTTACCCCGATTTTCATGAGCGCTATCCTCGATGCGGCAGTGAAAAAGACGTGGAAGAGGTAGATGGCGTAGGAGTAGTTGCCGATTGCGGCAAGCCATGGAGATTCGGCTTTTGTGAGCAACAGTGCGATGCATGCTGCGGTGCCGATGATGAGTGCATTGAGTGAACGACGTTCCCCGGCGTATTCATGCCCGAAAAACACGAGGAAAAGAATAACGAAGGTTATGGTGATATAACCTGTAGCACGGGCATGTCTGACCTGGAGTGGGAAGCGGGTGCAGTAGAGACCTGCGAGGAAGTAGGGGAAGAGATAGAAGGCACCGACAATGGAGAACCAGGGGATTCCGGTATTGGTGACGTAGGCGATTGCCGAGGCGACGTATATGACAGCAAAGCCTGTCCGGGTGTGGAGCACTTTCCAGTATTCGAGCAGCAGGATGGCGAGAAAGATGACGAAGAGCGACTCGATGAACCAGTAGTGGGCAACCGGCAGGATGTGCAGGTAGTGCCACTCTTTGATCTGGGAGTTGGTGCCGGGTGTGTAAGCCTGGAAGAGAGCGAAGATGGTGCCTACGACGAGCATGGGCACGATGAGGCGGCGTACCTTGCCGTTGATGAAGGCTTTCCAGTCGTCGGAGAATGGGCGCCAGCCGTAGACGAGTCCGGAGAGGAAGGTAAAGAGGGGCATACGGATGTAGGCAAGAAGTTCGTTTGCGTCCTTTAGAAATCCTTCATGCAGCCTGAGGCCTGTTTGGGGTGTGTTGCCGATGACGTGGTAGGCTACCAGCATGATGCAGGCCATTCCCCGAAGCGTGTCTACCGGTATGTTGCGTTTTTTTTGTTTCGTCGCCATGGTTTCAGCTGTTGGTGTCGGGTTCGCGTGCGGTTCTGATCCAGGCTTCGCTTTTTTTGCGGATGAGCATCGCTGCGTAGATAGGGATTTTCCAGAGTACGTAGAGCGGGGCGGAGAGTAGTACGGCCCATGTCGAAAGGGGGGCCTTGCGCTGGATCTGGCCTGAGGCTACGTAGAAGAACAGTATGGCCCACCAGGAGACCGGTACAAGCAACCACCGGGGGTCGCCGGGAAGAAGGGCGAGAATGGTGCCGCCGAGGAAGAGCAGCACGAGCAGAGAGAGAGGCGGAACGACAAGCTCTGCAAGGGCAACAAGGTATTGTGGACTGCCTGTCGTCATGAAACGTTTGAAGAGGGGTAGGGTCAGTTCTGCAACAAGGTTGAAGCGCCCGCCTTCCCAGCGGCTGCGCTGGCTGGAGGCGTTTTTGCCGCTCCTGACCATTTCGCTACGGATGACGGCTTCGGGGTTGTAGTGCACGCTTGTGCCTTGCTGGAGCAGCAGAAGGCTGTATTCCATGTCTTCGACGATGGAGTGGCTGGGCCATCCTGTACTCTGGAGCAGCTTCGTACGGAAAGCCATACCGTTGCCTTTAAGCATGCAGCTTCCTCCGAGGAGAAAGGCCCCCGCAACGCGAAGGTGGTTGAAAACGTTGAAGGCTGCGTCGATAAGCCCCGGTCTCCATCCTGCTCGGGGGTTGCTGACGCCGTTGTATGCTTGCACTGCCTCTATTCGGGGTTGGCTGAGCGAAAGGCTGATTTCACGCAAGAAGCCGATTTCCGGTGCGGTGTCTGCATCGATAATTGTGATGACGTCGGTATCGCGGTAGAGGTTCATGTGGTTTCGCAGGAACCAGTCGAGCGCCTGGCCTTTGCCCCGGTTGATTGTGTCGGTGCGTTCGCATACCGTAGCCCCGGCGTTGCGGGCGGCATTGGCGGTGTGGTCGGTGCAGTTGTCGGCGATAACAAAGATTTCCCGCCGGTTTGCCGGGTAGTCACAGGCAAGCACGTTCTGGACAGTACGGGTGATGCCTTCTTCTTCGTTGTGGGCGGGGATAAGTACGCCGATATTGAGGAAGTGGTTCGGTCCGTTCTCCTCTTTTCTGAAGAAGTACGCGGCGATGGTAGTCAGGAAGAGATAGAGTGCCGGCAGTGAGAGCAGGACAATTACTATGGTGATGATGATGTCCATGATGCTCAGGGTTGTTTATGCTGGTTCCGGAAGTGGTCGCCAAGCTGTGAGTTGTTCTGGTGTTGGTTGTACCGTTCGATCACCTTTAGCCTGCCTGCCTTGCCGTACTCCCTACGCAGTGCGGAATTGGCAAGGAGAGCTGTAAGCTGCCGGGCGAGGTCTTCGGGATCGCCTGGTATGGCGAGCAGCCCGTCGTGTTCGTGGTCAATGAGTTCGGGGATGCCGGTGATGCGTGTCGAGACCACCGGTATTTCCTTGGCCATGGCTTCCATGAGCACGACCGGTACGCCTTCAGCAAAGCTTGCGAGCACGAAGATGTCGGCCTGGTCGTACTGCAGGCGGACCTTATCCTGTCCGAGTGCACCGGTGAAGGTGACGAGATCCCGGATGCCGTGGGTTCGCGTATGCTCTTCGAGCGAAGTCCGGTCGGGGCCGTCGCCGGTGAAGGTGAGCCGGAACGGCGTGCCTTCGCGCTTGAGGATGGCGCAGGCTTCAAGCAGGATGTGCTGGCCTTTGGCGGGTACGAGTCGGCCGACGCAGAGCAGCCGGGGAATGACGTTGTCGGGATCCGGGCGCGGGGAGTAAAGTTCCGGGTCGATGCCGCAGCGTACGATGTGAAAGCGGTTCCAGATGACCGGATCGGCAAGACGCATGACCTGACTGCGGCAGTAGTGGCTGATGCAGCGGACGAACGATGCTTCCCTGATTTTTTCCTGGAGCATGGCGGTGTCGACAGTGTAGAAAATGTCGGGGCCGTGCACGGAGATACTGTAGGTGATGGCTCCGTAGCGTTTTATGAGCATGGCGACGATTGCCGTGGGGTTGGCAAAGTGCTCGTGAATGTGCGTGATGCCGTTATGCTGAATCCAGGGGATGAGGATGCCTGCTTCGACGAAGTAGGCGGCTGCCCGTACCGGGTCTTTGGGTCCGGATACCGTGAGGCGGAAAGCGGTGGCAGCCATTTTCAGGTAGCCGGCGGGGTTTTTCAGGAGACAGCCGAGGTGTGCGCGGATGATGGCCGATACCGGCTGGCTCAGTACCATAAGGGTATTTTGCGCCTCTTTCTGTTCGTCAGGGGTCATGATGTCTACCTTTTCGGGTCTGCGGATCGAGGCGGTGTGCACTGTGAACCCGTTCTGGCGGAGCGACTGGATTTCCCTGTAGATGAAGGTGTGGGAGATGGCCGGGTATTCGCTGCAGAGGTATGCTATGGATTGGCTGTTCATGCTTTTGTGGTTGATAGTCCCGTCTTAAGGGTATTGCGTCTGTTTCTGAGGGGGTTCCCGGTTAACTGTCCTGCGTGGTAGCGGATGATGCCGAACAGTTGTGGCAGCACCACGAGCGAGCAGTGCCATGCGTATTTTTTCGCATCGGTGCGGTTCAGCTGTTGTTCGCGCATGAATTGGCCGACTTTTGTTATGCGCGGTTTGAAGAGCAGGAACAAGCCGCCGGCGAGGCTGAGCAGCGAGAGAATTGTTCCCCGGAGATTATGCTGCAGTAAAGGGATGAGCAATGCACCGGCAACACCGGCAATGAATCCTCCGCCTTTGGTGGTGATACGCCGCTGTTCGGCTTTCCAGAAACTGTCGCCTGTCGGGGCGATCCGGGTTTGCACGGCAGCGAATCCGTATCCGGAGCGATAGGCGCGTCGCAGGTATTGCGATGCTTTAAGCATGGCGAGGTCGTGGCGGGTCATGAGGGCGTCGAGCATGAGGATTTTCCAGCCAGCCCGGCTGATGCGCCAGCCGAGTTCCGGGTCTTCGCCGCCGACGAGGTTTTCGTCGTAACCGCCGGTTTCTTCGAGCGCTTTGCGCCGGATGAGCACGTCTCCTCCGAAGCTTTGGCACAAACCTGGCCGGTCGTTCCATTCGAGGTCGCCGAGCCAGTTGTAGAAGGAGCGTTCGGGGTGCATTTCGCGCCGGTAACCGCGTACGGCGCCGAGTTCCGGGTTTTCATGCATGGTTTTTGCAGAGAGGGCAAGCCAGGATGGGTCCATGATCGTGTCGGAGTCGAGGAATTGCACGAATGGGGCGCTGCCGGCTTTCCAGCCGGCGTTCCTGCCGAGTCCGGGGGTCGGGTATTCGGGGTTGAGCTCAAGTACGGTGACGCCGGTGAACTGTCGGGCTATGGTGGTGCTTCTGTCAGTGGAGCCTCCGTCTGCATAGAAGATGCGGATCAGGTCAGCCGGATAGCTGCCTTCAAGGATGGAGCGGATGCATCGCTCGAGGGTTTTTTCGCTGTTGACCCCTATGATGACGCAGTCCACTGCGGAAGGTCCGCTGACGGGCTTGTGGTTTTGGAGTGCCTGTTGCATGGGGTTAGGGTGTTTTTGTGCTGCAGGGTGCATGGGTGCGGGACCCGTGCAGCGGAGTTATCCTGTTCTGTTCATGCAAATGCGGTGCCAGTGTCGCGATGCCGCGGAAGCGCCTGTTCCGGTCGGGCTCTGTTTCTCTGGCGTTGCCGTGTTGTCTCGCATGCGGAGAGGATTGTTTCATGGTGTTCTCTCCGATTGAGAGATGTTTGTCTTGCTGCTTTCTTCGTATTGTTCGTTGTAGTGGTGCTTCAGGCGCATGATGAACCCGGTTGCCATACCGAGGAGTACGCCGATGTTGTTGAAGAGGGCGTAGAGGGCGTTGAAGCCGTTGTCGCTTACTATCATGTGAAGAGTTTCGAGCAGGTAGCCGAGAGGCATGATAGCCGAGGAGACAAGGAAGGCTGCTTTGCGGTTGTCGAGCAGCACCATAGGAACGAATGAGAGTATGGCGTAGAGTGCGATATGGATGATGGGATCGATGAAGAGGATTCCGAGACCTCCGGGAGTGAAGGGCATGAGACTTCCGGCAGCGAGGACAAGGAGCGATAGCGCCCAGTAGCTGATGAGCCTGGGAGCTTGGTTCCAGTCGGTTTTGATGATGTGCCGGTTCTGCTTCATGGTGTTTCTTTCTTGTTTCTTTTCTCCGGTATTTGCTGTTCAGCTGATGAATCGTGATGGTATCTGGCATGTTGCCGTAATGTACCGGGTTGCGGAAAGCGGTTCCGGATAGAGATGGTGACTGGTTGAACTGTCGTGTTCATCCAGTGTGTTTGTCGCATATGCCGGCTGATGGATCAGCATGCTCGTGAGTCCTCCGCAGAAGAGCATGTAGATAGGGTTGATCATGGCATTGAGCAGGTTGTCGATCATGTAGATGCTCAGGTATATTGCCATGACCGCCGGAGCTGCCATTCGTTTTTCTTTCCACCTTTCCGGCTTTATGCGCATGGTAAAGAGCAGTACAGGCAGCTGGACTGCAATGGTGAGTGTGGCAAGGCCGTAGATGCCGCTGGTTCCGAGTACGATTATCCAGAGCCCGTCGGTGACGCTGATGTCTTTTCCTTTATCGTTGTGTACCCTCGATCGTCCGTAGCCACCCCAGCCAAAAAAGGTGCCCTGCATGGCTTTGTCGATAAGGATAGCTTCGTTGTCGAAGCGAAACTGGAGCGATTGTGCCCGTGTTGCGCTGAATTTTTCTTCGACAAAACCGGAGAGGTTCCGACCGTCCCAGATGCCGGTCGAGCGGGTATAGGCATAGAGGGTCGGGACGCTGAGCAGGATGATGACGGGGATGGCCGATTTGCCGCGTGTTGAGATAACCATGACGGCAAGACCGATGAGGAGCAGCGTGATGGCTCCCATAGATTGCATCATGAGGGTTGTCAGGAATAGTAACCCGAGGAGGTAGCGCGAGGGGAGCCGGAGAATTTTAGGCGGCAGTTCCTTGATAATGAGCAGCCATGTGCCGAGAAATACCCCGAGCACCATCCACATTGAGGTCATGAGGCCGTGATCCATGTAAACCATGGGCCGGAAGCCGCCGCCGTCCCGCATGGTCTGGAGGAAGTTATGCTGGTGGTAGCCGTAGGTGATGCGGTGCAATTGCGGACTCATGATCAGTTCGAACCAGCAGAAGGGGATATAGACAATAGCTCCGATGAAGATGGCCATGGCAAGCAGCCAGAGCGAACGGGTATCGCAGAAATAGATTCGGGCGATGTAGTAGGGCAGTCCCCAGGTGACGCTTTGGGCAAAGGCCGCCGAAAAGCCGTCATATGCTCCGAGTCCGTTGAATACCGAGGAAAAAAATGGTGCGATGCACCAGAGTACCATGGGGATGTCGAGCGAGTTGAAGGTGAAGGATGAGAATCTTGCTTTGTCGAAGAGCCAGGCTCCGGCAAGAATGCCGACACAGGTTGCCGATGTTTTGGTATAGTCGGGCAGAACCGGGAACTTGAATGATGCAACGGGCAGGAACATCCAGCCAGAAACGAAGGCTATGACAACCGCCAACCGGGCTTCAAATTTTTTGAAGAGCAGGATGACGAAGGGTATCCAGCCGAACATGGCTATGGGTACCATGATGTTTCCCTGTGCTCCGCTCATGGTGTTTTCTCTTTGCTGACGATTTTTGCCGGTATGCCGGCCGCCGTTGCGTTTTCAGGTATGTCGTCGATTACAACGGCGTTGGCGCCGATGCGGGCATGCGATCCTATGGTGACGCCTCCGAGGATTTTTGCTCCGGCACCGATATCGACATGGCCTCCAATCCGGGGCGTACCGGCTTTCGGGCCTCCGGTACCTATGGTTACCTGCTGGAAGATGAGGCAGTTCGGGCCGATTTCTGCGTCGGGGTGTACGACAATGCCGTTGGGGTGGGGCATGAGCAGCCCGCCTCCGATTCGGGAGTTGACAGGGATGTCGGCGCCGCTGACGGCACTCCAGAAGCGGTGGCGCATGACATGGAACGGTTTTGCGAGTTTGCCGATGATGCCACCTCGTTTTGCGGCATGCTGATAGCTTCTGACTGCCGCCATCAGGTATTTTGCCGGTTCATAGCGGCCGGGAACGATGTTTTCCCTGTTCCAGTCGGGTTCCGTTGCCGATATCATGCTTGTTCGTGTGTCTGGTTCCAGAGTTGCGGATAGCGTTTTTCGAGCAGAAGCGCCCGTTGCATGGCGACGTTCTGCCAGGTAAAGTCCATGGCTCGCTGTTGTGCTGCCGCGCCAAGCAGGTTGCGTTTTTCAGGGTTTGTTGCCATATCGGTCAATGCAGCTGCCCAGGAGTCTGGATCGAGATCGGGCAGGACAATGCCGTTTTTGCCGTTTTCAGCTATCGCTCCGGCTCCCATTGCGGTTACGATTGGAGGGATGCCGTGTGCCATTGCTTCGTAGGTGACCATGGGGCCGCCTTCTTCGAGGCTGGGGAAGACGAATGCATCGGCCATGCTGAAGATCTGGCCGATGTTGCGGGTGTAGGCTATGTGACGCACCGTTCCGGTAGCCAGCTGTTGTTCGACAAGCTGACGCATGGGTTCATCGATTTTGCCGCAAAGTACCAGTTCGGCGTCGAGCGCGGCACGGTTCCATGCTTCGAGGAGCAGGGGTATGCCTTTGCGCATACAGATCGTTCCGGCAAAGAGGAATACCGGTTTCGGGTTTTCCTTTTTATCGGGCGAGATGGAGGGAAATCGTTCAGGAGCCCATCCGTAACTGCTCGGGAGCAGTTTGCTTTCCGGGATGTTGTTCTCAAGCATGGATGCTTTTACCATTGGGCTTGGACAGAAAATGGCATCGGCGATGTCAAGCTTGTGGTTTTCGTCGTCGATTTCCTTTTGGGGGAATGGTTCGGGTGTCGGTATGCCCCATGTTTCCGCGGCCTGTTTCAGAATGTTGCGGGAGGTTGCGCGGTGGCAGTTGATCCGTTCGATGATAATGCTTGCACCTTTTTCCCGGAAATGCCGGAAGATGTCGAGTGAGAGGCCTGCCCAGAGATAGACCGGGGATGATGATGCTTCGCGTCTGAAAAAAATCGCTTCGGTTATTGCCCGTGACTGCCCGGGGTTGGTGAGTTTGTAGAGCGCTGTTCTTGTGAATCCTGATGTTACCGGGTTCAGCCATGGATAGCTGAATGCCGGGTCTGCACCGGGTACGGTGAGTGTAGCAGGTCGTCCTGATTCGTTCCAGAACCGGCAGAGCGACAGGGGGATGTGGCTGTTTCCTATGTTCGAGGCATGGTAGCCGAACAGTACAGGCAGGTGTTTCATGTCGTTCCTGTTATGATGGATCCTTTTTCTTTTTCCGATGCCGTGTCGCCGTTTTCCTGATGGCGGTGATGATTGGCTGTATCTTTTCTCTGAGGATGGCGAGCAGCTGGTTCGGAGGCGGCAGGTTCCGCAGGAATTTTTCGATGCTTCCGGTATTGATTTTGCTGATGATACCGGGTTTTGATTCGAGCAGCCGGTCGATATTCATGCTTTTGCGGATGCCTCCCTCGTTCATGATGATGGCAATAGCCGGTATTTCGAGTTTGACAAGTGATTCGGCGGCTTGTCGCAGGGTTCTGTACCGGGTGCTGTTGCCAAGGCAGATGAGGCAGACCAGATCGCTATGCAGGGCAATGTGTGTCGTTATGCTGCTTTCGAGCGCCGGCGGGCAGTCGATACAGATAACATCGTATGCGGCTTTTGCCTGTTCTATCAGTTCGCCGAAGCGGTATTGCAGGGCAGAAGCTTCGCGCGTGCTTCCTGCGTAGAGAAGATCGGGCATGTGGCTGCCTGCTGAGAGCGTGTAATCACAGAGGGGCGATGACGAGTCGAGGAAACCTGCAAGACCTTCGTTGGGAGCCGGCATTCTGTCAAGTGTATGCAGCGACGAGTTTCCGATGTTAGCGTCTATAAAAAGAATGTTCGGTTTCATTCTTGCAAGTGCCTGTGCGCAATTGAGGGCTATTGTTGTGGTTCCGACTCCTTCGTCAACACCGGAAAAGATGATGATTTTTACGTTGTTCCTGTTCTGTTCCTTGATGAAGTGTACGGCGATGCTGCTGATGGTTAGTGCAGCGAGGTCGCCGGGGGCATCGGTTGCCATCCGATGTGGTGGAATGCCTGCGGCTGCTTTTACGATGGTGGGTAACGGCGGGTAGCCGAGCGCCAGCTTGATCTCTTCAGGACGGCGGATGCGGTTGTCGAAAAATTCGATGCCGAGAAAGAGCAGGGTCACGCTGCCGAATGAGGCGGCAAAGAACATTATCAGAAGTTTTTGCGTGTTCGAACCTATTGGAACTTCTGGCTCGCGGGCACGTGATTCTATCGATAACCGTAATGGCGCTTTGCCTTCGATTTCGAGTTCGTTGATACGGGTATCGATCTGTTCGAGCAGGGTGCGCTTGTGTTTGAGCTCTGCTTCCAGAGCTTCGCCGAGATGGAGCCCAAGTGAAATGCGAACCGATTCTTTTTTCAGGCTGTCGAGTTCACTGTGAATAACGGTTTCCTGTTTTTTAGCATGTTCCGACTGGTTTGTTGCCGCTATGAGATCTTTTTTGAGTTCATAGTCGCGTTTGCCGTAGAGAATGGTTTTTGCGGTTTTACGGACGTCGTTGAGCAGTTTTTTTTCGTATTCCTGCATGGCCTTCATTCGCTGTTCAACGTAAATCCGGTCGGGGTTATTTGGCGTAAGGCCATCCGTTGTGCTCCTGAGCTGCTGCTGCTGCTGATAGGTCCATGAGCTGGTTACATCAAGCGAGGGGTCGCCCATGACCATCTCTTCGATCATCGGGTCAAGCGAGAGTTTTGAGAGGTCTTTTCCGCTTTTTTCAACTTCTTCGAGGTGATGTTCAGCTGTCAGGCGTGCCGTGAATGCGTTGATGTACTGCTTCTGCAGTTCTATGGTACTGAGGTTGGCAAGGTTGAAGTTTTCGGAATAATCGGCGGTGGAGATCTCCTTGGTGAGGATGTTGAGCTTTTCTTCGATGGTGCCGATATCGGTCGTCAGGGCTTGTTTTTTCTGCTGCAGGAAGGTCAGTCGTTCACTGTCCTTCATTTCATTGTCTTTCCTGATTTTTTCAAGAAATACCTGCATGAAATTGTTGATCAGCGGTGCAAGACCCTCCTTGCGAGGGCTTGAGGCTGTGATTTCAAGCAAGTGTGTTCCGGGGACGGTCTTGACATGGATGATTGCGTTGAGGATGTTCGCACAGATCTCCGATGGCAGGGCTTTTGGCAGTATCGCGGCTTTCTGGTCGGGCGTGAGCCGTTCGACGGTTTTTTTCAGAACATCGTGGTCTTTCATGCGCCGGGCCTGCGTGTTGGCGTAGTCCTGGTAGTAGTTGATAATCGACGGGTCTTCGGATTTGGTGATGAGTGACGGGATAACCGGATCGATTCTCATGAGTGCACCTGCTTCGTAGTTCGGCTTGCTCAGGAGCAGCACGACCGGTACGGAGAGGGTAAAGAGGAATGATCCGATAACGATAACGAAGAGTCCGTATCGGCGAAGAAAGCCTTGCAGGTCGAGAGATTTCAGAGGCTTTCCGAATGGGAGCGCTTCCCTGGGAGCCTGTTCATTCATAATGAGCCTCTCCTTGTGAATGGCAGTATTTCCTTTGCTCTCTGTTTTTCCCCGTCATTGAGGACGAACGTCCAGAAGAGTACTGAACAGGCCAGAACGTAGCTGGTTCCGCAAGCAAGAACGAGCAGGATCGACTGGAGCCGGCTTATCTGTTCAAAGGTTATGGCTACTGCACTGACCGCTGCTGCGGGGAGTATGGGTATGGCCAGAGGTGCAATGGTGCGATTTATGAACTCTCGCGGTTGCACTTTGAGCGTGGCGTTGCTTCGCCAGATGAAAAACAGCGTACTGATTGCCGAGCTGCAGGTGATGGCAGCGGCAGATCCGGTTAGTCCCCAATTTCTGGTTCCTGCAGGGATCCAGACCACCATGAGGATGAGTTGGACCAGCATGTATTCTAATTCCCTGCCATTGCGGTCGATGCCTCTGAATATCATGGTGATTGGCCCGGTGCAGAGCTGTATGGCATAGGCTGTGGAAAGGAAGATCATGATCTCTGCCGCGTGTGCGTACTCTTTGCCGACCCAGGCATGGATGAGCGGGTGCGCCATGGCTACAAGAAAGGTGAAGAGCAGCGAGTTGATGATGTTGGTGAATCGGATGCCGTTCAGGTAGAGTTCCTTGAGCTCGACGCTCTCCAGCCTACTTGTCTCCCGGAGGTTCCTGTTGAGCAAGATGAGCAGCAGCAGGGCAACCAGCGCTGCTGCCGGTGTAATCCACAGGCCTACAAGCGGGGGGATAGCCAAGGGTGAGGCTGGCAGAAAGGAGAGGGGGAGAAGTGCTGTCGCAGCTGCAGATAGGATGATAATAATGTAATTTGACAGACGTTCCCGGGTAGAGTGAGTTTTTCCGCTGTCCCAGCTGCCTTCATGATGCGCTGCTGTTGACAGAAACGGGCCAAAGACCGAGGATGAGATGCTACCTGCGGTCGATGGCAGTTTCCGGGCGATTTCGAACATGCCTCCGGCGGTGAGCCCTGCAATTGCCGTAATGAACATTCTGTCAACGACAGTAAGAAAGATGCTGAAGATGCCGAGGAGCTGTACTTTGCCGCCGAATCCTATGAAGAGTTTGAAGTGTTCGCCGCTAATGAGCTTTGTTGATACCTGCAGGGAGGGGAGCAGCCTGCGGGCGATCGTCCAGCAGGCGATGGTTTCAATGATGACCTTGAAGGAAAAGGCATAGAGCAGCCCCTTGATGCCGGTTCCGAGCATCAGCAGCAGGATGATCGCTCCGACTTCAAGCAGGCCGCCAATGATCGATACGGTTTTTTCTTTCGAGAATTCATGCATGCCGTTGATGATGAAGCGGAAGCCACCGAGAGTGAGTTCAAGGCTTGTTACTGCTGCCGTACCGAGGAAGAGCGTGACGGCCATTTCCTGCTGATCCTGTGCGATGTGAAATCTGTCGATAATCAAGGGCATGCCGAGGTAGAGTGCAAGCATGAAAAGCAAGCTGAATGCGAACATGTAGGCAACGCCGGTGGAGAGCAGCTTGCTGATATCGTTTTCCTTGCCTTCGGCAAGGTAGCGTGCCGAGTAGCGGATGTAGGTACTGTTGACGCCGAACCCGCCCATGCCGGCGTAGGAGAGGATGATGAAGCAGAGTGCCCATAGCCCGAATTCCGCCAGCGAGAGGTAGTGCAGTGTAAAGGGGGTAAGCAGAAAACGGCTGACCATGTAGATGACGTTGGCCACCATGCCTGAGAGGGCATTTGTAGCCAGTTTCTTATGTGCGTTTTCTTTCAGGTTTGTCATGATCATCTTTTCCGTTACTGCTTGCTCAGTTGTGGGTCAGGTTTTTGAGTTGTTGTTTAATCGCCATTTTCATCTCTGTCGGTACCATTGCTTTCAGGATGTTGACAGGGCGAAGGTCCTCGTAGATAGCAAACCTGTAAGGCGTCATCCTGAGGTAATGCCAGTAGAGGTGTTTATAGGGATGCCTGTTTTTGCTATGCCAGGGTTTCGACCCTCCGGTGTAATGGATGATGACCGGGTTGTTTTTCGCTTCACGGAGTTCGTCTGTGTCGAAGCAGTCGAATTGCTGTTCGAAGTTATCGCTGAAGATTGACGACTGCTGGTTGAACTTCAATGGTGTTTTTTTCCACCTGCCGTTGATGATGGCATTCAGACCGCATTGATCCGGGAACCATACCGCTTCGGGGTTTTTTTCTATGAAATCGATCACCTGTTTATGCAGTGAGGTTTCTTTCCATTTCGCAAGGTTGATGAGCATCATGCCGGAGTTGAAGTATTTCGCGTCCTTGTGCATGCCAAGCTGTTCTTGTCGGTTGAAACCTGGATCTTCGATGGCGCAGACGTATGTGTCGCCAAGGTCTTGGTAGTAAAGTTCCCTGATTGATCCGTTGACGATGATGTCGCAGTCGAGGTAAAGGAGTTTCCCTGCATCGATGAGATCGGGAATGAGCAGCCGATAGTAGATCCCTTTGGGGTACATGGAGTGTTCTGTGGCCAGTTCGATAAAGAGCTGATCGGATATGGTGATATGGCTGATGCTGCAGTCGAACGGTTTTGCTATGGTCTCGATGATGCGTCGCTGCCGGGCTGTTATGCCGCTGCTGATGATGGTTATGGTAAGAGAGAGTTCCCTGTTGTTGGCAAGGAGGGAGATCAGCGCTGCACAGAGGTGCTGGATATAGTTACGGTCAGTTGCAAAGACGATGTTTGCGGTTTCGTTTCGTTTCATGGCTGCATTTCTTGTATTGGCTTGCTGGATACCATGGAGAGCAGGTGTTCGGTTCTTTTTGCAAACGTGGATTCGAAATCGTGTTCCTTGGCAAACAGGATGCTGTTCCGGGCTTTTTGGGCAATTATTATTCTTTGCTTGTCGAGTTCGATGATGAGGTCCCTGATGCCGTTGAGGTCGCCTGTAGGCGCCGACCACCCGATATCGCCGGAGGCAAGCAGGCCACTGAACGCCCTGTTTGCGTAACCGACGATCGGCACGCCGCAGGAGAGCGTTTCAAGGTATGTGCATGAGGGATCGCTCTGACGGTGCAGGCAGACGAAGAGATCGGTGTTCCGGCTGATCTCGGGCAGGAGTTCCTTGCGGAAGTCGAGGGCGCCCGGCATTCTGATGTGGTTGCCGAGATGGTGCTTTGCTATGAACGCATTCATCCATCCTTCGAGCTCTCCTTTTCCGTAGATGGTGAGCAGGAAGGCCATGCCGCTCTGTTTGAGTATGAGGGCAAGCCTGACGAGGTGGTCCGCTCCCTTCATGGAGATCAGCCGACCGGAGAATGCAAGGCGTAAGGGTTTTCCTTCGTTGAGTTTTTCGAGTCTTTGTTCAAGTGCATCGGTGGTGATTAGATCTTCTTTAGAGACTCGCGTGTCGAAATAGAGGAGCCGGTTTGTTGCCTGGTGATAGTGTTCGTATGCTGGCGTTCCGTTGGACTGGAGTGCGTCGGCTGTGATGAAGGCCTGTTTGCGTTTCTGTTCCTGATTCCAGATGAAGAGAAAATGGCGCAGGAGTTTCAGGGGGTTTCTGGTTGTGAGTGCTGCAATCTGGTAGCGTGTTTCAGGGATATATTCTATGACATAAACACATGGTATGCCCAATTTTCTGCACACTCCGGCAATATGGAGCTGGTTGTATGCATCACCCGATGCAAGCACGATGCTCGAGCCGGCGAGGTGGGCTTTACCGATTTCTGTACCTGATGCAATCAAGGTGCAGCTGAAGGGTAGCATGCCGGGCTTCATGCGCACGATACCGAAATCGGGCAGCTGCACGGGCCCTTCTGTCATGATGCATCTGACCGGGCCTGGCCATGCATGGCAGTAGTGGATGACTCCATCGTAGAATTTGCGGTCGAAAAGGAGTTCGCTACCTTTTTTCCAGACCGGTACGGAGGGGATGATGCTCAGCTGTGGTTGCAGCATACAGCTTTTACTCCTTTTGCTGAAGCGGGTTTCGCTGCAGCAGGGTTTCGATGACGACAGGTTTTCATGGTGTTTATTCGTTGTTGCTGCTGTTGACGAAGCCTTCCTGCCCCCAGAGTTTTTTTCGCAGTTCCTGCATGACTCCGAATGTTTCGAGGTTTGTAGTGCCGAGGTTGAGCATCTGCAGAGATGGGAGCAGCTTTTCAAGAGCGTAATTGAATTTTGCCATGCCGCTTGGGCTTACAAATACGATGTCTTCTGGCTGGAGGACGTAATTAGCCGAGAAGTTACCCTGTTCCAGCAGGTTTTTCAGGTCGACCCTGATGACTTCTCCCTTACTGTTCTGCTGCCTGATGACGAATATTTTTTCGGGATTTGCGGATTTATTCATTCCCCCTGCCAGCATGACGGCTTTCATCACGTTCATGCCACTTTTAAGCTGTATGGCACCTGGCTTTACCACTTCACCGAGTACATATACAAGTTCATCGGACGATTCGGGTATATAGATGATATCGTTGTTCCTGACCGGTGCGTTGAGCGCCATGTTGCCGTTGCGGAGCAGATCCTGCAGGTCAATCCAGATGATGGTGTCGTTGCCGCGGATGATGGCGCATTTTGTGAGCGAGTTTTCTTCGCGCTGGTCGGGGATGCCTCCGGCAAGTGCGAGTGCTTCGAGCAGGGATCCTTTGCCGGGGAAGTTCACTACTCCGGGTTTGCTGACCCTGCCGAGCACGAATGCCTTGTTATTGTGGAATTGTAGTACCCGTATTGTGACTTCGGGCTTGATATAAAAATATTCGAGCTTTGCGGTTACCTGTCGTTGTACCTCTTCGGGTGTGCGGTTGAGTACGTTCAGGGTTCCGATTCTTGGTACAGGAATGAACCCGTCCGGCGAGACGATGATGCCATCCAGGGAGAGTTCGGGGCGTTTCCATACCTGTATGCTAAGGACATCGCCAGGACCTACCCGGTAGGTGTAGTGTTCATAGGGTGTGACGGCAGCAATTTTTTCGGGTGTAGCGAATTCCTGGACAGTTTTGGGGGCTTCAGTTTTGAAGCTGTTTTGTGTGGAGGATTTGGTCGTTTCACGAGGAGATATGCTGCTGCATGCGGCGAGTAGTATCAGATGCACGGCCGCGCAGAAGATCGCCAGGGTATTGACGATGCGCGTAGACAGGGCAGTGTGGGATGTGGTGCTGCTGTACTGCATAGTGTATGGTGTACGCGAGGTTTCGGGGTGTTTCACGCCCTGATTTATAGCAAAAATCGCGCCTGAACGTTGGGTTTTGACAAGTTGTTTATTTATAGGGGTTTATGTTTTTTGGTCGGTTGTTCTCCGGCTGTCAATCAGCGAGTTTATGACGATTGTTCTCTCAGGTTGATAGAGTCCTGGGTTCCCGTTCCAGAGGCTGCTACCGATTGTTTTTTTGTATGATCCGGGCGGGGATGCCAACAGCGATGGAGTTGTCGGGCACGGAGGTAATGACGACAGCGTTGGCGCCGATGTCTACGTTGTCGCCGATGGTGATGTCGCCGAGCACTTTTGCTCCGGCTCCGATGTTGACGTTATTTCCTATTTTCGGAGCGGCTTTTTCTTCGACGTTCTTGAGGCCGATAGTGACGCCGTTGCGGATGATGCAGTTGTCTCCGAAGCTGGCGTAGCCGCTGATGATGATGCCGCCGAAGTGGTCGATGCGGAAGTTCCTGCCGAGGGGTACTTCGCAGGGGAGCTCGATGCCTGTGAGCACCTGTACAACCTTGTATAGCAGCCTGTAGAGCATTGAGAAGGGTTTGCGCAGCATGCTGTTGGGGATAGTGTATCGCCAGCGTCCAAAGCGGTAGACCACCATGGCCCAGAATCCCTGGCAGCCCCAATCTCCCTGATATACTGCGAGGTCATCGCGTATGTTTCTGAACGGTTTCATAGTGTATTACCAGGGAGTTTTCGGCGAGAGGGTTCCGAATTTCGTGTCTCTGAGGGAGCGCATGATCTGGCTGATTGTGGCGGATGCAGCTGCCTTTTTTTCGTGTGCTCCTGGAGAGGGCAGAATCAGGTTTTTTGTGTAGCGGATGGCGGACCAGCCGAGTTCCACACCGGAGCTTGCGACGAGTTGCATGAGACCGTGGTTTTTGCGGTAGTAGAGCCATTCGCTACGCATCCTGAAGGAGAGTACCTGCGAGGCTCCGGTGTCGAAGGTTTTGTCTTTTCTTGTTTTGCTGCATGCTCCGCCGATGTGCATGACTTCTGCGTCGGGGATGAAGAAGATGCTCCATCCGGCTTTTTTCGCGCGGAGGCAGAGGTCGGTCTCTTCATAATAGATGAAGAAGCGTTCGTCGAACTCTCCAATCTCTTCAAGCATTTTTTTGCGGATGATGGTGAAGGTGCCGGGCACCCAGTCGACTTCGAGCGGGCGGTCGTGCGCGAATCCTCCGAATTCGTGCCTGTTGAGTATCGGAGAGTCAGGGAATCGGACGCTGAGGCCCGTGATGGTGAGAAGTTTGGAGAGCGGGGAGGGGAAGCGTCGCGCAGAGGGTTCGAGCTTTCCTTCGGGTGAAATGATTTTTCCTCCGCAAAGCCCGCATTGGGGTTTCTGATCCATAAACTTTACGGCGTTCGGGATGGACGAGGGGCCGACATATGCATCGGGGTTGAGCAGGATGATATAGCGGCCTCTTGCCAGCATGAAGGCCTGGTTGTTGGCTGCAGCGAAGCCGAGGTTTGCGTTGTTGGCAATGAGTCGTACCTGTGGAAATGTTTTGCGGACCATCTGAGCCGAGTTGTCGCGGGAATCGTTGTCGACGACGAAGACTTCCATGTCTATGCCGCCGCTTCCGTTGTAGAGGGCTTCGAGGCAGTTCTGCAGGATTTCCCTGGTGTTGTAGCTGACGATGACGATGGTGACCATTGGCTCAGAGCTGTTTTGACATGGTAATGATGTTTTCACCGTTTTCCCTGATGTAGCTGACCGTGTCCATGACGGTGCGAATGAGCATGAGTCCGTACCCTCGTTCGGGGTAGTTTTCTATGCTTGGTTCGGGTGTTTCTATGCTGAAGGGTTCATTGGTGTCGCGTATGGTGGCCATGAGCCTGTGTTGTTCCAGAGTGAAGGTGATGGTGACTTTCTGGGAGGCGGTTTTCTCTGTCGAATAGAAAACTGCGTTGGAGAAGGCTTCGCTGATGGCGAGTTCGAAGGCGTGGGAGAATTCCCAGTTTCCGGTGTCTGCATTGCAGGTGCTGGCCAACAGGCTTGCGGTATTGGCGGCCATTTGCGAGGCAAGCCGGGTGAAGCGGATGTCGCAGGGCAGGGCGAGGGTGATGACGCTTTTCATTAGCCTTCGTTGTGTGTTGCTGCGTATTCGACTGCTGCGGACGTGTCGTCGAAGATGTGGAAAAGTTTTACGGTACCTGTGATATCGAAAACTTTCCGGACACGAGGGTTCATGCAGGAGAGCAGAACGGCGGCCTTAGCTTCCTGTTTAAGTCGCAGGGTGCCGACCAGGGCGCCGAGTCCGCTGCTGTCGAGAAAGTCAACTTTTTCGAGGTCAATAACGACGGAGCGTAAGGTGTCGGCAATTGCCGGGCTTTTGTGTAATTCAGGTGCTGTTGATGAATCGATGGTGCCACAGAGCGCGACGATTGTAATGCTGCCGTCTGATGTTTCGGTTATGGTCATGCTACCTTCCTTTCGTGAGTCTGTTGATGAGAGCCTTGATGGTCATGCCGATGTCCTTGATGGGTGTGCTGTGCACAGCATGAAAGCGTTCGACGATAGCAGCGTCGCTGCCGTTGACCGGCCAATCTTCGGCTTCGGCGTAGCTGAATACCGCAAGTCTGCTCAGTGGACCGGAATCGGGATAAGAGTGCTTTCCAGCGCATGTGCTTCGTGACGAGCTGCCGATGATGTCGAGCTTTCCGGTAATGACCTTCAGGAGGAGTGGGAACCGGTCGAGTGAGATTGCCACAGCGAGGGCTCCTGCCAGTCCGGTTTCCTGCATGTATGGGTCATCTTTCCATTTTCCCTGCAGTTTGAGCAGGGGAAAGAGCAGGATGAAGGGGATGAACTGCAGGACAAGCAGTATTGTCGCTGCGAGGGCATGGATAGTTTTACGTTTCAGGATTGCGGTTGTCGCCCAGGTTTTTATGCCGACGAGCAGGTGGGGGTCTTCCATTGTTAATGAAACTCCGCTTGTCGGGTCGATGAGCGTGTTTCCTGCTGCGATGCGCATGTCGATTTCAAGGTTTTCGCCGATGTAGGTATTGTCGATGATGATGCTGCCGGAAACCGAGCAGCCGTTGTCGATGACGACATTGCTTCCAATGATGGCCGAAGGGCCTATGATCGTTTTCGGGAGGATCTGGACGTTGTCGCCGATGCTGACAGGTTTGCGGATTTGTGCGGTTTTGGAGATGATCACATTTTTGCCGATCGAGCAGTCGGGTTCACTGCCATAACCGGGGAGCACGTACCGGGAGGAGCCGGTTTGAAGGGTTTCCATGGAGATACGGAAATAGCTTTGCACGCTGTCGAGCGGTGTGATCGAAAACGGTGCGAGAGGGGATTTTTCACTTGCGCCCGATTCGGGTGGGCCTTTGAGGGTGATGGTTCCCCCGGGGCATGAGGCTATAGGGGTGTCGGTTGCAATGGTTGCAAGATCGAGGTAACTTTTTTGCTTGTTGTAGCTGATAAAGTTGTAGCCTGTGAGGATCATGGTTCTGCCGCCGCCGCAGAATTTCCGGTTTTTGTCGAGCAGTTGCTGCTGATCGTCTGCGGGATGCAGGTTCGCATAGGAGAGCTCAATGCCCCATCGGCTGCCGGTACCGCAGTGCTCTTCTACTTCAGTGAGTTGCCCGTCGCTGAGCAGACGGACTTCACGGCTTCCTGCAAGGATGGCGAAATCGATGAGGTATTCGATGAACGGTTTGTTGCAGAGCGGCAGGAGCAACGGGTGCATGGCCGGGAATGCTTCGTGTACCCATGTATGGTACTGTTCCTTTATGGCTATCAGTGTTTTCATTGTGTCTTTGAGGAGACAGGGGATGCTGCAAACGAGGCGGCTGCTTCGCCGGCGTTGGAAAAGATCGAAAACAGCTTTTTTGCTTTCGTGAGTTCGAATACCATGGCGACTTTGGCGTTGAGGCCAGCCAGCTTGATGTCTCCGTTTTTTTCGAGTGCTTTGCGCAAGCAGCCGACGATGGTGCCGAGGCCACTGCTGTCGATGAAGTCGAGATTCGAGCAATCGAAGACGAGAAAAGGGGTCTTTTGTTGCCAGTCGCTACAGGTTTTCTGGAGGATGGTGCTGTTTTCCGCTACGAGCCGTCCGTTGAGCTCGGCGATGCCGACGGTTATGCCGTTTAGTGTGTCGAGCCTGAATGCCATGGTTGTTCTCCTTTTTTAGTAGGCGCCTCTGCCGGTGAGCACCGCAGGGATGGTTTTCAAGAGCAGGCGGATGTCGTTCAGGAGACCTGCACTTTTTATGTATTCGAGGTCGAGCCTTACCTGGTCGGTGAAAGGGATGTCACTTCTGCCGCTGACCTGCCAGAGACAGGTGATTCCGGGGATGACGTGCAGCCGTTTGCGCTGTTCGAGGGTGTATTCCGAAACTTCGCTGGGGAGTGGAGGTCTGGGCCCGACGAGGCTCATGTCTCCGTTGAGTACGTTGATAAGTTGTGGCAGTTCATCGATGCTGAATTTACGTATGATTCTGCCGGTGCGCGTTATACGAGGGTCATTTTTCATTTTGAAGATGACACCTGCCCTCGATTCGTTCTGTGCGGCAAGTTGTGCCTTGATTTTATCGGCGCTCATGATCATCGAGCGGAATTTGTAGAACCTGAAGTGCCGTCCGTTTTGCCCGACTCGTATCTGGGTATAAAATACCGGGCCGGGGTCTTCGATGCGGATTGCCAGTGCCGTGAGGAGGAAGAGCGGTGAGAGTGCGATGATGGCGGCTGTGGAGATGGTGATGTCGAGCAGCCGTTTCATGAGATAGGAGAGATTCACCGTGGCTTCCCAGGCTGTGACCTTCATTCGGCTCCTGATGCGGAGGGATGGTTTGATTGTGCCGCTGATCTGGCGGATGAGTTCCTTGCGTACGGTCGGGTCGAGTTCCATGGCGGTTCAGGTGTTGCTGCTTACTTCTGTTTCGCGTTCATTTCAAAATGTTGTAGAGAAAAAGGGTGGCGGCAAGTGTTGCCGCAAATCCGATTGCCCGCATTATGGGCAGGGATGTTGCCGGGTAGATGTTGAAGAACTGACGTTTCCTGTTGTTTCTGTCTGTTTTTTTTCCTTCTCTCAGGGTTATTTTCGGATTTCTTGGGATCCCGATTACCGGTTTAATAGCCTTCTTGCCGCCGTTGATCAGGGTGTGGTTGATGATGTTGTCGGCATGGGCGAAAAATGTTCCGTAGCTGCCGAGGAAGATGAGTCCTGCCGAACGGAGTTTTTTTTCGTTTTCCTCTTCAATATTCCGTATGAGGCAGATCATGTTTTCGGGGGAGAATTTTTGCCTGACTCGGTCGAGCAACCCGATGCTCAGTTGTTCGGAAAAGCTGTCAGTCATGACAGCAAGCCCGAATGGTTCCTTACCAGGCCCTGTTTTTTCGAGTTCGTGCGCCATCTCTGCAAGGGTAACCTGGCTGTAGGTGTTTTCGAGCAACCTGCAGATGTCGCTGACTTGTTCTTTCCTGCCGAGGATGACAGCTCTCGTCATGCCAACGGAGCCCAGAGAGTGCTTGAGCGCTATGCCTGCCGTATGAAACATTGGGGGTTTCTTTTTGATATTCTTACCGCAAGAACAGTGCCAGCAGTGAGTCGTTTTTTCGGGAGCTTTTCGGGTGTGCCTTTAGCGGATCCGTACTTTGTATTACGCAAGTTGATGCCTGTCATGTTGCGAGATTCGTTTTCGGCAGTCTCTCAGCGAGAGAGAAGGCTAAATGTTTGCCGTGGGTGAAAAACTTACAGCAGTTACCATGCCAACAAGCGATCAAGCTTACGGTTGAGCTATATGCTGTAGAGTTTTATGCGCCGGTAAAGGGTTGCTTCGCTGATGCCGAGGAGGTTTGCTGCGGCTCTGCGGTTGCCGGTTGTCTGGTTAAGGGCTTTGCAGATGGCTTCTTTTTCGTGGTATGCCATACTTGATGGTTGTACGGCGGCCTGGGTATCTGAGTCGGGCTGGAAAGCAATATAGAGGTCCTCGGGCTCTATGGTAGCGCCTATCGAAAAGGTCAGGGCGCTCCTGATGATATTTTCGAGTTCCCTTATATTTCCTGGCCAGTCATATTTACAGAGTGCACTGAGTGCCGATGTTGAGAGCGTTTTTTCGGGGTAGCCTTCGTCGGCGAATTTACGGGTGAAGTGGTTGCAGAGCTGGGGGATGTCACTGAGCCGTTCACGCAGAGGTGGGGCATACATGGTAACGGCATTGAGTCTGTAGTAGAGATCCTGGCGGAAGTCGCCTCTTTTTACGGCCTCGGCGAGATTGCAGTTTGTGGCGGCTATGATTCTGATATCGACAGGGTAGAGGGTAGGCGAGCCTACCGGTTTTACGGTGCGTTCCTGGAGGGTCCTGAGGAGTTTTGCCTGAAGTGTGAGGGGCAATTCCGCTATTTCGTCGAGGAAGAGCGTGCCTCCGTCGGATGAGCGGATGAGCCCGAGGGTGCTGCGGTCGGCGCCGGTGAAGGCGCCTTTGGTGTGCCCGAAGAGTTCGCTTTCGATGACGCTTTCGTTGATTGCTGCGCAGTCAACCGGCATGAATATGCTGCTGTTTCGGAGGCTGTGGGCGTGGATGGCCCGGGCAATGACCTCTTTGCCTGTGCCGCTTTCTCCCTGCAAAAGGACAGTGGTAATGGTGGGGGCGATTTTAAGGATAATCTCTTTGAGCTTGTGAATTTCCCTGCTTTTGCCGATAAGCCCATCGTAATGGAATTGTTCGATGGGTGGCCCTGGTTTCAGGGGGCCGGCTTGTTGTGGCGGGGTGATCAGCAGGTTTTTGATTTGTGCTGCGGTGAGTGTTCTGAATGCCTGGAATGAGTGGAGCAGTTCCTGCCAGGCGGGGAAGATCATGATTTTCGCTGAAGGGTGGTTTTCAAGCATGCGTCTGACTGACAGGCCTGCAGCCGTGCTTTCACTGTCGAAGACGGCCAGCACGAGGTGTGGAGGAGTTTGTTTTATCCGCCGTTCCGCTTCCAAGGGTGTGGGAGCATAGATCACCCTGAGATGGTTTTCTTCCTGGCCAAGAGGTTCGGGCAGAATGGGCTCGGTCTGGTTTCCGATGATGAGTATCGTCAGGGGCATTTTCGTATGGGGGTGGTTTTTTACGGTTATGGCGCTTTCTGCAAGTGGTTTTCCCGGATGCTGATGATGATGCAGGTGACGTCGTCTTCGAAGCTTTCAGAGAGGCAGAAGGCGGTCAGTTCCTGCCTGATTATGTCTATGATTCTGCATACAGGGAGCTCGGAGTGTTTTTCTATGATCGATGAGAGTCGTTCGATGCCGAACATTTCTCCTTCGGGCGAACGGCTTTCGGTGATGCCGTCTGAGTAGAGAACCAGGAGGTCACCGTTTTCGACAGGGAAAGTGTCTTCGCTGTACTCTTCCTGTTCCATCATGCCTATGGGAAGGTTGCTGCCTTTGCGGAGGATGCTCTGTCCGGTGCGGTATTGCAGATGGATGAGCGGATTGTGTCCGCAGTCGATCATGCGGCATTGCTGTTTCATGAGATCGAGGCGCATGCAGAGGATGGTGGCGAAAGTGCCGAGTTCGATCAGTTCATGGATGCAGCGCCGATGGACCTGGGTGAGGATCTGCTGCAGTGACGGAAATTCCTCGATGTCGCATTGGCGTTGTGCGAGAGTTTTGAGGAAGAGCGATTTAAGTCCTGCTGCGACCAGCGCGGATTGTATGCCGTGCCCCATGACGTCTCCGATGAGGAGATCGGCATGATGGGGGTTGTAAACAATGAATTCAGTAAAGTCTCCGTCGAGATGGCCTGACGGCTGCATCAGGCGACTTATTTCAGCACCTTGGAGCGTGTGTGGCACGTTGCTTTGGAGCAGCTTTTTTTCGATTTCCGATTCCAGCTCTTTTTGCATGTTTTCGTAATGCTGACGACTTTTTTGTTCTTCAATGCGGGTGGTGATATCGCGTGCGATGATGACGCTGTGCGGCCCGTTTTCAAGGTGTACGCAGCCTTTCGAAATTTCCAGGGGTAGCTTCGCGCCGTCTCTGCTGATACCTTCGGTTTCGAGTACCCGGTTATTGTCGCCTTGAAGCGTGCCGCATGGGGCATGCAGATCTATTTCCTCAGGATGAACCGGGATGAGCTCGCTGAAGCGCTGGAGGGAGTGTGTGGTTCTGGGATATCTGAACATTTTTTCTGCTGCGGTGTTGCGGTAGATGATTATGCCATTTTCATCGAGCATGAAGACTGCGTCGTGTGCGGCGTCGTTCATTGAACGGAACTGTTCTTCACTCCTTTTAAGGTTTGCAGCGAGTTTTTGCAGTGTCTGGTTGGCTTCGGTAAGCTGACCGTTTTTTATCGATAGTTCATTGAAAAGCTCTTCGCGTTCTGTTTTGAGCCTGTAGTAGTCTATGGCGTCGTTGATTATGTTTTTGAACGAGCCAGGTTCTACGGGTTTTGGTATGAAGCGAAAGACTTCACCGGTGTTAATGGCTTCGATGATCTGTTCGATGTCCTGTGACCCGCTGAGCATCATGCGGATGGTGTCGGGGTTCCTCCGCTTGATTTCGCTGATGAGCTCGAGTCCGCTCATACCTGGCATGCGAAGATCGGATACGATAATATCGACAGGAGTTTCATTCATTATGCCAAGTGCTGCTGGTCCGTTTTCTGCAAGGAGTTTCCTGTATGGTTCCCTCTTGAGAAACCGTTTCAGGGAGCTGAGGATGTCCGGTTCGTCGTCAACAAAGAGTATGGTCAGTTCTTCTTGGTTTTTCATTGTTCAGTTTATGCTTTTCGTGCATTCAGGGGCAGGGTGAGGGTAAATGCCGAACCTCCGGAGGGAGGGCAGGAAACGAAAAATTTTCCTCCGTGCTTGTGGGTTATGATGTCGTATGATATGCTCAGGCCAAGCCCGGTGCCTTTTCCCGGTTCTTTTGTGGTAAAGAATGGTTCGAAGATTCGCCTCCTGGTTTCGGACGGAATGCCGGGACCATCGTCGGCGATGGTGCAGGTGACGATGTTGTCGCTGCATGTCGTCGAGATAGTGATCTTTCCTTTTTCGGCTCGTTTTTGCGATGCTATGGCGTGGGCGCTGTTGATGATGAGGTTCAGGAATACCTGGTTGATCTGTTCGGGGTTGCAGGGTACGTGAGGCAGCTCTCGGAGATCGGTTTCGATTTCAGCATGGTAACGGTATTCGTTGCGTGCTATGATGAGTGTGTCGCGTATACCTTTGTTGATGTCGAATGGTACCCGCTGATCAATGGCATGACGGAACGAGAAGTTTCTCATGCTGCTGATAATGGTGCTGATGCGTTCGAATCCTTTTTCCGATTCCTCGAAGATGGCTGGAAGGTCTTCGAGGAGCTGGTCTATGGAGAGCTGTTCTTCGAGTTTCCTGATTTTCTCCAGATCTTCAGGTGATGGTGTTCTTGTGAAGTGGACCCCATTGAGCAGACAAAAAAAGGTCAAGTTTAAGGTGGTAACCCACCGGTTGGTTATGCAGCTTCTTGTTGCTGCCCTGTAGTCTCCGATGACCCTTCGGAGGCACTTTTTTGAGAGAACTTGTCAAC
>NZ_JAIOZR010000033.1 GCF_021740465.1 Chlorobium sp. | reverse complement strand
GTACGGCCATGTCCAGAGCCGGATTGACTGTCATTTCAGTCTTCAGGCTGGTACTGAGAGAATACCCTATTATCTCTCGATTGAAGAGCTCCATGATAATGGTCAAATACTGCCAACCGGTCGCGGTACGAATATAGGTGAGATCACTCGTCCATACCTCATAAGGCGCATCGACCCTGAACTCCTGCCCCAACAGGTTTGGTGCAATCGGTTCCTGATGGTTTGAGTCAGTCGTGACCTTGAACTTCCTGGCCGTTCTGGCTCGTATGCCCATAAAACGCATCAGGCGCGCCGTTCGCGGACGGCTGCACCGGAACCCCTTTTTCTGCAACGCATCGGCAATGCGGGGACTGCCATAGGTATGGTGACTGGCTTCGTGGATAGACTTGATCTCATCCATCAGTTTCAGGTTCTCTTGCTTGAGAGGACTCTCAGAACGCTGTATCCATGCATAATAGCTGCTGACAGAGACATCGAGCACCCGACACTGGGTTCTGACAGCAAACACCTGCTTATGATCCTTGATGAACCTGTATTTCAAGGAGTTTTCATGAACACAGCACAGGCTTTTCTAAGAAACTCCTATAGTCGCAGCAGAAACATCCTTGGGTTGAAGTGTGAATCCGTATGAGTCTGCACGGCGTCTCAAGTGGCCGAGGATTCTTGATTTGTATTGCTCTTCATAATAATCTGCACCGGGATCAACATAGAGCAGTCCGTGCCTAAGTGTGTTATAGAAAAGGACAGCAATTTTTCTGGCTGTTGCGGTAATAGCTTTAGCTTTTCCGACTCTTGCCGAAAGTCTTCGGCAAAAAGCACCTAATGCAGTCTCGGATCGACTAATTGCTGCGGCTGCAAGCCGGAGCAATGCAGCTGCCCGGCTTGAGCTCGGACGCGTTCTTGATGAAAGAATCTTGCCGCCTGAAATTTTATTACTTGGTGCCAGGCACAACCATGAGGTGAAGTGTTTGGCTGAGGGCCACTTCGACATATCAGTTCCACATTCGGATACAAGCTTCAGCGACAGGTATGGTCCCAACCCGGTAATTTGCGTCAGATCAACACCGATAATATTGAACAGCACCTGACGAATATCGAAGTCGGGAGCATTCTTGTTCACCGTGTTGTGTTTTGCTTTCGGTAGAGGCTGTTCCGGTGGCATGATGTTTTGCTGTATCCGATCAAGGACAGTCTGGATTTCCTGATCGCATGCCGCTGCTTTTTCGTTGTAAATGTCGAAAAGTTCGAGCGATTGCCTGAGAGCAAAAAGGTGTTCAGGCTTGTAGTTCCCTGTCAGAGCAGCCCTGATGGTTGCTGCTGAATTCTTGCACCTGGCATCCCTGAATTTTACCAGATCTTGCGGATCACGGTTACCTGCTACAATAGCTTGAATGATGCTCATGCCGGTTTTACCTGTGATTGTTGTTACCACATGATGTAACTGGATATTCATCTGCATCAGGGCTTTTTGCATGTGCTGGATGTGGGCAGCCTTGTAGTCAAGCAATTTTTCCCGCTGACGCAAGTAGGCTCGAAGTTCAGCAATATCCGAGGTCGGATGAAAACTTGCTCGCAACAATCCGAACTGATGCAACTTCTGAAGCCACTGGGCATCGCTGAAGTCAGTCTTGCGACCCGGTACGTTTTTCGCCTCACGAGCATTGACAAGGAATACTTCGAATCCATAGCTTTCCAGAATTTTTTAAGATTTCCCGCTCTTCGGTGACCAAACGCAGTTGGCGCTCAAGTTGCCGGATTCTCTCCGATTCGGCATCTTTGGCATGGCCAGTTCCCGGAAAGGCATTTTCCCTGGCCGTGAGATGGTTTTGTCGCCATCGATACAACAAGGCTACTCTGATACCGAGATCGTCGGCGATCTCCTTGACCGTTTTTTCTTCTTTAAGCGTCAGTTCAACGGCATCAATTTTGAACTGCTTGCTGAACTTGCGACGGTGCATTGACTGGGACATGGACTCATACCTCCTTTTCTTGTAAGGTATGCCTTCTTTTGGTGTCCAGAAAAAGATAGCAAGTTCAGGACTTGTTTCCGGGTGCAGAGAACGAATCGTAGGGCATATCGAGGAACATAATGTTGCCGTTACCTTGCCCCAATGCAAAAGCCTCCTCTTTTTCCCTTTCCCTCACAACGGATTTGTAAGCGCGGCCATGAACCGCCGTTTCCGCTCGATGAAGCACGGCATGCTTTTCGACCGGTGCGGCAACAGTGGCATGCTGCCCGATACCAGTTTCCATCTCCTGCTCGATGGCCAGAAAATCGCTGATGCCCTGTGCCGGCTGATACTCCGGAATCATTTTCTTCAGCAGCTTCTTGATTGTTCTGACTTCGTTGCGGCTGATGGCATCCGTCAGGCGTGCAAGCTCGGTAGCGAGCTCCTGCCAGGGCATGAACTGCTCGCTTGCCCTGAAAATGCGGGGGTTGACTGTCGGCTCGGGGTTGTTGTCGATCAGCAGCTCTTCGTACAGTTTTTCGCCGGGGCGAAGCCCGGATATCCTGATTTCGATATCCCCTTCGGGGTGCGCTTCGTCCCGAACCGTGAGACCGGAGAGTTCAACCATGCGGCAGGCAAGCTCGATGATCTTTACCGGTTCGCCCATATCGAGAAGAAAAACATCGCCTCCGGTAGCGATGGTACCTGCCTTGATAACCAGTTGCGAAGCTTCGGGAATGGTCATGAAATAGCGGGTGATATCCTGATGGGTAATGGTGATGGGCCCCCCCTCCCTGATCTGTCGGCGGAAAAGCGGCACAACCGAACCGCTCGAGCCGAGCACGTTGCCGAAACGAACCATCGAAAAACAGGTCGAATGACCCGGTTCCGCCGCAAGCGCCTGCAGCACCATTTCGCACAGCCGTTTGCTCGCTCCCATCACATTGGTGGGACGGACAGCCTTGTCGGTACTGACCAGAACGAATCGGGGGACACCGTTGCGCCGCGCCGCCTCTGCAACAGTGCGCGTACCGGATACGTTGTTGCGCACCCCTTCGGCCGAATTGAACTCGACCATGGGCACATGCTTGTAAGCCGCAGCATGGTAGATCACCTCCGGACCGAACACCCGGATGATGTCGTCGATGCGCCCCTCGTCGGTAACGTCGCAGAGCAGCGGAACGAGACGTACCCGAAGAGCGAGCCGCGAGCTGCGCTGTTCGAGGTCGCTGTGAATGGCGTAGAGACTGTGCTCGGCATGCTCCACAAGCAGCAGCGTCGCCGGCTGGGCGCCGAGAAGCTGACGGCAGAGTTCGCTGCCGATGCTGCCTCCGGCTCCGGTTACCATTACCACCCGGCCCGAGATGTGCTTTCTGATCCGCTCCTGATCGATTTTCAGAGGATCGCGACCGAGAAGATCCTCGATGTCGACCTCCTTGATATCGGCAATGCTTACCCGGCCGTCGGCAAGCTCCTCGATTCCGGGAAGCATCTGGATACGCACCGGAGAGCTCCTGAACTTCGCGACAATTTCGTAGCGTCTCGACCGGCTTGCAGAGGGCATGGCAAGCAGGATGTTGCCGATACCCTGCTGTACAATCAATGTTTCGGCCTCTTCGGGGCTGAACACCGGCTTGCCGTTGATGGTGCGGCCATGCAGCTGCGGATCGTCGTCGAGATAGCCGGCAAGATCGAATTTCGCACTGCGCTCGATGGCTCCGGCGATCTCCGCTCCGGCTGAACCGGCGCCGTAGATCAGCAGCCTGTTGGCTGCAGCCTGCTGCTTTTTAGGCAGAACTCCGGTATTATGGTGCACAAAACGCACCAGCGCCCGGCTGCCGCCGGTGATCAGCAGAAACAGTATCGGCTGCAGCATCGCTACCGAACGGGGGACATGGGGAAGGTTCAAGAGCAGCACGGCGGAGAAAAACAGCGCCCCGTAGAAGAGTGCCGCGTTGATTACCGTGATGAACATGGCGAAACCGCTGTGGCGGTGGATGGCACGATAGAGACCGGCATAGGTAAAGACCGGCAGCATCAGGAGCGGCGCCAGCAGATAGACGACCCACTGCCCGCCGGCCGGCAGGTGCCAGAGTTCCAGGCGAAGCGAAAAGGCCATCCATACACAGAACATGGCTGAAAAGAGGTCGAAAACAACCGCAACCGACTGTTTGACGCGACGGGATGAGGCGAGGACGCTCTCCTGCAATCGGGAATATGCCGGAAGAAGTTTCCTGAGCGGTTTTTGCAGCATGGGGAAAAGGGTGGATGGACTGGTAACAGAAAATTCGGGATTATGCTGCGGCTCTATCAGGCTGTTTTCGTGCATAATGGGCTCAACAGTAGAAGGAATGGGGAAGGGGGTTTCTTTTCAAATGGGTACGGCATACAAAGCTGATGGAGAATAGAAGTCAGGTCTCCCGTTTTCGGGAGACCTGATTCGCGCTCTGTTTACCTGCTCATGGTTAAAACTATCTCTGTTTTTGCTTTCTGCAATCCTCCAATGCTGTTTTCAGATTTTCAATTTCGGCTTTCAATGCCTTAATCTGATTTTGCAATTCGATCGTCTCCCCATCGTCATCATCCGGACCGGGAAGGCCTGAACCGACGGCGGGACCGACGCTCGATCCTACGGTCCCGCCAACGGTAGCCTGGGCGGACACATCGGACATGTTGCCTGAAACAGCCGCAAAAAGCGGGGAACCGGCATAACCGGCAGCGAAGGCTGCAAGCATGATGATGCGAACTATGCTCTTTTTCATTACTGTGCTCCTGTTTTGTTTAGAGTTTGAAGCCTGTGCCAACGGCAAAAACAAGGCGGGCGCCGTCGCCCGAGTTGTCGGTCAGGTCGGCGGCACCGACGGTGGCGGCAATCGGCATGTTTCCCAGCCAGAATGTTTTCGAGAGGCCCGCATTGAGATTCAGGCCGTTCCAGTCGGCAATGACGTTGAACGATTCGGCAACCTCATAGGCGATATTGCCGAATACATAGGTACCGTGTTTTCCCTTTCCTGAAGCTATGTCTTCGGGGCTTTTTTCACCGAAGCGGCCCGTACCGGCGCCGATGCTGAAGTGCAGTTTTGAACCGCCGCTCTCCGCGTTGACGAACGGATCGCCCTGAAGCCCCTGGCTGTACACCATGTAAAAACTCTGTTCGGCATCGCCCCCTTCGCTAAGCATGATGTTTTCGACACCTGCCGCAAAGGCATTGCCGCTGCCGAGATTGTGGTGCAGATGTAACGACATGGAGTAGCGGTCCCACTCGCTCATGTCGAGGGAAACCAGCGCAATTTGAATACCGAGCTTTTTTGCATCGCCAATGCCGATACCGAGCACGGCGGCAAGATCGGTTTCATCGGTATAGGGTGCGGGGTTGGTTCCGCCGACACCCATGAAGATAACATTGTTGGCCGCGCCCCAGGCAACCGGTGTAGTGAGGGATTTGCCGTAATTGTTGGGCAGGTAAACCGCGCCCGTCGGCTCGACAGCCCGTGCATCGGGCGCCTGCAGGGCAAGCAGCCCGAAAAGGGCCGGAACAAGAAAGTTCTTCGATAGTTTCATGGCTGAGAAGGGTTGAAGGGTTGGGGATGTTATGGCGTACTGGTATTGGTGGCTTTGCGTTCTATGATTCATCCTCATAATGGCCGTAACCGTATTTTCCGTAACCGTATTTTCCGTAACCGTAGCGCTCCGAATCGCGTGAAGCGATAACGGCCACGCCAAGCGTCTGGGGCCTGAGATACTGATCGGTCACAAAATCCTCGAGCGGCCTCCTGCTGGTATGGCGCAGGCGTGAGGCGAGCACAATACCTTCGACCGAACGGGCAAGCTGCGCCGCATCGCTCAGGAACAGGGGTGGGCAGTCGATCAGCACCTTATCGAACCTCCCCCGAAGCTCGGCAAGAAGTTCCAGCATTTTCGGCGATCCGAGCAGTTCGTTGGGATTGGGTACCTTCTGGCCGGCACTGAGCACAAAGAGGTTGTCGAGGTGCGTCGGCTGAAAAAAGTCCTCATTGATTTCATGCTGCTGGCTGAAGAGGTAGTCGGTCAGGCCGTGGGCTCTTTTGCAGTTCAGTTTTTTATGCTGCGATGCCCTGCGCAGGTCGCAGTCGATGATAATGGTCTTTTTGCCGATAAGGGCATAGGCCATGCCGAGATTGGCGCACACGGTGGACTTGCCTTCCGACATGGCCGTACCCGAAATGAGGATGGACTGCAGCGGGTTTTCAATGCGGCTGTAATCGAGGGCGTTGCGCAGCATCCTGAAACTTTCGGCAAAGGCCGAGGTCAGGTTGTCGGTTATTTTAGGCATGGGCACCTCGGCAACCGGCTGTGCGCCGGGTCTCTTTTCGCGGCTTATGCCTGCGGCAAGCAGCTTTTCGCGGAAAGCCCGGTTGGTGTTGTACAAAATGCGGTTGAGGCGCGACTCCCCCTTTACCGGAGCGCTCTTGCTTTCGGTGGAAACCAGGGGAATGACGGAGAGCATTGTCAGGCCGATATCCCTGAAGAACGACTCCTCCTTGACGGTATCGTCAACAAGTTCTGCGCCATAGGCGTAGGCCATTGCAAAAAGCCCGCCGAGAACCAGACCCATGAGCAGATTCTTTTGCAGGCTGGGCTTTTCGGGGGTGAACGGACGGAAGGCCGAGCCGACAATTGCTACGCCGCCAACCTCCGAACCTTCGAGAATACGGGTTTCGTCGAGCTTCTCCTTCAGGAAGAGGTAGGTTTTGCTGACCACCTCACGGTCTCGCTGCAGCTTGGCGAACTCCTGCTGTTTTTTGGGCAGGGTCGAAAGCAGAGTCTCGTAGTACTGCTTCAACCGGCTGAACTCCCTGGAGCTGAAACTCAGCTCGTTGAGTTTGCGCTCGATCTGCAGCTTTTCGGCAACCATGTCGAAGCTGTATTTCTGCGCCTGGCCGGCGTAGCGGATTTCACCGGCAATCTTGCTGCGGCTGAGCTGCTCGTACCGTGTTTTGACGACATCGAGCTGCTTCCGTTTGGAGACGACCTCCGCGTTATCGGGCCCTTTTTGCTGCATCAGCCGGATATAGGCGCTCTCGAGGCTCCGTATCTCGTCCTGTATGGAGCCGAGCTGGGTGTTGACGTTTTTGGTTATGCGGGAACCGAGCGACCTGTCGGCCTCGGAAAGTTTTTTGTTGAGAAAGGAGAGGCTGTTGCTCGCAATATTGTATTCGGCCATAATGCCGTTCTGTTTGGCGTCGGCCTCGATAAGCTTGTCGAGCAGCTGCTGGGTGTTGCCGGTGAACTCGTAGATCTCGTTGGCCTCCATGTAGCCCGACAGCAGGTTGTCGGCCTCGGCAACCTTTTTCTGCTGCTCGCGGAGCATGTCGGCAATAAACCTGTTCGCCTGGGCGTATTTTTCGGAGTTCCGCACGATGTCCGCCTCCTTGTACACCCTGCAGAGCGTGTTGGTCAGAAAAGCCGCCTCATCGGGGAAGGGACTCACAACCGAAACCTTGAGCACGTTGGTTTCGCGCATAACATCCACCCTGATCCGGCCGTTGAGCTTCAGGGCGTAGCGGCGGAACGTTTCGTCGGCATCGCCCTGAAGCTGCGGTTTGCGGCCCATGTTCAGGGAGAAAAGGGATTTCACCAGGCTTGCTATCGGCGAGTAATAGGGCCTTTTGCCGAAAAACTCCAGCGAATCCCTGCGGCCGCTCCGGTAGAGCTCCCTTACGGTCAGCTCTGCAATCGGCATCGATTGCAGAAGCTCCACATCCTTTTTGACCGTCTTGTTGTTGCTGAGCGTGCCGGGGCCGATAACCTTGGCAAGCAGGTCGCCGGGGTCCTCGGTATCGTTGATCATCATCACCGACACTGCATGGTATTCGGGGGTCTGCAAGCCGTAGTAAAGCAGCGAGAGCACGAGGAAAAGGGCGATAACGGCAACAATGCCGTACTGCCGGCGACGGATGATTTTGAAGATCTCTGCAAGACTGATTTCCGAATCCCTTGGCTGCTCGTAGCCGGTCTGCTGATTCTGTGGTGAATCTTTTTCACTCATTGATACAGGTGTTTTCGATGATCGATCACTGATTCAATCGACAAGATTGTAGATACTGAAACCGGATACGGCTATGCCCATGATGCGGGCAATCTTGTTCAGGCTAAGCCCCTTTTCGGGAATGATGATGGTGTCGTTGGGCTTAAGGGCGATGAACGCACCACGGTCGCCATGCTTGTAGTACTTTTTAAGGTCTATCCTGTACGCCTGCTGCCCGTCTTTATCGGGCTCCTGCCGCGCGACCAGCACCTTTGTCAGGTTGGCGTCGGGCCTCAGGCCGCCGACAAGGGCAAAAATTGTTGCAAAATCGGCACTTTCGCGAACCACGATCTGACCGGGGCGGTTGACCTCGCCAAGCACATTGACGATCATCAGAATGTTGCCGTAATCGTCGGTGAAGTAGGAGTTCTGGAGCGAAGGATAACCCGGAGCGGATAGCGGATTGTACTCCTGGATTACCGGGCGCTGCTCGCGTTCGGCAAAAACAGATGAGGATGAGCTGGTGTATCCGAACGATTCAGCCAATGCCTCGGCGCTCATGCAGGAAAGAGCCATGCATTGAAATGAAATCATGACAGCAGCAAGGATTTTAAAGGCACTCATGGATGCTCTCCTGATTTAAAAAAATTGAAACCGCTGAACCTGGCCGCAAAGGTAACGGTACCCCTGAACAAAAACAAACCAATCATCGGAATACGCGCAACAGTCCGGCAATCAGTATAAAAGCTTCGCTGCCTTCAGTCACAAATGAAGGAACTCACCAAACTGAAAATCCGGTATGGCAAGGTACTGCAGGACAACGCGACAACGTCAGGTGACGACCATCATTGCCGGCAACAAACAAACCACTCCGCTCCCGATAAAGGAGGCACCAGCAACCAGCCAGCGGCTATCTCTCTCTGTTTCGTACTGTATTTCGGGGGAAAGGCATGAACAACAGCTGCTGTCTTTCGTATACAAACAAGGCAAAAGCAAACACACCTTTCACATTGGGCGACACTCTCTCGACACAGACCATCATTAATTGATGCTCAATATATATATCGCCGGTGCAAAAAAAAACCATCACTCTTAATTGGGGCTCAAAAACAACCCGGCAGGGCACTTGTCAGCGTATTACCACTGTGTATTGCCACTCCGAAGCCCCATGTTTCCCCCCCCGCAGGCTGCCGGCAAGCGCACTACCTTGTCAAGACTCCTGTAACCGAGGCTGCAGCTTTTTTTGCGGCTCCCCCGCTTCCTTTTCAAGGCCTGCACATCCTGTCGGCTTCGTTCTTCAGGCGGCAACTCCTGTTTCAGCATGCTTCCCTCCATGGCTCCGGCACACCTCGCCTGCCGCCCCCCTCGTAACGGTGCCGATATATATCTGCACAAGGCAAAATATACGTTATTATTATGAAAAAGCAAGCCCGTAACTACACCGAAAGCTGCTGTTCATAAGGCTGAACAGCCGGGTACCGCCTTTCCGGAACCCCGCACGGCAAGCCCCCACGGAATTTCCTGTTGCGCACCCTGAACACCCTGCCCTCGCCACCCTTTTCGCCAGATCGGCACGGATATTCGCACAGCTGATGACCGGCTTGCCGATACCCATACCGGGCAGCGAAGCCTGGCCCCCTTGCGCCGGGCTTTTTCCGGCTGTTGCAACAAAACACTCCCCCCTGCCGCAACTTTTTTCGCCCCCCATTTTCGACTTTTCCGCCATAAAAACCATTCCGGATAAAAAAAGTCTTATTCCGGCCGTTTTTTCACCTCCGTTACGACCCAATCCGAGACAGAACGAGATTATTCATGCATTCCGATGCACCATGAAACGCTTTCAGAAGATATAGTTTAGACTATTTAAAAACAATATAAAAGACAGTAAGAATCTATAAAAAAACAATTTAAACCAATACAAAAGCGCCATGAAAGTAGCTGGCATGATTGTTGTATAAACATACCCGGAAAGAGTGAATAAATATGCAAAACATCCGGGAGAGCAATCATGAAAAAAACCTTTTTAACAAAACTGGCCGCAACAGCAGCACTTGTTATCGGGTCATGCCTGCCGGCAGCGGTTTCAGCATCTGCCGCACTCCAGCCGGCATCTACACTTGCAGAAGCTGAACAGGTTGCCAGACACTCCTACCACTTCATCATCTACAAAAACAGCCCTTACGGCGAGTCAATACCCGAAGAACAGAGGCTCGAGCGCCTGAACAGAATCAATCTTGAAGTCGAAAGGATTCAGAAAGAGTATGCACTGAACCTTCCCAAAGTGGGCAGGCTGCACATGATAGCAAGAAGCAGGGGAATCTATAATCCGGAAAAAGATGAGCTGGTTTTTTCAACAAACAATCTCGAACATACCATCCGTCATGAATTCGGTCACGTTATCGACATCAAACTTGGGGTCAACAATCAGGAGTGGAAAAACCTTGTCAGATCGCTCATAAGCAAATATGATTTCGCTCCGAGCAATTATGCAAGAAACAACGATGCGGAATACTGGGCTGAAGCGTTCGCATACTTCACCTCACCGAAATACGGCAAAACAGTCGGCAGATTCCCTGCGGAACTGGAAAACCATCTGGTAAAGGTTCTGGCGACAATCAAGAGCGGAAGCACCGCAAATCTCGCTTACAACGCACGGTAACAGGATAAACGGAAGTGAGAGGCACGGCCCGTTCGGCGCCACCCCCTCTACTTTTTGAACCTCCAGTACCGCCCCTCCGGGGTATCGACCGGCTGAAGGGAAAAACGCTCCGAGGCGGGAAGCCCGCGATTGATGATGTAGAACATGTCCGAAAGCACCGTTCTGGAGCGGTTGTAATAGGCGTGCCCGAGAAAATCGCTGTCGACATCGGTGGCGTCGATGGTTTCAATGCCGGGTACGATAAGCGGAATATCCGTGACTTCACCGGCCCTCGGGTTGCCGTTGAGACCCTCGGAGATCATGAGCGCATTGTCCGAACGCGAAGCGTAGAGCGTTACCGGCACTCCGTTGCCGGCCAGGGATGGTGCAAGTTCCCGTCGGAAGCGTTCCGCATTGATATCCGGCGCGGCGAGCACGATGGCAGCGAAACGGGAAAGCAGTTCGGGGCGATCTTTGGCAAGCATGATGAAAGCCGAGGTCAGGGCACGGGTTCCCATGCTGTGGGCGAGCAGATAGATGCCTGCCTTGTCGGAACGCTCGGCGATACCGGAAAGAAAACGGTAAAGATTGCCTTCGGTTTCAACAACGCTCCGTTCGTCCTCGCGATATGAGCCAAGCGAAGCGTCCGACGGCCAGCTGTAGACCAGCGGCGTGCCTCTGAAATCGAGATCGGAGGTCATCTGGGCCATGCGCAGGGCGGCGGCCTCGAAACTTATGTTGAAACCGTGAACAAATACCAGAGCAGTTTTCTGACTGCCGGCCCGCTGCATGAAAAGCCCCAGTTTGTCGAAAAAAACCTGCTGGCCGAGGGTATCGATCGAAAGAAGTTCAAAATGACGTTCCGGATGCATGCGCAGCACCGGCGTTTCAAGCTCGGCTACCCGGTGCTTTTGCGGCACCGAAACAGTGCAGGTACCATACTGCAGCGGAGCGTGATCCGAATTGTAGAACTCCCCCGGTTCGCTGCTTCCGGACCGGGCCCGGTCGGTCGCGTAAAACAGCGAAAGAATCGGGCGTTGCTGCACGGCCTGATAGGAAGCGCTGCACCCGGCAAGTTCCACCGCCAGAAGCAGCACGGCAAAAACAGTTCTGAACTTATGTAACGTATGTATCATTGGAGGCCTGCCCTTCGTTACAGGATTTGGGTCCCGAACAGGCAACCAGAGCACGGCGTGCCCTACAACAGCAATATATACCCCCCGGAGCATTTTCCCGCACACGCACTAAGTAAGAGGGACGTAAGTAAACGAGGTAAGAAAACACATCAAACCTCTTTTCCCCCGCTTATCCTCGTATCAACATACTCACACCCGCCCTTGAAATACCCAGCAACCTCGCAGCATCCGCATGGGATAATCCCAATTCAATCACGAACTTTCTTGCAAGCTCCCGCCTTATCGAAGAGTACTCCCTGTTCCGACTACCTGCCTGGAGCGCTTCCACCGACAATCCTTTTTCAGCACACTGCCGTTCGAGCATCTCATGGGCATCGACCTGTCTTAACCTCATCGGCACCATCTCTTTCTGTAATTCCTCCACATCTCCGAGAACCTCTTCGACAAACTCGCCGCTTCCCAAAATCCGCTCATCGCTGAACTGCCGCTCGCCCCGCTGCCGCATCGACAATACTTCAGACCACCCACCTGCCGATCGCACCAGACCTCCACCAGTCAATTCCGGCTGATGTCCAAGTCGCATCTGATCCAGAACAAACCCAACATATGCCTCCCGGGCTGCCCCTGTCGTTCTTCCAAACTGTTGCAACACATACTCCGTATCCTGCCATGTATGTTCACCCAAGCCCATGATAGCAGCATGACCGCTCCACGGATAACGCTCCAGTTCCTCCTGTGAAGCAACCAATCCTGCACGTAACGGATTCAGATGGATATAACTGACCAGTTTGATAAAATAGGGTTCCTCTTCGCAAAGAATCGATTTGTACCTATTCTGGAAAAGATGGCCCACTCGATGATGCCGCTTGTTGAACGATACCGAATATCCGGTCAGCACTTTGCGCATGAATGTCGGTAATCCCTCCAAACCGCTCCGGAGCAGCAGGTGCGCATGATTGGTCATCAGTGCCCAAGCATAAATCACCGTTCCGGTTTTGTCGCTTGCTTTGTCGATCCGGTTCAGAAAATCCAGACGGTCTTCATCATCAAAAACAATTGCCGTCCGCTCAATTCCCCGCACCATCACATGATGCAATGCTCCTGGCGCATCCAGTCTCGCTCCTCTCGGCATAGCGATTCTCCGTTACAGGTCCCTGACCGATATCTGCTCTTTATTGGAAAGATAAAAAACACCCCCACCATTTACCTCATTTACTTACGTCCCTTAATTCTCGACCCCGAGGAGTCAATTTTTCCGGGTACAGGTACGATACAAGCGATAAAACGCGGCGGCGGCACGACGAATGTCGCGGTCGGCTGCAAGCGCCAGATACTGACGGGGCGCTATCGAACGATTGTTCCGCACAAGCTCTTTCCGGTACAGAAAGCGCATCAGCACATCCATTGAAACCGATGCCGTAGCCTCGACCACCGCATTGATGCTCACAACCAGCCCGCCGACCGGAGCAGTTCCGGAAACCTTCCGGATGGCGAGCACCCGCCGGTCATTCTCCTGGGTTATGCGGAACTCGATACGCCGGCCTCCGCTCTCTTCGAGAAAAATCGACACCGGCCGTTTCAGTGCCTTTCCGGATGGATATTCGATTCGGGGTTCGGTACTCGCAAAGCACTCGTATGCTCCATAGATCGTTGACTCGATCTCCTTTTTTCCTAGCCTCCGGTTTATTAGCGTCAGAAAAACAAACTGGCAGAGATCCCGCATGAAAATCTGCAACATCCCCCGCTCGCGCTCCTGCTTCAACAGGGTCTGGTAATTGAAAAACGCCACATAGCAGTATACCATCATCGTCATCAACCGCTCATTGCTCATGAACTCGGTTTTCACTACCGGGCAGAAGTTGTTATAGAGGTCCCAGTCGTATGAGGTGATGTTATCCTGACTTCGGTACTCCTCAAAAATCTTCGTACCAGGATAGGGCGTCATGGCCATGAAAAGCGCATTCCTGAGACCGAGCGAACGGGCAAACCCCGGATAGACCATCGTATCGGCTTCAGTCTCGCTGTGGTGACCGACGATGAAATAGCCATCGATCCCCATACCGTTCTTCTTGAGCAGGCCGATTGCCCTGGAAATATCATCAAGGGTGTTCTGCTTGTTCATCTTTTCGAGTGTCTCCGGATTTGGGCTCTCGATGCCGAGCCCCACTTTCCTGAGACCTGCCCGGTGCAGCTTGTCGAGAATCCGCTCGGCCCGAATCACATCCCTGGCCCTCGTCTCGGTCATGATCCTGAAATTGGTCAGCCCCCGTTCGATCATGAGATCGCAGATTCTCTCCGCACGCCTGATGTTGGTCAGGAAGTTCGCATCCCAGATTTTCAGCAGTTTTCTCTTCTTCGGATCGTGAATCAGGGCAATCTCCTCGACCACGTTCTCAGCGCTTCGGCCCCTCCACTGCCTGTGCATCTTGTCGTTGGCGCAGAAGGAACAGGCCCACGGGCAACCGCGTGAAGTATAGATGGTGTCGATGGTATAGTCCTCGCTTTTCTCCCCGAACCTCTCGGGCCGAATAGAACGAAGAGGCAAGCGGATCGAATCCACATCCCTGATCAGCTCCCGCATTCCCGTATGGACGAACTGCCCGTTCTCTTTCCAGACCAGTCCCCTGACCTCACGCGACGGTCCTTTCCCGACCAGTTCCCTGAAGGTCGCCTCCCCCTCGCCCACCACAACCAGATCGACGCATCCGAGATCGAGCACCTCCTCCGGCAACGCTGTCGGATGAAACCCGCCCATCACCACCGTTATCCCGCGCTTTTTGGCGATGCGCGCCAGTTTCTCCGCATTGTTGAAACCGCCCGTCATCGAGGAGATGGCCACGAGATCGAACGGACGCTCGTTCAACAATCGCTCGAAACTCTCGAAAATACGGTCGTTGTAATAGTTCTCGGGCATCGCCATGCTCTCCACGATGTCCTCGACCGAGGCGGCAAGGTAACACACCCCGATACAGTCGCTGATATACCTCGGAAACGGCGTCACAATCGCCTGTGGAGCCTCGACAAAGCAGATATTCCTGTAATAAGCCATATCCGGCATCGATTCAGATGAGGAAAATTCTGGACGGAGATGCGAAATCCCGCAAACTGGCGGATACACTCAAGTATGGAATATACGCGATTTATATGAGAAATGGGGGCGCTCCGGCTACAAAGCCACTCAGTTGCCGGGCATCATGGGATCGATGTCGCAGCTTTCAGGATGCCGGGAAGCTTCCCGTAGAGATTCGCGATTGACGATATGGAGTACCAGTCAGTCGCAAGCATTATAAACAAAAACGGCGGACCGAAGCCCGCCCCGCCCCCGGCCATCATCGCCTGCACATCCTCCTCGACGGTTCGGGCACCCTTGATGCCGAACTTCTCGACAAGCACCGCAACTCCATAACTGCTTTTCAGCTTGCATCCGGACCGCAGGATTTCAACGCAGCTTCCTTATATCGGTTGTTTTATCTTTCCAGCCTGCATGACAGGCGATACAGGTGCCCATCAGCGTTGACGCCGCACTGTTCGCTGCATTCCAGTCCCGTTTTTCCGCTGTCACTGCAATCTGCTCAGCCTGGGAATCGAGAATCGGATCATAAGCCACGAGAGTTTTTTTGAACTCCTCCTGGTCTTTGGGCGCAACAATGAGCCATGGTTTATGGTTCGGAGCCGGATGGTTGATCACAAGATCCACACCGTCCCTGACCATCTGGGGGTTTTCGCGAACAAGCCCCTCGTTGATCATGGCTGAAGCCGTCCCCATGATCTCCATCAACTGCCGATAGGTAATATCGGCCTGTTTTTTACCGGCAACAAGCTGTTCGGCTGTCTTTTCGGCAGCAACAGCGTTAACGGCCAGCAGCATGACGCAAACCGCCAGCACGTTTTTCTTCATCTTCATGAGTTACTCCTGTTTCTGGTTATATGGTATCCGGTGTTATGAAAGCACATGCTACTTCACATAGGAGCGCAACACCGATATGACCTGTTCGGTATCTGCATTCCGCTGCTTCGGCGAAATATCTTCGGCTCCTATATGTTCGCGGATATGACCTTCCAGAACGGTCATCATCAGTCCTCCGACCGCACCCCGTATGGAGGCTATCTGCTGGAGAACGGCTGAACAGTCGGATGTTTCCTGCTCAAGCGCCGTTTCAAGCGCCTCTATCTGTCCCTTGATCCTGCGAACACGGTTCAACAGCTTTTTTCTGCCTTCTTTCGTGTGGGCCATAGCATTTATTGTTTAGAATTATAGTATAGGATAGTATACTATATTTTAATAAACTTTCACAGGAGGAAAGCAGCATATCAGAGGACGAACCATTCGTCTCCGGCACCCATTCCTCAAGGATAAAACCGAATAAACACTAACGGCGGGCCGAAGCCCGCCGTTGAACTGGGTATAATGAAAAACATGGGCGTCTCAGGCCCCAGCCATCATCGCCTCCACATCCTCCTCGACGGTTCCGATACCCTTGATACCGAACTTCTCGACAAGCACCGCTGCCACGTTGGGCGTGAGGAACTCGGGAAGTGTGGGTCCGAGACGGATGCCTTTCACGCCAAGATAGAGCAGCGCAAGCAGCACAGTGACGGCCTTCTGCTCGTACCAGGCGATGTCGAAGGAGATCGGCAGGTCGTTGATGTCCTCCAGACCGAACACCTCCTTGAGCTTGAGGGCGATCACGGCAAGCGAGTAGCTGTCGTTGCACTGGCCGGCGTCGAGCACGC
>NZ_JAIOZR010000008.1 GCF_021740465.1 Chlorobium sp. | reverse complement strand
GCTCGTACCAGGCGATGTCGAAGGAGATCGGCAGGTCGTTGATGTCCTCCAGACCGAACACCTCCTTGAGCTTGAGGGCGATCACGGCAAGCGAGTAGCTGTCGTTGCACTGGCCGGCGTCGAGCACGCGGGGAATGCCTCCGATATCGCCGAGCTGCAGCTTGTTGTAGCGGTACTTCGCGCAACCGGCCGTCAGGATGACGGTGTTGTCGGGCAGCGCTCCCGCCACATCGGTATAGTACTGGCGCGAGTTGTGGCGTCCGTCGCATCCGGCCATTACCACGAACCGCTTGATCGCACCGGACTTCACGGCATCGACAACCTTGTCGGCAAGCGCAAGCACCTGGTTGTGAGCGAAGCCGCCCACGATCTCGCCGTTCTCGATCTCTTTCGGCGCAGGGCACCCTTTTGCCTGTTCGACCAGCATGGAAAAGTCCTTGCTGCCGCCTTCGGGACGCGCACCGATATGTTTCAGACCTGCGTAACCCGCCATGCCTGTGGTGTACATCCGGTTGCGGTAGGATTCCCTCACCGGTACGATGCAGTTGGTGGTCATGAGGATCGGGCCGTTGAACGATTCGAACTCGCGGTCCTGCGCCCACCATGAGTTGCCGTAGTTGCCGATGAAATGTTTGTACTTCTTGAAAGCCGGATAGTAGTGTGCCGGAAGCATCTCGCAGTGGGTGTAGACGTCCACGCCGGTTCCCTCGGTCTGTTTGAGAAGATCCTCCATGTCGCGCAGGTCGTGGCCGGAGATGAGGATGCCGGGATTCGTGCCGACGCCGGTCCTGACCGTGGTGATTTCAGGGTTGCCGTAGGTTTCGGTGTTGGCCCGGTCGAGCAGCGCCATGGCTTTCACGGCGACGGCTCCGGTTTCGAGCACCAGTGCGGTCAGCTCGTCGGCGCCGAGCGGCTTAAGCAGCGAGGCAAGCCCCTTTACATAGAAAGCGTAGATCTCCTGATCTTCATAGCCGAGCACCGCCGCATGGTCGGTGTAGGCGGCAAGCCCCTTGAGGCCGTAGAGTACCAGACTTTTCAGCGAACGGAGATCCTCGTTCTCGCTGAGCGATTCGATACCGCACGCCAGGGATTTATCGAGGAACTCGTCCCTTGTGCGCCCGTTCCAGAGGGAGGCGTCGTGTGAAGGCACCTCCGCAAGCAAACCCTTCAGCTCGTCGCGCCTGTCGAGGGTGGTGCATATCTGCCGGACGATGGCCTCGTCGTCGAAGTTGGTGTTGGTTACCGTCACGAAAAGCGACTCGCTGATCAGGCGGCCGTACTCCGCCGGAATCTGACCTTCAAGTCCTTCAGCACAGAGCGCGAGCCCTTCAGCGGCGTACACCAGCACGTCCTGAAGCCTGGCGGTCATCTCGTCCTTGCCGCACACGCCCCTTGCGGTACAGCCGGTTCCCTTGACGCTCTCCTGGCATTGATCGCAATACATTCCCATCAGATCCTCCGTTGTGTTGTTGGGCATCCCTCTGTATTTGTTACGAATCCCGATTACTGCGTTGGTCGGTGCTCAAAATCCTCATGTACTCCATGTATCATTCCGGTTTTTGCGCTCCGTCCGCCTTGTCCTCGGACTTCTCACGACAATACAGAACATGCCCTGTTTTGTTAAATACGAGGACACACCAGAGCGGCAATCTTTCTATCCCCCGCCGCACCCTCGCTGTCCCCTTTTTTCTCTTTCAGTAAAGCCCTTTGCATGAACGCCGCATAGAGCAGGCGTTTGTTGTTCGGACGACGATCGATGATCGCCGAGCAATCCTCGATGGCGCCATCGATCTCTCCCAATTCGGCCCGTGCGATGGCCCTGTTCCCGTAAGCGGTGACCGCTTCGCGGAACCTCAGTCCAAGTTTCAGCGCCATGGTGTAATCGACCTCCGCACCGCGAAAATCGCCGGTCCTGCTCCTCGCATTCGCGCGGTTGTACCACGCTTCGGCATTTTCCGGATAACGGCTGATGATTCTTGTGATCTCCTCTGCGGTGCCACGATACCCTCCGAGCGCGTCTTTCAGCATTTTACACCCACTCCTCGCTGAGTTTATCCCCCCGCACGCCGATAACGATCTTCTTGACCGGAACCTTGCGCTTTGCGCGTTTCTGCGCTTCGGAAACGATCGACATGAGCCCTCCGCAGCATGGAACCTCCATGATTGCCACGGTAATGGTGTTGATGCGCGCCATGTCGATCATGGCGGCCAGCTTCTCCACATAGACGTCCATGCCGCTGTCGAGCTTGGGGCATGCGACGGCGAGCGTCCTGTCGCGAAGCAGCGAGCGGTGGAAATCACCCGCAGCGAAGGCCGTGCAGTCTGCGGCGAGCAGCAGATCGGAACCCTCGTAATAAGGCGCCAGGGGGGAGACAAGGTGCAGCTGCACCGGCCACTGGCGCAGCTCGCTGGATGCCGCAACCTCGCGGGCCGGAGGCGTCGCTGAAGCAGCATGCCCGTTAGCTGGACGGAAATCCATCGTCCGGCTTCCGGGGCAGCCTCCGCCGTGATGAGCGTGGGCCGCCGGAGCGTGTTCTGCCTGATGACACGACGCCGCAGCCTCCTGGCCGACATGCTCGAGCGGGTTCGCAATGCCTTCCGCCTCGAGATAGTCGAATGCATCCTGCAGGTAGTCGTGTGCGCCGTGGTCTCGCAGGTGCCGCAGATGGGCTGCGATCACGTTCGGCCCGCCCCTGACGATGCTCTCCTGCATCACGCGCTTCTCGTCGTACGGCTCCGCTTCCCGCTCTTCGATGCGCATGGCCCCGGTCGGGCAGTGGCCGATGCAGGCGCCGAGCCCATCGCAGAAGAGGTCGCTGACGAGTCGGGCCTTGCCGTCTATCAGCTGCAGTGCGCCCTCCGGGCATCCCGGTATACAGTCGCCGCACCCGGTACATTTTTTTTCGTCTATGGTGATTATCTGTCGTTTCATGCCTCTGTAACCCTTTTTGTTTCGTGTTTCATATCCTTCCCATCCCCTGCAAGCGCCCCATCCTCCCTTGCCGCAGCGGCAGCCGGGATGCATCCGTGAGCGCTCATGGCGTTGGCGGCCTCGAGATCCCGCAGCAGCTTGCCTATGGTGATGTTGTCGAACTCCTTCTCGACCACCTGTTCGATGCGAAGGATTTCATGGCGCAGCACGCAGCGTGCGCGATTTGCGCATATCTGTTTGCGGAACATGCACTCCGAGACCTGCACCCTGCCCTGGAATATCTCGATCAACTCCCTGATCCGTATTTCGTCCGGCTCTTTTGCAAGCATGAACCCGCCACCCGCGCCCTCTTTCGACAGAACGAGACCGTGACGGATCATCTCCTGAAGCAGGCGGCGAAGAAACTGGTAGGGAATATCCTGTTCCAGAGCGATGGCCCTTGCCGAGCGGTAATCGCCCTTTCCCGCCCCAAGCGAAAGCAGAGCCCTGATGGCGTAATCGGTATTTTTGGTCAGTACTTTCATGGCTTTTTTTTAATTGATACCAATTTAGTATCAGTTAGATGAAAACAAAAATCTTTTTTAATAATTCCGGTTCGAAAAAATAATTTCATTTTTCCAGGCCGGAACTTTCTCTATCCTACGCCTGAGGCGAAAACACCCTTTTTTTCCGGTTAACCGATCCCTTCGTATATTGAAACCAGACCCTTCCTGAACGCGACCAACTCACAACAGGATACACCCGATACCATGCTGCAGCTCAGAACCGCCGGCTATAAAGCGCTTGACAACCTCCGTTCACGGAACCTTTTTCCGCCCCGGTGGAAAAACACCCAGGAACTCGAAGAGGCGACCGACAGGCTGATGCAGCAGTTTCTTGCCGAACGGTTTGCCGTTTCCACAGAACTCGGGGCCGGGTTTCTCATGGGCGAGCTGCTCGACAGGGCAGTGCGCACCGATGAGGCTGAAGTCATGGATGGCGAAGGGCTCCCTGAAGCCGAAAAGCTGGAGCTGGTCGAAGCCCTTGACCGGCAGAACGACGCCATGGGACTCTATTCACTTTATGCTTCCCTGCTGTTCCCGCTGGTTCGTGATATCGCGGGAAGGACACGGCGAACGCCGAGACTGCTGGAACTGGCAAGCGGGTCGGGAGGGCTTGCGCTTGCTCTCGCTTCGGAGGCGGAAAGAGACGGCATTGCAGTTTCGGTAACGGGATCGGACATTGTCCCCGTGTATATGGAGGAAAGCAACCGCCGTGCCGCCGAAAAAAAGCTTCCGGTGACATTCAGAACACTGAATGCCTTCACCATGGAGGCTCCGGATGAAGAGCCTTACGATATTGTGCTCATCTCCCAGAGCCTGCACCATTTCACTCCCGGCCAGCTGGCCGTGATAATCGCAAAGGCGGAAGAGCGCAAAGCCTCCGCTTTTGTAGGAATCGACGGTTACCGCGACCTCCTCCTTGGGCTCGGCATGCCTCTTGTTGCGAGCCTTCAGCAGATAAAGGCATTCGCACGGGACAGTCTGACATCGGCAAGAAAGTTCTATTCGGAACCGGAGCTTGACCTTATTGCCGAAAGTGCAGCAGGAGCAGGACGTCATGCCGTCAGTTGCTCATGGCCGGTGAGTGTACTGAGCGTTCGATTCGACGGAGGCAAACCGATTTGCGGCGTGCGGCCGCAATGAAACGTCACTACCCGCCTCAGGCGGTGATCAGATAGTTCATAACAACCATCCAAAGGAGACCACAGCCAATGAATACAGGAAAACTCGCAGGGGGAGCACTCATCGTCCTTGCCGCCATCCAGCTTATTCCCTATGGAAGGGATCACCAGAACCCCCCGGTTACGGGTGAACCTGCATGGGATTCGCCGAGAACAAGGGAACTGTTTTTCCGCGCCTGCAAGGACTGCCACTCCAATGAGACGACCTGGCCATGGTACAGCAGCATCGCTCCCGCATCGTGGCTGGCCCAGGTGGATGTATCCATAGGCCGGAAAAAGCTCAATGTTTCCGAATGGGGACGCGAAGGAAAAAACGAAGGCGATGAAGCCGCCGGAGAGGTCCGTGAGGGAAAAATGCCTCCCTGGTTCTATCTGCCCGCTCATCCTGAAGCAAAACTCGACGAATCCGAAAAAGAGGAACTGGTGAGCGGTCTCGTGGCAACCTTCGGAGAAAAGAAAAAGAAAAAAGCCAGATAGCAGTAACCTCCTTTTTTTCAACACCCTGAACATACCCGATCGGGGTTTCCGGGTCGCCGAACGGCACCCGGGCCCGCCGGGTCCCATGCAGCAAAGGCATGCCGATTGGATTTTCTGTCGAAAGCATATACCTTAGAGCAGTATCAATTCTGTTTATCCAATTGTCATGACTTTTTCCGTGCATTCCAGAAAAGCTATTCTTGCCGATCAGAACCATCTTCTCCATATCGTTTTGTTCCTCGCTACGGTACTTTGTACCCTCTGGGCCGGCGCGTTCTGGAGCGGCAATCCCGTGCGACTCGACAGTGTCGCCCTTGCGATCTCCGATCTGAGACACGGCGCCGCATATTCGGCATCTCTGCTGCTCTTCCTCGGCGTCCATGAGTTCGGACATTTTTTCGCCGCGCTCAGGCACCGGATACGGACAACCCTGCCCTACTTCATTCCCGTCCCTCCTCTGCCGTTTCTCCTGAACCTCGGCACCATGGGAGCGGTCATCAAAATCCGGGAACGAATACCCGATACAAAGGCGCTGTTAGATACCGGTGCCGCAGGACCTCTCAGCGGCTTTGCTGTCTGTGTTGCCCTGCTGATCTTCGGATTTCTCAACCTGCCTCCGGAAAATTATCTCTATTCGATACACCCCGAATACCTCACCTCCGGAGCCATTGGCGAACCGCCGCCCGAGGGAACTCTGTTTCTCGGCAAAAACCTGCTCTGGATCATCCTTGAACGGCTGATCAGTCCGGAAAATCTGCCGCCTATGACCGAAATGTATCACTACCCGTTCCTGTTCGCAGGATGGCTCGGATCATTTGTAACAGCCCTGAACCTGCTGCCGGTGGGACAGCTCGACGGCGGGCACATCATCTACGCCATGTTCGGCCGAAGGGGGCATCTGCAAACGGCAAAGGTTTTTCTGGGGTTTATCTTCCTGCTTGCGCTGCCGGCGTTTCTCGTACTGTTTTTTTCCCTTTTTCTGCCGGACGCGATGATTCCGGTTCCAGACTCGATATTGCAGTGGTCGTGGCCGGGCTGGATGTTCTGGCTTGTCATTCTGGTGCGTTTCATCCGCATCGGCCACCCTCCGACCGCATACGACCATCCGCTCGACGGAAAAAGAACCGCAACCGGATGGCTGGCTGTCGCGGTTTTTTTTCTCTCTTTCACACCGGTACCGTTCGGCATCACATGATGAGCGACAATCCGGAACATTACCTGCTCGACTGCTCGGGCTGCAAGCTTGACCTGCGCCGGAAGCCGGTTGTCATGGGCATCCTTAACCTCACTCCCGATTCATTCTCGGACGGAGGGATGTTTCAGCTCCCCGGCGAAAAAACCGATCTTGACCGGGCTGTGGATTACGCCCTCTCGATGGTCGGGGAGGGGGCTGTCATCATCGATGTCGGGGGTGAATCAAGCAGGCCGGGAGCGATAAAAATTTCAGCTGCGGAGGAGATCCGGAGAACAGCGCCCTTTATTTCACTCCTGCGTAAAAAATCGGATGTACTGATCTCCATAGACACCTACAAGGCAGAGGTAGCCGAGGCCGCACTCCGCCAGGGAGCACAGATAGTCAACGACATATCCGGATTCACCTTCGACAGGGCGCTTCCTTCCGTCTGCCGGAAATACCGGGCTGCCGCGGTGCTCATGCACGCTCCGCTCACGCCCCAGGCAATGAAATGGAGCACCGAAACTTCGCCCGAGCCGGAAGAGATCACCCGAAGGGTCATGGCGTTCCTGCAGGGTGCCATCGACTCGGCAAAAAACGCAGGCATCGACAATATCGTTGTCGATCCGGGCTTCGGATTCGGCAAGAGCGTCGGAGAGAATTTCAGGCTTCTCGGCAATCTCCGCGAACTGCTGAAACTCCAACGTCCGCTGCTGGCCGGAGTTTCAAGAAAATCCTTTCTCGGCCATGCCGTAAAAAAACAGGGGGAAGGCGAGATTCCGCCGGCAGAACGGTGCGATGCCACAACCGCAGCAGAAACCATAGCTTTTCTGAACGGCGCTTCGATCATCCGCGCTCATAACGTCCGTTCGGCGGTTCACGCCGCAGCTGTCGTCGACGCCATGAAAAATGCCATGGCATAGCGGCCTCCGTTCCGTATTTCCGGGGTACCCCTTATTTTATTACTTTTTTGTTTTCCGGCTGAAACAGGATCGTTTAACAGACCCCTTTCATGTACCTTTCAAAAATCGAGCTTTTCGGTTTCAAGAGCTTCGCCCACAGGGTAAGGATCTCCTTCGACAAAGGGCTTACGGCAATTGTCGGACCGAACGGCTGCGGCAAAACCAATGTGGTTGACGCCATACGATGGGTGCTCGGAGAACAGCGCACATCCCTGCTCCGCTCGGTAAAAATGGAGAACATCATTTTCAACGGCTCGAAAAACCTGAAGCCGCTGAGCCTTACCGAAGTCTCCCTCACCATCGAGAACACCCGTAATGTCCTGCCGACGGAATATACCGAGGTAACCGTTACCCGCAGGCTGTACAGAAACGGGGACAGCGAATACCTGCTTAACCAGGTGCCGTGCCGGCTCAAGGATATTCTTGACCTTTTTACCGACACCGGCATGGGAAGCGATGCCTATTCGGTAATAGAACTGAAGATGATCGAGGAGATCATCAGCAATAAAAGCGAGGAGCGGCTGAAGCTTTTCGAGGAAGCCGCCGGCATAACCCGATACAAACAGCGCAGGAAACAGACCTTCAAACAGCTTGAAAGCGCGTCGAGAGACCTTTCGAGAGTCGATGACGTCATTGCCGAAGTGGAAAAAAAGGTACGGAACCTGAAACTTCAGGTAAAAAAAGCCGAAAAACTCCGGGAATTGAAACAGGAGATCAGGGAGCTGGACCTGCTGATTGCCGGCATCACCCTGCATGAAGAGCTTGAAAAACTCGAACCGCTGAAAAAACGCATCGAAAGCGAGGAGGGATTCTGCCACGAACTGGCCGCATCCATTGCGGGCCACGACAGTGCACTGCAGGAGGCCGAACTGCTGCAGCTGCGCCGTGACGAGGAGCTTTCGGCAGCCCAGAAGCAGCTCAACGGGCGCAGTTCGATGATTCACGACCTTGAAAAAAAAGTGCTCCAGCAGGAGGAGCAGAAAAAAAACCTGACGGCCACTCTTGGGAACATTCTGCTGATGCTGCAGGAAAAACAGCAGAAAATCCAGCTGCTTGAAAAGCGGAACGCCGAACAGCTCGAACGGAAAAAACCGCTTGAAGAGGCCTGTGCGGAGAAGCTCGAGGAGTACAGAAACCTCACTCTGGAACAGGAGCGCCTGAACACCGAAATGCAGGCTCAGCGATCATCGATTGCCGAAAAACGACGGGATATGGCCGAAACGGAAAAAGCGCTCGGAAAATTCGTGCTTGAAAGAAACAGCCATGAAAGCCGCAAAGAGCACCTGCGTTTATCTCTGGAGAGAGTCGAAAAAACAAAAGCCGCGGCAAGCTGGCAGATAGAGGAGAGCCGTGCAGCCCGTCAGGAAACCGAAAGAAAAATCCTTCTGCAGAAGTCCCGCATCGAAGAGGCGCAACAGAAGGAACAGGTGCTGCAGGAAAAAACGGATGCGTGCCGGGCGGCTATCGAATTGCAGCGGGAGGAGCTGCTTTCCCTTAAGGCACAGCGTGAAAACATCGGCAACCAGATAGCGCTCTGCAATGCCGTGCTTCAGAATTTCGATGGACTGCCACAGGGCATTGCCTTTCTTGAAAACATGAAAGCCCCCGGGACTACCCCGGGATGCCTCTCCGACCTGATCGATCTGGATCCCCTGCACAGAAAGGCCGTTCATGCCGCTCTGGGCGAAGCTCTCGGTTATTATGTATCACCCTCTCTTGCCGAGGCGAAGCAATCGATGGAACAACTGCTGCAGTCCAAAAAGGGAAAGCTGCATTTTCTGGTACTCGAACTGATCAGGGAGAGCCCGGAAAACGAAACCGTCGCGCCCGACAATGCAAAAAGCCTCATCAGCCTCCTGAGTTTTCCGGAAAATCTCTCTTCGGCCATGAATCTGCTGCTCGGGGGGTACTATCTGGTAGATACCCTTGAAACTGCCGAAACGCTTTCACTCCGTCACCCCGAATCGGTCTTCGTTACACCGGAAGGGGAGAAATTCAACGGCAAAGGGGTGCTTTACGGGGGAAGCGCGCACAACAATGAGGGGCTCCGTCTCGGTAAAAAAGCCGAACGCGACCTGCTGGCTGGTAAAGAGGCGGGCATAGAGCAGCGATACCGCGATACGGAAGCGCTGCTGCATCAGCTTCGCCAGGAGCTCGATACCCTTGCTGCAGCACTGAAACAGGTTCAGAGGGTGCCGGAGCAGCAGGCACTCAATCTGCTGGAAAAAGATCTTGCGCGCATTGAAGCCGAAGAAAACTCACGCAGGGAAACCGTCAGGCATGCCGAACAGGAGATTATGGAAATCACCCTGCAGCAACAGCAGCTCGAGCGGAACGCCTCTGCGCTCTTCCCGGAAATCGGAGCCCGTGAAGAGAAGGTGCTGGGCTTTCAGCAAACCCTTCTGCACGCCCAGGATGATCTCACGAAACTCGAAAGCCGCTACCACAGGCTCAGTCACGATGTCCAGTCGCGCCAGAGCCTGCATCGGGACACACAGCTCGAACTGGAAAAGCTGCTTTTCAGCGTCAATGCCACCCATCAGACCCTGCGAGCCGTGCATGAGGATATCCGAAAGCTTGAACGGGAACGTGCCGATACCTCCACGAAAATCGGGGAGACGGAGCAAACCGTTCTATCGCTGAAGGCTGAACTGGAAAAAACGCTTGTTGCCGCAGCCGGAGAACAGGCGGCACTCATGGAGCTTGAAACTGCCTGCCGGGAACTGCAGGCGGGAAATCATGATGCCCGTACGGCGGTTCGGGAGCTGCGCCGGAAATACGATATCAGCCGGGAACTGGTTTCGGAACTGCAGGGCGAGCAGTCGAGGGCAGAACAGCTGCTCGATCACCTCATGACATCTATCCGGGTGCGGCATGAGTGCGAACTTGAGAGCGTTGAGCCGGAGGAGCTCCCCGCAGACTTCAACAGGGTTGCAGCCGGAAACCGGCTCGCGTTCCTGCAGCGGCAGCGAGAACAGTTCGGTGCGGTCAACGAACTGGCGCTTGAAGAGTATGAATCGGAAAAAGAGCGGCTTGATTTCCTGCTCACCCAGAAAGAGGATCTGCTCTCTGCCGAAACCCTGCTGCGCAACACCATTGAAGAGATCAACAAAACAGCTCTCCAGAAGTTCCGGGAGACCTACAACGCGGTAAGAAAGAACTTCATCGCCATTTTCCACGAACTGTTCGATCCTGAAGATGAGGTCGATCTCCTCTGCAGCAGCGCTGAGGACCCGCTCGAAGCGCATATCGAGATCGTAGCCAAACCGAGAGGTAAAAAGCCGCTCTCCATCGAACAGCTCAGCGGTGGGGAAAAGGCGCTGACAGCCCTCTCGCTCCTGTTCGCCATCTATCTTGTGAAGCCCAGCCCCTTCTGCATTCTCGACGAAGTGGACGCACCGCTCGACGACGCCAATGTCGGACGGTTCATTAAACTCTTGAAAAAATTTGAGAATAACACTCAATTTATTATTGTTACGCACAACAAGAAATCCATGGCGTCCTGTCAGGCGCTCTACGGCGTAACCATGGAGGAAGAGGGCGTATCGAAACTGATTCCCGTCAGGCTTGAAAAATCAAGCCTCTGAGACAGCCGGATCCTTTTTATGCTGAGAAAACTGGTGTTATTTGATATAGACGGAACGCTGCTCAGGATGGGCAGTATCAACCGCCGAATCCTGATCGATGCCCTTCGCGAGGTCTACGGTACCGAGGGCAGCGCAGGCACGCACGATTTTTCCGGCAGGATGGACGGCACCATCATTTATGAGGTGCTCGCAGAAACCGGCCTCGAAAAACACCGGATAGCGGAAAAATTCGATGCGGCCAAACAATCCTATATCAGGCGGTTCCGCCAGGAAACCCGACCGTCGGATGTCAACCTCCTGGCGGGCGTCCGTGAACTGCTCGACACCCTGGCAAAGCGGAGCGACCTGCTGCTCGGCCTCCTTACCGGCAATTTCGAAGCATCGGGACGACATAAACTCAAACTGCCCGGAATAGACCACTACTTCCCGTTCGGCGCTTTTGCCGACGACGCTTTCCACCGTAACGACCTTCCCCCGGTTGCCGTCGAGCGGGCATTCCGGATGACCGGAAAAAATTTCTCCGGCAAAGAGATCGTCATCATCGGCGATACCGTGCACGACATTACCTGCGCCAGGGCGCTGCAGGCTCACTCCATTGCGGTGGCAACCGGAAATGTGCCTATGGATGAGCTGCGTAAAAACAATCCCGGCTGCCTGCTTGAAAACTTAACCCGGACAGAGAGCGTTATCCTTTCTATTCTCAACCCATAAATCAACCCACTGCTCTTTTATGAAGACTTACCGACGACAGATCAGGGAAAAAATATTACAGGCGCTCTACACCATTGAACTCCGTGATACCGATATCGACTCCGCCGCAGGATGGCTTATGACCAGGGAAATTCTCGACGATGCCAATGCCATGAAGTTTTTCAACATACTTATCGGCAGCATCAAGGAGCATATGAGTGAAATTGACCTTTATATCTCAAATCATACGTTCAACTGGGACATGAGCCGTATTGCCATTATCGACAAGAACATCCTGAGAATGGCCCTTGCCGAGATCCTATACTGCGAAGATATTCCTCCTAAAGTTTCGATCAACGAAGCTATCGAAATTGCAAAGAAATTCAGCAGCACCGATAAAAGCAGCAAATTCGTCAACGGTATTCTCGATGCGATATTCAACGAACTGAAAACCCAGGGAAAAATCCATAAAAACGGAAGAGGATTGATCGATCACTCGACGGCTAAACTGCAGAAAACCGAACCGGAAAAATAACTTTTATATCAGGACGAGAGATGGAATCTACACTCTCGGAAAACCGCCGGATCATCGCAGTCGGTGATATCCACGGCTGCCTGTTTTCCCTGCAGCATCTTGTCGAACAGCTCGAGCTTCAGCGTGATGACCAGCTTGTTTTCCTTGGCGATTATATCGATCGGGGGCCTCGCTCCAGAGAGGTAGTCGATTTTCTGCTTGAACTGCAGCAACAGTTCTCATGCTTTTTCATCAAGGGAAACCATGAGGTGATGTATCTGGAGTATCTTGAAAACCGTGATCCGGTAACCTGGTTTTACAACGGAGGTCAGGCGACGCTCCGCTCCTATGCGAGCAACAAGGGGCTCGATTTTCCCGAAGAGCATCTTGAGTTTTTGAGAAACAGCCGTTTTTATATCGAAACGGAACACTATTTCTTCACCCACGGAGGACTTGATCCGGAACTCTCCATCAGGGACAATCTGCGGTACTACAAACCCGAAGAGTTCTGCTGGCAGCGAATTCATATGAGGACATCCTTTCTTGAAAGCAAAAACTGTCCATGGGATAAAACCCTGGTCTGCGCCCATACCCCGATACCGAAACCGCTGCTGCTGGAGCGGCTCATTGCCATCGATACCGGATGCGTTTACCGCGATAATCCCATGCTCGGCAGGCTCACGGCAGTGATTCTTCCTTCAAGAGAAATCCTGCAAACCGAAAATCTTGACTGAATGCCATCGAGAACAATCGTACGGGAAAAAATCAGCTTCATCCGGGAAGCGCTGGGCGCGCTTTATCCCGAACCGAAGAGCGAACTGGTTTACGGATCTCCTTTTCAGCTGCTGATCGCAACCATCCTTGCCGCGCAGGCAACCGACAAACAGGTCAATAAAATCACCGTGGAGCTATTCAGGGTCGCTCCCGATGCCCGGAGCATGAGCCTTCTGGATCCGGACACCGTAAAAAGCCTTGTCCGCTCGATCAACTATTTCAACAACAAGGCGAAAAACATCCTTGCAGTCAGCAAGAAGCTTGCAGAAGAGTACAACGGCGAAGTTCCCGAATCGAGAGCTGCTCTGGAAAGCCTGCCCGGGGTAGGCAGAAAAACCGCCAACGTCGTGCTGAGCAATGCCTTCCGCCATCCGGTAATGCCGGTAGATACGCATGTGCACCGGGTATCGAACCGCATCGGCCTGGTAAAAACCTCGAAACCCGAAGAGACCGAGACCGGACTGATCGCCATCATTCCGGAGGAGTGGGTCATCGATTTCCACCACTACCTGCTGCTGCACGGCCGCTATACCTGCAAGGCGAAAAAACCGGAGTGTCCGCGCTGCACGCTCAGGGATATATGCGACTGGCCCGATAAAAGCTGAAGGGCACCTCTCTCTATTTATCCATTCCGAAGCTCTATTGCTGCGTTATCCCGATAAATCGGGACTTCGCCCGCCTTGCACCTGTGCTTCTCATGACAATAAACAGAGGTGCCCTGAGGTAACACGCTATGCGAGCTCGATCTTCCGATCAACGGCATAAATCCACTCGCCTTCCGGCCGAAGCCGGTTTCCAGCCCATAGCTCAAGCGTTATTCCCCTGGGGTTTGAAACGGGCGAGGTAAAGATTTCGATCTGGTAGAAAAGCTCGTCGAACAGATCGTCCCAAACCTTTGAGGGGTCTCCGGTATAAGCCGGAAGGGGTTTGAGGAGTGCTTCTCCGGAAAGAAAATAATCCGTGATGTAGATAAAGCTGTCAGGCATGAGAAAACCGCCGCGGAATGTGCCTCTCGCATGCTGCAGACCGGGAACCTCAACCCAGAATTCCAGAAGCGAATCCCCCACCAGTTTACCGTCCTCCGCAAGCTTTTCGAGAAGCTGCTGTACGGTCTGGCGAATAAGAGCTTTATTGGCGTCGGAAAGCTCATGCATTTTAAAGTCGGGCGTATGATCTCGCATGATGGTAGGCGGTAAAATGATAAAAGGAGGGCACAGCTTTACGGCAATATACGCCTATTCTGTTTTTTTATCAACCGTTACCTGTAATTACCGTTCCATCGAAAACTGCACGGCGCATTCCTCTGAGCGAATTGCAGACGTAGATTGCATCGGCGGCGAGAAGATCTTCCTGAAATAGCACTTTTTCACTGCAGTTGATCCGGGTATGAAGAAAATAACGGCGGAATGTGCCGTCGAGAATGCCTGAAGCGACCGGCGGAGTGTAATAGTTCGAGTCCTTCAGAATAATCACATTGCTGATTGCGGCTTCGGCAACTTCATCCCGCTCGTTGAGAAAGAGCACCTCGTCAAAATTCCGGTGCGCCGCAAGGCGGTAGAACCGGTCGAAAAGAGCCCTCGATGTGGTTTTATGCAGACGATACCTGTCAAGCGAGGAGATGCGCTCCCCGGCAAGAGCAAGCCTGAGCGGTGCTCCCCCAGAAGTCACCTCGAACGGTTCATGTTCGAGAGCAGGTTGACCTTCCGCGGAAAGACCCAGACGAACCCTGAAGCGTCCGCCTCCAGCCGGAAAGGTCTCTTCGAGCGATTCCAGCAGCATTCGCGCCCGGCCCTCATCGAACGGAATTTCGAATGCGGCTGCCGACCTGCGTATCCGCTCAAGATGCTCTTCAAGAAAAAGATAGCGGCCTGCCCAGAGCATGGTTTCGAAAAGTCCCGGCAGTTTCGGTACAGCATCGTCGAGAATTTTTGCCTTGAGCATGCACTCCCGGTACTCCTCTGAAGCATCGGAATCCCAGACGATGCCACTGCCTGATCCGTAAACACCCTTGTTGCCAGAGAGTTCGATGGTGCGGATAGCGACATTGAAAACCATATCACGAGATGGTTCCATGAAACCCATCGTTCCGGTATAGATTCCGCGGGGAGCGGTCTCGAGTTCTCCGATCAGTTCCATAGCCTTTATTTTAGGCGCTCCGGTAACCGAACCGGAAGGAAAGAGTGCACGGAAAATATCATAAAGTCCGACATCGCGCCTGAGCTTTCCGCGCACCGTCGAAACCAGCTGGTAGAGGCTCGGATAGCACTCCAGAGCGAAAAGGTCGGCCGTCTCGACGGAACCGGGCATGCAGATCCTGCCGAGATCGTTGCGCAGGAGATCGACGATCATGAGATTTTCCGCACGGTTTTTCCCGCATTCCATAAGCCTCTGTTTCATGGCAGCATCCTCTTCCGGGGTTTCACCTCTTGGAGCTGTGCCTTTCATGGGCATGGTTTCTATGATCCCGTTCCTGCAGCGAAAAAAAAGCTCCGGAGAGACCGACAGCACCAGACGGTCACCGGTGTTGAGCATCGCACTGTAGGCTGAGGGCTGGCTCCTGCTCAGCTTTTCGAAAAGCGCCAGCGGTGAACCGCTGAACGAAAAACGGTACCTGCCGGTAAAATTGATCTGATAGACATCACCGGCGGCGATGCGCTCCCTGATGGTCTCGATAACCTCCCTGTAGCGGAATGGCGGACAGTCGAACGAGAGATCGCCGAGAGCGAAGGATTCCGCAGAGCGCTGACCGGAAAGAAAGAGCTCCACTTCATCACCGATAAAACGCCGGGGCTCGCGGTATACCCCGAACCATCCGAGCAAACCGCCAGTTGAAGCGACGCGGACAGCACGCTGCAACTGTGGTTCAAATCCGTATCCGGCTTCGTAGCTCAGCCATCCCGCAAGATAAAACCCCTTGCCAAGCCGGCTTTCAAGCGCCGCAAAAAAATCATGACTGCCGCGGAGCGAATCGAGTGTCAGCACCTCCAGAGGATCCGAAAAAAGCAGCCCTTCACTGCCTGCCGGCCCGGAAGTTGCGGTTTCAAACCAGAGCGTACCCGGTCTGGACATCACGGAATCCTCACCGTGCCTCACGAAGCCGCCGCTGCTGCTCATGCCTGAAGAGGCTCAAAAACGATAGTGCGGTTGAGAACCGTTTCAAGCATGGACTTGAGAAGTTCAGCCGCCCAGATTTCTATATCCGGTTCAAGTCGGCTCTGCAGACCGACGGTAATCGTCTCCTCGTCGAAGGAGATTTCAACCGACCGGATGTTCTGACGGTGGCCGCGCTCGAGCCCGTTGGCAAGACGCAGAATACCTGAAAGCACATCGACAGCCTTTCGATCTCCCGGTTTGAGCTGACTGTACTGGGTATGTTTTTCAGAGGGGGGCGACTTGCGGTGATAACGTGCCACATTACCGATAATCGCGGTTTCCGAAGGAGAAAAGCCCCGCAGATCGCCGTTCATGATAATGTACTGGCTGTGCTTGTGATGCGAGGAGATGGAAATGAAGGTGCCGATATTGTGCAGGAGGGCGGCATATTCGAGCAGTTCACGATAACGCATGTCGAGACCGTGCAGAGCGGAAAGCTGGTCGAAAAGCTGATGACAGAGTCTGGCAACCTGTTCCGAATGCAGTCGGTGCCAGTTGCAGCGGAAACCGAGTTCATACACGCTCTCCCTGCGTATATCCCTGCCGGGGTGTTTCCCCTGCTTGTCATGTTTGGCTTGCAGGTAGTGAAGTACCATGCCCTCACGCAGCGCCGAATCGGAGATGACGATCTCCTGGAGGCCGAATGTCCTGAAAACAGTGTCGAAAAGAATGAGCCCCGGAACAATCAGATCAACCCTTTTCTCGTCCAGACCGGTCAGCTTGCTCCGTTCGGCCGAACTGAGCGGAAGAACGGTTTTGTAAAGCCGGTTGAACTCCTTTCGGGAAAAGCCGCTGTTGTTCAGAGAGCCCTCGATCTCCTCGCCCTGCAGCGAACGGATCATCCGGGCGATGTTCTCGGCAGTACCCGAAGAGGCAATCCCCCGTTTTACTCCCAGCTCGGCAGCCATGTCGGCGGCTGAAACCATCTCCGCGGCGAAAAACTGCTCGAGAAGCTTGATTTCGTACTCCGGTACCGGATCGGCGGTGACAAACCGCTCGAGCATTCTTGCGACCCCGATCTTCCGGCTTTCGAGCAGCTTTACGCCGGAACGATCGGCAATGACGAACTCTACCGATCCTCCTCCGATATCGAAAATCAGGTCACTGACGCTTCCGAGCTTCACCGCATTCCTGACACCGTAGTAGATGAACTCCGCTTCCTCCCTGCCCGATATAACCTTGACCTTCAAACCGGTTTCCAATTTGACTCTCCGGATAAACTCCGACTGGTTTCGGGCCTCCCGGATGGCGCTCGTTGCGAAAGCAAGCACATGCTCCGGTGCGACGCCGTGCTGAAAGGCAAGCACAAGAAAGTTTTTCAGCGCCGTTATACCTGCCTGCATGGCATCCTCGCTGAGCATCTTCGTTGAAATGCTGCCCCTGCCTATACAGATCATGTCCTTCACCCGGTCGATCTCTACAATACCCTTTTCACGACTCCCCTCGACAATAATCATGTGAAAGGAGTTGGTGCCGAGATCGACGGCAGCAACCCGAAGTGCATCAGAAACCATACCGCAAACGCTGGATAAGATTGAAAAGCAGCTGTAAAGTAACGGTTTTAAGGGGGAATATGCAACAGGAGGATGATGCAGCGCAATCAGGAAAGGGCATAAAAAAACCCTGCCTTCGAGGCAGGGCTTTCCAGCTTTCCGGGCCGCTGCCGGGCACCGGAACAAATGCTGACAGGTGCTTCTAAGGCTTAGAAGTAGTAGTGAGCACCAAGCGATACGAAGGTACCATCGAGGTTGACATCGACATCGAGCGGCTCATCTTCATAGCTTACATTGTGGAATTTATAGCCTACCTCGAAGTTCAGGCCAAGTTCCGGCAGCTCGGTGAAGTTGTACTCTGCGCCGAAGAACGGGTTGATGGTATAAACGGTGATATCACCATCAATAATATCCACGTCATCGGATTCCGCATTAATACTGCCGATACCGCCTTCAAGACCTACATAGAAACGGCTGTTCTCCTTTACGATTGGAGAGTACATGAGTTTAAGGGTTCCCAGAAGGAGATCACCATGGCCATCCGCTACCTCGGTGCCGCCAATTTCCGCCTCAAAACCAGCCCTGCCGTAGTAAAGGTTAAGTTCACCACCGAAATTCTCGGTTGCCCAGTAGCGTCCGCTGATACCCTGAAGGATATCGCCTGCGAACACACCCTGATAGCCAAGACCGAACTTGCCGGTCATGGGATTTTCGCCGGCAACCGCCGAACCTGTACCAAGCATGACAGCAAGACCTGCTGCTACAACTGCTTTTGTCATTTTCATGATCGTTTTTCTCCGTTTTTCTTCAAAAAAGTAAAAAAGATATCTCCGCAGAAAAAGGGGGCATCCGGCTACGGATTTTGCCGTTTCATACGTTGATATTTAAAAATAATAATAATAAACTTTTTCTGTATTTGGTAATATTTTTTTGGTACAAATCCGATAATTATTTTCATAAAAAACAGTTACCGAAGATAAACCCCGGCAGGAGAACCCCTGTCCCGGTAATTCACCATTGCTCCATGTATTGTTTTTCATCATCCATGGTTTTCGGTGTATATTGGCGCAGAAAACCGATTGACAAAGCACAGCAACCGTGACGGAACGTGACCGATAAACCATACAGAATAATACCCGGCAACCCGGAACAACAGCCCGACCGTCTCGACATCAGGGCGGAAATGGCTCGCAAAGCTATCCATCTGTCGTCGATCTCCATCGCCCTCATCTATTGCCATATAAGCCGCGATGTTGCACTGCTGCTGCTATGGCCGCTCTTTTCGGGCTTTTTTCTTGTGGATCTCCTGAAAAATGTTTCGGAACCGGTAGCGTCCTGGTATCATCGCACCTTCGGAGCCATGCTGAGGGAGCACGAACTTGAAAAAGAGAAAATGCACCTCAACGGTGCAACCTGCATAACGCTTTCCGCGCTGCTTATGGTCCTTTTCTTTCCGAAGGTGATCGCTGTTGCGGCGTTTTCGATGGTTGCCATTTCGGATACCGTGGCCGCATTGACGGGAAAAGTGTTCGGGAAACACCGTTTCGGCCACAAAAGCCTCGAGGGAAGCGCAGCGTTCCTGCTCTCGTCGATCCTGATCGTCTCCCTGGTTCCCAATCTCAACATTCAGGCGGGCCTCCTGATGGCTGTTACGGCAACGGTAACCGAAGCTTTCGAGATCCGTGTCGGTGGCTTCAAGCTTGACGACAACCTGACGATACCGATTGTCAGCGCTCTTTCAGGAGTGCTCTGTTACCTGCTTTTTTTTCCGGAACAATTTGCAGTGCTGTCGATCTGCCGCTGAACCCTGACCATCCATGCAGACCATCGTAACCGATTCCCCCCTGGAAGCCGCAGAATACCTCAATGCGGGTGGAATCGTGGCGTTTCCCACGGAAACCGTTTATGGACTCGGTGCGGGAATATGCCATCCCGAAGCTGTTGAACGCATATTCCTCGCAAAGGGACGCCCACAGGACAATCCGCTGATTGTCCATATCGCCCGCCCCGAGGATATCGTGAGGGTTGCCGGGCAGATCAGCAGCGACGCGGAAAAACTCGCTCGACGTTTTTTTCCCGGGCCGCTGACCATCGTGCTGAAAAAAAACAGTGCCGTGCCGGATTCGGTTACGGCAGGTCTGGATACGGTAGGCGTTCGCTGCCCATCGAATCCCGATGCACAGGCGTTTCTGCAGCACTGCAGGTGCCCTGTAGCCGCACCGTCGGCAAACCTTTCCGGAAAACCGAGTTCAACCAGCTGGAAAGCGGTACTGCAGGATCTCGACGGAAAAATCGACTGTCTCTTCAGGGGAGAGCCAAGCACTATCGGTCTGGAATCAACCATCGTGGATTGTTCAGGCGCTACGCCCGTGCTTCTGAGATCCGGAGCTGTCAGCATGGAAGAGCTTCGAAGCGTCGTTGGAGCAATCGAAACAAGAGACTCCCTTCAGGCAGATGAAACCCCCAGAAGTCCCGGGCTGAAATACCCCCACTACGCACCTGAAGCTCGTATCGTGCTCTGCAGACCTCATGAACCCATTACGACGGCAACCGGTGAGCGCAGTGCGTACATCGGTCTTTCCACACCCTCCGCCAGAGGGTTGTCGCTCTCGAGGGTATGCCGAACGCCCGATGAATACGGCAGAATGCTCTTTGACTTCTTCCGTCTCTGCGACTCCAGCGATATCGACGTCATCTACTGTGAACTGCCTCCTGAAAAAGGGATCGGTCAGGCTATACGGGACCGCCTCGGCCGTGCCGCATCGGGTCACTGAGCGGAAAAACACTCAGAACCTCAGCGAACACCCAAGATGGAATGAGCCTGGTGCGCTGGTGTCCCGCTCGTCATCGTCACTGCTGTAGACATCCCTGTCGTCGTACCATGTGGTTTCAAACTTGCCGGCCAGTTTCATGTTTTTGGAGACATCCCAGGATGCAACCAGAAACAGGGCTTTTCCCCTGCCGCTGAAAGCCGTGCTGTTGAATACGAGCGGAAGATCGTCTTCATAGGTATAGATTGCGGCATCGTAGTCATCCGTATGAAACAGGGTGAAGCGGCCCTTAAGCCCAAAACGGCCCGTCCTGAAATTCGCCTGCTGATAGAGCAGCCAGCCGTAATAGGTTTCGTCTCCTGCAAGAAAATCTTCAACAACTCTTTTCACTTCCCCGCGGGTTCGCAGATGCACCCTCCGGGATACATCGATATCGCAATCCAGCCTGAAGCGGTCGGTAACCATCGGAAGTGGCGCATACTTTTTTTCACTGCTGCTGCATGAACCGGCTCCTCCGGGGCACTGTTTCAGCACATCCTCCTTTTCCTTGTGCTGGACCTGCAGGTTCCATGTCACCATGGAAGATTGTTTCCAGGCAAGAAAAAACCGGGTATCATACCCTGAAGAGGGATACGCATAAACCTTCGGGTCAGGGTCGAGTTTCGGAAACCGGAACCAGTCAACGTATGCTCCCATTGAAACCGTGCTGCCGACCGTCCCTTCGATGCCGATATAGCAACCCTTTTCGTTCGATGCATTGTCGCCCCGCTCGGCAAACGCACCGGCAAAGGGAGAGTAATAACCGGGATCATAATCGCGAACTGCGAACAGCAGATTCACCTTCGGAAGCACCTGATAGTCCAGCCCGGCAATCCAGGATACACTGCCGTTCGGCTTTTCCGACCATGCCGCCTCCCCGAAAAATCCGAGACGGCCTATCGACAGATCGCATTCGAGGCCGCCAAGGGATGACGAACCGTCCACGGAGCCGAGCACCTCGAGCGGCTCGCCGTAGTCGTAACGCAGCCAGGAAGCGCCGGCGGTTCCCGCAACCGCACCGGATGCAAAGCGGTAACGTACACTGGCGCCATAGAGGGTTTCCGTGACGTTGTCCTTCCGCGTCCGCTCCCTCATGGTACGGTGATAGCCGGCTTCATCGAAGCTCGTTATCTTTCCTGTGGTGTTTCTTGCATCGACAAGATTGGCGGACCAGAACGCCGTCACTTCCAGCGGTTTCAGATCGAGAGTCGCCGCCGCTCCCTGGAAAAAACCGTACTCGGAACTCGAAGCGAATGGCGAAAGCCGTTTCGAACCGATCCTGACGCTGTTGGAGGGCTCCGATCCTTTCGACATGAAACGGCTCTGACCGACAAGAAGCCCCTGGCCGAAATTCAGCCTGTAATTTCCAAGTACGGCCTGCTGCACAATACCGATATCGGAGGCGCTGATGCTCAGCGAAACGAAATCCGCAACATCCGGCTCCCCGATATCCTTATCGTGCACGAGGCTTGCCTGGAAGTTTCCGTAATCGAGCTGAAGGCGGTTGTACAATTTGAAGTGATCGCCGGGATAACGGCCGTCGGAAAGTCCGTCACGGGGGGTTGTGTCCCATAAAACCCTGCTGGAGAAGCTGCCTGTGAGGGGTTTTGTTTTTTCCGGAGAGGGTAACCGGGTTTTCTTCGCGAAGGTGATATACGGAGCGATCCGTGCCGTTTTCTCTTTCCCGATAATATCCCCGAGTTCCTTCAGGGAAACGAAGGCGCCTTTCTTTCGGCGTGCTTCGACAAGAGAGGAAATATCACCGCTGTTAAGCCAGGGCAGCTCGCGCAATGCGTCGGGTTCGGCCTCGTTGATCCTGATCTTTCTCGCTTTGAGCGCATCGAGGTTCTCCTGCAGCTGCTCCAGATCGCCCCCGATCTGTTCCTTGTCGAGCAGCTCACCGATGCCCTCTTCGGCAGCGGCCGATGGCGAGAGAGTAGTGAAACATGCCGATAAAAGAGTAAACGCCATAATCACTCGCGCGACACGACGCTTACGTAAATGACAGACAAGATTCATCTCCGGCGGGTTTTTTATGACCGCACACCAGGGTCGTCTCTATTGGTGCTCAAGGAATGAGAACGACCTGCCGTTCAGACGCTGCCGCATACCTGCTGATGAAGCTGCTGAATCTCCTTACGACTGAGATACCGCCACTCTCCGCGCCGGAGTTCCCCGACTTTCAGCCCGGCATAGGCAATGCGTTCGAGTCTTTTTACTTCAAAGCCGAGAGTCTCGAACATCCTTCTGACCTGATGGTTTTTGCCCTCATGAATGCTCATCCATACCTGCAGGCCATCGTCAAGCAGTCTGGCCTGGCACGGCATGACCTTCTCGCCGGTATCTTTCAGGCGCATACCCCCGGTCAGCTGAAGTAAAAGCGCATGCGGAAACTTGTTATCCAATACCGCAATATACTCTTTTTTCACATTTGAAGAAGGGTGCATCAATTTATGAGCAAGATCTCCGTCATTTGTCAGCAAGAGAACCCCGGTCGTCTTCCGGTCAAGCCTGCCGACAGGATAGACCCGCTCCTTCACGCTGACATGGTCCAGTACCGTATCCCGGTTTTTTTCATCGCTGCTTGTCGTGATGACGTTTCTGGGTTTGTTGAAAAGGATATACACCTTTCTCGATTCCGGCTCGGCAAGCCGCCGTCCGTCGACGATGACTTCATCGCTCCTGGGGTCGACCTTCAGGCCGGGTTCAGTGATGAGGCGACCGTTCACCGTAACCCTTCCGGCCACAACGAGCTGATCGGCAGCCCTTCTTGATGCAATACCGCTCATTGCCAGATATCTGTTTATTCTGACCAGCCTCTCTTCGCGGGTATTTTTATTCATAAACCATAATCTGTTACCCTTCGTTATGTTCAAATCCTGACTGCGGAGCCGGGCTCCCTCCTGCAAGATACTCCTGCTCTTCGTGTTCCTGCAATATCTCGCGAATCTCCCTCAACTGCGGCAGATCCCTGAGCGAGTGCAGACCGAAAAGATCGAGAAACTCGCTTGTCGTCCCGTACTGAAGTGGACGACCGGGCGAATCGGCACGCCCGCACACGGTAATGAAACCCCTTTCCAGCAGCCGGTCAACGGCATAATCGGGACTGGTACCGCGAAGCTGCTGAATCTCACCTTTGGTAACGGGCTGTCGATAGGCAATAACCGAAAGGACTTCAAGCACCGGCTGCGAAAGCTTCCGGCGGATTCGCGGAGCAAGCAGACTTTTGAGAAGATCTCCGAACTGCGGTTCGGCAAGAAAGCGGTAGCCTGAAGCGATACGGTGAATACGGAAGCTGAGACCTGCCAGGGCATATCCGGCGTTCAGCTCCCCTACCAGGGCGTCAAGCTGACCGGCAGTAAGCTCGGCACCGGTAACCTGTCGGATGAGGGAAAGGGTTGCAGCTTCCTCCGAAGCGAATATTACCGCCTCGATCTGCTGCTGCAATGGCAATTCAGGTTCATGCACCGCTGCTTGTTTCCGTAGTGATTGAATGACCGGGCTGCAGAAACGGAACAGACCCGTCTACCGTTTCCTCGCAGTTGAAAAATCATGGTCGAGGCAGATCCCCCCTTCGTAGTTGTACCACATCTCCTGGCAGGGGAAATTGCTCTCGTAGAGCGCTTTGCCGATAATAACGGAATCAACCCCGTACTTCTGAAGCTTCACAAGTTTTTTCAGATCTTCGGAACTGGTCACGCCTCCTGATGCGGTAATTTTCATGCCGGCCTTCTCGGCAAAACGCCTCGTGCTCTCGTAACCGAAGCCCTGCATCATGCCGTCACGGGTAATATCGGTGTAGATGATACGCTCGATACCCATTTTTTTCATTGCAAGGGCGAGTTCATAATCCTTCATGCCGCTGCTTTCCGTCCACCCCTTGATTTTGGGAACCCCGTTTTCGGCATCGATTCCGACAACAATTCGCGACGGACGGTACGTCCTGAGCAGTTCACCGACAAGCTCGGGATTGGTGACAGCCGCAGAACCGATCACGACACGGCTGACTCCGATGTCGAGATAGCGCTTTACGGCTTCCACCGAGCGGATACCACCTCCAACCTGTATGGGTATATCGAGCTCTTCGACAATCTCCTTTATGCGCTCGAAATTGACCATTTCTCCGGTAAGGGCGGCATCGAGATCGACAATGTGCAGCATCTTGGCATTCTGCTTGCGCCAGATGATGGCCATGTCACGCGGGTTGTCGAGGTAAATTTTCTGCTGGTTGAAATCGCCCCGGGTGAGACGAACACATTTACCGTCTTTTATATCTATAGCAGGAATAATCAGCATGGTAAAAAAACATGAAAATCAATAACTGAAAGCTTTTAACACCCGGCAAAATTCTTCAGCACCTGGAGTCCGGCTTCGGAACTCTTTTCCGGATGAAACTGTACAGCGAAAATACCATTTTTTTCAATGGCCGAACAGAAATTTTTATCGGCGAACCAGGTTGTCGCCGCGATATGCTCCGGATTTTCCGGCTGACAGTAATAGGAGTGTACGAAATAAAAGAAGGTCTGGTCGGCAATTCCCCTGAACAGAACACTCTCTTTTTTCAGATCGACCGAATTCCAGCCTATCTGGGGAATTTTATCGGTTTCGCTCCTGAAACGCACTACCTTGCCGGGCACGAGGTCGATCCCCTTGTTTGAACCCATCTCTTCACTTTCACTGAGCAGAAGCTGCATACCGAGACAGATGCCAAGCAGATGGCCACCCTTGTCGACATGTTCAAGAACAGCTTCCGTAAAGCCTGAAGCGTTGAGGGAAAGAATGGCCTGACCGAATGCCCCAACCCCCGGCAACAAGACCTTCCTGCAACCGCGGAGTTTGAGGGGATCACTGCTTACAACAGCCTTGATACCGAGATACTCGAAAGCTTTTTGGACCGAATGGAGATTTCCTGCACCATAATCAGCAATAAAGATCATACCATCATGTTTTGATGAGCAGCCTGCAGCAGGAAAACCGGAAACCGCAGCCGGGCGCACTTTACCCGGAAGCCCGTTTTTTAATTCGGTATTTATTTCCTATAATAATCTTCCTTTTGCCTTACCGAAAAGATCAGCAGTTTTCCATAACCATACAGAGCCTAAAAAAAACAAATGTACAATATTGTTTCTGCTATTTTTTTAGCTGAAAATATCAAAAAAATTGAAATACAAGCTCCACGGATAGCCAAAAAAAGAAAAGCCGGGCAGTTTGTCATGATAAGAGTAAGCGAACACGGCGAAAGAATTCCGCTGACCATTGCAGGCTCCGATCCGGAAAAGGGAACCATTACCCTCATCGTACAGGGTATGGGCAAATCGACGCGTGAACTGAACCTGAAAGAGGCCGGAGAGAGCATCCATGATATTGTCGGTCCGCTCGGCACCCCGTCGCATATCGAAAACTTCGGCACCGCAGTCAGCATCGGAGGCGGCGTAGGCACGGCCATAGCCTATCCTACAGCCGTTGCGCTCAAAGAGGCCGGCAACTACGTGATCACCATTAACGGAGCGCGGACGAAGGAGCTTGTCATTCTGGAAGACGAAATGAGGGCGGTCAGCGATGAAGCCTACATAACCACCGATGACGGTTCATATGGTTTTCACGGCTTCGTCACCCAGAAACTCCAGGAACTGATCGACTCGGGAAAAGCCATCAACTACGTGCTTGCCATAGGCCCCATCCCGATGATGAAAGCCGTGGCGGAAGTAACCCGACCCTACGGGATCCCGACCGTGGTCAGCCTTAACCCGGTGATGGTCGACGGAACCGGCATGTGCGGCGGTTGCCGTGTTACGGTCGACAACGAAATCCGGTTCGCCTGTGTTGACGGCCCTGAATTCGATGCCCACAAAGTCGATTTCAAAAACCTCTCCGACAGAAACAGAATGTACCTGCAGGAGGAACAGCAGTCCGTCGAGGCATTCTCTCACAAGTGCAGGCTCGGTCAGCACCAGTAATATCCGCTATCCTTTTTAAAACCTGAACCGGCCAGCCGCCCTGAACGGGCAGCCTGGCCGAATGTGCAGTCACTCATCTAACAGAAGACCTTTTACAGGGAAAGTATTATGGATTTAAAACCTATGACGACCAAGGAGCGCCTTGCCATACCGCGCCAGCCCATGCCGGCACAGGACCCGAATGAGCGGGCTCACAATTTCAATGAGGTAAACCTCGGTTATACTCCTGAACTCGCGCAGAAGGAGGCCATGCGATGCATCCAGTGCAAGGATCCGATCTGCATCAAGGGATGCCCGGTAAATATCAAGATCGATAAATTCATCAAACTCATAGCCGAAGGGAATTTTCTCGGAGCGGCAAAGAAAATCAAGGAGGACAACATTCTTCCGGCAATCTGCGGCAGAGTCTGTCCCCAGGAAGACCAGTGCGAAAAGGTCTGTATACTGACCAAAAAATATACACCGGTGGCTATCGGCAACCTCGAGCGGTTTGCCGCCGATTACGAACGGGAACATGGCGAAATAGAGCTGCCCGAAGTAAAACCGCCAACAGGCAGGAAGGTCGCCGTTATAGGCAGCGGCCCCGCCGGCCTCAGCTGTGCGAACGACCTGGCCCGCCTCGGTCATTCGGTAACGGTTTTTGAAGCGCTGCACGAGCTGGGCGGCGTACTCATGTACGGCATTCCTGAGTTCCGCCTTCCCAAGGATATTGTAAAAGCCGAAATCGAAGGGATGAAAAAAATCGGCGTAAAATTCGTCACCAATACCGTTGTCGGACGATCCGTCACCATTGACGAACTGATGGGGGAAGAATTTTTCGATGCGGTATTTATCGGTGTGGGGGCCGGTCTGCCATGGTTCATGGGCATTCCGGGAGAAAATCTTATCGGGGTTTACTCTGCCAACGAGTTTCTCACCAGGGTCAACCTGATGCAGTCCTATACCTTTCCGGAAAACGACACGCCGGTTTTCGACTGCAAGGGAAAAAACGTTGCGGTTTTCGGTGGCGGCAATACCGCCATGGATGCCGTTCGTACCGCCAAACGGCTTGGAGCGGAACATGCCTATATCGTCTATCGTCGTTCCGAAGCCGAAATGCCCGCCCGGGCCGAAGAGATCCATAACGCAAAGGAAGAGGGCATTGAGTTTCTGCTGCTGATGAACCCGATCGAATTCATCGGCAACGATCAGCAGTGGCTCACCGGAGTGAAGTGCCTCCGGATGGAGCTTGGCGAGCCCGATGAATCGGGGCGTCGGAAACCGGTACCGGTAAAAGGCTCTGAATTCGTGCTTCCTGTCGATATGGCTGTAATTTCCATCGGCAACGGATCAAACCCGCTCATCAAGCAGACAACGCCCGAAATCGAGGTAAGCAAACGGGATACCATCGTCGTCGATATCAATTCGATGGCCACCTCGAAAGAAAATGTCTATGCCGGAGGCGATATCGTCACCGGTGGAGCGACCGTCATTCTTGCCATGGGGGCCGGACGAACGGCAGCAAAAGCAATTCATGAGAAGCTCACGGGGCAGGCCCCGAATTTCGAGGAATGGTAAGCATGTTTACAGGGGGCCGGCCCTGAGGCCGGCTTTTTTTTCAGCAAGAAAGACCATCCATGAGCGAACTCTACCGGTTCGGTGTATCCCTTGAAAAAACACTGCTCGATGCTTTTGACCGCCATATCGGCGAACAGCATTACAAAAGCCGTTCAGAGGCGCTGCGAGACCTCATCAGGGAGGAGCTTCTGAAAAAGCAGTGGGTGGAAGGCGGCGACGTTGCCGGAGCCCTCGTCATGACTTACGACCATCATAAACGGGAACTGGTCGGCCAACTGCTCGACGTCCAGCATGATTTTCAGGAAACCATCATTTCAACACAGCACATACATCTTGACCATCACCACTGCCTTGAGATTATCGCCGTGAAAGGAACTGCCGGAGAGGTGGAAAAACTTGCGACACAGCTCAAGGTGCTCGGGGGCGTCAAGCATCTCAGTCTCAGCATTTCGACGGCAGGGTAAATCCCCGAATCCGGTTATTAACAATTGTTGTTGGTGATCAGTAGCACAAATCGTATTTTTGTGCTACTGTCATCAATCATAACCGGAAACACCCATGCTGAAAAAAATCAGTCTCGTTACGGCAACCGCAGCTTCGCTGCTCTCTGCGACACCTGTTTTTGCAGCTCATCCGCTCATTACCGACGACAGCGGAACCCAGGGAAAGGGAAAAGTCCAGATCGAGCTGAACAGTGAATTCGCATGGAACAGAACGGATGACAATGGCGTGAAGATGAAGGAGGATACCGGAGAAACCGCTCTGGCACTCTCCTTCGGAATTGCGGAAAATATCGACCTCGTCGTCGGGATCCCCTTTGCGTGGTACACCATCAGGGAAAACGGACTGAGGATTGCCGATGACAACGGTATCGGCGACATGAGCCTTGAAATCAAGTTCAGGGTCTATGAAAATGAAGAGAGCGGGCTCAGTCTTGCCGTTAAACCGGGTATTTCCATTCCAACCGGCGACGAGCAGCAGGGATTCGGAAGCGGTGAGTTCTCCCCCGGCATCACGCTGATTGCAACCCATGAAGGCGACTTCGGAGCCCTGCACGCCAATGTCGGCTACAGTCGCAATAACTATAAAAATGATGACGATGACGCGGTATCAAGCGACGACATCTGGCATGCGTCGATTGCAGCGGAGCTCAACATGACCGACCGTCTGCGCACCGTTGCCAATATCGGCGTTGAAACCGGCGAGGAGATAACCAGTGATACGCATCCGGTTTTTCTTGTCGGCGGACTCATCTACAGCGTTTCCGAAAACCTTGATCTCGATATAGGCCTGAAATGCGGTCTGAACGATGCCGAAACGGATAGTGCTCTTCTGGCCGGTCTGGCGGCGAGGTTCTGAACGCGGCTCAACAGCAAAAAAACGTACATCCTAACCGAAGAAACTTCTGTCAGTAAAAAAAGGGGGCTCCCGCCGGGCTGCCCGCAAACCACCGGAGGAAAAACCATGCATATGTCGGATGCACTGCTTTCCCCTGCAATTGGAGGAACGTTCTGGGTCGCAAGCGGAGCCCTTATCGCTTACAGCGCAAAAAAAGTCGCCCATGAACCGGACGGCATGAAAACCCCGCTGATGGGAGTTCTCGGGGCCTTTGTCTTTGCCGCACAGATGATCAATTTCACGATTCCCGGTACCGGATCGAGCGGACATCTCGGAGGAGGACTGCTTCTGACGGTGCTTCTCGGTCCCTATCGTGCACTGCTTGCCCTCGCATCGGTGCTGGTCGTCCAGTCGCTCTTCTTCGCCGATGGGGGCCTCCTTGCCCTGGGATGCAATATTTTCAACCTTGCGTTTTTCCCGGCATTCATTGCCTATCCGTTTCTCTACCGGGTCATTGCCTGCAACTCTCTCTCTGCAGGAAGAATTACCACCGCAAGTATCATCGCCGCAACAGCCGGACTTTTGATGGGAGCGTTTTCCGTCGTCCTCCAGACCACGCTGTCGGGCATCAGTGAACTGCCTTTCGCCACCTTCATGCTCTTCATGCTCCCGATACATCTTGCCATCGGTATTGTCGAAGGCCTTGTGACCATGGCTGTCCTGCTGTTCGTCGCAAAAACCGAACCATCACTGCTCTCGATGCAGTCGCAGCCGACCGGCAAACCGGCATTCATTTTCCAGGCGTTCATCATAACAACACTGGCCGTCGGAGGATTGCTCTCGTGGTTTGCATCGTCCCAACCCGACGGCCTTGAATGGTCGATGGCCAGGGTATCCGGACAGGAAGAACTCCAGGGAAAGTCCGCTACGGTTCACCAGGCTCTCGCCTCGATACAGGAACGCCTTGCCGTTCTGCCAGATTACGGCTTCAGAACCCCTGCCGGGCAACCGGAGAAAGCGACGGCCGCTGAAACTCCCCTCAATACCGGCACAACGCTATCCGGTATCGCGGGAAGCATTCTGGTACTCCTCGTCGCCGGAAGCGCCGGTCTGCTGCTCCGGAGAAAACCGCAGCAAGAAAAGTGTTCGCCATGAGTTTCGGAACGGCAACGAAACAGAGGGATGCCCCGGAAGTGCCCGGCAATCTCCCGGCTGGAGACATGGCTGCGCTGGGCATACTCATCCTGTTCATCATGTTCGTGGTTTCCGTCCCGAAGCATAACCTTGCGGCAGTGATCGCCTACGGCTCGTTCCCGCTTTTTTTGATAACCGCGGCCGGCATTCCGTTGCGCCCCATCGTGAAACGGCTGCTCGGGCTCTCCCCTTTCGTACTCTTCATGGCGGCGGGAAACCTGTATTTCGACCGGCACCCGTTTTCAACCGCAGGTAGTTTAACCATAACCGGAGGCATGGTTTCCGGCAGTGTGATCATAGCCAAAACGTTTGTCACGCTCGGCGCAATGCATGCGTACTCCCTCTGCATGCCGTTCCACCGTTTCGGAAGTGCCCTGCGCTCTTTCGGTGTTCCGGAAGTTTTTGTAACCCAGCTGCAGCTGGTATACCGTTACAGCTCTCTGCTCGTCCGCGAGGCCCGCTCACTCAGGAAGGCCCGCGATCTGCGTTCATTCGGCGGCAGGGGAAATGACCTTTTCAACACTGCGCAACTGATAGGGTCACTGCTGCTGAGAACTGCGTCGAGAGCCGAAAGAATATATCTGGCCATGTGCGCCAGGGGATTCAGGAACAGCCTCTCTCTGGAACAGAGAACCCCTTTTACGGCAACAGATGCCGTGGCCGTGACGACAGCGCTCATCTGTTTTACTGCGGTAAAACTGCTGTTCGCGGCATAACAGAATTGAAAGAACCCGAAATGATTACAGTCGAACAGGTCGATTTTTCCTATCCTGACGGAACAAGGGCGTTGCTCGATGTCTCGCTCAAGGTCACATCGGGAGACTCGGTCGGCATTGTCGGAGCGAACGGTGCGGGAAAATCGACACTCGTCAACCATCTGAACGGCTGGTATCTGCCTCAGTCAGGAAAGATCACCATCGACGGAGTCGAAGTCCTGAAAAAGAACCTGGAGCGCATCAGAAAACTGACCGGACTGGTTTTCCAGAACCCGGACGACCAGCTTTTCATGGCACGGCTCTGCGACGACATCATGTTCGGGCCGAAAAACCTTGGCATGGATCCTGAGCGAAGCGCTGAAGAGAGCGAAAAACTCCTGAGGGATTTCGGACTGTGGGCGCTGCGCGACAAACCTCCTTCGAAGCTCTCGCAAGGACAGAGAAGGTTTGCAGCTTTCGCCGCAGTGCTGGTAATGCACCCTTCGGTGCTCGTTATGGACGAACCGACTTCGGATCTCGATCCGCGCAACCGGAAAAAGCTCATTTCGCTCGTCAACAACCTTCAGGCAACAAGAGTAACGGTTTCACACGACCTTGATTTTATCTGGGAAACCTGCAACCGGGTCCATATCATGGCGGAGGGGCGCATAGTCGCCGCAGGAGCGACAAAAGAGCTGCTCAGCGACCGCAATCTGCTTGAGACAAACGGCCTGGAGCTGCCGCTGAGGCTGCAGGGGTGAAAAGAAAAACGGCTCATGCGACTTCAGCCTGGAGCCTTTACCCTTCTTTCGAGCTCTTCCGACATGGCCTTGCTTGAAAGTTTGACCGTAATCTGGGGGATATCATGAGCGGTGTCGACAGCAAAAACAGTTACATCAAAACGGTCATCCATTTTTATAATCGACGAAAGATCGGCGATACGCTGCGTAACCCCGAGAAAACTCAGCGGGAGCAGGCATTTGACGTGGAAGGGGTTGACAAGAAAAATACCGTAGGGCTTGACGGAAAGCACCGAACCGGTAAAGAGCTCTCCTGGTTCCGGAAGCCTTGTGTAACCCTGCTCCGCTACCGCAGTGCCGCCACCCGATTCCGACTGGCCAATCTCTCTTTCCAGAAGGGCAAGATCGTGAAAATCGATATCGGGCCCGCTGTAGAGTTCACGGGAACTTATCCCTCTGGTAGAATAGACTGAAACCGTTTTTCCTTTCAGCTGCAGCGCCTTGAGCAGGGGCATAAAATCGCTGTCGCCGCTGAAGAGGATAAATTGGTCGTACAGACTTTCGGTCAGCATGGCGTCAACGGCAAGTTCAATATCGAGGTTACCTTTCATGACCACCTCTCCGGTCTCCTTGTTGACGATCTTTTTTACCGGCTTTGAGATGATCTCGAAACCGTGTGTCAAAAGAACCCTGTTGAATGCACTCTGATCCTCCGAAGGCGGATCAGGTGAAGGTACGTAATAACGCACCGATGCCACATGGTAACGGTACGTGAAATAGTTCATGAGACGGGAAAAATCAATCTGCCATCCAAGATGACGCTGCGTAAAGAAAAGATTTGCCCCATCGATAAAAATCGCGGCTTTCTGCATGCTCAATTATAGTTGTTCCCTGCCTCAAGCTTGTTCCCTATAGCAAACGGAACCACAAACAAGAACGCAGGAAGAGCATTAACCATTTCACGACCCCGGAAACGGCTAAACGCCTCCCAAAAGAAAACTCCAGAAAGCAAGCGTAAAGAAGGAAACAAGGATGCCAAGGGCAACCATCATCGAAGAAAGAGACGGGTTGATGCCGTGTTCGGCGGCAATGATACCTGCCGTGATCATGGGAGGCATGGCAGCTTCGAACAGCGTGACTCTTACCGGCAGGCCCGACAGGCCGAAAATGCCCAGATAGAGTAGACTGAGCAGCAAAGGAGCCACAAGCAGTTTGAATGACAGGCCAAGGGTGAGGTTGCGGATATTGCCTGAAAGATGCCCTGGGTGCAGTTGGTAACCTACGGAGAGCAGGGCGAGCGGAGCGAGGGTGTCCCCCAGTCTTCCGAGCAGAAGGCTGAACCATTCCGGATAATCGAACGGCATCAGGAGAACCGCCGCCACCATGGAAAGAAAGGGCGGAAACGCAAGAATTTTCTGCAGGATCACCCTTGCCGAAGGCTTTCCGTTCGAGTAGAAACCGGCAGTGACTATGCCAAGTGTCGAAAGCACCATAAAGGAGCCGAGCTGATCGACGACAATACCGTGTACCAGAGCCTGCTTGCCGAAATAGGCTTCGATCATCGGCAAACCGACAAAGGAGGTGTTGCCGAGACCTCCGGTAAGAATAAGCGCGCCTACTGTCATCCGGGAAAGTTTCAGCAATCTGCCGAGCAGCGGAAAAATCACGAGCGCAAGGCAGAAATGAATCCACGGTATGGCTGCCAGCAGAAACACTCCTGCCGTGAGCTCCAGATCGTGAAGATAGAGCAGGGCAAGCGCGGGAAGGGAGATATGGATAATAAAACCGTTCAGCACCGCCGGAGTTTCCGATGGAAGCCATTTCAGGCTCCGCAGCAGGACCCCGGCAAGAAAACAGACAAAAAGAAGAATGAGGTTCTGCACGGTGTAAAATAGTTCGATGAACAAGATAACCCTTTATCTGCCGGGATGACCGGTCACTTCTGCCAAGCGAAGCGGTGATGAACGTGCCGAAAATGCGCACGATGCGACAGAGGCTTCCGATCTCCACGGGAAAGGTAATCGTATCCCCTGCATGAAACGCACTACGCTTGTGGAAACGGACGACAGAGAAGCTGCGATACCGCTCCGGCAATTCGCTCTCCAAGGTAACGGGTAAAGAGCGGTGATGCGTTCAGGCAGGGTATGGTTCGCACCGAAGAGGAGGAAGCGGTCACGCGAAGCAACTCCTCCGCGCGGTGCAGGGTTTCATTGCCGTCCGCAAAATATCCTGCGGCGAACAGGGCGACATTGGCGGCACCGGAACGGCGAAGCTGCCCTGCGACCTCTTCGAAAGAGGGTTTGGTCCACTCTCCCCCGACATCGTGATTGAGATAGGCACTCATAACCCGACCCCAGGGATGCGTTGCGTCCTTTTCCATTGCGGAGGTCAGCTGCTGAGCAAAATGGGCGGTTTCATGGTGGCCGGTACGGAATCGGGGTGGCTCGCCCTTGCTGTCGCTGACAAGCGTACCGTGAAAGAGCAGAAGAAGGATATTGGCCTCGCTGCGCTGCAACCCGTAAGAGGCACTCGCGGCAACGATATGGCCGGTACAGAGCCCATAAAGCAGCGGATCGCACCAGAAGCGGCTGATCACCTTTACCCGGCTCAGATCATCCGCCGTCAGCTTCCCTGCAAGATAGCGGCAGAGCTGTCCGCAGGTCAGCTCGTTATCGACAGGCGACATGGAAACGAGAATACGGGCATCGTAGTGCAACGTTGCGTCGATAACATCTTCTACGGCTGGATCGGAAGCAGAAAAAGCCGCATGAACATCAAAGGATACCCCGCTGTTGATGGAAGATGCGTCAAGATAGCGCTGCAGGAGTTCCGCCTGCTGACGGGTAATCCGGTTATGGGGCGAGCCGTTTGCCGCAGGTCGCACCTTTTTTTTCAGAGTGGAAAGCAGCGAAATCCCGGTCTGCAGGAGAGGGGGCACGGCCATGACCGTTGAGGCATGAGCAAGTGTACGGCGACTGACACGGTAATTTTCCCTGAAACCCGCACTTTCAGCCTCACCGTGAGCTGCGAGAATAACTGCTATTTTTTGAGGTTCCTCCATACCGTGATCCTGCATTCAGAGCCTTTCATTACTTCTGACAACTCGCGCATCCATGCCATCGCGGAACCGCTCCTCGGGAACAGAAACAACCTTGTCGCCTTTTCTGAGACCTTCGAGAACCTCGACAAAGGCAAGATCGCCGGCACCTGTTTTAATCGGCTGTTTTTTCAGCTCGCCGTTCTCGATTTTCCAGACATAACTGACATGATTTTCATCGAATACCGAACTTTTTCTTACCAGCAGTGTTCGGGGCTTCCTGTTGTAGATGATGTTGGCAGTTGCCGTCATTCCCGCCTGGATGCCGTTGACCGCTCCTGAAAAACGCAGATAGACCTTCGAGGTTTTGGTAACGATATCGGTCTGGGGCACAACCCTGGAGACTACGGCCTCAAAACGACGGTCAGGCATGGCATCAAGCACAATCGCCGCTTTCTGCCCGGTTCGGATACGCGGCACATCAAGTTCATCCACTTCGACATTGACCACATAGCCTGTCGTATCGATTACCCTTGCGACGAGGGTATTGGCCGTTACATAATCGCCTTCCCTGACATTCTGCAGAGCGAGTATACCGCTGAATGGCGCCGTTACCGTCAGTTTTTTCAGATCATCCTCCCTGATTTGCAGACGCATTTTTTTCTGCTCGAGCAACTCTTCGGCCTGCCTCAGGGTTTTCCGGGCATCGTCAAGGTCCTTGCGGGATACCGCACCTTCGCCGAAAAGATTGCTGATTCTCGTGTTGTTGAGCTTTCGTTCACCGAAAAGGGCAAGCTGTTCCTCATAAGCCGCTCTTGCTTCGCGAACGGCAAGTCCCGGCTGGAGGGTTTCAAATGCGATGATCGTCTGACCGGCAACAACCCGCTCCCCTTCGAGAGCACCGACCGAACTGACCGTTCCCGAAAGCTCGGCACTCAGATTGGCCACGGCATCCGCCTCGACAAAGCCCGTAGCGTAGACGGCCTGAACCAGTTCGGCATGGGTAACCTCTACAGCTTCAACATCGACGGTATTGCCCCGGGTTATGAGATAGGCTACGGTAACAAGAAAAACAACGGCAAGAGCGATAGTATATTTCGGAAGGAGTTTCTGTAGGGTCTGCATAGTCTTGTGACATTATGGATTTGGCTTTTGGAAGTTACATGTTTTGAACTTTTTCTCTATTCCAACCTTGGTTTTTCCATTATTTTATGAATCTTTAAAAACGTTTTTGATAAATATTCAGGGTTCCTGGATGGCTCAATAAAAAATACTTAATCATTACATGCTGATGAGCGAGAATCAAGACCTGCAGAAAAGCTTTCTCGAAACCGTCAAATTCGATGAGAAGGGGCTTGTGCCGGCGATTGTGCAGGATCACGAAACCGGAAAAGTCCTGATGATGGCCTGGATGAACCGTGAAAGCCTTGAAATGACCCTGGAAAGAAAAAAGGCCTGTTACTGGAGCCGAAGCCGCCAGAAACTGTGGCTCAAGGGTGAATCGTCCGGAAACATGCAGGAGGTTCATGATATCCTTATCGACTGCGACGGCGATACCCTTCTGCTCAAGGTTTCTCAGAAGGGAGGAGCCTGCCATGTAGGATACCACTCCTGTTTCTACCGGCGGACAAAAGATGACCTTACGATGGAGATCTGCGATACGCTCATGTTCGATCCCGAAGAAGTTTACGGCAAAAAAAGCTGAAAGAACAATCAATGAGCCAACCTAAAGAGACAGCAAAATCGCTGAACAAGACAAAGTCGCGAACTTCGATCCGCACCATGTTCGACGAGGTTGCCCCGACGTACGATTTTCTCAACCATCTGCTGAGCCTCGGAATTGACAATTACTGGAGAGCTACGACAACCGCAAGGGCAAAAAAGCTGCTTGCAGGCAACCCTGCGCCCCGGATTCTCGATGTTGCAACAGGCACCGGCGATCTTGCCGCATCCATGGCGAAAATCCCCGGAGCGAAAGTCACCGCTCTCGACCTCTCTCCGGAAATGCTCGTCATTGCCCGCAGGAAATATCCCGACATCACCTTCCATGAGGGTTATGCCGAAAAACTCCCGTTCGAAACGGCAAGCTTCGATGTAGTCAGCGCCGGTTTCGGCGTGAGAAATTTCGAAAATCTCGAACAGGGCATGCGAGAGTTCCACCGGGTGCTCAAACCCGGCGGTCATGCGTTCATCATCGAACCGATGATTCCCCGTAATAACCTTGTAAAGAAGCTCTACCTGATTTATTTCAAGAAAGTGCTTCCGAAAATTGCGGCACTGTTCAGTAAATCGACCTTTGCCTACGACTATCTCCCCCACTCTGTCGAACAGTTTCCGCAGACTGAAGCCTTCACGGCTGTCCTGAAAAAAAACGGGTTCCGAAGCGCGGAATATTTCCCAATGACTTTCGAAACCTCTATCCTCTACATAGCCTCCAAATAAGCCTCAGGCTGCCTTCCGGTCAGCATCACAGAGACCAGCGTTCACGAATGAACGGAATGCGCTTGAGCAGCGGTATCGAAAACAGATAAACCGCTATGCCGGCGCTGTCTGCGACGATATCGGCAAACGAGCAGCTTCGATAGGGAAAAAATGACTGGACGAGCTCGATGGCAATGCCGTACCCAAGAAGAAACACGATCTTGAATGCATTGAACGACGTTTTTGGAAAGGCGAAATCCACAAGCAGGGAAAGCAGATAAAATGCCAGAAAATGCAGCACCTTATCGGAAAACGCCGCAGTATTGACGGACGACGACGGCAGAACAGCGAGCCTGCTTATCAGTACGATACAGATAACAAGCAGCAGCCGCCCTTCGATAGTCAGAAACCTCTTGATGTTTTTCACAAAGGGGAAATATTTTCGGTTCGGTCGGATGACCGCAATTCGACTCTGTATTTCGAAAAATTCTTGCAGGCGTGAGCCTCTTTCAGGCGATCCGCATGGATTTTCCGGACGAGATCAACAACCAGCTCCGGTTCCGTCGCGTGAAAAATCATGTGCATCTCCTTTCTGCTGAAAAGCCCTCTCTCGAGCACCTCGGTTTCCAGCCAGACCAGCAGGTTTGTCCAGATTTCGCCGTAAAGGATTATGGGCGTATCGCAGATATGCTCGACCTGCACAAGCTGCCATGCGTAAAACAGTTCCAGAAGGGTGCCGATCCCTCCCGGGGCGACGACAACCGCATCGGATAGCTGCATGAAGGTATCGAGACGGCTGCTGAAAATCGGAAATTCCTGCTTGATGTCGAGGAAGGGGTTCGGATCCTGTTCCCTTGGCAGCTTGATGTTCAGACCTATAGAACGGGTTTCCGACTGTGCGGCTTTCGAGCCGGAATTGGCGGCCTGCATGAGGCCGGGTCCGCCGCCCGTGACGATGTCGAAACCGGCTGCGGCAAGGCCCCGGGCGATACGGAACACATCCTGATAGTCCCGGTCGCCCTCCCTGATTCTCGCCGATCCAAAAATAGCCACCCTGTAATGGGGATTCATAACGGCAATTGTCTAAAGCATTGAAGCAAATTCCTCCTCACTGACAACCCTCACGCCAAGTTTAAGCGCTTTTTCGAGCTTGCTGCCGGCATCCTTTCCCGTCACAACAAGAGTGGTGTTCCGGCTAACCGAATTGACAACCTTTCCTCCCCGCGCCATCACGAGTCCCGAGGCCTTGCTTCGGCCGTACCTCTCGAGCTCTCCGGTAAAGACAACCGTCATTCCCTCGAAATTCCGGTTTACCAGCTCTTGAGGTTCGGCAGCCCTGAACGGAAGACCGGCCTCCTGCAACTTCCTGACAAGAACCTGCGTCGAGGGCTTGAGGAAATAGTCGATAATGCTGCGGGCGACAACAGGGCCGATATCCGGTACCGAGGAAAGCTCCTCTTCATCGGCCTCCCGGAGCAATCCGAGCCGGGGATATGCCCTTGCAAGTTCCCGAGCGGTAGCCTGGCCGACATGGCGGATACCGAGTGCGTAAAGCAGCCGTTCATAACTGCGGCTGCGACTTTCATCGAGCGCACGCATGAGGTTCAGGGCCGATTTTGTGCCCATGCGTTCCAGCCCTTCGAGCTGCGATACCTGCAGAGTGTAGAGATCACCCGGATCCCTGACGAGCCCCCTGCCGACCAGCTGATCGACCAGTGCAACGCCGAGCGACTGGATATCCATGGCGTTGCGCGAAGCGAAATGCAGAACCCTTCCCCGTATCTGCGCTGGACACTCCTCTTCGTTCGGACAGTACCAGCTCACCTCGCCTTCCAGCTTCACCAGGAGCGTATCGCAGGAAGGGCAACGTTCCGGGACGACAATTGATTCGGTGAACAACGAACGCTCCTCCAGGGCGACCCGGATGATCTTTGGAATCACCTCTCCGGACTTTTCAATGACTACCTGGTCATGAACACGTACGCCAAGCCGATCGATTTCATCGAAATTGTGCAGGGTGGAGCGGGATACCGTTGACCCGGCAAGCTTGACCGGCTTCAGTTCCGCAACCGGCGTGATGGTGCCGAGCCTGCCTACCTGAAAGAGTACCCCGAGCAGCTCGGTTTTCGCCTGCTGGGCAGGGTATTTGTAGGCGATTGCCCAGCGGGGACTTTTTGATGTAGCCCCGAGCCTGTCCCACAGAGTTACATCGTCAAGTTTCAACACCACACCGTCGGTTTCGTAGGGTAGCGTATGGCGCTTTTTTTCCCAGTCGCCTATAAAGCGTTCGATATCTCTGAGTTCACTGCAGAACAGGTAATGGCCGCCGGTATAAAAGCCCAGCTTTTCAAGCAGCCTGAGCCGGTCGAGATGCCGGATATTTTCATTGGCAATGCCTTTGAGAAAATAGGCCACAAAGGTCATCCGGCGACGGGCTACCTCGGCGGAGTCCTGCAGCTTCAGGGTGCCGGCTGTGGCATTGCGGGGATTGGCAAACCGATCCTCATCGGGTCGCCCCTCGTTCAGGTTTTCGAAATCCTCTCGGCGCATGAACACCTCTCCGCGAACCTCGATCTCCCGGTCATCGCCTTGAAGCTGACGGGAAAAAGAGGCATCGAGGCGGAGCGGAATGGTTGGAATGGTTCTCAGATTGACGGTAATATCGTCTCCCCTGACGCCATCGCCCCTCGTCGCACCCTGAACCAGCAGGCCGTCACGGTAGATCAGGCTGACGGCAACACCGTCGAACTTCAGTTCGGCCACCATCTCCTGCTTCTGGATACCCTCCTCGTACAGCAGCTTTTTGACCCGATCGTAAAAATCGGCCACATCTCCGAGAGAGTAGGTGTTGGACAGACTGAGCATCGGCTCACGGTGGAGAACCGTCGGAAACTCTCTGGTTATCTGCCCTCCGACTCGCTGGGAGGGACTATTGGGTGTCAACAGATCAGGAAACTCGCGTTCCAGCTCAATGAGCCGCTCAAGCAGCTTGTCGAAGTCGTAATCGGATATTTCGGGCGTTGCCCGCACATAATACAGATAGTTATGGCGCTCAATCTCCGTACGAAGCCTCCCGATCTCGACGGCGGCCTTGTCTCTCTCCATTCCTTCTTTCATTTCGTCGATGAAAACGCCCAGCCGGCAAGGTTTTTCAGAAAACCGAGCGATCCCTGTATACCGAGCTTCTCCCATGTGGCGTATATGATTTTCGGGTATCGCAAGGCTACCTTCAGCATGACCGTTAACAGCTCTTCGAGTTTCAACTCGTCACGGAACATGGCCTCACGGTAGCGCTCTGGAAGCTGGTCGAGCACAATCATGACCTCGTTCATCATGTCGTTGACAAAATTCGGTTCGTCGGTCTTCGCATTGAAGCACATGTACTTCATGAGATTGGCCATCGAAGCCACATTCGGCTCGTAGGCGCTGACGGAGGCCAGATGTTCTTTTGAGAGGAGATCATCACACAGCGCCTGCTCAAGCCCGTCGGTAAGCCGCTGCAGGTTCCGCACCATCGAACCGAAGCCGCAGAAGGTCAGGGGAGAGGCAAGCGAGGCTGCATCGCCGAACAGTACGATACGGTCGTCGGCAATAACCCTGGTACGGCTGATGCCGTCATGAAAGTAGGCAGGAATGATGCCGTAGACCGGGCGGTGGATCACGAAATTCCTGCCTGGCTGCTTGTACTCGGGCAGTCTCCTGAAATAGGTCTCGAAAAGACCGAGCAGCGTTTTGTCATTTTCCGAATCGACCTCGTCGTAAAAAAACAGATAGGTTATATACCGTTCACCTTCAGCCGGAAACCCCTCCCAGATAAGCTGGCGCCCCGCACCGCCGAGGGTTTCCGCCGGACCGGTACTTGCCAGAATCTCTCCGGTATCGAAGTCGGCATTGTCAAAACCGCTGGCGATAGTGCCCACGGTGGGGCAGACATGCGTCTGGGGACGACCGTCGTTGAGCTGGCGGGCAATGGGCGAAAGAATGCCCATGACATCGACAAGCACTTTTGCCCGGTAGTAAAACCTTGCGCCTCCACGGTCTTCGACTTCGACGACAATATGATCGGAAAACCGGTAACAGGCAGAAAAACTCATGCCGTCAAGCACACTGTTCCCCTGCCCGGAAAGCACCCGTGCTTTGGCCATACCGAGTAACCGGTCGGCATCCACGGCACAGTCGAGCACGTGCTGCATGGAGAGCCGTGTCTGACTCCCGTCAGGTTTGTAGAACTCCACCCACCCTGATGTATAGCGGCGTACAATTACCGAATCGAGCTCGGCCGTGGTGTACACTCCCTTGCCGGCAAGCCGCAGCAGTTCATCACGTGAAATATTCCAGTCCCTCGTAGACTGGGCTGGAAAATGACGATCGAACACCAGCACCTTCCGATTATGCTGCTTAACCATGACCGCGGCATGCAGGAAGCTCAGGGTGCCCCCCGCGTAGATCAGATCAAACTCCCCGCTTACAGCCGCTCCCTCCGGAAGCTCCGAGCCGGGCATGACGACACGGGGAAACGTTCCCGAAGGAGCCTGCCAGTACCGGTCAAGCTCCATGATACGCTGCAGATGACGCTCCCCATCGGAGAAAGAGCTGAAAGCCTCGTAAACGAGCGGACAGGAGTAACGTATCTGTTGGAGGGCTGAGGAAGGCATAGAGAGAAGGGTATTTTGGTTACAGCCTCATTATACGGAAAGTGCCGCGTTCTTCAGCAAGCTATCGCTCTCGATCATGCCGTCAACGAGATGGATTCTCCGCCCGGCGCGGTTGGCAAGCTCATCGTCGTGCGTAACGACAATCACCGTCTGGTTCAGTTCCCGGTTGAGGCGATCGAAGAGTTCATAGACGTTGCGCGCGGATTTCGAATCGAGGTTACCGGTCGGCTCGTCGCCAAGCAATACCTTCGGCTCATTGGCAAGGGCCCGCGCAATGGCAACACGCTGCTGCTGACCGCCTGAAAGCTGACTGGGTTTATTGGTGTACTTGTTCTCCAGACCCACGGTATCAAGCAGCATCATGGCCCGCGCCCGGATCTCCTTTTTGGTGAACCGTCCGTTGATCATCATCGGCATGCTCACATTCTCCACGGCGTTGAACTCGGGCAGGAGAAAATGAAACTGATAGATGAACCCTATTTTCTCGTTCCGTATGCGGGTCATCGCGGTTTCTTCCTTTTCGGTGATCTCCTCTCCATCCAGCCAGACCTTTCCGAAACTGGGTTTGTCGAGCCCTCCCATGATGTAGAGCAGCGTGGACTTGCCGGATCCCGAAGGCCCCGTAATGGCAACGAATTCCCCTGCCGTGATTTGCATTGAAAGGTTCGGGATGATGGTCTGGCGCACATCGCGCGACAGTTCCAGCTCCCTGCGGATGCCCTCGAGCCTGAGAATTTCCGTAGACATCAGATTTACAGCTCTTTAAACGGTTACAAGCCCGGCCATCGTATCCGCAGATTACGGTCGAGAGTTATCGCAAGGATAACATAAGGAGAAACCGGACGAATGACAGTATAATAAAAAAGCCGCAAGCTTCCATTAACGATCAAATCTCCTGAAGGAGATTCAGCCTTCAGTTCCCTCGCCGAACCATTTCTCCCTGAACCACAAGGAGACATTCACAAGGCCGATAAGCGCCGGAACCTCCACGAGCGGCCCGATCACGGCAGCGAACGCCTCTCCGGAATCGATGCCGAACACCGCCACGGCAACCGCTATGGCAAGCTCGAAGTTGTTGCTTGCCGCCGTGAAGGAGAGCGTGGCTGTTTTCGAGTAATCCGCACCCACCTTGCGGCCCATGTAAAACGAGACGAGGAACATGATGACGAAGTAGCAGAGAAGCGGTATGGCGATGCGAACGACATCCATTGGAATTTTCACGATATACTCGCCTTTGAGCGAGAACATCACCACAATGGTAAAGAGCAGCGCAACCAGCGTAAGCGGACTGATCCGCGGCACAAAAACGGTTTCGTACCACTCCCTGCCTTTGAGGCGGAGCATGAAGAACCGGGTAAGAAAACCCGCTATGAAGGGTACGCCGAGATAGATGAAGACCGACGAGGCGATTTCGGCGATGGTGATATCGACCCTGAAGGACGAGAGGCCGAGCCAGCCGGGCAGCACCGTGAGGAAGACCCACGCGTAGACGGAGAAGAAAAGCACCTGAAAGACCGAGTTGAAGGCAACGAGACCTGCAGCGTACTCCGTATCGCCTTTTGCCAGCTCGTTCCAGACGATCACCATGGCGATGCAGCGCGCAAGGCCGATCATGATGAGGCCGGCCATATAATGCGGCATATCGGAAAGAAAAAGCACGGCAAGCACGAACATGAGCACCGGTCCGATCACCCAGTTCTGCAGGAGCGAAAGTCCGAGCACTCTCGTGTTGCGGAAAACGTCGCCCAGCTCCTCGTACTTCACCTTGGCCAGGGGAGGATACATCATGACGATAAGCCCTATGGCGATGGGAATATTGGTGGTACCCGACTGAAACGTGTTCCAGAACGCTGCCGTACCTGGAACGAGGTAGCCGGAAAGCACGCCGATACCCATGGCGAGGAATATCCAGAGCGTGAGATAGCGGTCGAGAAAGGAGAGTTGTCTGGTTGACATGCCCATGGTGCTACCCTCCCGTCTTCATTGTGTTGTAGAAACTTCTGAACCCTTCGCGGATTTCGTCGCGGACCCGGCGGAAGACAGCAAGCCGCTCTTCGCGGCTCCCTTCGGCTTCAGCAGGATCGTCGAACCCGATGTGCACCCGGTGCTTCACCTCTCCGGTAAAGAGCGGGCAGCTCTCCTTTGCCCCATCGCAGACCGTCACCACCCAGTCGAACGGCCTTGAAGTGAATTCATCGACGCTTTTCGGACGGTAGCCGCCGATGTCGATCCACTCTTCGCGCATCACCGCAACGGCAAGCGGATGCACCGCTTCGGCAGGTTTCGTACCTGCCGAAAAGACTTCGAGTTCAGGATCGAACGAGCGCAGAAACCCCTCGGCCATCTGGCTCCGACAGGAGTTTCCGGTACAGAGAATGAGCACGGACTGTTTCATGGTTGTTGTTAAATTATGGTCATAAGGTTGGAAAGACTACGTTGAAGACAAACCCCACCAGCATGATCCCGGCAGCCACCACACCGGCGAATACCGCGATGAGCCGGGGCTTGAGCACCTTGCGCAATATGATCATCTCGGGAGCGGAGAGCGCGATCACGCTCATCATGAAAGCCATGACCGTACCGAGCGCAGCGCCCTTGCCGAGCAGTGCCTGCACCACGGGCAGGATGCCGGCAGCGTTCGAGTACATCGGCACACCGAGCAGCACCGCTGCAGGTACCGACCACCATGCCTCTCTACCCATGATCGAAGCCATGAAGTTCTCCGGAACGTAGCCGTGAATGCCCGCGCCGAGACCGACGCCAAGCACGATGTAAAGCCACACCTTGCCCACAATCTCGCGCACGTGCGTCACTCCATTTTGCAGGCGACTTTTCCAGCTCATGGCTTCGCCCGTTTCATCGGCACCGCAGCTGCAGTTCTGCTGCATCTGTTGCACCCACTCTTCGAGCCAGCGCTCCATACCGAGCCGGCCGATAGTCATGCCGGCGACTATCGCCACGAGCAGCCCCATAGCCATGTAAAGCAGGGCGACTTTCCAGCCGAACATGCCGAAAAGCAGCGCAAGCGCCACCTCGTTGACCATGGGAGCCGAAATCAGGAAAGAGAAGGTGACGCCGAGCGGCACGCCGGCCTGCAGGAACCCGATGAAAAGCGGCACGGCCGAACATGAGCAGAACGGGGTCACGATACCGAGCGAGGCGGCCAGCACGTTGCCGACGCCGAGACGCCTTCCCGACAGGATGGCCCGCGTCCGCTCCGCAGAGACGAAGGTGTGTATGACTCCCATCACGAACACAACAGCGGTAAGCAGGAGGAGCACCTTCGGCACCTCGTAGATGAAGAAGTGCAGCGCCTCGCCGAAACGGGTCGCGCGGCTCATACCCGCCGACTCCAGCAGGAAATCCGCAACCGGTTCAAGATTTCCGTAGAGCAGCACCCAGGCAGCTGCCGCCGCGACAGTCATGGCGGCGGCCTTAAGGCTGGAGGAGGTCTGTTCGGGCTGATTCATTTTCATTCACTTGATGGAGTTACTCAGCAGCAGCTTCCGCCACCCGCACTTCCCCGGTCACCGCAGCAGCATCCTCCCGTTTTGCGCTTCAGCTCCCCTCTCATGGGAAACCCTTTCTCCGCCCAGCGGACAATGCCGTACTGCATGTTCGCAACCTTTTCATACCCGTGGTTCATGAGAAAATATGTCGCCATGAGGCTGCGCTCTCCAACATTGCAGGCTACAACCACCTCACGATCGACAGGGATATCCCCGAACCGCTCTTCAAACTCGCTGTAGGGAATCAGCATGACTTCGGGAACATCGAACGATGCTTCCGCAACTTCATCGGCTTCACGCACATCGACAAGCAATGCGCCTTTTTCGATCATTCCAAGGGCTGTCGTCGGACAGACTTCAACTGCGTTATTCATGGGTTATATTTTTTATCTCGTTAACATCTCTTTCAGTTCATCGCTCTCAGGCACCCGCCCCTTGCAGCACACCTCCTCATCGACCACAAGCGCCGGCGTAGAAAGCACGTTGTAGGCCATGATCTTCCGGATATCCTCAACCTTCTCCACCGATGCATCGATGCCTTCGCGGGCAATAACGGCTTTGACCGCATCGGCAAGCTGGTTGCACTTCGCACACCCCGTACCAAGAATTTTCACCTGCTTCATCTTTCTGTTATCTTATTGTTTATCGCAAATAAACGATCCTTAAAAACAAAAAAAAGCTTAACCTGTCCATACTGCGCTTCCTGACGAGGGTTCCCCTGCCGGCATCCATCAGCAGTCGCATCCTGCGGTAGAGTGCCCCTCGGAAAAAAAACCTTCAAACAACGCCTGCGCAATCTTCCAGTTCTCCCTGTTGATGCAGTACTTCACCTTGGGGGGATCGATCTCCCCCTGAATAAGACCCGCTTCGAGCAGCGCTTTCAGATGCTGGGAAATGGTTGACTGGGCCATCGGAATCACTTCCGTCAACTCACCGGTGAAACAGCAGGCTTCTCCGGCAAGCAGCCTGAGAATTTTTACCCGTACCGGATGGCTGAGCGCCTTGGCTATACCGGCAACAGCCTCCTCCTGATTGCTGTACGTGACTGGCGATAACGTTCTCTGCATCGATCCCCTTGTTAGTTCATCGTAAATATACCATAAATAAATCCGAATGGCAAGTTTTTTTACTGCTGTGCTGCATTTTCGATGAGAACAGGCGTTAAAATTCCTGATTTTCGGCGTTCTCCCCAGCCCCGACAGGTCGGAAACAATATATCGGCAGAGCTGGAATATCGGCATAAATATCGATTTGGCGCTTGTGACGACGGGTTGACACCCGGTGTGACCGTTATGTCGCCCCTATTGGGCTTTGAAGAGGGGGAAGGGGGGGGCTCATCTACCGACATGGCACCCCTACGGGGTTTGAAGAGAAGATGCTATGGCGCTGCCCAGCCCCGTAGGGGCGGCATGTCGGTAGAATCGGAACATCCTCCAGACATGGGGATGGTTGTTTTTTTCCCAGCCCCGTAGGGGCGGCATGTCGGTAGATCCGGAACATCCTCCAGACATGGGGGGATGGTTGTTTTTTCCCCAGCCCCGTAGGGGCGGCAGGTCGGTAGATCCGGAACATCCTCCAGACATGGGGATGGTTGTTTTTTCCCCAGCCCCGTAGGGGCGGCAGGTCGGTAAAATCGGAACATCCTCCAGACATGGGGAGGGTTGTTTTTTCCCCAGCCCCGGAGGGGCGGCATGTCGGTAGATCCGGAACATCCTCCAGACTTGGGGGGAGGGTTGTTTTTTCCCCAGCCCCGTAGGGGCGGCAGGTCGGTAAAATCGGAACATCCTCCAGACATGGGGATGGTTGTTTTTTTCCCCAGCCCCGTAGGGGCGGCATGTCGGTAGAATCGGAACATCCTCCCGTCATGGGGGGTTTTGTTTTTCCCTCCAGCCCCGTAGGGGCGGCATGTCGGTAGAATCGGAACATCCTCCCGTCATGGGGGGTTTTGTTTTTCCCTCCAGCCCCGTAGGGGCGGCAGGTCGGTAAAATCGGAACATCCTCCAGACATGGGGAGGGTTGTTTTTTCCCCAGCCCCGTAGGGGCGGCATGTCGGTAGATCCGGAACACCCTCCAGACATGGGGAGGGTTGTTTTTCCCTCCAGCCCCGTAGGGGCGGCATGTCGGTAGAATCGGAACAGCCTCCAGACATGGGGAGGATTGTTTTTTCCCCAGCCCCGTAGGGGCGGCATGTCGGTAGAATCGGAACAGCCTCCAGACATGGGGATGGTTGTTTTTTCCCCAGCCCCGTAGGGGCGGCATGTCGGTAGAATCGGAACAGCCTCCAGACATGGGGATGGTTGTTTTTTCCCCAGCCCCGTAGGGGCGGCATGTCGGTAGATCCGGAACATCCTCCAGACATGGGGTTTGCGCTTGTGACGCCGGGCTTGAATTGTGGGACGGAGATCGGCTGACGATATCGCCCCCCTGCGGAATTCCAAGAGCGACGTCATGCTGCGATCAGCCTGACGAAGGGGCAGCTTGCAGTTACGTTGTAAAATACTCCTTCATCGAGCGGAACACCTCCTTCCGGGCAAGCAGGCCGCTCACCATGCCGAGTACGGTAGCCGCTCCGGCAGCGAAAAAGAGAGGGCGTGCGGAAATGTTGTTGGTATAATAAATAGCGGGGATACCCTGTTCCTTGGCAAAACTGTCGAGCGAGGTGGTGCCGATCACCAGGTCGGGCCTGTACCGCATGACTGCGTCCATGTCCTCTTCAAGATATTTCCGGTACCGGATTTCGGTTCCAAGCATGGAGAGCACCTTGTGGTCCTCCTCCCCGAGAGGCATGCGGGCAATCGAGGTCGAGGCATAGGGCACGTCAAGTCCGGCTTCGAGCAACAGCCTGACTACAGGCAGTTCGTTGCCTTCGTAACCGGCAACGATGACGCTGCCCTGCAGATTGCCGAAACGCATCATGACGTCACGGGCTTTCAGGCGCTCCTCTTCCGCCACGGAGGCGACAAGCCCGCTGTCGAGCTCGAGCGCTTCGCCTACACGCTCTATCCACTGCGCCGTTCCGTTCGCCCCGATAGGATTGCCTTTAACGATTACTGCACCGTTTTCCTCAAAAAACCGGGCGGTACGCTCATAAAAAGGGTGCAGCACCGCACAGGCTGACGCTCTTCCGGCCTCCATATAGTCTTCAAGCGACGTACCCGGCAGGGCGATAACCGACTCGACACCGATTTTCTGCAGCACACTCCCGATAGTCATGGCATCGACAGGAAAGATTTCGCCGAGAATCACCAGAGATTTTTTCTTTTTTTCGCCGTCCGGCGCAGCGAAGCGTCTGAGCAGCGTCGCAACGGTAACATCTTTTGCCTCGGGGTGAGTACGCAGCTGAAAAGCCGGAAGACGTACCAGCAGAACATCGGCATTTCCTGCTTTACGGGGCAGCAGTTCTTCCGCTATCCCCGCTGTTTCGGCAACACAGGTACTGACAACAGGAATGAATTTGACTGCCGGGTCGAGGGCAATTTCGGCGATCGTCCTTCGAACGTCGTCGATCATGGTGCCGCCGGAAATCTGAACGTTCATCAATTCAGGCGTAACAATCGACTTGCGGGCAGCATAGAAGTGCGAAACGAACGTCAGCCCGTAGGCACAGCCCTGGTCGGCAACAAGACAAACCTGAACGCCGTCGATTCTCATCAGTACCCGCAAACCTCCGAATGCAGGACACATCGACTGGGGATGCAGTTTGTTACAACCCTTCTTCTCCATGCGATACTACCCTCCTCTTTGCTTGTTGTATATAGACTTTCCTCTCCCTGCCGAGGCCGATGGAATCCATCCATGCAGCAGCGGTTTCGGAACTTCTGAATCTGCCGGCAGCAAGCCGGTAATACTGACGCCCGCCGCCGGTAACCGGCCAGATAAAAACCAGGGTTCCGGGAACGCTTACCCGGCTAAGCTCCTGCAGGGCAGTCTGTTTCTGTTGAAAGGTTGCCAGAACGACTGCATACTCACCTTCTTCAAGAAGTACTCCCTCCTGCGCCGATGTTCCGTTATCGATCTTCACCTCCCCGCTCTCGGCTGAACCTGCCGTGTCGGAAACGGAAAGAGAGACGGAAGGGCGCTCCGCGGCAACCGGCAACTTCTCCGGATTATGCCGTAAAAAAACAAAAAGCAACGCGATTGCCGTCAGAACGATACCGGCTGCCACCATAACCGGAAGCAGCAGCTTCCGCTTGAGCGGCTCGGAATGGTGCGGTAAAGAGAGGGGAATCGCTCCCAGGTTGTGGTATTCACTGTTTATAAGCTCTTCAAGCTGCACGTCTGCCTCAAACCTCCAGCTCCCCTTTTCTGAATGCAGAGTGCCGAAACCGGAAAAAACAATCTCTCCCCGCTCTTTCATCCTGCTTTTAAAAAACACCGGTAAAGCGGCTGCAAGACGTGCGCACTCAGGACGGTCGAGATGCATGCGCGCAGAGATCAACTTCATGAAAACCGGAGCAGCCACGGAACCTTTTTCGAAAACCACCCGGTTTTCGGGAGGATGATACCGCAGCCCCTCTTTTCCTGAGCGCCGTTCAGCCGGAGAGTGCCTGATGGTGAACACGCCAAGACCGGAAACCGAAACCGAACGGTTTTCGAGCAGTTCTGCACACATGACGCCCGAAAGCGCCGGAAAATACCGCTCCGCCGACGCATCACGTTCTGCGCCGTCAGGCAGGGAAATATCTTTTCCGGTACGAAGTGTCATAATTGCATGGTCAGAGCGTTGCCCTTCGATAGCTTTCGGGTTTCAATATAATATATCCTCTGCAAATCATACCCGGCCATCGGCGTCCCGAATCGGGTGTACAATGAAGCCCGCCTGTTTTTCCCCGGTTTTTTGTTATCTATGGTGAAGATGCCTTTCCAACATTGTCCGCATCATCCTGATGAGCCAAGCCACACTTTCGGTCAGTGAACTGACACTTCAGATCAAAAACGAGCTTGAAAGCCTCTTCCCTCTGGTGAGGGTAAAAGGTGAGATCTCCAATTACAAGCGGCACAGCTCCGGTCACAGCTACATGACCCTCAAGGATGAACAGGCACAGATCGCAGCGGTGATCTGGAAGAACACCGGGAGCCGGATCGGTATCGAACTGCAGGACGGCATGGAGGTTCTGGCTGAAGGACGACTGGAGGTTTATCCCCCATCAGGACGGTATCAGCTCATCTGCACCGCCATCCATGCGGCTGGACAGGGGCTGCTGCAACAGGCCTTTGCCCTGCTGCTCCAGAAACTCGCAAAAGCCGGTTATTTCAACCCGGAAAGAAAAAAAAAGCTGCCGCGAGTACCTGAGTCCATCGGAATCATCACCTCTCCCACCGGCGCGGTAATCGAGGATATGGGCAAGGTGATCGAACGCCGTTTTCCCGCTGCACGCATTCTGCTCTACCCCGTCAAGGTGCAGGGCGCCGATGCCGCAAGGGATGTAGTGCGGGGAATCGAGTATTTCAACAATCCGGCAAATCCCCTGCACCATACGGATGTGCTGATTGTCGCCCGCGGAGGCGGGTCCATGGAGGATCTGCAGGCGTTCAACGAAGAGCGGGTTGCCGAGGCGATCTACCGTTCATCGATACCCGTCATCAGCGCCGTCGGCCATGAAACCGATCTCACCATAGCCGACATGGTTGCCGATCTCCGGGCTGGAACTCCCTCGATGGCCGCCGAACTGGCCGTCCCCGACAGAATGGATCTCCTGAAAACCATCGACAACCTTCAATTGCGCCGGAACACCCTCGTGCAGGCGAAACTGGACGGTGCCGAAATGGAAATCGACTCGCTGCGGCAGAGTTATGCGTTCAACCGCCCGCTTATACAGCTGCAGCAGCTATCGGAAAAGCTTGAAAGCATTCCTGAACTGCTTGCCCAATCCGTCAGAAGAAAATGGCTGCAGAAAGCCGTGGAGTTCGCCGGAGCAAATCAGCATCTGGCGTTGCTTGACTACCGCAAAACGCTTGAGCGGGGTTATGCGCTGGTAAAAAAAGAGGGGCGCTTCATTACCGGATCAGGGGAGCTCGAGTGCTCCGACCGGGCTGAAATCCTCTTTCACGACGGCAGTGTAACGGCTACGGTCAGCGGGAAACCGATTCCCTGAGCATCCGGCGCACCAGTTCGAGATCTTCCCGGGTATTGACGCCGGGATGATCGACGGTGGTCGTGACGCACCGGATCCTGAAGCCGTTTTCAAGCAGCCTGAGCTGTTCGAGCGATTCGGCCAGTTCAAGCATGGAGGGGGAAAGGGATGCGAAGCGCTGCAGAACATCGGCGCTGAACGCATAGAGCCCTATGTGGCGGTAGAACTGGGTTGCAGCATACACATCCCGCTGAAAGGGCACCGGACTCCTTGAAAAATAAAGCGCGTTGCCGTTCCTGTCGAGAACGGCCTTGACAACATTGGGGTCTTCAATCTGCCGGCAATCGTCCGAAAGCATCGGAAAAACCAGCGTGGAACAATCGGGTGGATTGGCGCCGAGAAAAGGCTCCAGGCAAAGATCGATATTGCAGGGGTCTATCAGCGGCTCATCTCCCTGAAGGTTCAGAAACACTTCGGCATCGATGCTCCTTGCAGCTTCGGCTATACGCTCGGTTCCGCAACGCGCATCCGGAGAGGTCATCATCACTTCGGCACCATATGCTTCCAGTGCTCCGGCAATCTCCCGGCTGTCGGTAGCAACAACAATCCTGTCGGCATATTTCGACTGAACGGCCTGCCGCCAGGTACGCACGATCAGCGGCTCGCCCTCAAGATCGGCAAGCATTTTATTCGGCAACCGGCTTGAATCAAGCCTTGCCGGAATCAGGATAACTGCTTTCATGGGCGTTGGGGGGTATCGAGAATAAGGGTTACCGGGCCATTGTTGACAAGAGCCACCTGCATGGCTTCGCCGTACCATCCTGTCCTGACCGGCCTGCCAAGCTGCAACCCGCTCAGGCGGACAACCGATTCATAGAGCGGCCGGGCGGCATCAAAGTCTGCGGAACCGGAAAACCCCGGACGGTTCCCCCTGCTCGCATCTCCGTAAAGGGTAAACTGCGATACCAGAAGCATCTCTCCCCCGGTATCGAGTACCGAGCGGTTCATTCTGCCTGCATCGTCGTCAAAAATCCTCAGATGCACCAGCTTCCTGCTCATCCATTCAGCATCGGCATCAGTGTCACCGGGAGCCACACCGAGCAGCACGAGAAGACCACTGCCAATTTCCGATCGTCGCTGGCTGCCGGCTGTGACCGAAGCCGAAAGCACCCGCTGTACAACCGCCCTCATTTTACGGAAACCTCCCGAAGAAGAATCCGGGAGACCTCTTCAAAAGAGATACCATCAACCCGGACGGTTTTGTTGCGGGAACTCATGCCGACAACAATGCTGAGCCGGGAGGGAGCCACATCGAACAGCTTCGCAAACAGCGCACAGCACTCACGGTTTGCGGCATCATCGACCGGAGCCGCCTTCAGGGTGACTTTCAGCCGCCCGTCATACTCTCCGCAAAGGCGGCTTTTCGACGAGCGGGGCTGCGCCTTTACCTGAAAAAGCACCCCGCCGTTTCTCTCCCGAAGTTCCACTTTCCTGAACCCTACCCGAGCACTTTTGGAACCTTGAAAAAGCGGTCCTGCCGGTCAGGAGCGTTCTGCAGGGCAAGCTCGGTGGAAATGGATCCTCCTTCGGTATCATCCCTGAGCACATTGGCCTGGTCGTGAATGCTGCTGAGCGGTTCGACGCCCTCCGTATCTATTTCGTTGAGTTTTTCCACGTAGTGCAGAATACTGTTGAGTTCCGTGGTCATCGTCGCCATTTCATCATCACTGAAGCGTAGTCTGGCAAGACCGGCTATATAGGCGACATCGTCTCTGGTAACAGACATTGATTTGGTATAGTTATATCATTATAAAATCAGAGCCTGCAGATCCCTGCCATCTGCTCGTCAAGCCTTATTTTCGGGCGTTTCTCCATGGGAATGAATTCGCGTTCATCTTCTCCGAGATAGATCTGACGCGGACGGGCAATCTTCTGCTCGCCGTCCTTGACATGCTCGATCCACTGGGCCAGCCATCCGGGAATTCTCCCGATTGCGAACAGCACCGGGAACATATCCATGGGAAATCCCATAGCCTGATAAATAAGGCCTGAGTAAAAATCAACGTTCGGATAGAGTTTCCTGCTGACAAAATAATCATCCTCGAGGGCGATTCGTTCAAGTTCGAGAGCGATATCGAGCATCGGATTGCGGCCGGTCTCCTCGAACACCTCGAAAGCGATATCCTTGATGATCTTCGCTCTCGGATCGTAATTTTTATAGACCCGGTGGCCGAAACCCATCAGACGACCTTCGCCACCTTTAACCGATTTGATGAATTCCGGAACCTTATCGACCGAACCGATTTTCATGAGCATCCGGATAACGGCTTCGTTGGCACCGCCATGCAGGGGCCCGTAAAGTGCCGCACACCCTGCGGCTATTGCCGAAAAAGGATCGACACCCGAACTGGCTACGGCTCTCAGGGAACTGGTCGAACAGTTCTGCTCGTGATCGGCATGCAGAATAAACAAAACATCGAGAGCTCTTTCAAGCACCGGATTCGGCTTGTATCGAAGTTCCGTCATCTTGAACATCATCGAGAGAAAGTTTCCTGCATAAGTGAGCTCATTATCAGGCATTACATAGGGAAAACCCATACTGTGCCGGAAACTCATGGCCGCAAGCGTCGGAATCTTGCCGATAAGCCGGCGGACCTGCAGTTTCCGGGAATCCTCGCTCTGGATATCCTTTGCATCCCGGTAGAAGGTTGAAAGCGCACCGACCGTGCCGACAAGTATCCCCATCGGATGGGCATCGTAGCGGAAGCCGTCCATGAACTTCACGATATTGTTGTGGGTCATGGTATGATGACGGATATTGAAGGTCCATACCGCCAGACGGTCTTTATCCGGCAGTTCACCCTTGATGAGAAGATATGCCGTTTCAAGAAAGGAGCTCTTCTCGGCAAGCTGCTCGATAGGATAGCCGCGATAGCGGAGAATTCCTTTGTCGCCGTCAATGTAGGTGATCCTGCTTTTACAGGATGCTGTGTTCAGATACCCCGGATCATAGCCAAGCAACCCGAAATCATCTTCGGAAACCTTTACGTTACGAAGTTCCATGGTATTGACCGCACCATGTTCGATCGGTACCTCATAAGATTTTCCTGTCCGGTTATCTACAATTGTCAGAGAATTCCGTGGATCTGTAACCGTCATAACTGTTATGAGTTAAGAATTGAAGAAAATCCCGGTGGAAACACACTGAGAGAACGGCTGCCGGTTACCCGAAAATGCCGTCAGACATATAGAGGTGAATTTACAAAACTCAGGGCTTATATATGCACTCCCCTGATGAACAATCATGACAGGAAACATGAGGTCGACAAACGACATAATGACGTAAAATACCACAGAAACACTTGCATCGGTCTGGGCGGGAGGGCTCTTTAAGCGGTTAATATAAAAAGATAAAAAAGGAAAAAACTTTTTGGATAAAACCCTTGCGTTATCTACTTTTACAACTCGCTGCAAGGAGCTGTAGCTCAGTTTGGTTAGAGCGCCTGCCTGTCACGCAGGAGGTCGCGGGTTCGAGCCCCGTCAGCTCCGCAAAAAAGCCCTGTATTCCAGGGCTTTTTTCATTTCCGCAAATTGACGATTCGCATAAAAACCGCTCAGACCGTTATCCGGGCACCAGCTCGACACGGCGATTTTTGGCTCTTCCGGCTTCGGTCGTATTCGGGGCTACAGGAGCAAGATAGGCAACTCCGTTTGCCGTCAGACGCCCGGCAGCAATACCGTACTCCTTCTGCAGCGCTCCTACCACAGCATCCGCCCGACGTTTCGAGAGCGCAATGTTGAACGCATAACCTCCGATATTGTCGGTATGGCCCACGACATGCAGTTTCAGAGCCGGCTGTTTTTTCATCAGTTTGGCTATCTCGCCGAGAGCGGGTTTCGAAGAGGGCTTGATCTCCGAGCGGTTGGTATCGAAATAGATGCCGTACAGCGACACCCTGCCGGTCGATACTATGGCCTGCGACATCTCGTCGGCAGTGACCGTTACCATCTTCTGCTGCATGGGCCGGGTTTCGATGATATCGAGCGCCGCGTAAGCACCGCGCCTGGCCTTGTAGACCCGGTCGTCCTTCCCCCACTCGACAACCGTCAGATACACATAGACATCCCCTTCGGGGCGTTTCTTTTTAGCGCTCGCAACACAGATGGCGCTTTTCTCGGCGGCATAAAAAACATAGTTGCTTCTGTTGGTCGTAAGATCAATGCTCCCGAAAGGAGCAAGATAGTTGGTCCATTTCGTAGCTGCAGGATCTTTTCTGGAATCGTAGAGAATGACGAAGCCTTTTGAACGCAGTTCATCAAGATAATTCCGGTACACTTCGAGCGAGCCGGTATCGCCTGCAGCCTCATACCATATCCTCGTAAGGCGGCCTTCAGGCTTCAGTGGCGGTTTGGCAAACTCCCTTCGTTTCGATTCCAGATTGTAACGGACAAAGGTCGAGGTCTGCAGCTCATATTCATCGAAACTCTTCGCCTGATAACCGATTATTTCCGATCCGGCAAACCGCTTCAGAAGCGGACTGTCCCTGGAACCCGGAATATCGGCCGCCGAAAGCGAATCGGTTGAACAGAAAAAGGCAATAAGGAAAAAAAGCTTCAGGATATTCATGTTCCTTCCGAAAAGTCGTCCATTCAGAATGTGTCTCATGATTCGTTTTTTTTGCGTTTATCCCTTACATAAATAGCTTTTGAAGGGCCTTCCCCGATCAGGCGTTCGTTGACTTCGAAGAGCGAAGTGGCCCTGATCAGCTCGCCAAGCTTGCTGTAACCGTAATTCCGGGGATCGAACTCGGGAAGCTGTTTGGCAATGGTTGCGCCAAGTGTTGCCAGATGAGCCCAGCCGCTTTCATCTGAAGAGGATTCGACGGCGTTTCTCAGCAGCCTGACCAGCTGGCTGTCCATTTTCAGCTCTGTGGCGGTCTTTTTGACGATAACCTCGTTTTCGTTGATCTTTGCCCGGAGAAGTTCGGTGTAGATGAATTTATCGCATGCCGAAACAAAAGGCGACGGCGTCTTTTTTTCGCCGAAACCGTAAACGGTAAGGCCGGACTCTCTGATACGCGACGCCAGCTTCGTGAAATCGCTGTCGCTGGAAACAATGCAGAACCCGTCGAATTTACCGGTGTAGAGCAGATCCATGGCATCGATGATCATGGCGCTGTCTGTTGCATTTTTGCCTTTTGTATAACCGAACTGCTGTATCGGCTGTATCGAGTGCTGGAGCAGCAGCGCCTTCCAGCTTTTCAGGGCTGTGGATGTCCAGTCTCCGTAAATCCGCCGGACGCTGGCCGTACCGTACTGGGCAATCTCTGAAAGAATGCCTTCGATGATCGACGGCTGGGTGTTATCGGCATCGATAAGCACCGCGAGACGTCCTGATTTTTCACATGCCATGAGTAATGTAGGGAACGTGTTATGATAAAACCTTGAAACCCTGCTCCTCGATAACCGCAATCATGGCCACCGGACTGATCATTGCAGGGTCATAGTCGACCGCAACGATACCGTCGGCAAATGACACCCTGACTGCTTCAACACCTTCGAGCTCCTGAATCGCCTCTTTTACGAGTATTTCACATCCGGAGCAGCGCATCCCGGAAACCCTGAACTCTTTTTTCATGATCGAAATCCGCAATTGTTTATATATGAACTGATTGGGTGTCAACTGCCGTTGTAGGAGGGATTGGCACATGACTCCAGCAGTAATTATATTTAATTTTCTTATGATTCATATGCTAAAACATTTCAGGAGAGCCGTAAAACCTCTTTTCGGACTGCTTCTGCTTGCTGGTGTGGCAATCGCTTCATCATGTTCCGGTCAGGCTTCGAAAGAAATAAACGATCTTCAGCAAGAGGCCTGGAAAAATTCCGGCGACGCCAATGCATGGTTCCGTCTCGGCAATGCCTACGCCCGAAGTGAACAGTACCCGAAAGCGGAAGAAGCGTACCGCGAGGCGCTCTCGATCGATCCCGGCCTTGAGGAGGTTCTCCAGGCGCTTGGAGCATCAAGCTTCAATCAGGGAAACTACAGTGATGCTCTTTCCTATTTCACGAAATATCATGCCCTTTCTCCGGACGACTCCCTGAGAAATTACGACCTCGGCAATGTCTTTCTGCAGCTGCATGATTACGACAAAGCCATTACCGCATATCAGCGGGCTATTGCCAACAGCGCCTCGTTCGACCTGGCTTACTACAATCTTGGAGTCTGCTATACCCGCACCGGAAACATGGCTGAAGCCAAAGAAATTTATGAGTGGCTTGTAAAGAAAAACAATTATCTTGCCGTCTCACTGAAAAACCATTTCAACAGGGCCGATTCCTCAGGGCATTAGGTTTTTCATACGAAGAGCCGATCTTCAGGCTTTACGTGAATCATGACGGGCAGGTTTGACCGGAAACCGTTGGTTTGCCCGGTTTTTCAGGAAAAGGTGCAAGAGCGTTGTACAGAGCGTATCATAATGGCAATAAATGCTTATGAGTGAACAGCAGAACATTATCATACCCGATCAAGAAACCCTGCCGATAGACAAGGCTGTAGCCACGCTCCGGAAGGCCATATACACCTGCACCGAGTCCATCGAAGGTCTCTCTGCAGGCCTTTATACGTTCAGTCAGCCGATTCCGGGAGCCGATCCCCTTCGATGGCTCGTCAGGCAGAACCTGTTTCCAAGGGTTTTCTGGATGAACCGGGAGAAAAATTTCACCCTTGCCGGCATCGGATCGGCAGACCGTATCGAGCTTGATGCGCCAGGCTCCAACCGTGACAGCTTCGAGCGTCTCGTCAGCACCCTTGCCGCAAAGGGCCCGTCGGTACGCTCGGCCCGTTATCTTGGAGGCTTCCGGTTCAACAACCGGGAAAAACAGGACGAAACCTGGGACGGGTTCCCCTCGTTTTGTTTCGTGCTTCCGCTGGTTCAGCTCACTGTGGAGGACAACGCTTTTCAGCTGACCTGCCATCTCAGGATTGAAAACAAAGAGAGCGTTTCCGAAAAACGCTCACAGCTGCTCGACGCACTCGACCTTCTGGATACAGGGGAAAACAGTGCAGAAGAACAGCTTCCGGAAATGACGGGAGTCACCTGCATCCCCGACAGGGAACTGTGGACCGATTGCTGCAGGCAGGCGCTGGCGCTGTTTGAATCGGGCACAATGGACAAGATCATGCTTGCGCGCAGAACCCTTCTCGAGTTCAGCTCGGGCTTTTCTCCGTTGCTTTATCTGCTCCACTATCCCTACCCGAAAAACCCGACCTACCGGTTCTATTTCGAACCCGAAAAAAACCGCGCGTTCATAAGCTTCACTCCGGAACGCCTCTATCGCAGGGATGGACAGGTGATTCTCACCGAAGCCCTTGCCGGAACATGCATGAAAGAGAGCCTCAACGGCAGCGATCTGCGTGCATCGGAAATGTTGCTCAACTCTGAAAAGGATATCAGGGAACACGGCTTCGTCAAGGATACCATCTACCGGGAACTGCAGCCGATTTCAAGTTCCATCGAGATGGAGGAGAAACTCCGGGTGCTGCAGCTGAACCGCCTGGCGCATCTATATACCCGCTGCACGGCAACCCTCAAGCCTGAATACTGCAGCGACAGCATGGTTCTCTCGCTGCTGCATCCGACACCTGCGGTCGGAGGGGTACCCAGGGAAGAGGCCATGCAGCATATCATGAATCTGGAGCCTTTCTGCCGGGGCTGGTACGCAGCACCGGCAGGATGGATCAGCCGGGATAGCGCCGAGTTCTGTGTCGGCATCCGCTCGGCGCTGGTCAATGCCGGGAACACAAACCTCTATTCGGGAGCCGGCCTGGTTAAAGGCTCCAACCCGGACCTTGAATGGGAAGAGGTTGAACAGAAGATAGGCGACATTATGGCTATAACCAGTCACAGCGCATGAACAACCGGGAAATCACCTCGCTATGGAGCCAGGTCATCATTGAAGAACTTGTCCGGCTCGGCGCCGGATTTTTCTGTATTTCTCCCGGTTCCCGCTCAACGCCCCTTACCGTTGCGGCAGCACGGCATCCCGAAGCTGCATGGAAAATATTTCCCGACGAACGCTCAGCAGGCTTCTTCGCACTCGGCCACGCCCGAGCAACCGGCAAGCCGGCCGTGCTTGTCTGCACCTCGGGAACTGCCCCGGCCAATTACTATCCGGCGGTAGTCGAGGCTTCCATGGACGGCCAGCCGATGCTGATTCTTTCAGCCGACAGGCCTTTCGAACTGCTTGAAACCGGTGCGAACCAGACCATTCAGCAATTCGGAATGTTCGGAACATACAGCAGATGGAACTTTCGGCTTCCTGAACCCTCATCCGACATTCCGCTCCGTTCGGTTATCACTTCGATCGACCATGCCCTTTCGGTTGCAACAGGCTCGATGCCTGGGCCGGTTCATCTGAACGTCCCGTTCAGAGAGCCTTTTGAACCGGTCATGCCCGAACTTCATGATCCCTGGCTCGCCCCGGTTGCAGAATGGATCGACGGCTCCGGCCCGCTCTCGCGTTCAGTGCAGCCTGAACGGGTTCCCGATCCCGGAATCATTCCCCTCCTCCGGAACATTCTTGCCGCTTCAAGGCAACCTTTTTTCATTGCAGGAAGACTCCAGAGCGATACCGATGCTCTCGCCATAGGAAATCTGGCCCGTTCGCTCAATATCCCTCTCTATGCGGACCTCTCCTCGGGGCTTCGTTTTGACGCTTCTCTGAACCCGCTTCAACTGGCTTTTCAGTCCTCCCTCTTTCCAGAAAAATTCAGGCCTGATACCGTTATTCATTTCGGTGGCCCCCTCATTGCGCGCCATCCCGCAGCTGCCATCCGGCAGTGGAATCCGGAAAACTTCATTGTCGTCAAAGCGCATTCGAACCGTTTCGGCCCCGACCACAACGTCACCCTCAGCATTGAAGCATCACCTGCACTGATTGCCCGCGCTCTGGAGGGATGCCGCAAACCGCTTCAGGCGCAGAGCATCCTTCTGCCTGAAACGTTTTTCCGGCAGGCGGAAAAGTGCATCGAAGATTGCTGTAATCCAGACAACCCGGTTTCGGAAATAGCCGCTTCGAGAATCGTATCGAAACTCATCACCCGGGAAGAGGGGTTGTTTCTCTCCAACAGCATGCCGGTACGGGATATGGACCTGTATGCATCGGCATCTCAACCCGCCTGCTTCATGACCGGCACGAACCGCGGGGCAAGCGGCATCGACGGCATTATCTCGACAGCAGCAGGTTTTGCCTCCGGACTCCGCAAGCCCGTAACGCTGCTGATCGGCGACATAGCCTTCCTGCACGATCTCAATGCGCTCTGCCTGCTGCAATCGCTTCGGGTGCCTCTCAGGATTGTCGTGCTGAACAACAACGGCGGGGGGATTTTCTCATTCCTTCCTGTCGTGTCTGAAAAAGATATTTTCGAAACGCATTTCGCCACACCGCAGAACTACAGCATCCGGGATGCTGCCGCAACGTTCGGAATCGCTTACTGCATGCCCGTAACCAACCGTGAATTCGAAACTGCCTGCAGGATAGCCGAAGAAAACGCCACCACCACCATCATCGAGGTAAAAGGAAGCCGCGAGGAAAACGTGCGACAGCACCGGGCGCTCCAGTCGGAAATCACCGCCCTTGCGGCAAGTGCCCTGAGCCTGTAATGCCCGACCCTTCGAACTTCCGCATTCTGACCAGAGGATCGCGGAACAATCCGGGCATTATCCTTCTGCACGGATTTCTCGGCTCTTCGGAAGATTGGCTTCCCGTTACGGAAAAACTCGTGCGCGACTATTACTGCATGCTTTTCGATCTTCCCGGACATGGCCGAACCCCGGCAGAGGTCACGCCATTCGAGGAACAGATGTGGCTGCTTGCCGACACAATCGGGCGGGTGCAGGACTCCCCGTCGTTTCTTGCCGGTTATTCGATGGGCGGCCGCATTGCGCTCTATCTTGCATTGCGCTTTCCCGGTCTGTTCAGGAAAACCGTAATCATTTCAGCATCGCCCGGCCTGAGAACGGCGGAAGAGCGGCTGCAGAGAAAGCAGCACGACGAAAACCTCGCCCTGAGTATGGAAGAAAACTTCGAAAAGTTTCTCGGCAGCTGGTATGACCTGCCACTCTTCTCCAGCCTGAAAAACCACCCCCTGTTCGAAACCACCCTGGAAGCAAGAAAAAGAAACCGTCCGGAACAGCTTGCGACGGCACTGCGCACACTCGGAACCGGAACCCAGCCATCCCTGTGGGGCGAACTGGCGGATTGCCGGCACCATCTCAGCTTCTTTGCCGGGGAAAAAGACGGCAAATATGTTGAGATTGGCCGTCAAATGGTTAATTTATGTCCTTGCTCGGATCTTGACATCTTTCCACAGTGCGGTCACGCCCTGCACATTGAAAACAGGGAGCTGTTTATCGACCGCCTGCTGTTTTCGTTAACCAGAGAGTAAAACCTTTATGAACGCTGTACAATGGATACCTGCGGGCGAATTTACCGATATCCTCTATCATAAAGCCGAAGGTATAGCAAAAATTACCATCAACCGCCCTGAAGTGCGCAACGCGTTCCGTCCCCAGACCGTCGAGGAGATGATTACGGCTCTGTCGGACGCACGCAACGATCAGGAGATCGGCGTCGTTATCCTTACAGGAGCAGGTGATATGGCCTTCTGTTCGGGGGGTGACCAGAAAATCCGCGGCTATGCCGGCTATGCCGACGCCAAGGGGGTCAACCGTCTGAATGTGCTTGATTTCCAGCGGGACATCCGAACCTGCCCGAAACCGGTCATTGCCATGGTTGCAGGGTACGCTATCGGAGGAGGACATGTCCTGCATATGCTTTGCGACCTTACCATTGCCGCCGAAAATGCCGTATTCGGTCAAACCGGACCAAAGGTAGGCTCGTTTGACGGCGGTTGGGGAGCAAGCTATATGGCACGGCTTGTAGGACAGAAAAAAGCCCGTGAAATCTGGTACCTCTGCCGTCAGTACAATGCAACGGATGCTCTTGCGATGGGCCTGGTCAACACGGTTGTTCCGCTTGAGCGCCTCGAAGAGGAAACCGTGGAGTGGTGCCGTGAAATTCTTGCCAACTCGCCGCTCGCCATCCGTTGCCTGAAATCGGCACTCAATGCGGACTGCGACGGTCAGGCCGGGCTGCAGGAACTTGCCGGCAACGCCACCCTGCTCTACTATATGAGCGAAGAGGCCCAGGAAGGTAAAAATGCCTTTGTCGAAAAGCGCAAACCGGATTTCTCGAAATTTCCGAAACGACCGTGAACGCAGCATACTCACATCTCTACAGGTACTCGATCCCGTTCAGCGAGCCGATAACCGTAAAAGGCTGTCGGCTGCACCATCGGGAAGGTATTGTACTCGCCCTGAAAAGCGGAGACGGAAAATCCACCGCCTATGGGGAGATTGCGCCGCTTCCCGGTCTGCACAACGAGCCTCTTCCGGCTGCCGAACAACAGCTTATGGCGGTGCTCACAAAAAATGATTTCACCGAATCGGGGCCGCTCTCCGGCGAACTTTATCCTTCGGTAAGAACCGGTCTCGAAATGGCGTTATTCAACCTCGAAGCGCAGAGTTCGCAACAGCTGCCACACCTTTCAGAACGTGCTCCGGCTCCAGCAATAGCACTGAACGCCCTGCTTTTCGGGGATACGGCGACCGTGGAAAAACGTGCGGAGGAGTATTACAGGCAGGGGTACCGCACCTTCAAGCTGAAAGTGAACGCTGCCGGCGCAGAAGAGGCGCTCAGAAGTATCCGGATGCTGAAAAGTACCTATAACGGTTCCATCGCCCTGCGGCTTGATGCAAACCAGTCCATGAGTCTCGATGAGGCGGTCGAATTCAGCCGGAATGTGCCCGAAGGAAGTATCGAATACATCGAAGAACCACTGAAAAACCCGGAGCAGATCGAGGAACTTCATGAGCGAACTTCCATACCCTCGGCACTCGACGAAACCCTCTGGCAGAATCCGGAGCTGGCCCGAAGCATACCATCCAAATGCCTGAAGGCATATGTTCTCAAGCCGAACCGTCTGGGAGGAATCAAAGCAACGCTTGCCCTGGCCGAACAGGCAAGAAACAAAAGCCTGCAGACCGTCTTCAGTTCGACCTTTGAAAGCGGCATCAGCCTGAGCTTCTATGCCTTGATGGCGGCATGCTGCGCAGCTCTGCCGTCAGCATGCGGACTCGATACCTTCCGCTTTCTCAAACACGATCTGCTCGACAAGCCTTTCGCTCCCGTCAATGCCCGGCTTGACACACAAAACCTCTACTGGAACGGCCAGAAGGTTGCGCTGCGGAGCATCAAGCTCACCTCGATATGGACCTTGTAAACCGTGCATCCCTGCTTTTCGACCGCTCACCCGCACTGATCTCCTCCGGAACCACCCGCTCCTTCAGAGAGTGCGCCGCCGTAACGTCGCATATGGCGGAAACGCTCCATAAAAAAGGTCTGCACCCCGGCACCACGGCGGCCATACTCTCGCCGAATACGCCTGAAGCGGCATTGACCGCTATGGCACTGCTGAGGACGGGCATCATCTGTGCCCCCCTGAACCACAGGTTTCCTTCCGAACAGCTCGGTAAAACCCTGCATGCCTTGCAGCCAGATCTGGTACTTGCCGCAGACCCATCATGCATTCCACCGCAAAGCGCGTTCAGAACGGAAAACCTGAGGGCGGTCGCAGCAGCCCCTTCCGGACATGCAATTCCGATACCCTTTGCACCACAGACCGGCATGGAGCGCCCCGTCACCATCATCCACACCTCTGCAAGCTCGGGAACACCGAAAGCCGCCCTGCACAGTTTCGGCAATCACTGGTACAGCGCGCTCGGAGCGGCCCGGAACATGCAACTCGAAAGCGGCGACTGCTGGCTGCTTTCGCTGCCGCTCTTCCATATCGGAGGTTATGCCGTGCTCTTCAGGGCACTGGCCTCAGGCTCGGCTGTTGCCGTTCCCGATCCGCAGGAATCCCTTGAACGAAGTATCGAACGCTATCCGGTAACGCACCTGTCGCTGGTGCCCACGCAGCTCTTCCGGCTTCTGGACAATCCTGCGGCTCTGCCGCGCCTGAGAAAGCTCAAGGCGGTACTGCTCGGAGGAAGCGCCGTTCCCGCTCCGCTGCTCGAAAAGAGCATCAGGGAGGAGATTCCGATCTACCTCAGTTACGGCTCAACTGAAATGTGCTCGCAGATCGCCACAACACCGGCTCCCGTGAGATTTGTCGAGGAAAACAGCGGAAAACCGCTCCCCTGGAGGGATATCTCGATCGCAGGGGACGGGGAGATTCTTGTTAAGGGAGCCTGCCTGTTTCAGGGATACCTCGTCGGCGGAAAACCGGTTCTGCGTCTCGATGACGGAGGCTGGTTTCATACAGGTGATACCGGCAGCCTCGACGACAGCGGCAACCTGAGGGTTTTCGGACGTAAAGACAACATGTTCATAGCAGGCGGTGAAAATCTGCACCCGGAAGAGATCGAAGAGGCATTGACCGCTATCGAGGGAATCGAAGAGGCTCTTGTGGTGCCGCTTCGTGACCGGGAATATGGCCAGAGACCGGTGGCGTTCATTAAAACCGCAACACCGGAAAGTCCTTCAGAAGACACCATTAACGAAAGCATGCTGAACAGGGCAGGAAGGCTGAAAACCCCTGTCCGCTATATCCGGGTCTCCGGGTGGACAACGCTGCCGGGATCGCAGAAAATCGACAGGAAATGGTACATCCGGCAGATTGACGAAGGAAACCTCTTGTAAATCAACGCCCCTTCGCCGCCTGACGCTTCAGCCTGAACACCGTGAACACTCCGCCCAGACCTGCTATCGGAGCATAGAAGATCGAAGCGAACAGAATTCCGGTTAACAAGTCGATCGGTGTCAGGGAAACCGGAGCAAGCGCAAGCGCCTCCATTTCGGTAAGCACCCTGAGCTGTTCGGCCAGTTCCGGCTTTCCGGCAGCCATATCCCTTGCCCAGTCTACCATAAGCTTCAGGCCTTCCATACCGGGGCGGTAACCGACAAGTCCTATGAGCAGATAACTGAGGGTTTCGGAAAACACCCCTCCGGCAATACCGCTGAAACTTCCCAGAACGAATGCTTCATTGTAGGAAAGCCTGACCTGGTTGGATATCACGGCATAATAGATGGCCGTCATGCCGGAAATAAAAACCCCGGAGAAAAAAAATGCGTTGAGCAGCGTCAGATAGGGTAGCGTTGCTGTAACAGCAATCAGCAGCGCCCCGAGAACTGTGGCCTTCAGTTTCCCTGATAACGGCAGCAAGGCATCGTCACTCTTTTCAGCACACATTTTCAGCCTTATGCAAGCATCTCGTTGAGAAAATCATCCATGGTATAGAAACCAGGCGAAGTGGTATGGCGTGCTGCAAGCCATTTGGCGGTCTGCACGGCACCGGAGGCAAAACCTTCGCGGTTTTTGGCATTGTGCGAAACAACAATTTCATCCGTTTCGGAATCGATACAGGCCATATGCTTGCCGAAAACAGTGCCGAGACGAAGCGCTGCAACCTGCAGTTCATCAGCGGCAATTTTCCGGTCGTCGGAAAGCTCCCGCACGATCGTTCGTTTCCTCGGGTTGACCGAGAGAATCATTTCCGCAGCCCGAAGCGCGGTTCCGCTTGGAAAATCAGCCTTGCCGGTATGGTGGTGTTCCGCAAACGCTATATCGAACTGATCGAACGGCGCGATCAGGCGCGCCGCCTCCCTGACCGTTCTGAGAAAAATGTTGACCCCGAGAGAAAAATTCGCCGAGTAAAGCAGAGACGAGCCGCTCTCGACAACCCGCCGCTTCACCGCCCCCATCTCATCGTCCCAGCCCGTTGTTCCGACAACAACCGGAACACGGGCGTGCAGCATGGCCGGAAGATTCTGGAGAAAGGCCTCCCTGACGGTAAAATCAATTATGGCATCACTGCCCTGAAAACTTTCCGAGGTAACGACGCTCCGATCGTCGAGAATCGAAGCGATTTCATGAATGCCCGAGCGGTTGATGACACCGGCAACCTGCTGCCCCATTCTTCCGCTTCCTACAAGAGTGAACTTCATCTGTTCGGTAATCTGCTTTTTTGTTTACACCTCTCCCATCAGATCAAGAATCCGGTCGAGATCGTCGTGCGAGAAGTACTGGATATGGATCTCCCCTTTCCCGGCCTTTTTTTCGATAATCCTTACTTTTGTGGCAAGCCTGCCTCTCAACCTCGATTCAAGCTGATTGATGTGCGGGGACGGGTTTGCCTGCTCTTCCGTCAGTTTCGGCTGCTCCTTGAACATCCGGTTGACCAGCATCTCAGTCTGACGGACCGAAAGCTGGTGACTGACAATCTGTTTCCACGCTTTGATCTGCTGCTGTTCTCCTGGCAGGTTGATCAGGGCACGCGCATGACCAGAGGAGATATCCCTTTTGCGGATGCTGTCCTGTATGGCCATGGGAAGCTTCAGAAGCCGGAGAAAGTTGCTTACGGTGGAACGGTTCTTGCCGACTTTGTGGGCTATCTCGTCCTGGGTAAGCCGGCATTTCGTTGTAAGGCTTTTCAGGGCAAGGGCAACCTCGATGGCGTTGAGATCTTCCCTCTGGATATTTTCGATAAGTGCAAGTTCCAGCTTGCTGGAATCCTCATGCGCCTTGATGATATAGGCTGGAATATACTTGAAACCTGCCTGGGTAACCGCCCTGAGTCGCCGCTCGCCGCTGATGAGCTGGTAGCCGTCGCCATCCCTGCAGACCGTGACCGGCTGGATAACTCCGTTTTCGATAATGGAGTTTTTCAACTCCTCGAGAGCAGTTTCGTCGAACTCCTTGCGGGGCTGAAAGGGGTTCGCCCTGATTTTTTCCACAGGAAGACTGCCGATGGAGCCTTCGCTGACTGGTTCCTGCTCCTCGTCTTTCGGAGAGGCCACAAACCCTTCATCGGGGATAAGGGCCTTGAGTCCTTTTCCTAACGCGTTCTTCGACATACCGGGACACCATCCTTACGGTCAGCTACGGCTTCCGTACCTTAAATTTTTTAATATTGCCATCTCTCTCAAATATCTCTCTGGCCAGATCGAGGTAGTCTTTCGAGCCGAGGCTCTGGGCGTCGTAAAGCAATGCGGGTTTGCCGTGGCTTGGAGCTTCCGAAAGGCGGACGTTCCTGCGGATGTAGGTTTTGTATACCTTGTCCTTGAAAAACTTCTTCACCTCTTCGGCAACCTGGGTGGCAAGACGCAGACGGGAATCGTACATGGTAACCAGAACGCCCTCTATTTCAAGCTTCGGGTTGAGATGTTTACGAACAATACTGATGGTGTTCAACAGCTTTCCAAGCCCTTCAAGCGCATAGTATTCGGCCTGCACCGGAATGAGCACGGAATCCGCAGCGGTAAGGGAATTCAGGGTTATGAGACCGAGTGATGGGGGACAATCGATGATAATGTAATCGTACCTTTCTCGAACATCCCTGAGCGCCTTCTGCATGACGTACTCCCGCTCACGCATGTTCACCAGTTCAACCTCCATGCCTACAAGGTTGACGTTGGATGGAAGTACATCGAGATATTCAAGGCTGGAGGGATGAATGGCGTCTTCGATGTTGCCGCCTTTCACCATAACCTGATAGAAGGTGTTGTCGATTTCGTCGCCGGTTTCAATGCCGAACCCGGATGTTGCGTTTGCCTGCGGATCGATATCGATCAACAGCGTCCTGAATTCGGAAATAGCAATCGAAGCCGCTATGTTGACGGCCGTGGTTGTTTTGCCAACCCCTCCTTTCTGGTTTGCAATCGCAATAACTCTGCCCATGTACCAAACAGGGAATTTTACAGCAGTTGAAGGGAACCTCTATTACTTGCCGTTAGCACTATCTTCAGACTCCTGACATGGCGGGGGTCGAAGGGAAACTCAGAGTAGAACCCACGGGATAGCCCGAGATAGCAATCGTACAGCGGAACAAATTTAGTGAGATCCCTGAAGTTCAGTCATGACTTGTTACATTATAATACTTACCCGCACTTTTACAAACTGTATTGACGGATTGATGCAGCGGCTTGAAAAACAGTTCTTTGAACGTCCTACGCTTGAACTTGCGGCAAAACTGCTCGGCAAAATCTTTGTTCGCAGAATAGCGGACGGCTCTTTTCTGAAAGGCCGGATCGTTGAAACCGAAGCCTATCTCGGATTTGGCGACGAAGCGTGTCATGCGTGGCGGGGCAGAACGGAAAGAAACAGCATGATGTTCGCCGAACCCGGCAGACTTTACGTGTATTTCACCTACGGCAGCCACTATATGCTCAACATCGTCAGCGAACCCGAACAAACCGCCGGAGCAGTCCTGATAAGGGCCATGGAACCACTTGCGGGCGAATCGTTCATGCGGGAGCGGCGCAACACCTCCCTGGCAGCCAACCTCATGAGCGGGCCGGGAAAACTCACCCAGGCTATGGACATCGATCGCAGCTGCAATGGCCGATCGCTTTTCGAAGGGGAATTCCACCTGGAAGACGCACCCGAACTACCGGAAGAAACCATCGGCTCCAGCACGAGAGTGGGCATCACCCGGAGCCGCGATCTGCCGTGGCGAAAATTCATCATCGGCAACCCGCACGTCTCCCGGGTGAAAGCATCCAGCAATACGAAATAATCTCACAGGTATTTACATAATATACCCGCATGCAACCGAACCCCTGACCACGCATTTGACCGTACCCGATGACAGATATCCGCCTCTTTCGACAAAATCCGACAGGATTATTGAAAAAAGAGGGGAACACACTGAAATATCCTTATAAAATATTTATAAATAGGAACGCTAAGATTAGTGCCTTCAGATGTTGGAAAGTTCGGAAAAAGTTTCTTTTTTTCGGCTGAACCCTAAACTCTATACAGCATGATCGGGACCCCAATACTTCCTGAAATCAGGGAACTGATCGAGCGCCGCAACTTCAGCGCGCTGCAGCGGATTTTCAACGACTGGATGCCTGCCGATCTGGCGGAACTCATTTCCGACCTGCCCGAAAACGAACAGGCCATCCTCTTCCGGCTTCTCCCAAAAGAGCTTGCCACTGAAACCTTCGAGTACCTCGATTTCGATTCACAGCAGAATTTGCTTACCGCGCTTACCAAGAAGGATGTAACCCACATCCTCAACAGCATGTCGGCGGATGACCGTACCGCGCTGCTCGAGGAGCTGCCCGGACCGGTTGCCCAGGAGCTGCTGAAGCTTCTGTCGTTCAAGGAGTTCAAGATTGCCAAAACCCTGCTCGCCTATGCTGAAGCAAGCGTTGGCCGTCTCATGTCGCCTGACTTTCTCAGCGTGAAGAAAGACTGGGACATCAACCAGGTGCTTGAATATATCCGCACCTACGGCCATGAGAGCGAAACCCTGAACGTCATCTACGTCGTGGACGACCACGGCAAGCTGAAGGGTGAACTGCTTGCAAGGGAGCTGCTGCTCTCCCCTCCCGAAAAAAGGGTGCGCGACATTATTTCTGAAGACAAAATCGTTACCCTGACGGCCACACAGGATCAGTCGGACGCACTCGAAGCATTCAAACGGTACGATAATGTGGCGCTGCCGGTCGTCGATTCCAACGGCTATCTCATAGGCGTGGTCACGGTGGACGATATGCTCGACGTCGCCGAAGAGGAGGAAACCGAAGATATCCAGAAATTCGGCGGTATCGAGGCCCTCGAAGAGCCCTATATGGATCTGCCGATCCATGAAGTCATAAAAAAACGTGCGGTCTGGCTTGTGGTGCTCTTTATCGGAGAGATGCTGACGGCTTCGGCCATGGCGTTTTTCGAGGATGAGCTCTCCAAGGCAATTGTGCTGGCCACCTATATTCCGCTCATCATTTCCAGCGGCGGCAATTCCGGATCGCAGACTGCGACGCTTATCATCCGATCGCTGGCACTTGGAGAAATCACCATCCGCGACTGGCTCGCCGTCATGCGCAGGGAGATCGTTTCCGGCCTTGCCCTCGGCAGCATTCTCGGCCTCATTGGATTTTTCAGGGTTATAACCTGGTCTCATATCCTCGGCATTTACGACCCGTCGTGGCTTGCAGTAGGCATAACGGTCGGTATAGCCCTTATCTGCATTGTGCTGCTGGGAACCCTTGCAGGCTCGATGCTGCCGCTCCTGCTCAAGCGTGCGGGACTCGATCCGGCCACATCCTCAGCGCCATTCGTTGCCACCATCGTCGACGTTACCGGTATTCTGATCTATTTCAGTGTCGCCTCGATGCTCCTGCGCGGCATTCTGCTCTGAACAGCGCGACTCCACCTAAAGAAAAACAGCTGCAATGTGAAAGAGGAACGTGAATCGCTTGCATTCGATGTGGTTTTCGCAGGGGGCGGACCGGCAAACCTTGCCTCCGCGATCCATCTGAAAAACCTGATCGTCCGCCATAACGCAGAGCATCCTGGCGAACAGCTCGAAATGGACATAGCGGTCGTCGATAAATCGCGCCATTGGGGAGCCCATCTGCTTTCCGGTGCGGTACTCGATACCAGGGCCCTTGAAGAGCTGATGCCGGACTACCGGGAACGGGGCTGTCCGCTTGAAGCGGTTGCCGCCGGCGAAGGGGTCTTCTTTCTGACGGAAAAGAAAAAATTCGCTTTCCCCTTTCTGCCCGAACCGTTCCGGAATATCGGCTATCCTCTGGTCTCGCTCAGCCGGCTTGGAGCATGGATGGCCGGTGAAGCCGAAAAAGCCGGAGTACAGCTCTTCGACAGCACTGCAGCCGTGGCACCCCTTGTGGAAGGGGGAAAGGTTTGCGGCCTGATTACCGGAGCCCTGGGGCTCGACCGGAAGGGAAACCCGAAACCAGACCATCTTCCCGGCCTGGAGCTAAGGGCCAGGATCACGGTGTTCGGTGAAGGCCCCGCAGGCACCCTTGCCGGAGAACTGCAGAAAACTTTTTCCCTGCAGCCGGAATCACATGAGCAGCATTATGAAACCGGAGTCAAGGAGGTATGGCGCATACCGGAAGGACGCATGGAGGCAGGAGAGGTATGGCATACGTTCGGGTACCCCCTTCAGGCAGAGCGGTATGGAGGAGGCTGGCTCTACGCATACTCGAACACCGGACTCTCGCTGGGTTTCGTCACGGCAATAGAACGGACGGCACCGGAGAGCGACCCTCACCGGAACCTGCAGCTCTTCAAGCAGCATCCCTTCATTGCATCAATCCTTGAAGGCGGTTCGCTCGTCGAGTACGGAGCGAAAGCCATTACCTCCGGAGGGCTGAACGCCATGGCGCGCATCTGCGGGCCGGGATTTCTGGTAACCGGCGAGTCCGCCGGCATGCTCAACATGCAGCGACTCAAGGGCATACACCTGGCCATGAAGTCCGGCATGCTGGCCGCAGAAACCATTTTCGAGGCGCTGCTCCGGAACGACTTTTCCGCAGCGATGCTGCAGGACTATGAAGATCGGTTCAGAAAATCATGGGCTTATGCGGAACTGCACGCCACCCGGAACTTCCGGAAGGCTTTTGAAAAAGGACTCTATCACGGCCTGCTGCAGGCGGGAATGCAGCTTTCCTTTCCCGGTCTTTCACTGGCATCCGGGTTTCTCAAAAAAAGAGACGACTCCGGAAAACGGCAGCCGGAGAAAAAAAAGCAGCCGGGTGGCACCCTCCATCCATTCAGGCCTGACGGAAAACTCACCTTCAGCAAAGAGGAGTGCCTCTATCGCTCGGGAACCGTGCATGAAGAGAACCAGCCCTGCCACCTTCGCATCGACTCCTGCGACATAACGGAAATCTGCCTTGTGCGGTGCCGAAAGGAGTATGGCAACCCCTGCACTGTGTTCTGTCCGGCCAAGGTATACGAATTCATCGAAACGCCGGAACCGGCACTGAAAATCAACGCCTCGAACTGCCTGCACTGCAAGAGCTGTGCTCTTGCAGATCCTTACGGAATCATTACCTGGACTCCGCCCGAAGGCGGTGGTGGACCTGGCTATAAACTCAGTTAGCGCATGAACAGCTTGCCTGCCATTGTAACCGGTATATCGGGCGGCGTCGATTCAGCCGTGGCCGCATGCCTGCTGCAAAAAGAGGGATACCGCGTCGCCGGCATCAACATAAGGATTCTCGACACGCATGACGAAAACCCTTCGCTCGAGCCATCGCCTCTTGTGATCAGCGACCATCCCGACTTTCAGATTCCGGTCTTCAGTCTGAACCTGAGCATGAAATTTTTTGACGAGGTCATCCGGTATTTCCGGAACGAGTACCTTTCCGGCCGTACACCGAACCCATGCATGGTCTGCAACAAAACCATCAAGTGGTACGGCCTGCTCGAAGGCGCCCGCATGCTTGGTGCGAAGATGATCGCAACAGGCCACTACGCTCGAACATCGTTCAGCGATGGACGGTACCGCATCATGAAGGGATGCGACCCTGAAAAAGACCAGAGTTATTTTCTCTGGATGCTTTCACAGACCGATCTGTCGAAAACCCTGCTGCCGCTTGGCACCCTGACGAAACCTGAAGTACGTGAACTCGCCCGAACCTTCGGTGTGAGGGCGGCCGAAAAAAAAGAGAGCCAGGAGATATGCTTCGTGCCGAACGACGATTACTGCAGTTATCTGAAAAACTCGATCCCCGGTCTTGAAAAACAGGTAGCCGGGGGAGAAATCGTGGATGTCGAGGGAAAAGTGCTCGGCCGGCACAGAGGGTATCCCTTTTACACCATCGGCCAGCGCCGCGGCCTCGGCATCTCTGCTCCGGAACCACTCTATGTCACCGGAGTGGATGCAGATCACAACCGGATCCTGGTAGGCAGGAAGGTCGATCTGGAGTGCCGCGTCCTTACGGCTTCGGGGCTCAACTGGGTCGGCATCGAACCACCCTCTTCGGCATTTGAAACCGCTGCACGGATTCGCTACCGCGACAGAGAGAGCCCCTGCAGGGTCGAACCGATCGGCGACAATGAAGCGACCGTGACGTTTGAAACCCCGAAATACGGACTCACCCCAGGCCAGGCCGTGGTGTTCTACCGCAGTGAAGAGGTGCTCGGAGGAGGATTCATCGGCCACACCCATCAACCCTGAACCTGTTTTATTCCATGCTGCAACGAAAACACCTTACGCTCACCTATCTCGACCATGCACCGCCTGAAACGGAAAACGCGCCGCTGATGATCATGCTGCACGGCTACGGCAGCAATGAAAAAGACCTTGTCCAGCTCGGACCGATTCTGGATGAAAGAGTCCGCTACATCAGCGCAAGGGCCCCGCACTCACTCGACTTCGGCATGTTCGGCTGGTTTCCCATTGAATTCACCGCAAACGGGATCATTGTCGATTACGATGCTGCTGAAGAGGCCCGGCGACAGCTTATCACCTTCATAGGCGAAATCATCGCAGAGTACCGGCCACAGGGGAATCGGGTCTTTCTCATGGGCTTCAGCCAGGGATCGGTCATGAGTTATCTGGCGGCATTCGAGCGGCCGGAACTGCTGCACGGGGTGATCGCCTGCTCCGGCCAGCTCCCCCGGCAGGACAGCGTTCCCGAAAACAGTAAACACGCTCTCCGACAGCTCCCCTTTCTTGTGGTTCACGGGGTTTTTGACGATGTACTCCCGATTGAAAAGGGGGCGGAATCAAACCGTTTTCTGAAAGGCATGGTAACCGACCTGACCTACCAGGAGTTTCCCATGGCTCATGAAATCAGCCCGGCAGCGCTGAAGCTTGTCTCGGAATGGTTGCAGGAGAGGCTTGCCCGACTTGAGGGATGAGCATAAACTCCCTCATTAAGGCTGTCCCCGGTGAAGGTTCTACCGGGAGAATCGTATATTCTTTTTTTTTAACGCCGCCATGCCGTAACGAATGAAAAACTCTCTTTTACAGCTCCTCGATCAGCGCATTCTGGTGCTCGACGGTGCCATGGGCACCATGATCCAGCGCCACAAGCTGCAGGAAGCCGATTACCGGGGCCAACGCTTCGCCGTGCACGACCACCCGCTTATCGGAAACAACGATATTCTCGTGCTTACCCAGCCCGATATCATTTATGCCATCCACTGCGATTTTCTGGAGGCCGGCTCGGATATCATTGAAACCAATACCTTCAATGCAAATCCGATTTCGCAGGCAGACTACAACGCCGTAGACCTGATAAGGGAACTGAACGTCGAAGCGACGCGACTCGCCAGAAAAGCCGCCGATGCCTACAGCGCGAAAAATCCCGACAAACCGCGTTTTGTCGCCGGCTCGATCGGCCCGACAAACAAAACTCTCTCTCTCTCGCCGGACGTGAACAATCCCGGTTACCGGGCGGTCACCTTCCGCGAGGTTGTCGATAACTACATCGTACAGCTCGAAGGGCTCATGGAGGGTGGCGTAGACCTGCTCCTGATAGAAACCGTCTTCGACACCCTGAACTGCAAGGCGGCGCTCTTTGCCGTCGAGGAGTATTTCAACACCATCGGCAGAAGAGTACCGGTAATGGTTTCGGGAACCGTCGTGGACGCCAGTGGGCGCACCCTTTCCGGCCAGACCACCGAGGCCTTCTGGATTTCCATCGCCCATATGCCCGATCTGCTCTCCGTAGGCCTCAACTGCGCCCTCGGCTCGAAGCAGATGCGCCCATTCATCGAGGCAATGTCGGGAATTGCCGAAAGCTATGTAAGCGTCTATCCCAATGCCGGGCTACCCAACGAGTTCGGAGAGTACGACGACTCCCCTGCCTACATGGCGGCCCAGATCGCCGGTTTCGCCCAGTCCGGTTTCGTCAATATCGTCGGAGGGTGCTGCGGCACAACGCCGCAGCATATCAGGGCAATAGCCGATGCGGTCAGCACCCTGAAACCTCGCCGAAAACCCGAGCCGAAACATGAACTGAAGCTTTCGGGCCTCGAACCGCTGCTGGTCAACGCGACGACCGGATTCATCAACGTCGGTGAACGTACAAACGTAACCGGATCTCGCAAATTCGCCCGTCTCATCAAGGAGGGAAACTACGACGAAGCGCTCTCCATTGCCCGCCAGCAGGTCGAAAGCGGCGCTCAGGTTATCGACGTGAACGTCGATGAAGGCATGCTCGACAGTGAAAAGGTGATGAAGGAGTTTCTCAACCTGATCGCCTCCGAACCTGAAATATCCCGTGTGCCGGTCATGATCGACAGCTCGAAATGGTCGGTCATCGAAGAGGGACTGCAGTGCGTACAGGGCAAAAGCATCGTCAACTCCATCAGCCTCAAGGAGGGCGAAGAGCTTTTCAGGGAAAGGGCTCTGAAAATCCTGCAATACGGTGCGGCTGCAGTTGTGATGGCGTTTGACGAGCAGGGTCAGGCAGACAGCCTGGAGCGGCGCATCGAGATCTGCAGGCGTGCCTACGACATACTCACCCGCGAAGTCGGATTCCCTCCGGAAGACATTATTTTCGACCCGAACGTGCTGACCGTTGCCACCGGCATCGAGGAGCACAACAACTACGCCCTCGACTTTATCGAATCGGTTCGCTGGATCAAGGAGAACCTGCCCTATGCGAAAGTGTCGGGCGGAATCAGCAACGTCTCTTTCTCTTTCCGCGGCAACGAACCGGTGCGCGAAGCAATGCATGCTGCATTCCTCTACCATGCCATCCGGGCAGGACTCGATATGGGCATCGTCAATGCCGCTCAACTGGCCATTTACGAGGATATCGAGCCCGATCTGCTCGTGCGGGTCGAGGATGTACTCTTCAACCGCCGTGCCGATGCGACGGAACGCCTGGTAAGCCATGCCGAAACCATCCGGGAAGGCGGAGAAAAAATCGAAGCAAAAGCTGCCGAATGGAGAAACCTGCCTGTTGAGGAACGACTTCGCCACGCACTCATCAAAGGCATTGTGGAGTATATCGACCTGGATACCGAAGAGGCCCGCAAGCTCTATGCAAGCCCGCTGCAGGTGATCGAGGGGCCGCTCATGGACGGCATGAACACCATCGGAGACCTCTTTGCCGAAGGCAAGATGTTCCTTCCCCAGGTGGTCAAGAGTGCCCGCGTCATGAAACGCTCGGTCGCCTGGCTCATCCCCTATATCGAGGAGGAGAAGGCTCAGCAGAAAAACAGCAGACCCGCCGCCAGAGTACTGCTCGCCACGGTGAAAGGCGACGTGCACGACATCGGCAAAAATATCGTCTCGGTGGTGCTCTCCTGCAATAACTACGAGGTTATCGATATCGGAGTCATGATGCCCTGCGAAAAGATTCTCGAAGCCGTCGAACGGGAAAAAGCGGACATCCTCGGCCTCTCCGGCCTCATCACCCCCTCGCTCGACGAGATGGTGCATGTCGCCCGCGAAATGGAACGGCGCGGCATGAAAATACCGCTGCTCATCGGAGGAGCCACCACTTCGAAAATGCATACCGCCGTAAAAATAGCATCGGTCTATTCAGGCCCTGTCGTACAGGTGCTTGATGCCTCCCGCAGCGTTCCGGTTGTCAGCAGCCTGCTCAATCCGGCACTCAGCGACGACTACCTTTCGAGGCTGAAAGAAGATCAGGCGGCCATGCGCGAAAGCCATGCTTCCCGTTCAAGAGATAAAAAATATCTCCCTGTCGAAGATGCTCGTAAAAACCGCCTCCTCCTGCAGTGGGACAAAACAGTCCTCAACGCCCCGCTGAAACCCGGCATAACCCTCTTCGAAGAGGTAACGGTCAACGCCCTTCGTCCCTACATCGACTGGACACCATTCTTCCTCACCTGGGAACTTCATGGCCGCTACCCCGAGATTTTCGGAAATGCGGAGTTCGGCGACGAAGCCAAAAAACTGTTCGACGATGCAAACGAGCTGCTTGAGCAGATCGACCGGGAGAAACTGCTCGGAATTAAAGGTGTTGTCGGCATTTTTCCGGCCAACAGCAGCGGAGACGATATCACGATCTATACCGACGACGGCCGTTCATCGGTACTCATGAGGGTGCACACCCTTCGCCAGCAGCAGGAAAAGTCGAAAGGAGAACCCAATCTTGCCCTTGCTGACTTCATCGCACCCGCAGAGAGCGGCATAAAAGATTATATCGGCGCTTTTGCCGTCACCGCAGGCCTCGGCATAGAGAAAATCCTCAAGAGGTTCAGCGCGGAACACGACGACTACCACCGTATCCTGACGCAGGCACTGGCCGACCGCCTTGCTGAAGCCTTCGCTGAAATGCTGCACGAAAAGGTGCGCAGGGAGCTCTGGGGGTATGCACCGGGAGAACTTCTCGGAAACGAGGACCTGCTCCGGGAAAAATACCGGGGCATCCGTCCCGCTCCCGGCTACCCGGCCTGCCCCGACCACACGGAAAAAGCCGAACTGTTCACCCTCCTGAACGCCGAAGCCGTTACAGGCATCACGCTCACGGAAACCTATGCCATGAACCCTGCCGCATCGGTAAGCGGCTTCTACTTCGCCCATCCGGCATCACGGTATTTCGTGCTCGGCAAAATCGGCCGCGACCAGGTAGAGGACTACGCCGCCCGTAAGGGGATGAGTGTAGAGGAAACCGAAAAATGGCTCGCCCCGGCGCTCAACTACGACCCGGAGTAGGAAAAACACGGACGATCACGGACAGGCACTGAGTGAGACAACTGCCTGTCCACATCGTCCACCATGTCCACGTTGTCCACTCAGCCCACTCCGCTCCGCCAACAATTTTTCCTGCCCGCTGAAACCCCAAAGCCTCTCCTGCTGTTCTTCTCTGAACAGAGGCTCATCAACTTCAACCGAGGAGAACCATTATGATTGCTGAAGGAACCAAAGCACCGGATTTCACCCTCCCCGATTCAGATGGGAACAGGATCTCCCTCTCGGATTACGGCGGCAAGCGGGTACTGCTTGTCTTCTACCCCGGCGACGATACGCCGGTCTGTACCACCCAGCTTTGCAGCTACCGCGACAACTATACCGAGTTCACCAAACGGGATATCGTCATTCTCGGCATCAGTACCGATTCGGTGGATTCGCACAAGCAGTTCGGAGAGAAAAACGAACTTCCGTTCACCCTGCTCAGCGATCATGATAAACAGGTAAGCCGGCTCTACGACGCCATGGACTTCCTCGGCATGTCGAAACGTGCATACGTCCTCATCGACGAAAACGGTACGGTACGGCTTTCGTTCAGCGACCTCTTGCCGCTGTTCTACCAGTCGACCCGCGACCTGCTTGCAAAAATCGATGAAATGAAACCGAACCACCCCTGAAAGAACCAGCCTCCCGTTCCGGTTCGCCTCAAACCCGTCCATACTCCGAAGTCCTGCATGCAGGTCCGGTATCCCGATTCCGATACCGGAACTGCATGCAGGACTTCGGTTTCAATGTTTTTTTCTGTCTTTTCGGTATCAACAATCGTTAACCCATTATTTTTCATAAAGTTATTTGTACCTTACCGGGGTAGACGCGGTTTTCCTGTCCGTAACCAAATACCTGGTACCATGAAAAAACTGCTGTTGTCAGGCATTCTCCTTTTCGGTCTTGTTTTTCCAATATCAACACCGCTTTCTGCAGAGCCCTTTCATCGCAAAGTCGATTCCCTGCTGATATCAACGACTGATCACAAAAAGTTCAAAGTCCTTAAACAGGATTTCAAAAGCGGACCCGAAGTAACGAAAGCGTGCCTGACCTGCCATACCGAAGCATCCAAACAGCTGCATCGCACCAGGCACTGGACATGGGATGTGCCCATGAAAAAAGGTGAGCGGCTGGGCAAAAAAAATGTCGTGAACAATTTCTGCATATCGGTGGAAGGCAACGAACCGCGATGCACCTCCTGCCATATCGGCTACGACTGGAAAGACAAAAACTTCAACTTCAGGAGTGAAGAGAACGTTGACTGCCTTGCCTGCCATGATATGACGGGAACCTATAAAAAACTTCCGGCGGGAGCGGGCCATCCTGCCTATCAGGCTACGGTATTCGAGAAAAAAACCTTTCCGAAAGTCGATCTCGCCTTTGTTGCGCAGCGTGTCGGGCACCCTGACCGCCACAATTGCGGCATCTGCCATTTCGAAGGTGGTGGAGCCGATGCGGTCAAGCATGGTGATCTTGACAACTCCCTGCTCAAACCCGATCGCGAACTTGACGTCCATATGGCAATCGGTAAAAAAGAGCTGAACATGACCTGTGCAGACTGCCATAAAACGGAAGGTCATCAGGTGCCCGGAAGCCGGTATACGCCGGAAGCTCATGACACGCATGGATTTGATTATCCGCTGACGGATAACAATCCCGCCACCTGCAGCTCATGCCATGGGCTGAAGCCCCATAAAAAGCTTAAAAAGCTCAACGACCATGTCGCCAGAGTCGCCTGTCAGACCTGCCATATACCTTTTATAGCGAAAGAACGCCCGACAAAAATGTGGTGGGACTGGTCAAAGGCCGGAAAATTCGATAAAAACGGTAAAGAGATCACCAAAAAAGACTCTTCAGGATGCATTCTGTACGTATCCAAGAAAGGAGAGTTCAGATGGGCGAAAAACGTTGCTCCCGAGTACAGCTGGTTCAACGGCGAGATGAACTACACGACGTTTAAAACGACAATCAACGACAAGAAGGTCGTTTCGGTCAATCACCCCGACGGCGCTGCAAACGACCCCCTTTCAAGGATCTGGCCGTTCAAGGTGCATCGCGGAAAACAACCTTATGATCCGGTGCTGAAACGCTTCGTAAAACCCATTGTTTACGGCCCGAAGGGTTCCGGAGCTTACTGGGCAGACTTCAACTGGGACAAGTCCATCAGAAAGGGAATGAAAAATGCGGGTCTCGAGTACAGCGGCAAATATGCTTTTGTGGAAACCGAAATGTACTGGCCGATTTCTCATATGGTATCTCCAAAAGAAAAATCCCTCAGTTGCAAAGAGTGCCATTCACGAAGCGGAAGACTGCAGAATCTCAGCGGGTTCTATCTGATGGGAAGGGACACGAACCCCTTTGTGGAATACTTCGGTCTGCTGGCCATATCGGGGTCACTGATAGGAGTCATCATCCACTCAATCATCCGGTATTTTACCGTTAAAAAACTGAAGAAAGCAGGTGGCCTATGAAAAAGATCTATCTGTATGCGCGATTTCAGCGTTTCTGGCACTGGACGCAGTTTCTCATTATCTCCGTACTGCTGCTGACCGGGCTTGAAGTGCACGGATTGTATAACCTCATGGGTTACGAAAATGCGTTCAGGATCCATAACCTTTCCGGATGGGGGCTTCTGGGACTGATTTTCATCGCGTTTTTCTGGTATATCACCACCGGTGATTTCCGCCAGTATCTTACCGAAGGCAACCTTGTTGAAAAAATATGGATGCAGGTACGTTACTACATGATCGGTATTTTCAAGCACGAACCGCATCCGTTCAAGAAAAACGAGATATCGCGCCTTAATCCGCTTCAGCGTATCACCTACCTTATGCTGACCCTTGTGGGATTACCGTCGCAGATTATTTTCGGATTTATCTACTTTTATTTCAACGAACTGGTTGCTCTCGGCATGAACCCGGCATGGATGGAACCGATCGCGCTTATTCATACCCTGCTTGCCTATCTGCTGATCGCATTCGTGATCATGCATGTCTATATGACAACAACCGGGCATACCCTGACCTCGAACATCAGGGCCATGATCACCGGATGGGAGGAGGTCGATGAATGAAGGGAACAATAAATAGCGGTGCACTGAAATATTGCGGAAAGGTTTTCATTTCTTAACTTTGCAGAATTGTCCAATTGCGGTTTCGACAACTGTAAACGCGGTCCTGCAACGAAAAAGCTGATTCTTCTCTCAATGCTGCTTGCACTTCAGTCGCTTGCAGCCTACAGTTCCCCGACATTGCGCTGGGGAGCAGATCCCAGCGGCGGAGCTCCCTATGTGTATGCCGATCCCGCCAATCCGCAGACATACACCGGTTTCGACTACGAGTTCGCAGAAGCGCTTGCCCGCCAAATGCGAATGAGAGCGGAATTCGTCCCTACAGACTGGGAAAGCATAGTGGCGTCGCTCAACCGCAAGGAGTTCGACGTCATCATCAACGGCTTCGAACCTACCGAAGACCGGGCCAGGGAAATGCTGTTCAGCAAGCCCTACTACCTCTTCAGACTGCAACTGACCGTCCGGAAGGACAACAATCTGATCTCATCTCTGGAGGATTGCAAAACCAACGGTAAAAGTGTCGGAACGCTGGTAAACTGCGCGGCTTCACGACTGCTTGAAAGCGGAGGATACATCGTCAAAGGCTACCAGGATCCGGTCGGTGCCTATCAGGACCTTGAGCTGGGACGGGTCGATGCGGTGCTGATGGATGTTGCCGCCGAGATGTTCTATGCCCGCCGGAACTCCAGCCTCAAGCCTGCAGGAAAACCCTTCCATACAGGCGCGTATGTTGTCGGGATCCGAAAAAGCGACTCACTGCTTGCCGCGAAGGTCAACGCCGCCATCGATTCTCTTGCCGACAACGGCACCACCGAACGGATTTTCCGGAAATGGCAGCTCTGGGATGACGAACAGCTGAAACTGCGCACGAAAGGAACAGAACCCTATGCTATGACATCGCAGGACTTCAACTGGACTGAAGGACTGATCAAGCTGCTTAAAGCTGCAGGGGTCACCGTGCTCCTCGCGTTCGGGGCGATGATCATTGCAGTTATACTTGGCATACCGCTTGCACTCGGTCAGTCGAAGGGCGGCAGAATAACAGGAACGCTCTGTACCGTATACATAGAATTTTTCAGAGGCACGCCAGTGCTGGTACAACTACTCTTCCTGTATTTCGGACTCCCGGTGATCGGCATTACCCTGCCCGGCTGGCTGACCGCAATCGTCGGTCTCGGGCTCAACTACGCAGCATACGAATCACAGGTCTACCGCTCGGCTTTCCAGGCCGTACCGGAACGGCAGTGGCAGGTAGCATACTCTCTCGGAATGCGACCGTTCCAGGCGTTCCGGAGAATTATCTTCCCCCAGGCGTTTCGTATCGCCCTGCCACCCATGACCAACGATTTCGTCGCGCTGTTCAAGGATACCTCGACGGCATTTGCCATCGCCGTATGGGAACTGGCAACAGCCTACAGGGAACTTGCCAACGCAACGCAGAGCTATCTCGGCATCGGTCTGATCGTCTGCCTCTACTATCTTGCAATGAGTCTTCCGCTTGCACATTATGCACACAGACTTGAACGGAAGCTGCAAAGAAAATCAACCGGCATCCTCACTTCAGGAACAGAGCAATGATCACCATTTCAGAACTCGGTAAAACCGTCGGGACCACGCAGCTGCTCAGCAACGTCAGTATGGAGTTTCCCACTGGAAAAATCCTCGGCGTGATCGGTCCCTCGGGAAACGGCAAAACCACCCTGCTGCTCTGCCTCAGCGGGCTGTTGCCCTTTGACCGGGGCAGCATCACCATAGGCGTCACGTCGATAACTGCCGAAGAAAGCTCGCTGCGTTCAGAAAAAATCTGGCAATTCCGACGGCAGTCCGGCATTGTTTTTCAGCACCTCCACCTTTTTCCGCACCTGACCGTACTGCGCAACATCACCGAAGCACCGATACATGTCAACGGAAAACCAAAAGCCGTAGCGGAAACAGAAGCGCTCGCCCTGCTCGAAAAACTCGGCATCGGACAGCACAGGAACAAGTACCCGGAAGAGCTCTCGGGAGGAGAACAGCAACGGGTCGCCATTCTCCGCGCCATCGCAATGAACCCTGAAGTGCTGCTGCTCGACGAACCCACGAGCGCCCTCGATCCGATCAGAAGCGGTGATGTACGAAACCTGCTGCAGGACTTCACCGCGACGGGCCACACCGTAGTCATCGTTTCACATTCAGTGCGATTTCTCAGGGGCTTTGCCGACTATCTCGCATTCATGGGGAAATCGGAACTCATTGAAATGAACAGGACACAGCAACTGCTGGAAAACCCGCAGGATGAACGGACACGCGAATTTCTGCACCTTTCTGAAATGAACTGACTTCTTCTTGAAACAGCCGTGCCGCTCCCCTGATCACTGTCTTATATTCACAAACAGACTCAGGAGCCACTGCCGGGCCTCGGCATGGATTCCAGGCTCCGAGCTCTCCCTGGGACCCGCCACGTTCAGAACGGCGATGGCATGTTCCTGCAGCCACCTGATGACGCTCTCAATATCCTGCTCCTGCAGACCGGACAGACGGACAATCAAAAGCGGCCGTCCGATCTTTTCCGCGTATCGTACTGTATAGCGCGTCCCGCCCTGCAGGCGATCCCGCAGAATCACCAGCGTACCGTCCGAATCCCGCACATTCCTCGAGGTTCTTGTCCGGTATGCTCTGGAGGATGTTTCCCTGAGCTGATAGCTGAATGGAATGGAACCGTCTTCGGCAAGGCGACCCTTCGGACACCAGCCGCCGTGCGGCAGCCCTGCGGCAATTGCTGCGTCGAGAGCTGCCCGGTCGACACCTGTCTGGCCTCCGGATATTATGGTGATCGGCAAGGTGCTACAGGATAGAGAAGGTTTTCCCGAGGTTTTCGATATACCGGTCAACCATCCCGGTAAACTCCATCTGCACAAGCGGAGAGAGCACAAATTGCAGAAAGGAGGGGAAATCCACCGTCAGTCTGCCTCTTGTATTGAGCCTCACCGTCGTTCCTTCCTCTTTCGGGGCAACAATCCACTCCCCTTCCACCCCGGCATTACCGACTCCTTCAATCGGCGTCCAGAAAACCCGCCCGGCACTGGCATCGTCCAGGTACTGACAGGCATATATCGTCTGCTGAAGCGTATAACCGCCTATACCGATCTTCTCCATTTCCCAGCGGTAAGCGTTACCTCCGAGATCCACAAGCCTGTCAACCCCGGGAAAATGTGCTGCCGAACGCGGCACATCGGCAAGAAGGCTGAAGACGACCATGGTGCTGCAGGAAGTTTCAAGATCGCGCTGCAGGTTTATGTCAACAGTAAAAGCCATCGGCGCTAAAATCCGCAACTTTCGACCTTGTAACCGGGAACCGGCATATCGAGAGCCTTGAGAAGGCGTCCGTCTCGGCTGTAGACATCTTCACGGAAAAAGATCTCTTCGCCTTCGGCAACGGCTGTCAGATAGAGCAGAAAAACCGGAATCCTTCGCGGCAGGTTGACTGTACCGGTTTTTCCGGTACCGATAGCCGCCTCGATGTTCCTGCGGCTCCATTGAAGGGTATCCTGCAGCACGAGTTCGGCAAGATCGAGGGGATTCTCGACCCTGATACAGCCGGAACTGAACGTTCGCGTGCTTTTTTCAAAAAGGTCTTTGGTCGGGGTATCGTGCAGATAGATAACGTGCTTGTTGGGCATCATGAATTTGATACGTCCCAGCGCTCCGTGATCTCCGGCAGACTGCTGCAGACGATAGGGAAAATTTGAAGCCGAATACTGCGACCAGTTGATAGACGAAGGATTTACAACCCGTCCTTTCGAATCGATTACCCTGAGCTGCTTCCGGTCGAGATAGCTTCGGCTTTTGCGAATAGCCGGCAGGGCGTCCTTGGCAAGAATGGTTGGAGGAATCACCCACTCCGGGTTAAGCACTATATACTGCATATCGGCCTTGAATACCGGAGTTTCCCGATACGGTTTGCCCACGATAACCCTGGTACTCCAGCGGTAACTGCCGTTTTCAACATAGTGAAGGGTGAACCCGGCGATGTTCACCAGAACGTAGGTAGGCTCGAGGTCACTGATGAACCAGCGATGACGCTCAAGGTTCAGACGGATCTGATCGACCCTCTCCTCCGCAGAAATATTGAGTTCCCTGACGGTTGCCTTTCCGGCAACGCCATCGGACTCGAGTCCGTTGCGCTTCTGGTAGCGCCTGACGGCATCAGCCATGACGGAAGTGTAAACGCTGGACGTGTCGGCAACCCGCCTGGGAAAGTCTCCTGACTCCTGAAGCCGTTTTCGAAGCAGGGGTATACGATGATCTCTCGTTCCCGGCCTGAATGTCTCCCCCTCGGGTATCTTCGCCCAGCCGCCGGCACGGGCGATGGCGCGATACCGGGCAAGACCGTTTTTCAGATCATGATATTTCCGGTGCTGCGGACGCAGTTCACCAAGCACCGTTTTGATCCGCCCGGCCGCGATTGCCTCCTGCAGCCTGAACTCCAGAGCAGACCGACGGACAGGATCGGAAAGATTCCAGTTCGGATCAAGACTTACCGGATCGACTTTTCCGAAACGCAGATGATAGGCCAGTGTCAGAAACGCGTCACTCAGCAGAAGATCATATTTCGCCTGCTGTTCCGGAGTGGCGGGCGGTTGGGAGGAAAATCCCCTGATCTCCCTGATATGATAATCCTCAGGAATGAGACCGTCGTTTTCGGCTTCGAGGGCGGCCTCGATCAGTTCGGCAATCATTGACGGTTTTGTCCATACCGGCTGATAACCCCGAGCGGCATAAAAACGGGCAAGCTCTTTGTTGAGCATTTTCCGTTCGCGACTCCCCGGCCTCGTAGCGGCATCTTCAAAATGACATCGCAGCTGTTCTGCAATCGCACTGCCGGGCGTACCCTCTGCTGAAGCGGTTTTCCGTGCTCCTGCCTGATTATTAAGGGGAGTCGGCCCGGCCTGAACGGCCTGAACCGGAACAAGCAGAAGAAGAAGAAAAACGAAAAACCCCATGGGTTACCGTATGATTATGATGCCGAAATGCCGAAACTGACCCGAAGAGCGGCAATATCCGGATTGACAAGGCTTGAACGGGATGTATACGCTCCATCCCTGTGGTAGATGAAAAGACAGCTTCCATCCTTGATGAGATCGATGACATGCTGGAAACTGTCGAACGAAACCGCAGGACATCCCTGGCTTCGGCCAAGGCGGCCGTGCTGGCGGATAAAATCGTAGGAAACGTAGTCGGCTCCGTGGATGACGATGCTTCTCGATTCCGCCATGTCGTTTATTCCAGGCTCCATACCCTGAAGCCTGAGGGAATAGCCGTGCTTGCCGTCATAGGTCGTTCCCGTCGTATAGAATCCCAGACTGCTTTTATGCGAACCGGGCGAGTTTGAAAAGCTGTAGGCGAAGTTATCTCCACTGCCGCTTCCGTGGGCGACCAGACCTGAATAAAGCAGCCTGCCGCGGTTTATATCGATCACGAAAAGCCGTTCGTCTACCGATGGCTTGTTGAAATCGATCACGGTCAGAATGCCGTCGCGGTTAACCTTGCCCTGCTCTTTAAGGGAGTAGTAACCGGCAAGAGCCATATTGAGGACCTTTTGATCGATCTTGTTTCTGAGTTCAGGAAAGCGGGAAAGAGTGGGAACCTGTTTGCGAAAGGAATTCTGCTGGAAAGAGAATGCATGGCCTGGTGCAGGAAGCACCGCAAGCATAAAAAAAAGCATAAGGATCGGACGGATCATAAGCAACCTCACTGTTGTTTGATGCCGTACCCTGCCGGGTGAACGGCTCTTTGACAATTTAACGATAACATAGCACGAAACCGGAACCGGTATCAGTATGCTGGACGCATGGGTCAGCCCTTCTGAAGCCGGAAAATTGAAAGCGGGTGCCTGCCGAAACAAGCCAGGCAATGCCGGAATCCGGTACGCATCAATCACATATACAAATCATAAAACAAGGTGAAAGATAGGCTTTTTTTCTTTACGCTCCAACCCTGGGTGCCATGGAATGCGTTCATGTTACGCTTTCGGCACGCTCTCCGGCAAACCGGAAAAGCACGGGAGCAAGGGCGATTCGCTGAAAAAGACGGGTACGGAAAAGATAGGGAGCCCAGTTCAGAAGAAAGGTGGCCAACCCCTCCCAGATGGAAACCCATGCGACGATGGTAAGGCCTTCAGCAAAAAATCTGTTCAGAAAAGAGATGTTTCCGGACGAGGCCAAAAGGTGGTTCACCCTTAGCGAAACACCGAGAATGAGAATTCCGGTTACCAGGAGAAAAGTCGATGTTCTCACCATTTTTTTCATGGCGATATATTCCAGCTCCTTCCGATACATGAAAAAGGCGTGCATACCGTCACGCACCATCGCCATAAGCTCTTCGGAAAGCTCATGCTCTATCGAAAATCTTACGACGAATTCTCTTGCGCCTATTTCACGGACACATCCGGTAATATAGGCCACAAGGTCCCCGTCGAGATCCTTCCGGTGATAGGGTGCGCTTTTATCGAAGTTCTCGTAGAGATCTTCGATACGCCGTGCGGCAACATCGATGATGAGGCTGCCTCCGGAACTCTTTTCATAACGGTCAAGTATCTGTTTTTTCATCAGCACCTCCACGGCAAAGAGGAATAAACGCTACCGCCTGTTCAGCGAGCCGAAGCACCAAGAAAACGCCACCGTGAGCTTACATTGACAACAATATCCTCCTCGGAAGGAGCGATTTCGGTCGGGGCTGCTTCAGGTGCTGCCGCTTTCATGGCCATCATATCCATTGCCGGAGAGGGTCTGTATATCGGCTGGCCGACGCTCAGCTCGATCAGCCCTCCGAGACGTCCGCCTGCAGCTTTAGCCATGATTTCAGCATCCCCTCGCGCGTTTGCAACTGCAACCGAAAGAGCCTGACGGCGCAGGGCGTCGTACCTGCTCGACCTGAAGGTGATCTGCTGTACTTCATCGGCACCCGCCTGAACCGCCGCATCGACAGCTTTGCCGGCGAGCGAAAGGTTGCGGACCTTGACCATGATGAGATGCCGTGCCGAGTAGCCGTTCAGGACATTCTTTCCCTGCGACTGGTTCCATTCCCACTGGGGAGAGACGGTAAAACTTGCGGTTGGGGCATCTTCGGCAGGTATCCCCGCCTGGCGGAGAGCCTGCTGCACCGCACGGTACTTTTCAGCGGTACGTGCGGCAGCCTGGTCGGCGTTCTTCGCTACGGATTTCACAAGTGCTCCGAACTCCGCCATGTCGGGCTTCACTGAAACCTTGCCGGATGCCCCGACGACAATCTGGTTCTCATCGGCACGAACATCGGTCGAGAACGCCGGGAAAAGTACAAAACAATAAAGCGCAAAAAAAAGCAGGTTGAAGGGTTTCATATGGTCAGCATCTGTTTTGATTACCCGATAACTCCTGTGACGATCTTCCCCAGGGAAACCTGCACTTCACCGTTGCGAGGAATGTTACCACTCGCTCGAGTACAGGCCGATAAGCTCCTTGTAGGCTATCGCCGCGGCACATGCGGTTACAGGAACGCTTACCAGAAGTCCTACGCCGAGAGCGAGCACTCCGACGAGGTTCACGGCAAACAGGGCAAAGGCGAAACCGAAAAAGGCGAACCAGTTTTTTGAGATGATTTTACGACTCGTCTCCATGGCATCCCAGAACTCCATGCGATAATCCACAATGAGAAATGTGGTAAACATGTACCCCACGGCAAGGTAGATACCGGGAATTATCAGCAGCACGAAACCGATACTGACCAGAATGCCGCTTGCCAGACCGGCAAGAAAAAGAGGCAGAAAATAGTTGAACCCCTTGAAAAAATCGCCGAACTGAAACGCCTGCCCGCTTGCAAGCCGGAAAGCGGCAATGCCGTATCCGGCATAAAAAGGCGCCGCAAGCGCTGAAAAAACAAGAGAACCGGCGAAATCGAATTTTGAACTGAGTGCGGAAACAACGAAAATAATCAGCGTGAAGCCGACGAACTCTCCGATATGCTCCTTGAACATTTCCCAACCTTTCCTGATATAATCCTGCACGTTGATCGTAAGGGTTGCGTTGAGGTGTCTGTCAAAAAGCTGCGGATCGACTTTTTGTCCGTAATCAAAAGCAGCCATGGTATTCTCCGTATAATAGTTAAAGTTGAAAATGCGATTCCCGAAACATACAGGGAGTCCCATTGCAAAGGGAAACCTTCTCCCCCGGAAATCAGTTGTTGCTGCAAAGCAGCAAAAAACATGTTTTCGTTCCCACGCAAGTTACACAAGGCATCGACATACCGCAACCGTAAACGGTAACCTTTATGCAAAATAAACGTTACGTCACACCCTCACCCCCCGGCTACCCCTATCGGACAATTCGACACCGGGGTTTTTCGGGTGAAACTCTCTTTGGCGGCACCGACTATGGCTGCACCCGAAATCCTGAATGCGACGGTTCTTCATTCGTGAGAAACCGCTGGGTCTTGAATTTGCAGAGAAATGCCGCCATCGTATGGTTCCAGCGCTCGGCAACGACGCAGCCGTCCTGCCATGAACCGTTCTCCCGATGCCACCGGCTTCCGGGCGGATCGCCCTGGTTCTGATGAATATTATGCACCCCTCTGCCTGTTCTGAAGGGTTCACCGAACACATAGACCCTCCGGACATGTTTCAGGAGAGGCTCGAGATCACGGAATGCCGCATTGCCGGTTCCGAATCTCCATGGAGCGCAATAATCGGCTCCATGGTCAGGCATAACCTCTTCGGCAACCTGTCCGGAGGCGGGAATACATGTTCCGGTGGGCTTCAGCTCCTCCGAACGGTAGTAGTCAAGTGCTCCGGAACGGTTATTTGAGCGAAGTGCATGCCATCCATCCCTGAAACCGACAACGCCCTTAAGCTCGGTTCTGCCGAGCTCCACAACCCTCCACTGGATCCCGTCGGATGTTTTTTTACTGTCAAGGTCAACCGGGCAACGGTAAATGAACGGACCGGCCTTGACGTTGAGATTGCAATGGTAATACTCGCCGTCACGGTGAGCACGATCGCATGCATAAGTGTGCAGTGTTCCTGCAAGTACGCCATAACCGTCGTTAAGAGGCATGAATTGTTTTGTTTATTGCATAATAACTGATACACAAAAATAGCGCTCCATCTCCACGATGACAAAATGGCAGGAACCGGGAGTCAGAAGTCAGGAAAGGGATATAGCATACTTTCAGATTGAGAAGAAAAATCATGAATACAACCGCCTCTTTCTTTGCCGGAAGCGAGCCGGAAGTCGCCGGACATGCCGCGGCAATCATCATCAGCGAAGCCTGGCGGGCAGTCGCCTCTCGGGGAAGGTTCACCTTCGTACTTTCGGGGGGGCGTTCGCCCCGAATGCTCTACCGGAAACTTGCCGCCGGTGTGGAAGCGCAACTGATGCGCCTTCACGACATACCGGTTCCCGCCTGTCCGGAACCGGTATATGCGGAAAGAGTGCAGGAAGACCTGATCCGCATGCCATGGCACAAAACCCTTGTTTTCTGGGGAGATGAGCGATGCGTTCCACCAGACCATCCGGACAGCAACTACCTAATGGCGAAGGAAACCCTGCTTGATGCATCGGGCATTGCACCAGACCATATATTCAGGATGCCATGCAATGGAGCGAATCCGGAAGAAACTGCGAAAGCGTATGAGGAAACCATCCGTACCGTTTCAGGCTGCAGGGACACAGGAACATTCCGGAAAACACCCGTTTTCGACCTCATGGTACTCGGTCTCGGCGAAGACGGTCATACCGCCTCGCTGTTCCCTGACGATCCCGAAACCCTGAACGAACCGCAACGTCTCGTCGTAGCGGTGAAAGCTCCGCAGGCGAACCCCAGGGTGCCCCGGCTGACCTTGACCCTGCCCCTCATCAACCACTCTGAAACCATACTGTTCTTTACCGCAGGAGAAAAACGGGCTGTGCTTGCAGAAGCGATCAGAGCCGGCAAGGCTCCTTCTTCCCTCCCGGCAGGAATGGTCAAACCTCGCAGCGGCAGGCTATTCTGGTTTATATCGCTCCCTTGAGCCCGCCTGCTTCGGGCGGTCCCCATGAACCTGCCGGATAAACGTCCGGCATTCTGCCTGCCATGCAATTCCTTATGGCATCGATAATCGCCCAGGAGTATTCCACGCTGTCCTGACGGATGAAGTTCATCTGATTGCCGTCGAGCGCATCGAGCAGCAAACGATGATAAGGAGTCATGCCGGGCTGGGAAAACGAATCCCGGTAATCGAACCGCATGTAGACCGGATCGGTAATGACCGACTCCCCGGGACGTTTCACACCGAAACGGATGGCAATGGTCTCTTCCGGCTGAATCCGCAGAATCACCTGATTGGCTGTATAGCTGCAGCTTTCGGCAGGACCGAAAAAATTCTGCGGAGGACAGGCAAAGGTTATGACAATCTCGGTAACGGTTTCGGCAAGGCTCTTTCCCGCCCTTATCAGAAAAGGAACACCTTTCCAGCGCCAGTTGTCGACTAAAAACCGCACTGCGGCGAACGTCTCGGTTCGGGAACCGGGATCGACCTGCTTTTCTCTCCGGTATCCTTCATATTGCCCGAGAACCACCGACCGGTCCACCGTTTCGGGAGTAACGAGGCGGATCGAGCGGAGCACTTTGGCCTTTTCATCGCGCACGGCATCAGCGGACAGATCCACCGGAGGCTCCATGGCGACGGAAGCAAGCAGTTGCAGACCATGGTTCTGGATAATATCCCTGAGCAATCCGGCCTTTTCATAAAAAGCTCCCCGGTCGCGTATACCGAAATTCTCCGCGATGGTAATTTCCACGCCGGCAATGTGGTGACGGTTCCAGAGCGGCTCGAATATGCCGTTGGAAAACCTGAACACCAGAATGTTCTGTACGGTCTCCTTCCCGAGATAGTGGTCTATACGGAAAATCTGGTCTTCATTGAAAACGGAACCGATCACGGTATTGAGCTCCCCGGCGGTTTTCAGGTCGCTACCGTAGGGCTTCTCGACGATGATTTTCCTCCATCCGGTGCAGCTCATCCCTTTGCCGCCAAGTCCCGCTTCCCTGAGATTACGGACGATGAGCGGAGCGAGTGCCGGAGGTGTCGAAAGATAAAACAGCAGGTGGCTGCAGACACCGGGTTCCCCGGCAACATCCATGATCTCCTTCTGGAGCCTGTAGTAGCCCTCTATGCGCTCGAGGTCCACCTTCACGTGAAAGAGTCTGCCGGAAAACGCCGCAAAATGAACCTCGTCGTCTATGGTTCCAGGCGAAAAGGAACGTATTTTTTCGCCTACCTGTAACCGGTACTCTTTGTGGGAAAGGTCGTTGCGGCTGACTCCGATGATGCGGTATGCGCCGGGCAGATGCCCCCAGCGGGCAAGCTGATAGAGGGAAGGATAGAGTTTGCGCACCGCCAGATCGCTGTTGGCGCCGAACAGCACAATGGTAAAATTTACCGCATCTTCAAGCATGCTCTGCTCCCGGTTACCGTTCGGACGTAAAACCGTGTCCGCCGAATTCGTGGCGAAGGGCGGCAACAACTTTGTCGGAAAAATTACTTTCGCTGCGTGACCGGTAGCGCCTGAAAAGCGACGCTGCAATAACCGGTATCGACACCTGCCGGTCAAGCGCCGTTTCAACCGTCCAACGGCCCTCTCCCGAATCAGCTATGTTCCCGGCCAGATAGCCGAGTTTTGCGTCTTTTTCGAAAGCCCTGGCGGCAAGTTCCATAAGCCATCCCCGGATTACCGAACCGTTTGACCATACACGGGCAACTTCGGCATGGTCGAGATCGAAACCACTCGATTCAAGCAGATCGAAGCCCTCTCCCATGGCCTGCATCATTCCGTACTCGATGCCGTTATGCACCATTTTCACGTAATGCCCGGATCCGGACCGGCCCATATACCCGTAACCGCCCGGAACACAGAGCGCTTCAAGCAACGGCTCAACGGTGAGGTATGCGTCACGATCGCCACCCACCATGATGCATGCGCCGTGCCGGGCGCCATCGAGCCCCCCGCTGGTTCCGGCATCAAGAAAACGGATCCCACGCTCAAGCAGACGATCGGCTCTCTGTACCGAATCGGCATAGTGCGAGTTTCCTCCATCAACAACAATATCTCCCCGCTCCAGAAAGGGCAGAAGCAAAGCCAGCACCTCATCAACGGGATTTCCTGCCGGAACCATCAACCAGACTACACGCGGATGCTGCACGCTACGAACAAGCTGTTCCAGGGAATATGCCGGTTCAGCCCCTTTCCGGGCAAGCGTCTCGACAGCGGCCCGCGAAAGATCATAAACCGCAACTTTTCTGTCCAGTTCGAGCAGATGCTCGACCATGTTGAACCCCATCTTTCCGAGGCCGATAAAAGCCGTATTCACTGCGATTCTTCCTGAAAATTGTCGGAAGTGGCCCCTGAATAAAAACTATAGTGGACCCGGATTTTCAAACAAAGGTTTAAGGTGGTAACTTGCCCAAAAAAGGGACAAGATATGAGCGAAAAGCACCGCAAAAGTTTTACGGCACAATTCAAGGCCAAAGTGGCGCTTGAGGCGATCAGAGGAG
>NZ_JAIOZR010000032.1 GCF_021740465.1 Chlorobium sp. | reverse complement strand
TCCTCTGATCGCCTCAAGCGCCACTTTGGCCTTGAATTGTGCCGTAAAACTTTTGCGGTGCTTTTCGCTCATATCTTGTCCCTTTTTTGGGCAAGTTACCACCTTAAACCTTTGTCTGAAAATCAGGGTCCACTATAAGCTACAGTCCTCTTGCCAGACGGCGAAGCACGGTCTGCAGAATGCCCCCATTGCGGTAATAGTCGGCTTCCACTCTGGTGCCGATCCGTGAAATCACCCGGAAGCGCCTTATCTGGCCGGTAAGCCCGGAACGAGCGGTAACGGTGAGCGCCGCTCCCGGCAGCAGGCACTCCTCGACGGGAATATCGAAAAGCTCCGATCCGTCAAGTGAGAGCGATTCAGCGCTCTGAGCGTCGGCAAATTCAAGAGGTAGCACGCCCATCCCGACAAGATTCGAGCGGTGAATGCGCTCGAAGCTCACGGCGATCACGGCCCGCACTCCGAGAAGCAGGGTGCCTTTGGCCGCCCAGTCCCGGCTGCTGCCCATGCCGTAGTCCCTTCCGGCAAGAATAACCAGAGAAGTCCCCTCGCTACGATAGCGCATGGCTGCTTCGTAGATGCTCATCACTTCATCACCGTTACCGTCCCCGGAAAACCAGGTCGTCAAACCGCCTTCGGTTCCGGGAGCGAGCCTGTTGCGTATCCGCAGGTTGTCGAAGGTTCCCCGTATCATCACTTCGTGGTTCCCCCTCCGGGAACCGAAACTGTTGAAATCCTCACGGGCAATGCCGAGGCCCAGAAGATAGAGCCCGGCGGGCTGTGCCGGACGGATGCTTCCGGCCGGGCTGATGTGATCGGTCGTGACCGAATCGCCGAAAACCGCAAGAGCGCGCGCGCCGCGTACAGATTCCGGAGGATCCGGAACGTGCCCGATATCATCGAAGAACGGGGGCTTTCTGATATATGACGAAGCAGGGTCCCATGTATAGAGATCGCCATCGGGAGAGTCGATTTGCAGCCACTCTTCGGTGCCATGAAAAACATCGCGGTATCGCAGACCGAACTGCTCCGTCGATACCGATCCGTCGATAACCTGCCGGATCGCGTCATCCGAGGGCCAGAGATCTTTGAGATAAACCGGAATGCCCTGACTGTCGAAAGAGAGCGGTTCGGTCATGATATCGATGGCGACCGTTCCACAGAGCGCGTATGCTACGACAAGCGGTGGACTGGCAAGATAGTTCGCCCGAACCAGAGGGTGGATACGTCCTTCAAAATTCCGGTTCCCCGAAAGAACCGAACAGACAATGAGGTCGTCATTGGCAATCGCTTCGGAAATATCATCGCCCAGAGGACCGGAATTGCCGATGCAGGTGGTACAGCCGTAACCGACCGTGGAAAAACCGAGCGCATCGAGGTCAACAGAAAGTCCTGAAGCTTCGAGATAATCGGTAACCACCCGCGAACCTGGCGCAAGGGAGGTTTTAACCCACGCCTTCGGCGCAAGCCCCCGCTCTCTTGCCGCACGCGCAAGAAGACCGGCAGCAACCATGACTGAGGGATTGCTGGTGTTGGTGCATGAAGTGATTGCAGCAATCACCACCGCACCGTGTCCGGGGAGGGCTGCGGGTTTCGGAGCCTTTCCTCCGGAAGCGGAAAGCGGAATTACAGTGGAAAGGCAGCCTTCGTAATCCATCTGGCTTCCGTTGCCGGCACTGTTCTGCCTGCCGTAGACGCTCTTGATGTCAATCTTCCACTGAGCGCCTGCCGAAACGAGCGGGATGCGATCCTGCGGACGTTTGGGGCCTGCAATTGAAGGCGCGACAAGCGAAAGATCGAGTTCGAAAACCCTCGAAAAAACCGGATCGCTTCCCGGATCCCTCCAGAGACCCTGCTCCTTGCAGTACCGCTCGACCAGATCGCACCGATCTTTGCGACCGGTCATCTTCAGATAGTCGAGCGTAAGGGTGTCGACCGGGAAATAGCCCATGGTGGCTCCGTATTCAGGGGCCATATTGGCGATGGTGGCCCGATCGGGAATGGCAAGTTCATCAAGGCCGGGCCCGAAAAACTCGACAAAATCATTGACGACTCCGACTCGGCGGAGCATTTCGGTAACGGAAAGCACAAGATCGGTCGCAGTCACACCTTCCGGCAGAGCCGAATGCATATGGATTCCGGTAACCCGTGGCAGGGAAATGGAGAGTGGCTGGCCCAGCATGACCGCTTCGGCCTCGATTCCCCCCACGCCCCATCCTGCAACGCCGAGCGCGTTGATCATGGTGGTATGGCTGTCGGTACCAACCAGCGAGTCGGGATAAGCCATGCCTCCATCGAGGGTAACTACCCCGGAAAGATATTCGAGGTTGACCTGGTGCACGATGCCTGTGCCGGGAGGTACCACCCTGAAATTTCTGAACGCTTTCTGTCCCCACTTCAGAAAGGCATAGCGCTCCCGGTTCCTGGAAAACTCGATCTCAAGGTTGCGGCGAAGGGCTTCGGGAGATGCCGCGACATCCACCTGCAGCGAGTGGTCGATCACAAGATCGCAGGGCACGAGAGGATTGATCTGTTCCGGATCGCCGCCAAGCCGGAGACATGCTTCACGCAGAGCGGCAAGATCGACGATCGAGGGAACGCCGGTAAAGTCCTGGAGTACCACTCTGGAGGGCCTGAATGCGATATCGGCCGCACCGGCCCTCGAGGGCTCCCATGAGGCAAGGCAGAGAATGTCCTCGAGGGTAACCGCATAGTTGTCACAGTTCCTGAGTGCGGACTCGAGCAGAATTTTAAGGGATTTCGGCAGGCCGGGAACGCAGGAAAAGCCTTTTTCGGCAAGCGCTTGCAGGGAGTGGCAGGAAACAGGCCCCATAAGGGTCTGAAGGGTGCGCAAGGTCTCCTTCGGGTCGATTGTCATCATAGTCTCTCCAGCTCCTGAAAAATTGCTGCGGCAAGGGGCCTTCAGCCGTGCTGTGCGGCCTCGCCGGGAAACGGAGGCCAACCCATCCTTTTGCCTCCGATGAGATGGCCGTGGATATGAAAAACACTTTGCAGGGCATCCGTACCATTATTGAAGACCAGACGGTAACCGGAAGAGAGCACTCCTGTTTTTTCAGCGACGACCTGAGCGGCAAGCAGGATATGACCGGCAATATCGAGATCTTCGGGCTCCAGGTCGCTCAACGATGCAATATGTTTTACCGGAATAATCAGTACATGCTGCGGCGCAGCCGGGGTTATATCCCGGAAGGCCAGAACATGGTCGTTACGATAGACAACCGTTGCCGGAATCTCTCCCTGAACGATTCTGCAGAAAAGACAGTCCGGATGATGGTGTAGGGTACTCATGACGGCAACTCCTGCTTGTTGGGCTGCGAAAGGGCCGGAAAAACTGCATGCCCGTTATTTTATTTCTTCCGATACGGCAAGTGTGACGGTTTGCTGATCAGCCATAAGAAAAACGGAGATGGCTCCTTTTGTCGCGTTAATCGAACCTCCGGCTCCCTTGTCCGAGGTAATCAGGGTAAGAACGGTCTCAAACCCTCTCCTTTTCAGCTCCGCATCATACTCTTTGATGCTGTTTTCGGAAACATTTTCCAAAGCTACGGTCCACCCCCTGACTCCGGAAGTCTCCGTGCGCGTTACGGCCTTGACGGTACCATAGGAGAACTTCGGGACCCCTGACGGCATATCCTCAGGCCATGATGCATGTTCCGACTGCACTTCGATTTTCTGGCCATCGGATTCAATAGACATCTTTCCCTTAGCGGTATTCAGCTCGACATTGTTTCCGGTAGACTGCTCGATGGCTTTTTCAAGAATCTCATCTCCGATTTTTTTCTGGCAGGAGGAGAGTGTTGCGGCAAGCGCCAGGAGAGAGAACGAATATGCCGCTGTGCGAAGAATCGATGGTCGCTGCATGAGTATGGCTGCTGTCTTGTTGAAAAAGGATCCGGCGGACAAACCCCGCCCTTTTCAATGTAAGCAATCGTGCGGCAACAAGAAACAGGATAGAGCGGAGGCTTACCTGTCCCCGTCACGGGAGGCCGGAACGGAATCAGGTTCTGCGCTCCTGACGGAAACCGGAGCGGCCAGTACCTTGTCGATCCGCTTTCCGTCAAGATCGACAACCTCCAGACGCCACCCTTCCCACTCCATCACATCACCGGTTACGGGCATTCTGCCGAGAAGCCACATCAGAAGGCCGCTCAGCGTATGATAGAGCCCCTTATCCTCTTCAGGCACACTTTTCAGATCAAGGGTATCTTTCAGTTCAGGAACAGGAATCATGCCGTCAAGCAGCCAGGTCCCGTCATCCCGCTGCAGTGCCCATGAATCTTCGAGATTGCGGGGCACGAACTCTCCGGTCACGGCTTCCAGGAGATCCTGCATGGTCACCAGTCCCTGAATTTCTCCGTACTCGTCGACGACAAACACCATCTGGGTGCCTGATCGCCTGAAGTGTTCGAGCAGCTCCATGCCGGTAAGCGTTTCCGGCACATAGACGCACGGCTGAAGCTGGGCAGTGAAATCGGTAAGCCCTCCCTTGAGGGTCTGGGCAAGCAACTGCTTGGCGTTGACCACACCGAGCAGCGACTGCAGTCCGCCCTGACAGACAGGAAAACGGGAGTGCTCAGACCCCGTGACCCGCTCGATATTCTCTTCCAGAGGCCGGGCGACATCGAGATAGATGATATCCGCCCTCGGCACCATAAGGGTTCCGAGCTGACGATCGTCCAGCCTGAAAACATTGCGCACCATATCGTGCTCCTGACGCTCTATAATGCCGGCTTCCGATCCCTCCTCGAGCATGGCGTGGATCTCCTCCTCGGTCAAGCTCGGAGCCGACTGGGGATCTTTCCCCAACAGTCGCAGTATCGTATCGGTGGAAGCCGAAAGCAGGCGCACGAAGGGCCTTGTTATGGCCGCAAGGGCAAGCATTGGCCGGGAAACGAGCCGGGCTACCCCTTCGGGATTGAACTGGCCAAGTCGCTTGGGAACCAGTTCGCCGATGACTATGGTGATATAGGTGATGGAAATGACCACCAGTGCGGTGGCAAGTACGCCGCTGATCTCCATATCCATGCCGAGGGACTGCAGCCAGCGGGAAAAGGGTCGGGCAAGAGCCCCTTCGCCGACAATACCGTTCAGGATACCGATCGAGGTTATGCCTATCTGTATGGTTGAAAGAAACCTTGTCGGCTCCTGTCCCAGCCTGACGGCTACTTCCGCAGCTCTGTCGCCCTCACCGGCAAGCTTCTGCAGTTTTGAGCGTTTCGCCGTTATCAGCGCAATCTCCGACATGGCGAACATGCCGTTGACAATAATGAGAAATAAAAGAAAAAGTATTTCCATAAATGGAGTTTTGAACCTTCGAACCTGCCGTTACAGATTCAGTGCCCCCGACGGAGGTAAGCCAATGCCCGTAAAGATTCCTTATTCAAACAGAAGTTCAGTTACGGTTATCAACTACAACATTCAATGCTGATTTCCAAACGGACATTGTCACAAAAAGGTTACAACTTTTCCCGTCGTAAAAAAAGCGCACCGGTGAAAAGTCAGTCCCATCGCTCTTTAACGCTTTTAACAGCAGTGCTTAGGTAAAGGTTCACCAGAGCCCTCCTCTGACCTGACAACGCAGCCGGGCGCAGTCGGCTCGTCATAGTTGAAAAAACCGTTTTCCTCCCTATTTTATTGCCAGTGCCGTTCATATTCATGAATCCGATACCCTCTTGCCTCAATGAAAAACAACAGGTCTCTCTGCAGAATCATGCCCATCCTTCTCATCCTGCTTGTAACCGCCTGCAGCGGCAAAAAAAGCGAACCCCTGACGGACAGCGAAGGAAGAAGCTACAGTACCGCCGAGATCGGAAACCGTGTCTGGAGTGCGGAAAATCTCGATGTGTCCCGTTACCGTAATGGCGATCCCATTCCGGAGGTCCGGGATCCCGAAGAGTGGTCGAAACTGACTACTGGGGCATGGTGCCGGTATGAGAACGACCCTGAAAACGGAAAAACCTACGGACGGCTCTACAACTGGTACGCCGTCAACGATCCGAGAGGAGTTGCACCAAAAGGCTGGCATGTGGCAACCGATGCCGACTGGAAAGCACTGGGCGAAGCTCTTGGCGGCCAGGAGCGTGCAGGCGGAGAACTCAAGTCCGCGAGGTTCTGGAAAGAAACCGACGGCAGGGAGGGAAAAAGTGGACTCGACATCCTTCCCTCAGGTGCCCGTCGCGACACTGACGGAGCCTTTGTGCTTATCGGTGAGTACGCACGGCTCTGGTCTTCAACGGAATCGGCCCCCGAACGGGCCTGGGGATACGCCATCGGTTACTTCGACGACGCACTGCGCCGGGGAGAGGCCGGCAAGCGGCTGGGGTTTGCCGTCCGATGCGTCAAGGACTGAAGATTGCCTTCGTGATGTACGCAAAAGGCGGTCAGAGCGAATCCCTGACCGCCTTTTCCTTTTCGGAAAACAGCTTTGCCGAAAGAAACTCCCGGTTCATGCGGGCGATATTGGTCACGGAAATCAGTTTCGGGCACTCCACCTCGCAGGCATAGGTGTTGCTGCAGTTACCGAAACCCAGATCGTCCATGCACGCAACCATCTTCTGTACCCGCTGGGCTGCCTCCACCCTTCCCTGCGGAAGCAGGGCGAGATGAGAGACCTTGGCGGAAACGAACAGCATGGCCGCGGCATTCGGGCACGCGGCAATGCAGGCTCCGCAGCCGATACATGCGGCAGCATCGAATGCCGCGTCGGCATGCGGCTTGGGTACCGGAATGGTATTGGCATCGGGAATGCCGCCGGAATTCACCGAAACATAGCCTCCCGCCTGGATGATCCGGTCGAGCGCGCTGCGGTCGACGACGAGATCCCTGATAACAGGAAAGGCTTTTGCCCTCCACGGCTCGATATGAATAACCTCTCCGCTGCTGAAGGATCGCATATGCAGCTGGCAGGTGGTTACGCCGCTGACCGGCCCGTGCGGCCGGCCGTTGATGTAGAGACTGCAGGTTCCGCAGATACCCTCCCTGCAGTCGTGATCGAAAGCGACCGGGTCGCCGCCTTCGGCGATGATCTGCAGATTGAGCACATCGAGCATTTCAAAAAAAGAGATATCCGGAGAAATACCGCTAACACGGTAGGTGAACATCTCTCCCTTTGCCTTTGCATTTTTCTGTCGCCAGATTTTAAGCGTGAAATCCATAATCCCGTAGCTTATTTATAAGAGCGTTGTGAAGGCCAGACCACATCGAACAGAAGATCCTCGCGGAGCATGTCCGCCGGCTCGTTCCGCCCCTTGTACTCCCATGCCGAGACAAAGGAAAAATCCTGATCGTTTCGCAGCGCCTCGCCGTCCGGAGTCTGGAACTCCTCCCGGAAATGACCGCCACACGACTCCTCGCGCTGCAGAGCGTCACGGACCATCAATTCGCCAAGTTCAAGAAAATCGGCAACCCTCCAGGCCTTTTCAAGCTCCGGGTTGTACTCCTCGAAACCGCCGGGAACACGGACCTCCGCATGAAACTCCTCACGAAGCTGCGGAATGCGCTCGAGGGCATCTTCCAGACCGCTTCTGTTGCGGGCCATGCCGCACTGCTCCCACATGAGCTTTCCGAGCCTGCGGTGGTAATAATCGACAGGATGCTTCCCCGAGGTATTTTTCAGCTTTGCCAGCCGCTCCCTTACCTGTTCGGCGGCCAGCGTGAACTCGGAGCTGTTGGGGTCGAATCTTGGCGTATGGATTTCAGCCGCAAGATAGTTGCTGATCGTAACCGGCAGAACAAAATAGCCGTCGGCAAGCCCCTGCATGAGCGCCGATGCGCCGAGCCTGTTCGCGCCGTGATCGGAAAAGTTGCATTCGCCGATTGCATAGAGCCCGGGAACCGTGGTCATGAGCTCATAGTCGACCCACAGGCCTCCCATGGTATAATGAACCGCCGGATAGATCATCATCGGGGTTTCATAAGGGTTCTCGGCGACGATCTGCTCATACATCTGGAAAAGGTTTCCGTAGAGCGCCTCGATAGTCCCCGCACCCTTGCGCTGTATGGCCTCGGCAAAGTCCAGAAACACGGCCACACCACTCGTACCGACGCCGTATCCTGCATCGCATCGCTCTTTTGCAGCTCTCGAAGCGACATCCCTGGGTACCAGGTTGCCGAAAGCGGGATAACGCCGCTCCAGATAGTAATCGCGGTCCGACTCGGGGATTTCCGACGGTTTTATCTCCCGGGCACGCAGCCGGTCAACATCCTTTTTGTGAGCAGGAACCCATATCCTTCCGTCATTGCGGAGGCTTTCGCTCATGAGCGTCAGCTTCGACTGGAATTCGCCGTGAACCGGAATGCAGGTTGGATGAATCTGGGTGAATGCGGGGTTCGCGAACAGGGCTCCTTTCTTGTAGGCGCTCCAGGAAGGGGTAACATTGGAACCCATGGCATTGGTGGAAAGAAAAAACACGTTACCGTATCCTCCGTTTGCCAGAACGACCGCATGCGAGGCGAAACGCTCGATTTCGCCGGTAACGAGATTGCGTGTGATAATCCCTCTCGCCTTCCCCTCGACAAGCACCATATCGAGCACGTCGCGCCTGTTGTAGAGGGTAACGTTGCCGGCGGCGATCTGGCGGCTCAACGCACTGTACGCTCCGAGCAGAAGCTGCTGGCCTGTCTGGCCCCGTGCATAAAAGGTCCGTGATACCTGGGCGCCTCCGAACGAACGGTTGGTGAGCAGCCCTCCGTACTCCCTTGCAAACGGAACACCCTGGGCCACACAGAGATCGATGATCTGGTTGCTGACCTCGGCAAGACGGTAAACGTTGGCTTCACGGGAGCGGTAGTCGCCACCCTTGATGGTATCGTAAAAAAGCCGGTAAACACTATCCCCGTCGTTGGGATAGTTTTTAGCCGCGTTGATTCCTCCCTGGGCGGCAATGCTGTGCGCACGGCGGGGCGTGTCCTGGTAACAGAACACCTTGACGTTGTAGCCGAGCTGGCCGAGCGTTGCCGCGGCGGACGCTCCGGCAAGACCGGTGCCGACAACGATGATGTCAAGCTTTCTCTTGTTGTTGGGGTTGACCAGTTTTGCCGCCGACCTGTATGCAGTCCACTTGTCAGCTATCGGTCCTTCCGGGATTCCGGCATTGAGGCGCATCATGGAATAAGGATTTTTCAGCAATTGTTAATTTATCTGAAAAGAAGAAAATAGAGCGGTATCACCATGAATCCGAGGGTTATGGCCACGGAATAGATGGTTCCCGCAGCCTTTACCGCGCCCATGTACCGGCTGTGGTTCCACCCCATGGTCTGGAATGCGGACTGGATTGCGTGGTTGAGGTGAATACCGAGGAATACAAAACAGAACATGTAGAAGAGCGCGTACCAGGTACTGGAGAAGAGATGAAGGGTCATCGCATAAAAATCGTGAGGGCCGATACCCTCAGGGGGAGCCACAAGACCGACCTTGACGAAGTAGTAATCGGAAAAATGCAGGGCAAGAAAGATCAGGACGATGATGCCGCTGTGCAGCATGTATTTCGACAGAAAGGAAGTTTCCGTGCGATTGCCGATCACATAGCCGACAGGCCTCGATGCGCGGTTCTGCCGGGAAACCAGAATACCCTGCACGATATGGAGAAGAAACCCTGCAAAAAGAACTATCTCGAAAATCCTTATGAGAGGATTCGAACTCATGAATTCAGCAGCGACTGAAAAGGAACGCCCTCCATCATCGCTGAGCAGCAGCAGATTGATGCCGAGATGCACGCCGAGAAACGTTACCAGAAAAACCCCGGCAAGCGCCATCATCACCTTTCCGGTGATTGACGAAAATTGCAATAACTTGTTCATACAATAGGTTTTCAGTGCAATGGAAAAGAACAGGATCACACAGGATTCCAGCGAGGGAATGTACGATCAACTTTTTGATATTACAAAATAAAATCCATTCAGTCGTCCGGCACGGCAACCGCCCTCACGGGAGCGGCTTCCGCCCCCTCGAGTTTAAGGGGCAGGCAGAAAAACTGAAAGCCCGTTCCAAACAACCGTCGGTCGTGATAAACCAGATTCTCCACGATCAGTGTGCCCTTTGCAAGAAAAAGGGTGTGCACCGGATACCCTTCTGAATCCGCAGGATCGACCGAAACCGTGTCAACCCCGATACCTTTCAGCCTTAACCCTGCAAGCCACTCCGCAGCTTCGAGGCTCAGCACCGGATAGCCGGAAAGGTATCGCTGCGTGCCCCAGTGACGCGCCCATCCGGAGTGCAGCAGCACGAAATCGGCACCCTCGATCAGGTCGCGGTGAGGCAAAAGACGGGCAAGCGAAATGGCGCCGCCGCCAGCGTCTTCCATATCGAGCACCACCCCGCGGCCAACAAACTGTTCCACACCGAAAGCGTCAAGAGAGAGCCCCTCTCGGAACATATGCAGGGGAAGATCGACGTGGGTTCCGGTGTGGGAGGAAAAGGTGAGCATCCGTTCGTTGAAGCCGTCGGCTTCAATGGTACAGAACGGCACTGACTGCGGCAGCGGAGTTCCGGGGTAGCAGGACATGCCGCGGCCGATAGAATGGGAGAGATCAATCACACGCATAGCGCCTCTCTTCCATCTCAATTCTCATGACTGCCTGGAGTAATCAATTGATCCCTCCGAAATATTTCATAAATTGCACCCGTTCGTAGACGGCCGGGTTGGGGGCATGAGCCATACTCATTCTGCCGATAAACTCGCCGGTTGAGAGAAACCGGTGCCGTTCCATATACTCTTCAAGCTCATCGAGCATTATACCGATTTCACCAAACCCTTTTTTGTAAAGCACCGAGGCGATTTCAACCGCACGGGCACCGGCAAGAAGCTGTTTGATCAGCCCTTTGCCGTCATGAACCCCGGTTGACGCAGCAAGATCGCACTGCACCCGACCGCTTAGAATGGCAATCCAGCGAAGAGAGTTATAGATATCCGTCGGAGAGCTGAAAACTCCGCCTGCAGTAACGTTAAAGTTTTCGATATCGAAGTCGGGAGAAAAAAACCTGTTGAACAGCACAAGCCCGCTTATACCTGAGTTGGAGAGGGCAACCGCTTCAGCTGCCAGACTTGAAAAATAACTGCTGATTTTAGCGGCAACCGGAATACGGACAACTCTGGTGATTTTTTCGAGAACATCGGCGTAAAGCAGCTCATTTTCAGCACTGCTCCTGCTGGAATCGGAGGGTGGCAGGAAAATATTGATTTCAAGTCCATCAGCACCTGATTGCTCAATCTGGGAAGCGAATGAGAGCCATTCGCCTTGCGACACACAGTTTATACTTGCGATAACGGGTATATCGACAGTCTGTTTGCAGCTCTTTATCAGATCGAGATAACCGTTCAGGGCGTTACCCCTGGTATACTCCCGTATATAATCCTCTGCCTGTGCATAATAGTGGTGCTGTTCGTTCTGGTCTTCCGCCAATCCGGTTTCAAGCACAATCTGCTCTTCAAAGAGCGATTTCAGTACAACCGCACCTGCCCCGTGTGCCTCCACCGCCTTGACGCTCTCAAGCGTTCCGGTAAGCCCTGAACTCGCGACAATCAAAGGGTTACGAAGCTTCAATCCCATCCATGTCGTAGAAAGATCTGCCATAATGTTACTCCGTAAGTCGTATTTCCGTGCAGCCAAAAATAGCCTCACTCAATCAGGTTTATGGTAAAGCTAAAAAAGAAACTCCTTACCTGCACAGGAAAACGGAATGCCGAACAAAAGAATTCCTTTCGGAATTATTGCCTCTGCAGGACTGTTCCATTCAGGAAAAAGGATCCATCATGAACATCTCCCACACGATCGTCATCCGTCGCCCGCTGAAAGATGTGGCGGCTTATCTTACGGACATAGCCAACGACAGCGTCTGGCAGGAGGATGTGCTGAAGTCTGCAGTCACCAGCCAGACTCCCTTAGGCCAGGGTACCTCCGGGTATGAAATCCGGTCGGTTCTTGGCTTCCCCATGCATACCGAATGGATCGTTACCTCCTATGAGCCTGAAAAACGGCTCCGCTTCGCCAGCACAAGCAGCGCAGTCCCCTATGAGGGCACCATGGAATTCGAGCCTGTCGAGGGTGCCACCAGACTGACTTATGCCTTTTCGACAACGCCTGAAGGTCTTGCAGGACTTCTGGACCCGCTTATGGAATTTTTCTTCGGGTTCCGGTTCAGAGCAAACCTTGAAAATCTCAAAACCATTCTTGAAAAGTCCTGACCAGATGCCGTGAGCGCCTTGTCACTGCCTCCCGCCTATACGAGCAAGGCGCATGATTTTTTCGGCAATGCCGGTGTTGTCATAGCTGCCGCCGAACGCTTCGGCACCGGCTCCCGCCGCGAAAACCGGAACAGGAACCGCAGTATGAACGTTGCTTGTCCAGCCGATACCGGCCCTTGAGTTCAGCATGCCGGTAACGACGGAAGCAAAACGCTCCGCTCCGGGTACGGCGTTATGATTTGCCTGATATGCATCCCCGAGGATTTTCCTCTCCTGCAGGGAGATCGCCAGTGCAGGATCCAGAGCTCCGTAACCAAGCCCGTAATACACCTTCACGCTGTCGAGCGCCATGGCGAAGGTGACCTTGCCGCTTTTTTTCCATGCAGCGACCTTCTGCGAGAAGCGCTCCTGCGAAATCTTCTGGCGGCGCAAGAGCGGCAACCGACTTTCGTAACCCTGCATCGCGTTGCCGAGAGAAAGTCCTCCGCACTCATGATCGGCGGTCACCACAATGAGCGTTTCATCCGGATGAAGCCGATAAAAAGCGACCGCCTCGGCAATCGCCCTGTCGAAAGCCGCAACGTCATGCGCCGTCGCGGCGGCATCGTTGGCATGGCATGCCCAGTCGATCTTTCCCCCCTCGACCATCATGAAAAAACCGGCGGGGTTTTCGAGCAGCCTGATTCCCTGGCGGGTAAACTCGGCGAGGGAAAGTTCCTCTCCCTCCCGATCCATGGCATAACTCAGTGCCGCTTTGCCGTCGAAGCGGGTATACGCCCAGCAGCGCGTTCCCGGCACCACGGAAAGCAGATCCTCCCTGCCCGTTGTAACCCGGTAGTCGGCGGCTTTCATGACCGAGGGAATATCCCGCTTGATCGCCCCTTCCTTGCTTCGGTTATGTGCAAAGTCACCCTCGGCATAGCCACCTCCGAAATAGTCGAAACCGCTTGTCGCCATCTGCATGGCGATGTCGTGGTAGTTGCCTCTTCCGGCATTATGGGCGTAAAAGCAGGCAGGAGTGGCATTATCGATACCCACACTTGAAACGATGCCCACCCGCATGCCTTTCTGTTTCGCCATTTCGGCGATGGTGCGGAGGGTATCGCGGTGGTTGCTTTTCATCGAGATGGTGCCGATGGAGGTCTTGAAGCCGGTTGCCAGCGCCGTTCCTGCGGCTCCGGAATCGGTTATGTAGCGGTTTTCGGCATGGGTAGCGGTGACCCCTGTTACCGGAAAGCTTCCCATGGCAAGCACGTTACCCGAATCGAGTACAGCATCGGAGAGCTTTACCTGGGCCATGCCCATACCGTCGCCGATAAAAAGAAAAATGTATTTCGGGCGAGAGGAAAAAGAGCCCTTATCCGTCTTATGCACCAGCCCGGCGCTGCCCTTGCAGCCTGACGCCGAAACGAGCATGACCAGAACCAGCAGCTTCAGGAGAAGTGCTGATGTTATTGTTCCGTAACGCGGCACAGTCATGGTTGTTTTCCTATTGGTTGGGAAAATGCAAAAAGGCGGCATTGCTGCCGCCATTCAACATAAGAAATACCGGTGTTACGAATCGGTTACATCGGCTCTCCGCCCGTCAATAGAGCCAGGAAAAACCCAGGACAAGAGCATTGGTGTTGATCCCGTCATTGGAACGGTCAGCAAATCCTGCATGGGAAAGATGCCTGAACCGGTACCCTCCGAACAGCGCCATTGCCGGCGCAATCCGGTACTGCAGACCGGCCCCGAACTGGTCGAGAAAATTGAAGCCAGCCTTTCCCTGCTCCACGCTGTCGATGCTGTAGTACATCGGAGCGACGCTGGCCTCAAGATAGAGCGCCAGGGGACGGCTGACTTCGTGAAGATAGCGCACACCCAGGGCGCATCCTGCCTCCACTCCGTCTTCAGATCCTGAAACGGCGTTGACAAAAGGCTCGATGGTCAGCTGCAGGGTATTTCGGGAACTCTTTATGCCCAGCAGACCGTTGGCGCTGAAACCAAATCTTACAAATGCCGGATAGATGGATATATCTTCGGATTCACCATTCAGGGAACCCCATGCATAACCGGTTCCGATACCGATTTCATTCAGGCCGAGGCCGCTTTTCCCCTCGGGCGGAGCCGTTTCAGCGAAGGCCGGTGCCGGAACGAAAGCTGCGAATGAAAGAGAGAAAACGAGCAGAAGCGGAAAAAATGATGCGATAGGGCGGTTCATGGTACTAAGTTTTTCGGGTTAATTGTGGTTAAAGGCAAACAGACTGTCCGGCATGCACCGGTTTTTGTGCAAGCCTGCCGGAAACGAATGCAAGAACGGCCCGGACGGCCTCTTCGCGCTCGCAGTCGCAGAATATCTGATGCTCCGACCGTTCAAGCCAGATAACCGATTGCTCTGCGTGTCGGGTACCGATAAGCTTGAAAAGCATGGCTTCGCTTTCCGCCAGTACCGTTGTTTCCCTCCGGTTCTGCAGCAACAGCACCGGAACGTTAACGCTTCCGAGCTGCGGAAGTGTCGTGCCTATCAGCTCGAACAGGGAAAGAATCGCATCGGTCGGCACCCATTGATACTGACCGGCACACTTCAGATAATTGGTTCCGGCAAATACCGGCTTCAGATCCCATCTTTTAATTACCAGGGAAAGTGGAGCCGCGGCAAAGTGCAGCGGTCTTCCGGGGGCGAGCAGTGAGGCGAGCCTGAGGGCGGGGGCTGCAAGAACGAGAGAATCGACTGTGTCGGCGTACTCTGCCGCAAGCCGAAGTGAAATAAGGGCCCCCATGCTGTGCCCCACGACAATGATTTTTTCGGCCTTTTCGGCAAGTGCCTGAAATGCCCGATCGGCATCAGCCATCCAGTCATGAAAGGTAACCCCCCTGAGCGCTTCAGGTGAAGGGGCTCCATGTCCGGAAAGAAGCGGCAGGCTTACCGGCAGACCAAGTGCCCTCAGCGGTTTTTCAAGAATTGCAACGCTCTCCGGCGTTGCGCTGAACCCGTGGATAATCAGGACGCCTGCAGGAGCTTTCGCTTGCCGTTGTTCAGCCATAACGATGGGGAAAAAGCCGGAAGAAATTGTAAGAGTACAAGCAAAGTGCTTTTTTAATTGAACGAAGAATATACGCCCGGAGAGGGAATTTTCCTGTTAAATAGCTATTATTATCTTAACAAACCCATGAAAAAGGAGACGAATCAATGATGCGCAAGATCCTTTTTACGGCACTCATGGCAGCAGCCGTAGGGCTCAGTTCCTGCTCGACAAGCCGGGGAACGTTTTCCTCGGGAGGCGGCCGTCTGCTTTCACCCGAAGAGGCTTACCGGCTGGGAAAACTCAAGGACAAGCCCTATGTGATAGACGGGAAACGCTATGTTCCCATGAACTACAAGGAGACAAAAGGCTATCAGGAAATCGGCATCGCTTCGTGGTACGGCCAGGAAACCCTTGATCAGCACAATAACCAGCCGACAGCCTACGGCGAAATATTCCGCCCCGACAAACCCAGTGCCGCACACAAGTACCTCCCGCTTCCGGCAATTGTCCGGGTAACCAACCTCGAAAACAACGCCTCGATTGTCGTGAGGGTAAACGACCGTGGACCGTTCGTCGACGACCGGGTGATAGACCTCTCTGCCGAAGCCGCAAAACAGCTCGGATTCCACGGAAAAGGCACCGCGAAGGTCAAGGTCGAAGTACTCTCGAAATAATATTCAAAGAAACCCGCATCCCTTTCCCGGATCCCTCTTCGAGCCCAGGCACAACTCCTGAACGGAAGCTCCGCCGGATTCTCAAGCAACAAGATCATTTCAGAACTTTCTCGGTGCGTTCGGGTCTGTGTCCTCTCACTGACCGGAAAAATTGCTGCTGCTTCCATCTATCGTCAGCAGGCCGGAGTGGCGGTCGATTCGCAAATTCTTGCTGTTGAGAAGATTTTCGTTGAAAAGATGATTGCGATAAACGGAAAGCTGAAAATCAACCCGGCATCATGAGTCAGGCATTCTCAAGCCTGCAATGAATTCTATAAGGGCGATACAGCCCTGTTCCGGAATCGATGAATACTCCGGTTGGCGCATGGTTAAACCTCGTGCACTGAACTCCATTCATTTGTCTGAAAAACAAATATAAAAAGTGTTCGATGCTATCGTTTCAGCAAATGCTTTTCGCATGGACTCCCCTTTAATGGTCAGTTGATACGCATTGTGCAAGAGCCGTCCACAAATATGGCATCGGCCAGTGTCGGATGGCCGATGAGGCGGTGCCATTCCGAAACCGGAAAATGGCTGCCGCCGGGAATACATCAAGCCTGGCTGATTTTGATCCGGTACGAATTTCGTATTTTTTCAATCAGCCTGATCTCCAGACCGGACTCGGGATCGACGTAACGGCTTTTGCCCTGCAAATCAAACGCGGCGCCAAGCAAAGTCCTGACATCAGGATTGGCATCAACCAGACGAACCGGAGCCTCTCCGTTCCTGCATTCGGCGATGCCGTCATCGGCTTTCATGATCAGCACCCCGTGTCCTGGCAGAACGCTATCGTATAAACCGACAGGCTGGCGATTTTCGACAAGAAAATACCGAGTTGCAGTCAGCCTTATCCGGATCGCCAGTATCTTCGATTTGCCGTCTTCCAGAGGTCCAAGCAAAATCTCGGCAGGCAGGGATGACAGGTCAACCTCCCATATTTTCTCCAGAGGGAGCCAGCCCAATCGAAGCCTGGTCCACGAAGAAATGCCCGGCGGAGGAATATTCGGCTGATACAGGTGGCAGGACATCGGATCCCAGTACCCCATATTGATCAGGGTTTGTTCAAACCCTGTTTGTCTTGTTGGATATCGTTCCTGCAAATCATGGTCGTAAAGGCAGGGAACAACCCTCTTGCCGTTCACGACGCCGCCCCAAACGTGAGCAATATCATGGAACAGGGTACCGACATGGGCGTTCGAGGTAAAGATAGCTACGCCATTTGGCACGATCTGGCCACGACGCTTTGTTTTAAAAACAAGCTCGCGTGACCAACCAAGCATCCCCGGATAGCCGCATAGACCGACCATACCGTAATCCTGCATCGATGCACGCATGAAAATCACCACGTAATCGTAGCGGGAAAAAGCATAACCATCGTCTGCAGCATCGATGGCATCCTGTACAAGCCGGAATACCCGGGATTTGTCGACCTTGAGATTGGCAGGTGATATCGAGTAGCTCGATACCGGATCAGGAAGAAGAAGCCAGTTGGTGAAATCGAACTCGGCGCAAGCTTTGCCGTAAGACATTTCACGGATATAGGTGCTTACTTTTCGGAATCGCTCAGTGACGAAATCTTCCGTGACAGCATGTGAGCCGCCCGGAAAATCAGCCAGAAGAACCAGCCCCCGACGTGTGTGGCAATCTGCAGGTTCAGCAATCAGGGGAAAAGGAAACCGAGCCATCCCGAGGGCCAGGGCTCCGGCAAGAAACCTTCTTCGAGTAAAAACCGCCATAATTGTATCTCCTGTTGTGACATGCACACGAATCCCCGAACTGATCCCGAAAATCCTGAGGGCTCGGGGATCACGCCACTCCGATCACTCGTTCCGGCCATCCGCCATGAATGCCTCATGGAACCCGACAGTGCCCTGCGGCAGGAACCCGTCGAACGAAAGCACAAAAAAGACCTCCTGCGGCACGCCCTCGATTACAAGCTCCTGGGAATTAGTGAACCCGAATCGCCGGTAGTAGTCCGGATGCCCCACGAGGCAGCAGCCTTTTGCGCCAAGCGCTTTAAGCCTTTCGAGACCTTCCCGAATCAGCGTCTTCCCGATACCCTGCCGCTGCAGTTCAGGAAAAACCGATACCGGCCCAAGGCCAAACCAGTCGGAGCGGCCATCCAGTTCCGCCACGAGGGAAACCGCAAGCGCATCGGCGGCGCGCAATGCCTCGATAATGAACTGCTCGGTGTGGTTGCTGACCTCCAGCGTCATGAACGCGGCGACAGTCACTCCGGTTATCGCACGGGCATCCTCATGCGTCTCGTCTCTGATAACGATCTGTGTGCTCATGGTTTAGGAACATCAATGTAAAGAGGCACGCCTACCTCGGGAACGGCTGGTGGCGGTGCCGTTTTTTCAAACCGGTTGTAGGCGATAGTGATGCCGATGGCAAACCCCATGGCCCCTACGCCGAGAAGGACGTCGAGATAAGGCGGCGCGGTCAGTGCAAGCCTGATCACCACGGTTGCGACGGCAAAACCGGAGTTGCGGAACAGGATCGGATAGCTCGAACTGTAGCGCAGGGATATCAGCACCAGAAGCACATCGCTGAACACCAGCACCGTATAAAAAATAGAGAAAAAATCGTAAGCCGTTTGACCCGTCAGGAAATAATAACCCTGGAGCACCCCTATGCCGCTGACGATCAGGAGCAGAAGCAGCGACACGATCTTCTTCGAGGCTATGAAATCCGCAGTGGCTACGGCGGTCTGCGTAATGACCCGATGGTGCTGCAGCCGATAGTACATTCCGAGCAGGAGAAAAATCAGAAGCCCCCCTCCAGCGCTGGAAATGATGTGCAGCACCGGCTTTGAAGCCTGCTCCCAGACGAGCGGTTCGTTGAAGTAAATGAACTCCTTGAAAGAGTGGCGCAACAGGATGAGCGACAGGATTTCGAACTGCTTGCCCACAGAATCGGAAACCGAGTTCGCAAGGCTGAACACCAACCCGAAAACCTCGATCCCGAGCAGCATCGAGAATGCAACGTTAATGGCATAGAAGTGGCTTTTAGGCATCAGCTCGGCAACGGCTTCGGGCAGCCACCCCTGACGTGCCAGCTCGATGAGCGCAAGCGAACCGAGAAAGGCCGCGATCAGGAGATTGGCGGCAGCGCGCTCGGTGCGCTTGTGTTCCCAGATATGCTCCAGCGAATCGTACACCGCAACAACCCGTCTGAAAAAGCCGATCATAACTATCCCTTGTGGTTAAGCCTCCAACTCCGTATCGTTTTTCCTGAAAATACACTATCGAGCGGGAAGAAAACGCCCGGAAAACAACATTTAACCGGATTGCAGCACCCGTCACGGCCCGGTTGACTGTTAACGCACGGGCAGGTGCGGATGAGTGTTTTAAGAAATGCCGGCCTTGGCACTGTGCATTGCTGCATGGCCGGCATTCCTGCAGGCGGACTATACGGTAAAGCTGTAGTCGCTCCACCATATCCTTTTGATGGCGGGCTTTTCGCTGTTGTAGCGAACGGTATGAACCGACCGGGTGCTGCTGTATATCGACAGGTAGTAGGTATCGCCCGACTCATCGGTAAAGGCCAGATACATGCTGCCGCTTCCGAAACCGTGGGGACCCTGGGCATCGACATTGACGACGAAGTCAAAGACACCGGGAGAACCCGTCAGGGTTATGCCGTACACCATAGCCCCATTGTTGGCGCGCATGCAGGTGCTCAGATCCGTGTTTCCCTGAATACTGGCTGTTTCGTTGCACTGCAGGCCCTTGACTGACCCCACACTGTTCGGCCGCCCTTGCTGCGAGCTCTCCCCGCAATCGCCCTGAAAGTCGGTGATAGGATAGTTGCTCATTGTCTGCTCCTGTTGTTTGATTGGAAAAAACAAACCCTGGATCGATCCAGCCTCGCCGCAAACATGGCGACGGGGCTGTTGTTCGCCATCCCCTCTCCTGTTCAGGCTGGGTATAATGCGGGAACAAAAGACAAGCGAGGATTCCGGATTGAAGTCCGGAATTTTGAGAAAAGGAAATCCTGCAGAGAGATCTGCGTGGCAATGCTGAAGCATTGCATCGGGATGGGGGGCATGTTTTTCCGAGTTTGGGGGTTGTACCCAGCAAAACACTTGTCTTTCACATGTTAGCAAACAGGAAACGAATCCGCAAGCCTTTTCTACGCCATCCGGTCACCCCCTGAAGTACTCCCGGAACTCGCCGGAGGGCTCACGATCGGCACAGATGTACAACGGGTTTCCCCGGGTGCCGACATCCATACACACGGCTTGTCGCGAAGCAGGTTGAGCGTTCGCCTGTTTTCATCATCTCCTGAGTATAGCATTAACAATCTCAGGCGCGCGCCATGAATGCCTCATGGAACATGACGCTCCCGTTCGGGGTGTCTCCATCGAAGGAAAGCGCGAAAAACACCTCCGGAGGCACTCCCTCTATGGCAAGCCCCCCGTGATTGCCGAACCCGAACTGCCGGTAGTACTCCGGATGCCCCACGAGGCAGCAGCCCCGGGCACCCAGCGCTTTCAGGCGCTGAAGCCCCTCCTGTATGAGGGCCTTGCCGATTCCCTGCCGCTGCAGCTCCGGCGCAACCGATACCGGCCCGAGGCCGTACCAGCCGGTAGTGCCGTCCGACATGGTCACTGGCGAGAATGCGATATGGCCCACCACACGGCCGTCGAGCTCCGCCACAAGGGAGAGCGTGAGCGCACCGGCAGCGCGCAGCGCCTCGATCACGAACTGTTCGGTGTGGTTACTGACTCCCAGCGTCTTGAATGCCTCGATGGTGAGATCGGTTATCGCTGCTGCGTCGCCGGGTTGCTCGTCCCTGATTGTTATGTCAGGATTCATTGGTTTAAGAACATTACTATTCATCAACAGACGTAAATGGTTACTGATTGCCCCATACGTCTATTTCTGCTTGAGCATATAGCTGACGGCGCTCGGCGTCACCCCGAGCCGCCGTGCAATTTCGGCAAGAGGCAGGCCGATTTCGAACGCGCCCTTTCTGGCAAGCTGTTTCCGCAGAGAGGGAAGCCGGCCGCTCCTGCTCCCTGAGCGCAGGAACGTTACGGTTACTCCTGCCACTTCGCATGCCTGTTCGGCAGCTTCGTCAAACAACTGCAGCCGCTCGTGTTCCGACAACGGAACCTCTTTCCCGTCAGCCGCCTCCTTCAATATCTCTTTGACGAAATCCTCACCGCCGAGAATCCGCTCGTCGCCGAGGGCTTTCCTGCCCCGTTTCCGCATGGACTGAACCCTCGACCAGCCGCCCTGAGAGCGCACGAGGCCACCTCCCGAAAGCTCCTGTTCACGGTCTGTGGCCAGTTCCTTTTCAAGAAATGCCAGATACGCAGTTCTTGCCGCTCCCGCACTGCCGCCGAAAAAGCGCAGCACATAGTCGCGATCCATCCAGTCGTACTTCACCCTGTCCAGGAGCACCGCGTGGCCGCTCCAAGGATAAAGCGCCAGTTGCTCCAGTGTTTCGACCAGACCAGCACGCAGGGGATTGAGGTGGATGTACGCCACAAGTTTATCGAAGTACGCTTCCTCCTCGCAGATGATGGACTTGTACCGGTTCCGGAAAAGGTACCCGACCCGCTGGTGCCGTCGGTTGAAATACGGAGCGTACCCCGAGAGCAGACGGCGCATGAAGGAGGAAAGTCCGTCAGGGCCGCTTTTCAGGAGGATGTGTGCGTGGTTCGTCATAAGCGCAAAGGCGCAGATGCTCGTGCCCGAACCTTTGGCAAGCAATCCCATCCGGTACAGAAAGGCTTTCCGGTCCGTATCGTCCCGGACGATGCTCCCTTCTTCGATCCCCATGATGATCACATGATGCAGGGTTCCCGGCGAGTCAAGTCTCGCTCCTCGCGGCATAGTGTGGCAGGTTTTTGTTTATTGGCGGAACCGCTTTTCAGCAATATACGAAATACCTCCCCCCAATAGCTTGTGATGCTAAACAGTGTCCCTGATAACTGCACAGAAATGAATGGAAGTCAAAGGATGTTTCCGATTTCAGCAAACAGACCTGAAAGCGAAACAACCGTTATCCCCGGATTTATCCGGTAACTTTCCGCAACCGGTGCGACAACAAATGTATGGGCCGGATCGACATCATCGATGGCAGTATGGGTGCCTCGCGACAGAACCGGTGCAACTGAAGCCT
>NZ_JAIOZR010000031.1 GCF_021740465.1 Chlorobium sp. | reverse complement strand
TTTTTCGGTATGGATATGCTGATCAGGAGGATGATTGAAGAAGGTTCTCGGGTGTCGAAATACGATCTGCAGGACTACTGGCTCGATATCGGTCGGGCAGACGATTACTATACTGCCCAGAAAGAGTATAACGAACATTGCAGAATACTCTAATAATATTATTTAATTACACATATGAAGGATACTGTACTTGTAACAGGCGGTGCAGGCTATATCGGGTCGATACTGGTAAGGTTGCTGCTTGAAAAAGGTTACCGTGTAAAGGTTCTCGATAACCTCATGTTTGGAGGTGTTCCGATCATCGATCTTCTGAATAACGATGATTTTCTGTTCATTAAAGGGGATGTCCGCAGTGAAGCGGACCTTCGCAAAGCACTCGATGGAGTCGATCATGTCGTTCATCTTGCGGCGATTGTCGGCGATCCGGCCTGTGCCAAACAGCCCGATCTTACCCACGCGATCAATCTCGAAGGAAGCAGGAGGACATACGATCTTGCCAATGAGCTCGGCGTGAAGCGGTTTGTTTTTGCTTCGACATGCAGCAATTACGGCAAAATGGAAGATCCAGACTCTTTTGTAAATGAAAATTCAACTCTTGCCCCGGTTTCGCTCTATGCCGAAACCAAGGTTGCCATCGAACAGTACATGCTCGCTCAGCCGCACAGCAATTGCTGCAAGCCGACCTCTCTTCGCTTTTCAACCGTGTACGGCCTTTCTCCCAGACTCCGCTTTGACTTGACGGTCAACGAGTTCACAAAGGAACTGGCGCTTGGCAGGGAACTTGTTGTGTTCGGCGAGCAGTTCTGGCGGCCATACTGTCATGTTGTCGATCTCTGCCGTTCGGTCCTTGCCGTTCTTGAAGCGGAAGAGGAAAAAGTGGCTTTCGATGTTTTCAATGTCGGAGATACCAGGGAAAATTATCAGAAGCAGATGATCGTCGATGAAATTCTCAAGCAGTTGCCAGACAGCCGCATCAGGTATGTGGCCAAGAACGAGGATCCGAGGGATTACCGGGTTTCTTTCGAAAAGATAAAGAGTCGTCTCGGTTTCAGTATAACCAAAACAGTTCCGGACGGCATCAGGCAGATCATTCAGGTTGTGCAGGATGGTTTTATTCCTGATCCGGATGCAAAAGAGTATCGTAACAGTTGAACCTGAACGTAATGTACAAGATTCCCTTGTTTGATCTGAATTTCGGTATCGAAGAGGAACTGGCCGTGCTGGATACACTTCGCTCGAAATGGATTTCCACTGGTCCGAAAACAACGGCTTTTGAAACGGATTTTGCAGAAATTCTGGATGTCCGCCATGCGCTCGCACTTGCCAACTGTACGGTTTCTCTTCATCTGGCCATGAAGATCCTCGGCATCGGCCCAGGGGATGAGGTCATTTGTCCCTCGCTTACTTTCGTGGCGACGGTAAACGCTATCCGCTATGTCGATGCGGTGCCGGTTTTTGCCGATATATGCGGGGATGACGATCTTACTGTAGACCCACAGGATATCGAGCGGAAAATAACTCTCAGAACAAAGGCTATTGTTGTCATGCATTATGCCGGGTTTCCCTGTGCGATGGACGAGATTATGCGGATTGCACGGATACATGATCTCAAGGTAATCGAGGATGCCTGTCACGGGCCGCTCTCGGAGTACGGTGGCCGAAAGCTTGGCACCATTGGCGACGTTGGCTGTTTCAGCTTTTTTTCAAACAAGAATATCAGCACCGGAGAAGGCGGGATGCTGGTGACGAACGATGAGGGTTTATATGAGCATGCAAAGCTGTTACGCTCGCACGGCATGACAACGCTGTCGTATGAGCGCTCCAAAGGCCACAGTACCGGGTATGATGTCGTCGAATCGGGGTATAACTACAGAATGGACGATATCCGTGCTTCGATTGGTGTCGTTCAGCTTCGCAAGCTGGAGGATGACCTGAAAAAAAGAGCTGAAGTGCGGCAATGGTACGAGGATGCGTTTTCCGAAGTCGAAGGAGCAGGCGTGCCTTTTAGCGGCCGCCGGGGGTTTGTATCGAACTATATTTTCGTTGTACTTGCCGGCGGTCAGTCTACGGTGTTGCGGGATACGATCAGGGATCGGTTGCATGAAGCTGGAATCCAGACCAGCATGCACTATCCCCCGGTCCACCGGTTTTCCATTTTCCGGCAGTTTTTCTGCGAATTGCCGGTGACCGAACGGGTAGCATCCCGCCTGATTACCCTGCCAATGCATTCAGGGTTGACCAGGGAGAGTGTGTTGTTTATTGCTGATATTATGGGAAAAGCTGTTTTTTGTTAAAAGCCGTTGGTTTACCTTAAAAGGGAGAAATTCTCCTTCAAAATTTTCCCTTGACATTTTGGAAAAAATATTTTCAAAAGCAGGAGCGATAAAAAGAGAGCCTGTTGTTGATAGATGATCATCATCCCTATAAAGGCTTTTTTTATTATGTATTAAGATCACTTTTCCGTCATTGTCAAAGAGCATTGATTCAGGGGAAATCAAGGTTACATTTTTGTTGTATGCTGACAGTTGCTGAAGTATTTTTATCGCTTCTTTGTTTCTCTTCCGATACTCATCAATAGTTGGGGAGAGTTTAAGTAGCTTTGGTGAAAACCGGGATGCATTCCATATGAGTTTTTTTATGTCGTAACCAATTTCCGGTATTTGGGATATTAGAACAACATTCCGTTTCATTGAAAGAAGTGTGTCTACAGATCTGAAGAGACCTTCTTCCATCAGCAATGCATTTGATTTTCCCCGAATTTCATTGACATTCGTCAGAATGACAGCCGTTCCTTCCTCATTCTTATATCTTGTTCCGTTGGTATATATCGCCCAACGCGCAGCAAGAAAAACGGTTTTTATTTCTGGTTTTGAACGTATAAAATCTATGACTCCCTGGTTAAAAGGTTCCCACGCCGTTTCGTGTCCTAACCGCTCGATTCCCATTACAGGAGCTGTGCCGCTTGTTGTCAACAGATACCCTGTAATATCATATTTATTAGCCATCTTATTAAGGGCAGGAATAAAAGCCCATGCGTGAGAATCACCCCATAAAGCAAAAACTGGTTCTTTGCTGCAGGAGCCGATTGTAGGGATTTTTTCCGAGTGTGGATCTACATACAAATTTCCATAGGTCGAGTTGTTTAACCAGTCCCAAGTGTAAAATTCATCCATCATTATTTCATTGGCAGCAAAACGATATGGCATACCGTTCTGTATATGGATCAAGGTTCCGGTAGCTCCTGAGAAAACCATGAGAGCCGCCGCGATTCCGAACAACTTTTTCCTGTTTGGAAATAGTGTTGGGGACCGGAACGGTTGCTCGATAAACTTCCAGGATAGAATAGAGATAAAAAAGGTTATAGCAATGATCAAAACAATTTCCATTGGGTTCAATGTTCGCAACAGCACATACTTTCTGAATACAATGATAGGCCAGTGCCAGAGGTAAAGGGAATATGAGATAAGTCCGATAAAGACGAGGGGTTTCCATCCGAGGATTTTGTTCGTTAAGGATGGGCCTGAGGAGCCACTATGTATAATCAGGGCTGTTCCAAGAACCGGTGGAATAGCATAAAATCCGGGAAAAGGTGTTGCTTCCGTGTAGAAAGCGATACTAAAAAAAATGAAACCAAGACCGGTTGCCGATATGAGGTTTCTGATGCGAGGCGAAGAATTGGTGGGAATGGCAGGTAGGGCAACAAGGGCTCCAGTGAACAATTCCCATGCTCTAAGCGGCATGAAGAAAAATGCTGCTCCGGGATGATGATGTACGCCATAAATATTCATGAGGAAAGAGAGTATTGCGAGCGAAAGCAGCCAGGGAAAATATTTTTGTTTCAGGAAGCGGCTGATAAAGGTCAGCAGAAGGGGAAAGAAGATGTAAAATTGTTCTTCTACTCCAAGTGACCAAGTGTGCAGCAAAGGTTTCTGTAATGAAGGTGCATCGAAATATCCCGATTCGCTCCAGAAAAGCATATTCGAAGAAAAAACCGTTGCCGCAATGATGCTGTCAGCAAAACTTTTAAATGTACTGTATTCAAAGAAATAGGCACCTAAAAGGCAGGTAACACCAATAACAGAGAAAAAAACCGGAAAGATTCTGCGAATTCGGCGTTCATAAAAGATTGCAACAGAAAACTTATTTGCATTAATGTCTTTCAGGATGATAGATGTAATAAGAAACCCTGAGATTACAAAAAAAACATCTACTCCGACAAACCCACCTTGAAATCCGTAAACGTCAAGATGACAAAAAATAACTGCCATTACAGCTATAGCTCTCAGCCCATCTATATCAGCTCTATACTGTTGTTTTTTCATCAATTGTAGTATTTGATGTTTTTTGTGTGTGTTTTAGGGGGCCTCTATTTATTTCCAAGTACGCTATCATTCAGAAAAAGGATAAGTTAGAGGGGTACAAAAAATTTTGGATAAAGATAGTGGGGTATCCAAAAGGTTTTGAAATGCATGAATTACAGGAATGTTTAGAAAATTATCCTGTTGTCATGAAAAATATGAGTCACCCGGGCCTTTTGGATGAGCAGTTTCTCAGTTTATTCCTGATAAATAGTGTCATTTTGTCATGAGTGCCGAACAGATTTTCTTACTCCAAACATCATTCATCGTTATGCTGTACAAAAGCCGTACCATATGCCTACAGATTGTATATATTTCACACAAAAAGCTTTAATAACAGGATTATGAATGAATGCCAGGTTAATCGGCAAGTATCAAACCAGAGAGGTCATCGAACAGTGGTGTAAGGGTTTGCAGTAAATTAGGTTGGCAATCATCTGATGCATTTCTGACTCTGCATATTGGATTTTCAGGAAACAGCTGGTCTTATTATTTTGAGACGGATCTTGTGTCATCTTAGCTATAATATTGCCCGGTATCGTCTCAGAGTGAGATTGACATTTTTCACAATGTCTTTTTGGGCAACAGCGATGCATTACGGCATCGTTGTCCATTAGGAACCCCGCATGCTACTTTCATTGCACTTGTCTCAAGCCTCAGCAAAGGCACCCTTTGCTGGTACCCGGAAACATTTTGGCGGTGACTTCATTAACCGTTTTCTTCTGTCTTCAAAACAGAGTTTCAAGGCGGAATCGTGAGGATTTGTCCCTCTTCTGATTTTCAGGTGCTGCCCGATTGGAGTATCTCCTTCGAGAAAGAGCGTTAACATCTTTCTTTTGGTGAGAGTTGATCATTGTTGCAGACATCCGGTCTCTCTGCACCGAAAAAAGTTACCGCAATACGGCGAACGGATCCCCGAAAACTCAGACCTATGTTATTGGTTTTCCATTTTGCCTCGGTTTTCATGCGAATTGCTGTTTGCCGAGAGCTGTGCGGCATGCCTGATTACCTTTCCGATGTATTCACGCATGACAAAGCAGAATATCGCTTATATTGCTGCATCCATGCAGTGTATCCTGCATGGATGAGTGTGCAGTTCCCCTAAATCAACACAATAACGGTTATGAAAGGCATCATTCTTGCTGGAGGCTCGGGCACAAGGCTCTATCCGGTTACCAAAGGCATTTCAAAGCAGCTTTTGCCTGTCTATGACAAGCCCATGATCTACTATCCTCTGACCACCCTGATGCTTGCAGGGATAAAGGATATTCTCATCATAACCACTTCCGAAGACCAGCAGATGTTCATGAAACTGCTGGGAGATGGCAGTGACTGGGGCATTACGCTTACCTATATCGTCCAGCCTTTTCCAGACGGGCTTGCCCAGGCATTCATTCTCGGTGAAGCGTTTATCGGAAACGAAGATGTTGCCCTTATTCTCGGGGATAACATTTTTTTCGGTTATGCATTCAGTCCGATGCTTGAGGCTGCGGTTCAGACTGTACAGAAGGAGCGCAAGGCAAATATTTTCGGGTATTATGTCAGCGATCCCGAGCGTTACGGCGTTGCTGAGCTGGATGAAGAGGGCAATGTGCTTTCCATTGTCGAAAAGCCCCATGATCCAAAGTCGAATTATGCGGTGGTTGGACTTTACTTTTATACAAACGATGTTGTGGAAATCGCCAAAAATGTGAAACCGTCCCTTCGAGGGGAGTTGGAGATTACATCAGTGAACGAGGAGTATCTGAAACGGCGTAAACTGAAGTGCTCCATGCTTGGGAGGGGTTTTGCATGGCTTGATACCGGTACCCATGAGTCATATCAGGAAGCAGGGAATTTTATTCAAACCGTTGAAAAACGACAGGGCCTGAAAATCGCATGCCCCGAAGAAATCGCATGGCGCTCCGGCTGGATCGATGACGATGCCTTATTGAAACTGTCAGAACCGCTTATGAAAAGCCAATATGGACAGTATCTGATTCGTGTGCTTGCCAAAAGATAGTTGGGGATCTCTTATTAATCGATTTAGAAGTTGTCACATAAAGGGTATATGTCGGTAAGAATACGTATGTGAAAAAAGCTGTTCTTTTAATTTACTACAGCTATCCGACGTAGTTATCTCAGGAAGACCGGATAGTCTTTTTTGTTATAGGATTGTAAATATTCCGTCATTGCCCGATGAGATCTCGTACATGATTAAGACCCAGAAACCGGTGCATATTCAGGTATCACTCCCTGATCCTGCATTCAAGTTTTTAAAGCAGGTCTTTTCGGCTGGCTTGCCCGGGCGGTTGAGCACCAGTTTCACCCCATAATGAAATGCCAGGGCATCGAGTGACTTACCGATAAATTTCGGGTCGTTTTCTATCGTTATCATCCCTGCCATTTCCTTGAGCCAGACAAGCCTTTCCAGCGGGCACCCACCCGATTGCCATTGGTTGACCTTATCGATATCATAGGCAAGGAAACTCCCTGCTGTAGCATCCAGGCTGTCCGGCAGCAGAAAGCAACGGCAATTATACAGGTTGTTGCTTATGAAATCAATCGCCCGACACAGGTTACTGTGTTTCCGTGGAGGAGGTGTTTCCCGGCTGACACAGGTCATTTCCCATCACCTCCTGAGGCTCAGCAAAAGGTTTTTTTCCAGAGAGCCGTTCCATCCGTTTGTGGTTTATCTTAAAACCTTCCCGTCTCAACCGGAAACGCAACCACCAATACCCCTGGCGTTTCCGTCCGTCGTTTCAATTCCCGTAACGGTTTCCTGATAGGCTCAGTTCCGGCATACTACAGAGCTTTCCCAGACTCTGCCCGAAGCTCTTGTACAGATGCATGACGGCACGATGCCTGGTTTTGGGTGTTTCCGCTTTTTTACGGGTATCTCCTTGAGCGATATGACGGCTTCAGCGTCCTTCAGGATGCCGATGATCTGTTCTGCATGACCTGGTTTTCATGCGTGTAACCTTCCGGTTTGATTGTACATCATTTTTCCACAACCAAGTTGAGGTTAAACGGGCTCACGAGCGAATTTCATTCTGAATTATCTTCTTGTCCGTTTCATGGACTGGCAATTTCAGGGTTTTAGAAACGTAAACGACAGCCCTGTTATTGGGGATGATGACAGCGTCCTTTCAGAGCTCGTGAATACCTCATCTTTTGTCTTTTCAATTTCATCAACCCCGATATAAAAAAAGAGGGGATGACAATCTCACTCTGAGACGATATTGATGCGGTGCACAAGCTCAGATTGATACAAGGTAGCATTACTGTTTACAGGTTGCTTGTTTCAGGCAGCTCCCTTTGAGTAACCGGAAATTATTCTTTTGTCAGTCATACTAATAATTCTTTGTTATGAGCGACCAGGTTTTAATGCACACGTCACATCCCGATATCCTCGCAGGCAGCCTCAGGACTTATACCGGTTCGTATTCATGTATTCATGCCTGAGAACGGCATTGGAGCTTTAAATACAGGTATTACAGGGCTTTTTTTGTGGAAAATCTTACGACCGTTTTCAGCTATAGTGTTATGCCAAAAAACAAGTTATCAGTCGATTTATTCCGGACGGCTATTGACCGTGATCGCTACCTCTGACTGGGTGGTTCCAATATGTTGATATTTTTTGGTACGGTTTTTGTACTAAGGATAATCATATAATTATAGGCAGCCTGTTTTATGCGGGCTCATTACAAGTCATCAAGATTGATACAGGATTAAACCTGTCAATTTGATGTAGTGAAAGCTTTTTTGTTTTTATGAAATTCATTATGCCTTATTCCTTTTGTAATAAAGTATTGCAAAATGTTTAATATCAAAATCAAAGGTTATAGTCTTAATGCTTTTCTTGGGTATTGGTATGATTATTTTTCCCGTTTTTTAAGAAGAGTGTTATTACTGGTAAAGCTTAGATGTGAAAGTGACGAAAGAGTATATGGGTATAGCAATGTATTGGTCGTTGCCCCTCATCCTGATGATGAGATTATAGGACTTGGAGGGTATATATTGAAATATATAAAAAATGGTGGCCGATTGACAATAATGTATCTGACTGATGGAGAAAAAAGTCTGCATGATATTGATCCTGGGCTGATTGCAAAAAAAAGAATTGAAATATCAGAATGTGTTGCCGGGTCTATTGGTATACAGCTTACTGATTTAAAGAGACTTCATTTTTTGGATGGGAATATTCCTGATATTAATGATGATTCGTTTAGTGGTGCGGTTTCAGAGGTTGGTAAAATAGTAAAGGGGATTAATCCTGAAGTTATTTTTGTTCCTTATTATCTCGATGGGCACTCGGATCATGTCGCGGCATTTGAAATAATGCGTCGTCTTATAAGTGATGAACAAATGCAGTGCAGATTATATGGATACTGGGTTTGGTTATGGTACACTATTTCTATGAGAAATATTTCAAATATAGATTGGGCAAAAACACGAATTATAAGGATAGGTAAGGAGTTTAACGCAAAGAAGGAATTGATATCTTTATATTTTAGGGATAAGGCTGATAATGGTGTTTCCTGGTGCGGCGATCCTCCAGCGCAGTTTTTAAAGCCTTTTAATTTCAAATTTGAGGTTGTTACTGAAATTGATCTTAAAGTCTAATTATTATGGGCAATAACTGGGAGTTCAGTTTTTATACTGATTGGCGGGAGATCGAGGAACAGGATTTCCTCGACAGGTGGATAAAAATCATGCATGAAGCAAGCAGTTCACATGTGTTTTTTCACCCCTCGATAGCAAAGGCATGGGTCGATGCTTACAGGAATAAATATGATATTGATCCAGTATATGTGATTGCTGAAAATGATAATGCTGTTATTTTTCTTCCTCTTGTTTTGTGGAAAAAAAATATAAAATCCGGCTATATAAAGGTTGTTGTTCCTGTCGGTTATGATATTTATGATTATCATGATCCTATTATTGTTGGAGATATTGATTCATTATTATACGATTCTTACTGGAATGAGCTTATTAATGCGATCCGCGATGCTAAAATAAAGTATGACAGGATTGAAATAAATGGTGGAAGCAGATCTGTAACTTGCGGAGGGTGGAAAAGAGAAGAGGAGGTTTGTCCATACACGAATTTAGGAGCGTTTGCCGATTATGTTGACTTTATGGATAAAAGGCCCGTAAAGTTGAAGCGTGATATAAACAGGCGTTTTCGGCGGTATGCAGAGTTGGGAGATTTTGAGCTATATGTGTACGGGAAAGATCAACAGAAAGAGGCAATGGATGCTTTGTATGGGTTTTTAAGCGTACACAGGAAAAGGTGGCCAAAATCACACGAGACGGGTGTTTCTGAAGTTGTATATGAATTAATTCTTCGCTATGGCTTAGATTCAGGTGTTTCTCATTTCTCGGAACTCAGAATGAACCAGAAAGCAATGAGCTGGCATTTTGGTTTCCGATATAATGAACGGTTCTATTACTATATGCAGGCTTATGAAGAAGAATATATCAAGTTGTCACCCGGAAAAATACACCTTGCGCTCCTTTATAAGGATGCTTTCTCTGCCGGAGACCAGATATTTGATCATCTTCGAGGTGAAGAAGAATATAAAGACAGCTGGAAAAGCGCAGATCGAACCCTGTATGAATATTCAAGCAATAACAGTGGGCTTGTAAGCAGCGTCAAGTTAATGGCAAGTGATGTTTTCAGGTATAGTAAGGAAAGCGTAAAATCAGGGCGAGAGGTGGAATGTTACGGGTAGAACAGTAACGAAAAAATACGTATGGCCCCTTCATTGGTCCCCTCCATAGTGGAGTTTCCGACAAATATCTGAATAAACGGGCATGAAGATCGCAGAGAAACAGTTTAGCTACTCTGATTCCTAACCAGCAGCACGGGATAGTCCACTTCGTTGATGAGTGAATGCACGGTTTCCTGGGGGAGATTCATATGGTCGCTGAGCACCAGCAGCCCTGAATCGGCCATGCGGATGTAGCGGGCAATGATTCTGCTGTCGGTTACGGATGGGAGCATGTGGTATTCCACACGTAGTATGCCCGAAGGAATGAGCTTCGAGAGCTCTTTTTCGAGGGTTGCCTTCTCATTTTCGGTTTGCGGCAATATGAGTATATGGAGAGTGTTTCCTGAACGAACGAGGCTCAGGGCAATGCGGAGTGCTGCTTTCGATCCTTCTGAACCGTCGAAAAGCACCAGTATGGCTTCGTGTTCCGCTGAAAACCCCGTCCGCATGAGCATCACGTTTTTTGTGCTGCCGGAGAGTGCGCTTCGCGCTGTCGAACCGAGACCCTTGCGGCATGTAGGGGAGCGTCCGCTTCGGCCAAGCACGAGAAGATCGGCTTCCAGAGCGGCGGCGATTACCTCCCTGGGAACAATGCCCCGGCGGACGTTGAATGTGTGGTGTACCCTGAAGATTTCCGCCTCGTGCTGCAGTGATGTTTCGGCTTGTCTTGCCTGCATGCGGAGCAGTCTTTCCAGTTCTGCGGTACTCATGCTTTCCGGTTGGGCGCTGTAGAGACGGATTTCCTGGCTGAAGGGGAGATCGGCAATGCGCAGAAGGTTGATATCTTCCACGAATATGCCGATCAGTTCGGCGTTCATTCTTGCCGCCAGTTCGGCGGCAGCTTTCAGCGATGCCATACTGTGGGGAGAGCAGTCAATGCCGACAGCAATGCTTTTTATTACATACCGCTCCGGTTTCGGAGGGGTTTCCCGGTTTCGGTTCTCCTGATGCTGCATGCTTACTCCGCCTTTCCTTTTGATTCCGCATTGAATTTTTTCAGTTTCAGCGCCATTTCCTGCACTCTTGTGCTTACACGGCCATTGATGGTTTCCGCTGGATAGATGCCTTCGGGGTCGGGCTCTCCCGCCGGCAGGCCGGTAAGGATTTCAATGCCTTCATCGATATGGCTGACCGGCCAGATCGCAAAGACCCCGGCTCTTACAGCGTCTACAACCTCGGCTCTGAGCATGAGATTGTCGATGTTGGCGGCCGGTATCAGCACGCCGTGTTTTCCGTCAAGGCCACGGGCTGCGCAGAGGTCGAAAAAGCCCTCGATTTTTTCGTTTACGCCGCCAATCGCCTGCACTTCTCCGTGCTGGTTCACCGAACCGGTTACCGCGAACCATTGCCGGATGGGGGTATCCGAAAGGGCGGAAAGCAGGGCATACAGTTCGGCCGAGGAGGCGCTGTCCCCTTCGACGCCGCTGTAGGACTGTTCGAACACCAGCGAAGCTGAAAGGGAGAGTGGCTGCTGGATGGCGAAGCGGGCGGCGAGGAATCCCGAGAGTATCAGCACCCCTTTCGAGTGAATCGGGCCTCCCATCTCGACTTCCCGCTCGATATCGATAACCTCACCCTTGCCGAGACTTACCCTGGCGGTTATCCTTCCCGGATGGCCGAAGCTCTGTCCGCCCGGCGAGTAAACGGCAAGACCGTTGATCTGCCCGGTTTTTTCCGATGCGGTATCGATGAGAATGGTGTTTCTCAGGGTCGCTTCCCGGATTCTTTCGCGTATTCTCGATGCACGCACGGTTCTCGCGTCGATAGCCATCTGCACATCTTCGGCGGTTACGTGACGCCGGTTGTTCCTGCGCGTGTAGTAGTCGGCTTCATGCACAAGATCGGCGATGCTCTGCATATGGGCGGTAAGTTTTACGGCATCGCCGGAGATGCGGCTTCCATGTTCGACAATCCTTGCCACCGCAGTTTTTTCGAAGTGGCAAAGGGCGTCTTTTTTCGCTATGGCGGCAATGATTCGGGCATAGGCCAGCCGGCTTTCGGCAGTGTTGTGCAGGTCGTCTTCGAAGTCCGCCGCAACCTTGAAGAGCTCGCTGAAATCCGGGTCATAGCTGGAGAGGAGGTAGTAGAGCGTGCGTTCTCCAAGCAGGATGACCTTTACATCGAGCGGGATTGGTTCAGGGTCGAGCGAGACCGTGCTGACAAGGCTGTAAAGCTGGGCCAGGGATTCGATCCGGATCTGCCGTGTGCGCAGGGCTTTTTTCAGCGCTTCCCATGCGAGGGGCTCCAACAGGAGCCTGCGGGCGTCGATGAGCAGATAGCCGCCGTTTGCACGGTGCAGGGCTCCCGCCTTGATGAGCGTAAAATCCGTGACGAGGGTTCCCATCTGCGAAAGGTGTTCGATGTCGCCGATGAGGTTCTGGCAGGCAGGCTTTTCTTCGATAATGACCGGCGCTCCCGTTGAGCGGCTGTTATCGACCAGTACGTTGACCTTGTAGCGGTTGAAGAAGTTCCCTTTCATCACCGACAGGCCGGGCAGCAGTTCCTGCGTGGAGCTGTCCTTTTCGAGAAAACGGTCGAAATGTTCGATGATGTCGTTTTCAACCCGCTCGAGATAGGCGGTGACCTGAACAATCGTGCTGTAGCTTTTTCCGGGTTCAGCAAAAAGGGGCTTGACGGCAAAACCTGCAATAAGCCGGTTCAGCTCCTTGATTTTGTCCTGGGCTTCCCGCTGCCATTTCGGGATCTGCGCCATGATGGACTGCATGGCGTTTTTCAATGCCGCGATCTCTTTTTCTATTTTTTCGCGTTCCGCTTCCTTGAGCAGCATGAATTCGTCGGGTTTGAGCACTTCGCCGTTTTTTATGGGGGCGAAGGCAAAGCCGGCCGGTGTCCGGATAAGCGCGATATTATTTTCCGCGGCACGTTTTTCAAGTTCTTCGATGGCGGCAGTCTGCTGTTCCTGGAAGGTTTCCCGTATGACTTTTTCCTGAGCCTGGTAGTCTTCGCTGCTGAATGCCGCCGGTATGACGGTAAAGAGTGCTTCAACAAGGCGTTCCATTTCAGCGGAGAGAGAGCAGGCCATTCCTGCAGGAAGGCGGAGCGCTTCGGGATGGCGGGGCTTTTCGAAGTTGTAGACATAGCACCAGTCGTCAGGTACGCCCGCAAGGGGGGCCATGTCTTCCAGATAGTGCATGATCGCGGTCTGTTTTCCAGCTCCGTTCGGACCGAGGGCAAACAGGTTGAACCCGTCATGCTGCATGCCAACGCTGAAGCTGATGGCATCGAGCGCCCTCTGTTGGCCTGTTATTTCAAGCGGCCCGTCAAGTTCTTCGGTTGTTGTGAAGCTGAACTCTGCAGGGTCGCACTTCCTGTAGAGTTTGTCGGGGTGCAGTGCATAAGGAGTGGACATAATCGATCGCTCTTTTCAGGTTGACCGGATGAGGCAGGCTTGATGCCCGTAAGGATATGATACCAAACCCCCGTAATAAAAGTTCTGCCTGCAGGGGTTTGGCGTGCAGCTCCTCTCTTACGGCTCGATGTCCATGGTTTTGTGCAGGTGGACAGGTTCCGAAACCCTGGTGCGGAGACGGATATTGAGCATTTCAACGGAGACGGAGAATGCCATGGCGAAATAGATATAGCCTCTCGGGATTTCGTAGTCAGCACCTTCCGCAAGCAGGGTGACGCCGACAAGAATGAGAAAACTCAGCGCCAGCATTTTGATGGTGGGGTGGCGTTCGACAAATTCGCTGATGGCTTTTGCGGCAAGCATCATGATGCCGACGGAGATCATGATGGCAATGATCATGACCTCCACATCTTCGGCAAGGCCTATGGCCGTTATGACCGAGTCGAGAGAGAATACGATGTCGATAATGGCTATCTGCAGCATGGTGATGGCGAAGCCGGCCGCCGAAGATTGTTTTCTTTCGGATTCACTGCCTTCAAGGCTCTGGTGAATTTCATGGGTGCTTTTGGCAAGCAGGAAGAGCCCGCCGCCGAGGAGGATGAGATCGCGTCCGGAAATGTCGTGGCCGGCAAAGGTGAAGAGCGAAACCGTGAGGCTCATGACCCAGGTTATGGAGAGCAGCAGAATAATGCGGGAAATCATGGCAATCCCGAGACCCATAACCCGCCCCTTGTTGCGCTGCGATTCGGGCAGCCTTCCCGAGATGATCGAGATAAAGATGATGTTGTCTATGCCGAGAACGATTTCCAGGGCCGTCAAGGTTGCCAGGGCGATCCATGCTTCCGGCTGTGTGATCCATTCCATAAGAGATCGATATAATGGTTTCGGTGAGAAAATTTGTTGTAATGTAGCGAACCTCCGCACTACTCTCAAATAAGGAGGCCCGGGAAAAATCGGTGAAAGCTCTTTTGTTTCTTGAATACGGCATGGCCGGACCGGCTTTTTCATGCCCGAGGTGTCTCCCGTTTGAATTTATAGCTGTCTGCGGGGATTACTACAGAGTAGTTGTGGTTCCGACCTCCTTATAACAGGCAAGATGTCGTTTCTGATGAACATAATCGCATCCCTTGCAGACAGGGAGCATTTCAGGCAGGTGTCCAGGCTTTTCGGTTATCTTGCCCCTTACCGGGCGAAATTTTTCATGGCGCTGACGGCCATGCTGATTTCAAGCCTGCTCGGACTTGCCTTCCCTTATGTTACCGGCCGGCTGATCGATACCGCAGTGGCCGGCGATTCCGCCAGAGGGCCGGGATCGCTCGATACCATTGCACTCTCCCTTGCCGGTGTGCTCGCGCTGCAGGCGTTTTTTTCCTATTTCCAGTCGGTCTGGTTTGTCGAAGTCGGGGAACGGATTCTTGCCTCTATCCGCATGGATACCTATGCCACGCTTATCCGGCTTCCCATGACCTACTTCGCAAGCCGCAGAACCGGTGAACTTACAAGCCGGATTGCCGCCGATCTTTCGCAGATTCAGGATGTCCTGAACTCTTCGCTTTCACAGCTTGTCCGCCAGATTGCCACGCTTGCCGGAGGCGTTGTGCTGATCGGCATGATATCGCTGAAGCTGACGCTTGTCATGATCTCTTCCTTTCCCGTTCTTGTCCTTGCGGCAATTATTACCGGAAGGCGAATCCGGCGTCTTTCACGAAGCGCGCAGGACGAGCTTGCCGCTGGCAACGCCGTTGTCGAGGAGACCCTTCAGGGCGTCCAGACGGTCAAATCCTTTTGCAATGAAGCGTATGAGTCCGGACGTTATGGCGCATTGATAGAGCGGTACGTGCTCGATGTACTGAGGGTCGCACGATTCCGGGGTGCATTTCTTTCGTTTATTATTTTCGGACTGTTCGGGGGAATCGTTCTGGTATTGTGGACGGGGGTGAAAATGGTTCAGAACGCTGAACTTTCCATCGGCAGCCTGACTTCGTTCATGCTCTATACTACCTTTATCGGTGCTGCCATGGGAAGTTTTGCCGAACTGTTCAGCCAGCTTCAGAAAGCTTTGGGAGCGACGGAGCGTATCGACGAGATTCTCAGGGAGGTTCCCGAACCGCTCACTTCCGGAACGGATGCGTCCGGTCGTGATGAGGAGGTTTCGCTCAGGGGTGCAGTCACTCTGCAGCATGTTCAGTTCAGCTATCCGGGCCGAAGGGGCGAACCGGTACTGCGGGACATTTCCTTTAATGTCGATGCCGGGGAGCGGCTTGCGCTTGTTGGGTCGAGCGGTTCGGGCAAAACCACGCTTTTCGCTCTTCTTCAGCGGTTTTATGATGTCGATGAGGGAGCCATCCTCATCGATGGAAAGAATATCAGGGAGTATCCCCTGCAGGCAATCCGCTCGGGTATGGCGATTGTGCCTCAGGACATTCTCCTGTTCGGAGGTTCCATCAGGGAGAATATCGCGTATGGCAAACCGGGGGCTTCCGATGAGGAGATCATGCGGGCCGCCGTGCAGGCCAATGCTCATGATTTCATCATGAGGTTTCCCGATGGTTACCGTACCCTTTGCGGCGACAGGGGCATTCAGCTTTCCGGCGGTCAACGGCAGAGGATTGCCATAGCCCGGGCGGTGCTTTCCGACCCGGCGATACTGCTGCTCGACGAAGCGACAAGTTCGCTTGATTCGGAGTCTGAAAAACTGGTGCAGGAGGCTCTCGAGCATCTTATGCAGGGGCGTACCTCCTTTATTATTGCCCATCGCCTTTCAACCATAAGAAATATCGACCGGATTATGGTTTTAAAGGAGGGCCGAATCGTCGAAAGCGGGACCAGCCGCGAACTGCTGGAAAAAGAGGACGGCTTTTACCGTATGCTTTCGGCGTTGCAATGTGAGTTGAACTGAACTACTCCTTCGCGGCAATGGTTATGGCAGAAAGACAATTTTCCCCGATGCTCGATGAGCTCCGGCAGGCTTTTCAGGATGGACGAACCGAGTCCTTTGCCTGGCGCCGAGCCCAGCTGCTCGCCCTGTTGCGCTTTCTCCGGGAGCGGGAAACGGATATTGCGGCTGCGGTTTACGCAGACCTGGGAAAATCCGGCCGGGAGACATTTCTTACGGAAACATCGTTTCTTGCCGGTGAGATACGATATGCCCTGAAGCATCTCAAAGGCTGGATGCAGCCATCCCGAAGGGGGGTTCCGCTGCACTACCTGTTCGGGCATGGTGCGATTCGTCCTGAAGCGCGCGGGGTGGTGCTTATTATCGGAGCCTGGAACTATCCGATACAGCTTATGCTCGCTCCGCTTGTTGGGGCTCTTGCGTCAGGGAACTGTGCAGTGCTCAAACCTTCGGAACTTGCACCGCATTCCTCTGTACTCATTGCCGGCTGTGTCGGGGAGTATCTCGACAGCCGGGCGATTCGTGTTGTAGAAGGCGGTATTGCCGAAGCCGAGGCACTGCTCGCCGAGCGTTTCGACTTTGTTTTTTACACCGGCAACCGGAACGGAGGCCGCCAGGTACTGCTTGCCGCGGCCAGTCATATCATGCCGGTTGCGCTCGAGCTGGGGGGCAAGAATCCCTGTATTGTCGAAAAGGACGCGGTTTTGAAAACGGCAGCCCGGCGTATCGTATGGGCTAAATTCCTCAATGCAGGCCAGACCTGTATCGCTCCGGATTATCTGCTCGTTCACGAGGATGTCGAGGGTACTCTGCTTTCGCTCATGCAGCAGGCAGTTCTGGATTTTTTTGGTACCGACCCCCGGACAAGCCCGGATTATTCACGAATCGTCAATGATTATCATTTTACGAGGCTCGAACGGTTATTGCAGGATGGAACCATTGTTGCCGGCGGACAGACACACAGAGCGTCCCGTTATATAGCTCCGACAATCCTTCGGGGGGTTTCTGCCGGTTCCGGTATCATGGAGTCCGAGATTTTCGGACCTCTTCTGCCTGTTCTGACTTACAGGGAGCTCGAAGAGGCGCTCACATTCATCGCCGAGCGGGATGACCCGTTGGCCATCTATCTTTTTTCCTCGAGCAGGGCGACAGGAAAAAAGGTTCTGCGCCGAACCCGTTCGGGGAGTTTCTGCTGCAACGATCTGCTTTTTCAATCGGCAATCCACACGCTTCCATTCGGTGGAACCGGGAAAAGCGGATTCGGCGCCTATCACGGCAAAGCCGGATTTGAAACCTTTTCCTTACAACGGAGCGTTCTTTTCAGGTCGGTATATCCGGATCCGGTTTTACGTTATCCGCCTTACGGCAGAAAGAAATTCGGTTTTCTCAAACGGCTCGTTACCTTGTTTGGCTGATGTTTTTTTTGTTTGGCAGCGTGTCTTGTAAATCTACCCGGTTATGCATGCACAACAACAAAACGCTCTTGCGCTCGGAGGCGGAGCGGTGCTTGGCGCTGCTCATGTAGGAGTGCTCAGGGCTCTCGATGAATTGCATATCTCCATTGCCATGATCAGCGGGACAAGTATCGGCGCGTTTATCGCCTCGCTTTTCGCTTTCGGCAAATGCTGGCAGGAAATCCGTGAGATCGCCCTGGGGCTCGACTGGTTTGACTTGTCGGGTCCGGTGCTTTCGCAGTACGGGCTGCTGTCGAACAGGAAGTTCGGCGATATCGTCAACCACCTGCTCGGGCATAAAAATATGGAGGATGCTTCGATTCCGCTTTTCATGGTTGCCACCGATATCGGAACCGGAAAAGAAGTTGTTCTCAGAAAGGGGGATGTGGCTTCAGCGGTTATGGCAAGCAGCTGTATTCCCGGTGTTTTCAGGCCTGTGGAGTATCGCGGCGCACTACTGGTCGATGGCGTGCTGGTAGAAAATGTTCCGGTTTCGCCCCTGCTCGCCTGCGATGGGGCAAGAGTCATCTGTGTCGATCTTTTCGGTCGTCATGCTTTCAAAAAGCCTGAAAATATTGTCGGTCTTCTGCTTAATGCCTTTTACAGCACGATTACCAATACCACCGCAATACAGATTGGCAAGGCGGATTTGTGCATTACGCCCGATCTTTCGGCATTCAGTCTGGTTGATACATCCAGAGTTTCAGATATTATGGATATCGGTTACCGTGATGCATACTCCGCCCTCAGCGTATGGCTCGAACAGGCAAATACCGGTCGGAAGCTTGATTAAAAACAGGTAATGGATTAATATTGACATTGAGAACCGGTGTTCGTATGGCAGATTGGCGCTGGAGAAGGGTTCACCGTTTCTTGAGGTAACAGACCTCCGTTCAGCAGGTTCAAAAGTTTTTGAAATGGTTATCCGGAAATTGTAACTTTACTTTTTAAGGATCATTTTTCTGGTCGGTGCCTGCTTCACCTGTTCTGCTGGAGAATATCATGATTATGATGTTTCGACGGTTGTTTTGCTTTTTCTCATCCTTTTTTTTCTTGCTTCACCTCTTCTTGCCGCTACTCCCTACGTTGGCGGTTCAACAGGGTTTGCTTTTTTCAGCGGCGCTTTCGGCAGGGTTTATGACGGTTACCGGCTTGGAGGCGAGGTCGCCTATCAAAAAAATGAAATCGACAACCTTGGCAGCGCTGTTTCCGTTTTTTCAGTCATTGCCAACGGACATTTCGATTACCGGCTTGAACAGCGTAAAATCACCCCCTTTCTGAGTGCTGCATTGAGCTATGCACAAGTCAGCGTGGATGCGCCTGGAGACCTGGGCAGCGATGTCGTCCTGACTGTTCAGCTTGGAGCGGGTGTCGGGGTTTCAGATTTCATGGCGTGTTACCATAGACGCAAAGTCCCGTTACTTCGCCGGTGTGGATCCGATAATCGAACCTGGTTTCCGTACGCTTGAAATGGATATTGACAACCACAACCTGTTGTTCGGGTTCAGGGCCGGTTTCTGACTGTAATGTTTTTATCTCTGCGGTCATTCACTTTTTCTGTTCCCATCCGGAGAGTCACTTTTCTTTTATTACAGTGTCCGGCCTGAATTCAATGTTGTTTCCAATCAACCAAACAGGAGATTTCCCATGCCTATTCGCAGATTGAGGGAGTTTCTCGACAGCCACAATGTGAAGTATTTTGTGGTGAGCCACTCACCGGCCTATACGGCCCAGGAGGTTGCCGCATCGGCTCATGTTCCCGGTAAAGAGCTTGCGAAAACCGTTATGGTGACCATCGAGGGCAAGCCTGCCATGGCGGTTCTTCCCGCCTCGACGCAGCTCGATCTTGAGCGGCTCAGGTCGGTTGCCGGTACAAGGGATGCCGGGCTTTCCGGAGAGCAGGAGTTCGCGTTGCTTTTTCCGGAATGCGAAACCGGTGCCATGCCGCCCTTCGGCAATCTTTACGGACTGGATGTGTATGTTGCCGAAGAACTTGAAGAGGACGAGGATATTGCGTTCAATGCGGGTTCCCACACCGAGCTGGTCAGGCTTGCATACAGGGATTTCAAGAGACTTGTCAATCCTGTTGTTGCTGCATTGACTCTGAAGTAATACGCGGCATGTAACGGTATGATGGTTTTTCCCGTGGAAATGTTACTTTAGCTTTTTTACTGTCGGCTGAATCGTTTTCCAGAACAGCGGTGCCGGCGTGATTCCAGGGAAACTGTCATTATCCGTTATTCCGGGATTCCATGAAGATTGCCTTATACGCAGGTACGTATGTAAAAGACAAGGACGGAGCGGTACGCTCCATCTATCAGCTTGTCGCCTCGTTCAGGAAAAACGGTCATGAAGTCGTAGTCTGGTCATCCGATGTGTCCGAACAGGATAATCATGGAAGCCTGTGTGTCTATCGTCTTCCATCGGTTCCCATTCCGCTCTATCCCGATTACAAGCTTGGCTTTTTCGGATCTGTTACCGAAAAACAGCTCGATGCCTATGCTCCGGATATCGTGCATATATCGACACCCGATATTGTCGGACGAAAATTTCTTCTTTATGCCAAAAAGAGAAATCTTCCGGCGACATCGGTTTATCACACCGATTTCCCCTCTTACCTCAGCTACTACAGGCTTGGATTCGCCCTCAAGCCTGTATGGAAATATCTGAGGTGGTTCTACAATACCTGCGATCTCGTTTTTGCTCCAAACAAGATCGTTCAGCGGAATTTGATCGGGCAGAGCATTCGCAACGTTGAAATCTGGTCAAGAGGTATCGACCGGAATCTTTTCGATCCGTCCCGCCGTTCCCGGCGGCTTCGCGAAGAGTGGAATGCCGGGGACCGCACGGTTTTTGTTTATGCTGGAAGGTTTGTGCTCTACAAGGATATCGAGGTGGTCATGAGCATCTATGAGCGGTTTGTGGTCGAGGGGCTTGAGCCGAGGGTACGGTTCGTCATGATCGGTTCCGGGCCGGAAGAGGCCGAGATGCGCCGCCGGATGCCGGAAGCGGTCTTTACCGGATATCTGACCGGCTCGGCTCTTCCGGAGGCGTATGCGAGCGGGGATGTTTTTCTGTTTCCCTCGACTACCGAAGCGTTCGGTAACGTGGTTCTCGAAGCTTTTGCTACCGGTTTGCCGGCGGTTGTTTCGGATATCGGCGGGTGTATGGAACTGGTCAACAAATCTGGGGCCGGACTGGTTGCAAAAGCCGGAGATATCGATCAGTTTTATCGCCACTGTCTCAGACTGATCGATGACCATGAGGCATTTTCCGAAATGCGTGCAAGCGGGCTGCGCTATGCAGAGGGGCAATCATGGGATGCGGTCAATGGCACCCTGATTGGCCGTTACCTCGAACTGACAGCCGAAAGGTCGCTTTGAACCGGCAGTTTCGATTGTCCTGGCTACGGCTTGCAGCATGTCGTCCTGTTTTTTATTTCATCTGATGCGAGGAACTTTTCCTGTCGGCAATTCCTTCTGAAAGAGAGTGCGCAGATTCTCTTTCAGCCAACATTTCAGGGCTATGAACACCAAACGTACAACAGAAGCATTCATTCTCGGCGCTTTTCTCTGTGCCGGTCTTGTGCTTGCCGGCTATCTTGTTTCTTCCGGTTTTGTAACGCTCAAGGCACTTGAGCGCTCCGTTTCTGTTAAAGGATTGTCTGAAAAAGAGGTCCCGGCTGATATTGCCATATGGCCGATCAAATTTGAGGTGGCCGCTGATGATCTTGGTGCGCTGGTGAGCGGTATCGAGGAGAAAAACAGGGTCGTTTACGATTTTCTGATTTCCAGCGGGTTCGATGCAAAAGATATTTCCATTTCTGCACCGGCGATCATTGACCGACAGGCTCAGGGGTATGGGGATGCAAACCGTTTCACATTCCGGTATGCCGGCAGCTCAACGGTAAGCGTCTATACCGGCAATGTCGCTCTGGTGCGCAAAACCATTCGCAAACTTGTCGATCTCGGCAAGCTTGGCGTGGCGGTTTCCGGTGAAAACTATGACGCCAAAACGGAGTTTCTCTATACCGGGCTGAACCGCCTGAAGCCCTCCATGATCGAACAGGCGACCAATAACGCACGTGCCGTAGCTGAAAAATTTGCCAGCGATTCAAAAAGCCGACTGGGAAAGATAAAAAGCGCCAGCCAGGGTCAGTTCACCATAGAGGATCGCGACAGCAATACTCCGTATATCAAGAAAGTGAGAGTGGTTTCAACACTGGAATATTATCTGATCGATTGAGGGAAAAGGGGCAGCAAACCTGTCACTCGAAATTTCCGTTTTTCCAGATCTGCATGCCGGCTTTCAGGTATCGCCGGCATGCAATATTTCTCACCGTTCCCAGCGAGCCGTAACACTTTGTTCTCCATCACCATATCGCAGAACCAGATTTCCCTTGAAAGCTTTCGATAGGGCTTCTCCTATTCTGCGCGCGACATGAATTCCTGTTGTTGTCACTTTTGTTGAGGTTCCGTTATCCACAAGAGCTATGATTCTTTCAAGCGGATGGAGGCTTTTTTCCTGCTTTTCGGTATTGCGGACAAGATTTATAATCTCTTCCTTATGAAGTGGACCCCATTGAGCAGACAAAAAAAGGTCAAGTTTAAGGTGGTAACCCACCGGTTGGTTATGCAGCTTCTTGTTGCTGCCCTGTAGTCTCCGATGACCCTTCGGAGGCACTTTTTTGAGAGAACTTGTCAAC
>NZ_JAIOZR010000007.1 GCF_021740465.1 Chlorobium sp. | reverse complement strand
AGGGAATCAATAGCCTCATCCAGGCGGCCAAAGCACGGGCACGGGGTTACCGCACTACCAAAAATCTCATCAATATGATCTACCTGATCAGCGGGAAGCTTAATTTTGGCTTACCCACTTGAAATAGCGAGGAGCCTAATATATACAACCGGATATGGAGGACGCTCAAAAGGGGAAAGGTATGGCGTGGAGAGCTGCTCAACAAGAAAAAAAACGGTGACCCCTACTGGGATAACGTCATTATCGCACCGGTAAAAAACGATCAGGGGGTTGTTACCAACTATGTCGCACTGGCCGAAGATATCACCGAACAGAAAAGGCTGTGGAGCGAACTTGTTGCCGCGAAGGAAAAGGCCGAGGAGAGCGACCGCCTGAAAACCGCATTTCTTGCCAATATGAGCCACGAGATCCGCACTCCCATGAACGGGATACTCGGGTTTTCGGAACTGTTGAAAGACCCGCTGCTCAGCGGCAGCAAAAAAGATGAATATATCGAGCTTATCCACAAGAGCGGAAGAAGAATGCTCTGCATTCTGAACGATCTTATCGATATTTCAAAAATAGAGGCGGGAGAGATTACCCTACAGTATACGGTAGTCTCTCTCAATGATGTTTTTCTCGATCTTAAGGCCTTTTTCGAACCACAGGCAACCCTGAAAGGCCTCTTTCTGCGTTGCGGCAAATGTCTCGATGCTTCCGATTGCCTTATCGAGACCGACAGTACCCGGCTTATCCAGATACTGACCAATCTTATGCAGAACGCACTGAAGTATACCCTTACCGGAGGAATAGATTTCGGCTGCACAAAAAAAGGCGACCAGCTTGAATTTTATGTCAGGGATACAGGTATCGGTGTTCCCGAATATCTCAAGGAAAGGATTTTCGACCGTTTTCTGCAGGGGCATGCAGATGTCGTTCACCTGCATGATGGAGTGGGTCTCGGACTGAGCATTTCAAAATCCCTGGTCGAACTGCTTGGTGGTTCTATCAGGCTTGAGTCCGGGGACGGGCAGGGGTCTGTTTTTTATTTCACGCTGCCGTACCGGAAGGGTGTATGTCAGAAAACGGATATGAACCCGCTTTCAGTGCTGTCCGGCCAGAAATTCAAAAAAGACCTGTGCATTCTTGTCGCAGAAGATGACAACGTCAACCGGATACTTCTCGAGAAAGTGCTTGGCGGCAAAAATATCGATGTCATTTCAGCTGTCGACGGGAGCCAGGCCGTTCGGGAAGCACTTCGCAACCCTCATATTGATCTTGTGCTTATGGATATCCGGATGCCGGGAATGAACGGATACGATGCTCTCAGGGAGATCAAGAAGAGCAGGCCGGAACTGCCGGTTATTGCCCATACGGCTTTTGCTTTGTCCGAAGACAAAAAAAAAGCGCTTGATGCCGGTTTTGACCAATTTCTTTCAAAGCCGGTCAATATTGATGAATTGTTTGCCCTGATTCACCGTTTTACGGAATAATTTCATACGACTGATAACGGATTGCATTTTTTATACAACCCTAATAAATAAAGGAGCAAGCCATGGAGATCAAAAGCGTAATTGCCGGAGCAGTCCTGATCATTGCGGTTGCATCCTGCGCACCCGCGCCACAGGCGGGCAAGGAGAGCGTACCGCCTGAAACCCTGAAAGTCGAACCACCCAAACCAAGGACCGGAGAACCCGTTTCTCCCATTGCGGCGGCATCGGTTTCAAACCCCGCTATGGCGGAACTCGGTAAAAAGCTTTTTTTTGATCCACGGCTTTCAAAATCCGGCTTTATCTCCTGCAACTCCTGCCACAATCTCAGTATGGGAGGCAGCGACAACCTTAAATCCTCTGTAGGCCACAAGTGGAACAAGGGTCCCATCAACTCGCCGACGGTACTGAATTCATCGATGAATCTCGCACAGTTCTGGGACGGCAGGGCCAAAGACCTCAAGGAGCAGGCAGGCGGTCCTATCGCCAATCCTGGTGAAATGGCATTTACCCACGAGCTTGCAGTCAGCATGCTGCAATCGATTCCAGGGTATGTCGAGGAGTTCAAAACAGTATTTGGTTCCGACGGGATTACCATTGATCAGGTCACCCAGGCAATCGCAGCTTTCGAGGAAACGCTTGTCACTCCCGGTTCCCGTTTTGACAAATGGCTTCTTGGAGAGGATGAGGCCATAACCAAAGAGGAACTTGAGGGGTATGAACTCTTCAAGACAAGTGGCTGTACCGCCTGTCACAACGGCCCGGCTCTCGGTGGCAATTCCTACCAGAAAATGGGTGTTGTCGAGCCATACAAGGCAACGAGTCCCGCTGAGGGGCGTTCGGCAGTAACGGGCAAGGATGCCGACCGTTTCAACTTCAAGGTACCTTCGCTGCGCAATGTCGAGTTGACTTATCCCTACTTTCATGACGGCGAAGCTGCTACGCTTGCCGAAGCCATTGACGTGATGGGACAGATACAGCTCGGAAAGAAGTTTACTCCGGAAGAGAACGCAAAGCTTGTGGCGTTCATGAAAACGCTTACCGGAACCCAGCCTGTTTTCGAGTTGCCGATTCTGCCGCCTTCCTCGGAAAAGACGCCGGCTCCGGAACCTTTCGGGAAGTGATACCCCCATACCATTTCCTGACGGAGACCGGAAAAGGGCGCACATATTGAAAAGTGTGCCCTTTTTTTTGTGCTTATTGCCCGAAATGTATTGTATCATAGAGGAAGCTTAATTCTTATATCCCATCATTCCCCATGAATGACAAAGAGAAAACCAGAGCTGAACTCATAGACGAGCTTGAAAATATCCGTCGGCATTGCGCCTTGCTTGAAAGGATCGCAAAGCTTCGGAAAACGACCGAGGATCTTCGTTTTAACGAGGATGTGGTACTGCAAAGCATTTTTCGAGCGGTTTCTGCCGGAATCGGGCTGATTTCCGACCGTGTATTCATGGAGGTCAACAGTCGTTTCTGCGAGATGGTGGGTTATTCCAGAGATGAACTGCTTCACCGAAATAGCAGGATGCTTTATGTGAGTGACGATGATTATGAGCATGTCGGCAGGGAAAAGTACCGCCAGATAAGGGAACACGGTACCGGAACCGTTGAAACCCGCCTGAAATGCAAGGACGGACGAATCATCAATGTTCTGCTCAGCTCATCTCCTCTCGATCCGTCTGACTACTCTCAGGGTATTACCTTTACTGCGCTGGACATCACCGATCAGAAACAGGCGGAAAAAGAGTTTGAGGAAACACGCCGGAGGTACTCGGCCCTGTTCGAAAACATGGGAAGCGGATTGGCGGTGTACGAGCCTATGGAAGGTGGGCGTGATTTCAGGTTCAAGGCGTTCAATCCTGCAGCCGAGTCCATAACCCGGATTTCAAGGGAAAAGGTTATCGGCAATACCCTGCTGACCCTCTTTCCGAACATGGATAAAACCGGACTTCTCGATGCGCTGCGCCGGGTTTCGGAGACCGGACGTCCCGAACATCTCCCCCCGTTTTATTATCAGGACAACGACAGGCAGGGGTGGCGTGAAAACCACCTTTACAGGATACCCTCGGGAGAGGTTGTCGCTCTTTTTGATGACATTACCGGATACTGGGAGACGAAGCATGCACTGCAGAAGAGTGAAGAAAGGCTCAGGTTGCTCTTTGAGCATATCAGGGATGGCGTGTTTGTGCATCCTATTCTCGAAAACGGCGATTTGGGCAGGTTTGAAATGGTGAATGCAGCGGCGTGCGGGACTCTGGGCTACACCGAAGAGGAGCTTCTCCAGATGAGTCCCGGGGAGATTGACGATCCGGAACATTCATCCAGCTATATTCCCGAGGCGACGAAGCATCTCTTGCATGAAGGTCAGGTTCTTTTCGAGGCGGTACAGGTCAGCAAAAACGGCACCAGGATTCCTGTAGAGGTGAGTTCGACAAGGGTCGAGCTTTCCGGATCTCCATACATTATCTCCACGGTACGCAATATCTCCGGTCGCAAGGAGAATGAGCGGGAATTGCAGGAAAACAGGCGGTTTCTCCAAAGTATCTATGAAGGGGTCAACCACTCGATTTTCGTTGTTGATGTTCTGCCTGACCGCTCCTACCGCTACAGGGGCATCAACCGGCTGCATGAAACCCTGACCGGCATCAGCAATGAAGAGATTGCGGGGAAAACACCCGAAGAGGTTATCGATCCCCTTTTTGCCGAAGAGGTCATCCGGCACTATGATACCTGTGTGCATGAAGGCGCTCCCATTCGGTATGAGGAGCTGCTTCCGTTCAGAGGCAGGGAGAGCTGGTGGGAAACCGTTCTGAACCCTGTCCGCAACGATGAGGGGTTCATATTCAGAATTATCGGGACCAGCACCGATATTACCCGTCACAAGAAGACAGAGGCAGCGCTTAAAAAACTCAGTGTTGCCGTAAAGCAGAGCCCCTCAGTTGTCGTCATTACCGGCCTGGACGGAACGATCGAGTATGTAAATCCCAAGTTTACCCGTCTGACCGGATATTCCGCCCGGGAAGTTATCGGAAAAAATCCGCGAGTTTTCAAGTCGGGCATGGTACCCAAAGAGGTCTACGACAAACTCTGGAAGAAGGTGCTTGCAGGACAGGAGTGGCATGGGGAATTTTACAATAAAAAAAAAGACGGCGAACTTTACTGGGAAGAGGCAGTCATTGCTCCCATTCTGAATGAAGAGGGGATCATCACCAATTTCGTTGCGGTAAAAGAGGATATCACCGAAAAGAAAAAGCTCTGGAGCGAACTGATTGCGGCCAAGGAAAAAGCCGAGGAGAGCGACCGCCTTAAAACCGCTTTTCTGGCCAACATCAGCCACGAGATCCGTACTCCCATGAACGGTATACTCGGTTTTTCCGAGCTGCTCAAGGACTCGCACCTGTCCGGAGAGGAACAGGCGGAGTATATCGGTCTCATCGAGCAGAGCGGCTTGCGCATGCTGAACATCATCAACGAACTCATCGACATTTCACGTATTGAAGCCGGAGAAACCGTGCTTCAGATCGCCGAAACCTTCCTCAACCGCCTCATGCGCGAACTCCATGCTTTTTTCAAGCCTGAAGCCGAAAAGAAAGGGCTGCATTTCGGTTGTTTTCCCGGACTCTCCGACGAGGAAAGTCTTATCGAAACAGACAGTTCGAAGCTGAGCCAGATTTTGACGAACCTTATCCAGAACGCCCTGAAGTTCACTGCCGAAGGCCATGTGGAGTTCGGCTATACCAGAAAAGACGGAATGCTCGAGTTTTATGTGACCGATTCCGGTATCGGCATTCCGCTCGACAGGCAGGAAGAGATTTTCGAGCGTTTCAGGCAGGTTGATTCGCGTCATGCCCGGAGCTTTGAGGGCACCGGTCTCGGGCTGTGTATTTCCAGGGCTTTTGTCGAGATGCTCGGAGGCTCGATCGGGGTGACATCGGTTGAGGGCCGGGGAAGCCAATTCCATGTTACGCTGCCATACAACCGTGCAGGAACATCTCAAACAGCCGGTTCAGGCTCGCTGCTCGACGAGAAGACCCGGTTTTTGCGAGGAATGACCATTCTGGTAGCCGAGGATGACCGATCCTGCAGTATTCTGCTGAAAGCTATCCTGAAAGGGGCCGACATGACGATTCTACACGCGCAAAACGGCAGGGAAGCGGTGGAGCTGATCTCACGGTACAAGGATATCCGCCTTGTACTGATGGACATTAAAATGCCGGTGATGGACGGTTTGGAGGCTACAACGCGAATAAAGAAGATAAGGCCCGCGCTTCCGGTGATAGCCCAGACGGCGTTCGCTCTGGAAAGTGACCGGCAAAAAGCAGCAGATGCAGGTTGCGACGCGTTTATCACAAAACCGATCAGAAAGGCCGAACTTCTCGAACTGATACAGGAACTTCTTTTGCGGTAAGGAGAACCCTGTATTTGTGCCGGAGGAGAACTTTGTTGTCAAGACATTTTTCGTGCAATTCCGGCCAGAATCGCAAGGGTTCCGATTACGGCATGGGAAAACGATACGCCGGCAAGATTGGGATATTTTCTGTAAATCCCGGCAAAGACAAGGCCTGCGACGAATGTCGCCAGCGTGGTGAAGGCGTCAAGATAGATGATATGCAGAAAGGCAAATGAAGCAGCCGAAACGACGACCTGTGCTGAAGCCCGGGTAATGCCGGAACGGTACATTTCCGCAAACAGAAAGCTCCGGAACAGGAACTCCTGCAAAGGGCTTGAAATGAGCACATAGAAAAAGAAAAAAATGGTCTTCGGGGGTTCGGCTTTTATGGCCAGCACATCAGTATCGTCCAGAAGCAGGAAAAGCGCCATGACAGGGATGATGAAGAGTGCGTTGGCCAGCAGGGACTGCTTAAGGTTTGAAATCCGGATTCCCAGTTCTTCGGCACGATATCCCTTGAGCCGCGAGATCAGCAGCGACACCAGGAAAATACCGGCAAGAACCATCCAGCGGAAAGAGAATGGAACCGCTCCCGATACAAGAAGAACGACCGGCAGATAGTACAGCAGGAACAGCTGGATCAGAAATGCCGCTGGTGAGGGCTTTTTTATGGGAGAAAGCAGGCTTTCTATTCGAAAGAGTGGTTGCATTGCGTTTCAGCTTGAGGTCGTGAATGCGGGTGAGCGGACAAAACAGTGCCATATTCTGATAAGCTGTTTTCGGGACAATCCGTTCAGGTTACCGGAGCCACGAACCGATTCTTCTTGCTGCCGTGAAGCTGCTCCAGGCAAGAAGGCCGAGAAGCCTCCCGTCGCCGGGAAATGAGGCCGAAAATTCGCGGATGTGCTCTTCGGTGATTCGGTAAGGTGCGAGTGCGGCCAGAAGCGAAAGCCTTCCCGCGCTTTTTTCGGAAGCTTCGAACCGGGCCAGCGCGTTGTCGCACCACCTGCCGGAAATATCGGGATCGCCTCCATTCCAGTTCATGACCATCTCCCCGGTGATATTCCGGACCGATTCCGGAACGGCAGCCGAACCTGCCGTTTCAATCGCGCCTGCAAAGCGTGCAAAAGCTCCTGCAGTTTCAACCGAAGATTCCGCCCAGGAGAGGTCATCCGGCAGTTCCGCTGCAGGCAGCAGTCCGAGCGAAGTGCCAGGTATCTTCTCCAGATGGATAGCCGGTTTGAAATACCATGCACCGAGGCGCATCGAAACCGTTTTCCCGATGCCGGATTTCAGCGGCAGGGGGGAGCTTCCAAGCAGGATCGTGACCATGCGGTTGATGTAATGGAAGAACACCGAGGTTCCGATAAATGCAGGCGCTTCGTCCGGTGTGAACGGAGGCGCGGCGAGCGATCTCGCCTTCGGGTCTCGCGTTGCGGCAGCCCATGCGGCAACTGCACGGAGGTACGGATCCCTGTTGCGCTGATTTCCCGATGTACCCATCAGCATCATCGAGTGCGCATCCACGCAGTAAGGACAGTTGTTTATCGACGAAACCGCTGCGGCGACCATCTCTCTGCCATCACGGCGGCCTTTTCCGGCAAGCAGCGTTTCCCGACAGGTCATCCAGGCCCCGGCAAGCAGCTCCGGCAACGGCAGGTGCAGGGTGAACGGCTCGACTTCAGCCCCGAACTCTCTTTTTATCTCTCTGAGCACTCTACCCTGGAGGCTTTCCCTGGAGGGTCGGGGCATGGACCGGAAATATCTGATGCTCATAGCCGGAAAGTCTGCTGAAGGTGACTTGCCGATAACCCTGTCGGACTCTGAATGATTTGACAGCATGTATTCCGTTTCGACGGTTCCGCATGGAAACAGCTTTCGGCTTCCGGATGAAGCATGGAGATTGCCCTCTTGCGTTTTTTTGTCAGGAACCGGAACGGCGGCTTCCGGGGTTTTCTACTGCAGGGCCCGGATCTTTTCGATGATCTCATGATGCGGGTGCTTCAGGAGGTCGTCGTCATGTTCCGGCAGGGTGACGTGCCGGGCAACCACTTCGAGCATGCGCTTTTCGAGGTGCTCGGCAATGTCGAGTATATGGGTGAGATGGTGCTGCAGTTCGTAGTGAATGAACTTTTCGGCATGATGCCTTTTCATTTTGGCGAGCAGTTCGGCCATCATGGTGGCATCGATGTGCCGGGAAACTTCGCTGAAATACTCGAGCGGCAGGTCGTTGGCGTAGCCTGTGGCCTGGTCGACGCCCATTTTCCGGCATACGCCTGCTGCGATGGCGGGTTTGATATGCTCGACCATGAGCGGAATCACCACGAAATGCGGGATGTATTTCACGATCATGCCGATTGCCTGGTAGAGCTCTTCGAAGCCGTCGGTTTTACGGTTTACTACCGCCCTGACATAGGCGACAACGCTTTGCTTCTGCTCCTCCGGCAGATGACGCAGATCTTCGGGTACGGGAATATCGGTCCATGCCAGCGCTTTCTTCAGTTCACTCATGGGATTGTAATTCTTCTTGCAACGTTGACGGTTTTGCCTTGCGGTTCGGGGAAAGTGCAGTTTATCAAAAAAAAACCGAAGAATGAACCCCGGAAGCCAGTTCAGGCTTAAAACAGTAATGAGCAGGGAAAAACCATAGGTTGATTGCCTATATTGAGCGGTTTTTGGATGTGAAGATTATCACGCGAATGTGATGCCCCGAATAACATAACAGGTGGAAAGGTATGGTGCTTTTAACGGTGGAAGGCCTGAGCAAACAGTACGGCCTCAAGAAACTTTTCGAAGATGTCTCGTTCGGAATCGACGACAGGGACAAGATCGGTATTATCGGGGCGAACGGCAGCGGCAAGAGCACGCTCCTGAAAATTCTTGCCGGGGTCGAAACTCCCGATACGGGGCGGGTGACGGTCACCAATAATCGGAAAATCGCCTATCTCCCCCAGGAATCCCCTTATAACCCCGAAGATACGGTGCTCGAGGCCGTCCTGAAATCGGGCGACAACGTCATGCAGCTCATTCTCGATTACGAGCTGGCCTGCCGGGAGCTTGAAGCAGGCCACAGCGACGATCCGGAGCTGCTTGAACGCTTCAGCCGCCTCTCGCATGAACTCGACGCTTCCGGAGCCTGGGATCTCGAATCGAACGCTACGGTCGTGCTCGGCAAACTCGGCCTGAACGATGTGACTGCCAGAATGGGCGAGCTTTCAGGAGGGCAGCGCAAGCGGGCCGCCCTGGCTCACGCCCTTGTAACCCCGTCCGATGCCCTGATTCTCGACGAACCCACCAACCATCTCGACGCCGACAGCGTCGAGTGGCTTGAAAACTATATCCGCCGCTATCAGGGAGCTGTTCTGCTCATCACGCACGACCGGTATTTTCTCGACCGTGTAGCCAACCGCATGTTCGAGCTCGATGGACGCACGGCGCGAACTTTTTCGGGAGGCTACGCAAGTTACCTGCAGCAGAAGGACGAACTGGAGCAGCAGGAGCAGCGCGAGGACCGAAAGCGGCAGGCTCTGATCCGCCAGGAACTCGAATGGATGAGAACCGGCTGCAAGGCTCGTACCACCAAGCAGAAGGCCCGCATGCAGCGGGCCGAAGAGCTGGTCTACGCTCCCGGAAAGGAGCAGCAGAAAGCGCTCGAGATCGGTTTCGGAGCCGATCGGCTGGGCGGCATGATTATCGAGTTTCATCAGGTCTCCAAATCGTACGGCGATAAAAAACTGCTGCACTCGTTCGACTATATGCTGCAGAAGGGAGACCGTATCGGTATTATCGGCCCCAACGGTTCGGGCAAGACAACGCTTTTCGACATGATCACCGGACGGGTGCAGCCCGACAGCGGCCGCATCGATATCGGCAAGACCGTAAAGATCGGCTACTACGATCAGGAGAGCCGTGAGCTCGACGACGACAAGCGGGTGATCGAGTTCATCCAGGAAGAGGCCGAACAGATAAAGCTGAAGGACGGACAGGTTTTTTCGGCATCGAAAATGCTGGAGCGTTTTCTCTTTACCCCCTCGACGCAGTACAGCTATATCAGAACGCTTTCCGGAGGCGAACGCCGCAGGCTCTACCTGCTCCGCCAGCTTATCGGCTCGCCCAACGTGCTGCTGCTCGACGAGCCCACCAACGACCTCGACATTCCCACCCTGCGGGTGCTCGAGGATTATCTCGACAACTATCAGGGGTGTCTTCTCGTGGTGAGCCATGATCGCTACTTCCTCGACCGCACGGTCGAGCATGTGTTCGTTTTTGAAGAGGAGGGACGTATCAGACGCTATCCCGGCAATTACAGCGTCTATCTTGAAATGAAGTCGAAGTACCAGGAACGGCCGGCGTCGAAACCTGTCGCTAAAGAGCCGAAGAAAGAGGTTTCGTCTGTCGCTGCCGTTTCGAAACAGCGCAAACTCAACAGCAGGGAGAAGCGTGAGCTCGAACAGCTCGAAGAGTGGATAGCCAAGGCCGAGGCCCGTCAGGCGGCTATCGGGGATGAACTGACCGCAGCGTCCAGCGACTTCCCGCTGGTACAGAAACTGACCGACGAACTGCGCGCCATCCAGCAGGAGATGGACGGCAAGATGGGCCGCTGGACGGAGCTTGCCGAGTTACTTTAGGGGGAAGGAGGCATTCTGTGTGGGCAGTGGGCAGTGGGTAGTGGGCAGAAGTGTTGGTTGAAAGCAATGGGGGAGATTCCGGATTTTGAATTCCGGATTGTTTATCCGGGTGAACAGCATGTAACGATCGCCAATATGATGGTAGCGGAAATACGCGGCAGGCTTGAAAAGCTTGCCGATCAGGAGACGGCGGAAATCCTTCGTCGATTCTTTAAAACCGGCCCCGGAGAGTATGGAGAAGGGGACATGTTTCGTGGAATCCGTGTGCCCGTGCTTCGCAAACTGTGCCGCGAGTTTTCCCGTGCAAGTGTCGATGATGCCGTCGAGCTTCTGGCCTCCGGGTGGCATGAAGACCGGCTGCTGGCCCTTCTGCTGCTTGTCGAGCGCTCCAGACAAGCGGATGAAGCTCTAAGAACACTGATTTACACGCACTACTGTTCCCATACCGACAGGATCAACAACTGGGATCTTGTCGATCTTTCCTGTCCGCGGATCGTCGGTTGCCACCTGCAGGAGCGCGACCGTTCGCCGCTGTACCGTTTCGCCCTGTCGGAGAGCCTCTGGGAGCGCCGGATCGCTATCGTTTCGACGTTTCATTTCATCAGGGCCGACGACTTCGACGATACGCTTGCCATAGCCGAAAAGCTGATGGAAGACACCGAAGATCTGATACACAAGGCAACAGGCTGGATGCTCCGCGAAGTCGGCAAACGGAACGAAGAAGTGCTGGAGGGGTTCCTTTCTGAATATTACAGCGACATGCCGAGAACGATGCTTCGTTATGCTATCGAAAAGCTGCCGGAGCCTCGCCGACAGGCCTGGCTCAAAGGCCGGGTCTGAGCCGCCGGCCTTGCCGGGAATCTTCAGCTCACCCGGGGAAAGAAAGGGACATAAGGGACCTCAAGGAATCAAGCGCCGAAAACCCTTCGTCTGAGGTGATGTTCTATCCCGGAGTTCCACGTCGCGCTACCGATATGCCGCTCCTGCGGAGCCGGAGTCTTCCGTTCTCCGGCTACTCTGCCGCCTTAATGCTGAAATTCCGGATGTCCGGTCTGCCAGAGACCGAAACTCAGGATGTCGGACAGGGCTTCAAAGTTTTTCGTTTTCGAGTTTCCCATTCCGTGTCCGGCCTCGAAATCGGTAAACAGGATCACAGGTTTGCCGGAAGCGGTTGCATTCTGCAGGCGCGCGGCGAATTTTGCCGGCTGCCAGGCGATTACTCTCGGATCGTTTATTCCTGCCGTAACCAGTGCTGCAGGGTAGTTCACGCCATTACGCAGGTTGAGATAGGGATCCATGGCAATCAGCGCCCTGCACTCGGCGGGAATTTTCATGGTGCCGAACTCCGGGACGTTGACCGGCCCGTTTGCCGTGGTCTCGCCGCGCAGCGGATTCATTGCGCCTACCTGGGGAATGGCGGCGGCGAAGAGGTCGGGTCGTTCTGTCATTGCCCTGCCGACCATGATGCCGCCTGCGCTTGCGCCGTTGATGGCGATATTGCCGGGAGAGGAGTAGGCGTTTTTAACCAGATACTCCGCCATGCTGACGGCGTCTTTCCAGGTATTGGCTTTGGTGGTTTTCATGCCTGCCGTATGCCACTGGTAGCCGAGTTCCCCTCCGCCTCGTACGTGCGGTACCGCCAGAATGCCCCCTTTCCATGTCCAGAGCAGCATCGGCGGACTGAAAAACGGGGTCATGGAATTGCCGTAAGCGCCGTAGCCGTAAAGCAGGACGGGGTTCGAGCCGTTCTTCAGGAGACCCTTGCGGTAAATGAGCGAGAGCGGCACCTCAACGCCATCATGCGACGGCACCATCAGCTCTTCTACGGCAAGATCCTCATATTCCGGATAGAGAGCCGGGGAGGAGAGGGTTTCGTTGACGAATGAACCGCTTTCGGCGTCGAAACGGAACCGGCGGTAGTCGCGGTTCCATCCGGCAAGCACCGTCCAGACCTCAGGATACCTGAACCCTTTCGACGAAAGCGTTATGGTGCCTGCCTGGAAGGGGAGGGAGAGCTTTCTGGAGAGAACGCTTCCGTAATCCTGATGGTAGAGCTCCTCCTGCACCCCGTTCATTGAAAGGGTATAGAAAATACCGCTTCTGGAGAGGACGAACCCGCTCAGCTTGGCTCCGCGGAACTCCGGTACGACCACTTCGGCTCCTTTCAGGTCGGGTTTCTGGAGGGAGGTTTTCAACAGCCTGAATCCCGGAGCGTTTTTCGGGGTGTACAGGTAAAGATCTTTTTCCGTTACGGCAAAATCGTGGATTTCGTCTTCCGGCCTGAAAAGCCTTTTCCAGGCGATTTTTTCCTTTTCAAGTTCGGCGACAGGTGCGTAATAAACGGTCAGACGCCGGTCGACATTGGAAACGAAGGCGAAAAGAAAGCTGCTCTCCTTGTCGTAGGATACTTCGGGAATATCGTCGGGATCGATGCCGAGTTCGGCGTTCAGGGTGCTTGAAAAGATTTCCCTGTCCGAAGACGGATCGGTTCCTGGCTTGTGCAGCCAGGTTTTGCTGGCGTACCGCGGACTGTTTTCCTTTTTTGAGGGCGCATCCAGGCGATTGTACAGAAACGAGCTTCCTTCTGGCGTCCAGGAGGGTGAAGCGAAACGGCAGCGGCTGATGGTTTCAGGGTAGAGCTGAACGGTTCCGGTTTCCATGATCAGGAGTGTGGCGTTTTCCGAGCCGTTAGGGTAAACGGTGAATGCCACTTTCGATCCGTCATCGGAGGGAGATACCGTTCCGACGACATAGCTGCCTTTTCTGTCTCCGGAGTAAGTCGCCGGATCGAACAGCAGGGTTTCCTTTCCGTTGAATCCGTCCCGGTAAAAGAGTTTTCCTGTTTCGTCGCCGGGTGTCTGTTTCAGGTAGAAGTAGCGGTCGTTGTCGGTAATGGCGAGATTGTAGATTTTTGCCGATTTTCGTCTATCGAACTCCTGCATTTTCTTCAGCAGCTCTTTTCTGCCCGGAATGCCGGTCAGGACTTTTCGTGCGAATGCCGACTGCGCTTTCATCCATTTGAGCACTTCCGGATCCCTGAGCTTTTCCATATAACGGTATGGGTCGGCTATGGTGGTATCGCAGAGTGTTTCCTGAAACGATGTTGCTGCTGCCGGTGAGGGTGCGTCCGAAAGCGTCCCCGAACGGTCGAGAGCGGAGGCTGTTCCCGGCATAACAAACAGAATGGAGAGTGCGAGAAGGCTTTTGCAGAAAGTCATAACGGTTCAGATCAATATAATGTGTTATCGGGAGCAGTGTGTCCCCAAATGGTCGGCAGTGTTCGAGGGCTGCGCCGATGCGCGCCCGGCAAAATCTCAATATACGATCTCCGCTGGCGAAAACAGCCTCTTTGCCTGTCGGCAGGTTTTCCGGAAAGCGGCGAACAACACAACGGCGGGATGCCGGACCGGCAGACCCGGTGCGACATCCCGCCGTAATGGCGGGTATTCATAACTCCCTACCTTCTGTCGTCTCCGCTCCGGTTGCCGTTGTCATTCCGGTCATTCCGCCTCTCCTCGAAACGGCGGTCGTCACGACTCTCCATCCTTCTGTCTGCCGGAGGCCGCATCTCCTTTTTTACCCAGCGGTTCCCGTGTTTTTTGCGGTACTCGATGTCGCGGTGCCTTCTGATCTCGGCCCAGCGGTATTTTCTGAGTTGGCGGGGCAGCCGGTTTTCGCGAACCACTACCCATTGGCCCCGGTGTGATGACGACCGGTACCAGTAGCCCTGCCTGTAGACGTAGTAGTAGTTGCCGTAACGGATTATGTCATAGGAGTTGGCGGTCGATACCGAAAAGCCGAGTTTCGGCACGTAGATGAAGTCCGGCCAGGAATTGATGACGAAAGCCGGTCGGTCGGAAGTCCTTACATGGACGACGACATCCGCATTCGCGTTTGCCTGGGGCACTCCGCCAAGCAGCATCCCTGCTATTCCCGCCGTTATCCAGATCTGTTTTTTCATGGTGATACTTTTTTTGTTATTACAATAGGGTTACAGGTATATGAGCCGCGTGATTGCATCTCCTCCTTCCTTCATTTTCTGTAGCCATCCCGCCATTGGGTGTCGTTATACCTGGTTTCGTTCCGGTTATCCTTGTTGACACTTCTGTTGTCGATGTCCTCCCGTTTGTTATCAGGGTTATCCGCCCGGTCTCCTTTTGGGTCACGGCCATCGCCCGGCTTGTTGTCCAGACGCTGTTTTTCGACAACCCGGATGTTGTTTTCGGGACGGCGTTCAGTTTCGCTTCTCCGTTTGTCGTCGAAGCGGCGTTCGTCGCGATTGTCCCTGCGCTCCTCAAAGCGCGGGCCCTGCTCGAACTGGCGGTTCCTGTCGCGTTTGCGGTATTCGATATCGCGGTACCTCCGGATATCCATCCAGTTGTGTCTGCGGATCTTTCCGGGTATCCTGTCGTGCCGGACGATCACCCATGGTCCGCGTTTATGAGACGAGCGGTACCAGTAGTTGTTGCGGTAGACATAGTAGTGGTTGTCGTACATCACGATATCCCAGGGACTTCCCACAGAAACGGAGAACCCGAGCGCCGGGATGTAGATAAAGTCATACTGTTCCGCGTTTTCATACCATCCATTGTCATGATGTTTCCGGTATTCGACATCACGATACCGCCGGATGTCAACCCAATTGTGTCTGCGGATATTGTAGGGCAGTCTGTCGCGCTCGACAATCACCCATGGACCACGCTGGTGGGATGAGCGGTACCAGTAGTTGTCGCGATAGACGTAGTAGTAGTTGTCGTACCTCAGAATATCCCATTGATTCCCCTCGGCTACAGCAAAGCCGAGATACGGCACATAGATAAATTCCGGCCAGACATCGATGGCGATCGGTGGCCTGCTGTTGACTCCGATATGGACGTTGATATCGGCATGGGCGTCGAATGGGGTATTGCCGAGAAGCATTCCTGCAATTCCGGCTGCTACCCAGATCTGTTTTTTCATTCGTCTACTCCTGTTTGTTTTATCGGTTGTTCAAACCCTGTTCTGCATCGTTTCTATCTGTTGAGACGATCTTTTTTTTTCGATTCCTGCGCATGAAAATTCCGGAACCGGAAATAAACGCACTTTCGGCAAGGATGGGGAGGGGAGTGAAAGACGGTGAGAGGTGTGCCATATGCAGTGAGCAGGAAAAGACGCCGGGAGCAGGGAGGCAGTGAAAGATTGTGGGCGGTGGGCGGTGAGCGGGAAAAGGAGTCGGGAGCAGGGGAGTAGGTGAATAAGGACAAATACGGGTGATTGGATGTCAGCTGTGGAGCTGGCTTGCAAGCACGGTTCTTACCCTGTCGAGCGTACGGAGCATGTCTACGGGCAGGGGGGCGCTGAAGGAGAGCGTTTCATGCGTCGTGGGCTGGCTGAAGCGCAGTTTTTCGGCATGCAGTGCCTGACGGGGCATGCATTCGAGCAGGTTTTTTACGAAGCTTTCGCTTCGGCTGAAGGAGAGTGTCCGGAGCACCCGTCCTCCATAGGTTTCGTCTCCGAGGATCGGATGGCCGATATGCAGCATGTGCGCCCTGATCTGGTGGGTGCGGCCGGTATGCAGGGTGAGCGAGACGACCGAGAACCAGTGCAGGTTTTCCTCGACAAGGTAGTCCGTAACGGCATGTTTGCCGTCAGGTCCTTCGTAGGGGTAGTTTGCCATTACCTTCCGGTTTTTTTTCGATCTTCCAATGTTGGTGAGGATGGTGCCAGATGCGGGATCGGGCACCCCCCAGACAATGGCCTTGTAGACCTTTTCCACCTGCCGCTGCGCGAACTGCCGGGCAAGCCGGTGAAGGGCGGTCGGATTTTTGGCAATGATGATAAGGCCGGAGGTGTCCTTGTCGAGCCGGTGGACGATGCCCGGTCTTAGTTCCGAAGGGTCCAGCGTTCCTGCGTCCTTTCCGATATGGTGCAGAATGGCGTTGGCCAGAGTGCCGGTCCAGTTGCCGAAGGCGGGGTGTACCACCATGCCCGGCTCCTTGTTGACCACCATCAGATCGCTGTCCTCGTAAACGATGCTGATCGGGATGTCCTCCGGGGCAAGCTCAGGAGCGGGAGGACGAAGAAAGGTGATCTGGATGGAGTCGCACGACTTGATGCGGTAGTTCGATTTGACCGGTCTGCCGTTTACGAGCACCCGTTCCTCTTCTATAGCTTCCTGCACCTTGTTGCGTGTGGCGTTTTCAACCTGCTGGGTAAGGTATTTATCGATCCGCATGGGTATCTGCACCTTGCTGACCTGGAGCGTAAGCTTTTTGGGTTCGGAATTCTCCTCTTCCGGCTGGAAGGATTCGTTTTTTATGGTGTGATTTTGCATTTTGTGAAACTTGACGGCATCCGGCGGTTCTCTTCCGGATAAGGTAAAATAAAACCAGCAGATTTCTTTCTTATGCAGGAACAAAGGGAAAGCGGGCTTTACGATGTCGATCTTGCCGTTATCGGTTCAGGCCCCGGGGGATATGAGGCCGCCCTCAAGGCGGCCCGAATCGGCATGAAAGTTGCTCTCGTCGAAAAGGCGGCTCCCGGAGGTGTCTGCGTGAACTGGGGCTGCATTCCTACCAAAGCACTGCTGCGCAGCGCGGATCTGTTCGATGAGCTCCCTAAAGCCGCAGTGTACGGCGTGCACGTGGAAAATGCCTCATTTGATCTCGCGCAGGCGGTCAAGCGCAGCCGAAATGTGGTGCTGAAGCTCTCCAAAGGGATCGAATTCATGCTCGGAAAAGCCGGCGTCGAGTACCGGCAGGGCGAAGCCCGGCTCAGTGATTCGCATGAGATTACGGTTGTTCGGCAGGGAGCTCCCGATTCGGTGTTTTCCGCCCGTCATATCATTATTGCAACCGGGGGGCGTTTCAGGGAGCTGCCGGGCCTGAAGCCGGACGGCAGGCACATCATCACCAGCCGTGAGGCGCTTGCCCTGAAGGAGGTACCCCGTTCCATGCTCGTTCTAGGCGGAGGGGCCATAGGCGTGGAGATGGCCTGGTTCTATGCAAAAGCCGGTTCGAAGGTCACCATCGTTGAAATGATGCCCCGAATCCTCCCACTTGAAGAGAGCGAAATTTCGGAAGCCCTCGGCCGTTCGTTCGAAAAGGCGGGCATTGAAATCATTACAGGAGCAAAGCTTGAAGAGGTAGTTTGCAGCGATGGGAGCGTTCATGGCGTTATCCTGAGAGAGGGCGAAGAGCTCCGTCAGGCCCTTGCCGACTTGCTTCTGGTGGCCGTAGGGGTGGCGGGCAATGCCGAGGGACTCGGGCTCGAGGAGGCAGGCGTGGAAATTTCCAGGGGCTTTATCCTCACCGATGACCAGTGCCGTACCGCGGTTCCCCATATCTATGCCGTCGGTGATGTCCGCGGAGGTATGCTGCTTGCCCACAAGGCATCTGCTGAAGCTGCAATCGCCGTCGCTGCCATTTCAGGAAACCCGCTTGCCGCACTCGACGAGACGAAAATCCCGAGGTGCGTCTATGCCGAGCCCGCTGTTGCAAGTGTTGGGCTTACCGAAGCCCAGGCTGAAGCTGCAGGGTACCGGGTCATCACCGGACGATCGATGTTTGCCGCCTCCGGAAAGGCCAACGCCTACGGTCATCTCGAAGGTATGGTGAAGCTGGTATTCAATGCCGCCGACCATCGGCTTCTCGGCGCCCACATTCTCGGCCGCAGTGCAGTGGAACTTGTCGGCGAAATCGCTCTTGCCCGTCATCTTGAAGCCACGGTCGAGGATATGGCGCATACCGTTCACGCCCATCCCACCCTCTCGGAAACCATCAGGGAGGCCGCCGAACATGCGCTTGGGCAATAGGCTTTCCGGGCCGTTTGCCGCCGAATCGCAAAAACCTTTCCGAAGTGCGAGAACTATTTTCTATTGTCTCCTTAAAAGCATAAATTCTGAGTTTATTATTTGAGTTTTAAAAAAAACAGTAAGCCTTTGCCTCTGAACAAGTTCACCCTTCAGCAGGCGGAGTAACAACCAAAAGATCAATTATGACTCAGACTGAAACAGCTGCAAAAAAGAGTGCCGCAGCCAGGGCAAAAACAGGTTCGGATGCGCCGGCAACCCAGGAACCGAAGAAGGCTACGAAGCCTGCTGGCAAAAAGAAGTCAGGCCTGGCATTTCCGTTTACGGCCATCGTCGGTCAGGAGGAAATGAAACTCAGTCTGATTCTCAATATTATCGATCCGAGGATCGGGGGCGTGCTGGTCATGGGCCACAGGGGTACCGGAAAAAGTACCACCGTAAGGGCTCTTGCCGAAGTGCTTCCCTTTATCGACAGGGTCAAGGACGATATCTACAACCGCACTCCCGAGCAGTACCTTGAAGGCGAGGACGCCAGAAAGGGCCGCAAGGCAATCGATCCGGCAGCCATCAAAATCGAAAAAATTCCGGTTCCTGTCGTCGATCTTCCTCTCGGCGCCACCGAAGACCGCGTTTGCGGCACCATCGATATCGAACAGGCGCTCACCAGCGGCGTCAAGGCTTTCGAGCCCGGACTGCTCGCCCAGGCGAACCGCGGCTTCCTCTACATCGACGAGGTCAACCTGCTTGACGATCACCTGGTCGACGTGCTGCTCGACGTGGCCGCCAGCGGCAAGAACGTCGTCGAACGCGAAGGTATCAGCATCCGACATCCGGCCCGTTTCGTGCTTGTCGGTTCCGGCAACCCCGAAGAGGGTGAGCTCCGTCCCCAGCTGCTCGACCGTTTCGGTTTGCATGCCCGCATCATCACCATTCTCGACGTCGCCAAACGCGTCGATATCGTCAAGCGCCGCCGCGATTTCGACGAGGATCCGGACGCCTTCATGAAGAAATACAACCGCGAACAGCTGAAGCTCCAGAAAAAGATCCAGCAGGCCAAGGATCTGCTTCCCCAGGTGAGCATGAACGACAGCGTACTGACCGATATCGCAAGGCTCTGCATGAACCTCGGCATCGACGGTCACCGCGGCGAACTCACCATTACCCGTACGGCCCATGCCTACGCGGCTTTCCTCGGCGACAAGGAGGTGACCATGAAGCATGTCAGGGAAATTGCGGGACTCTGTCTCCGGCACCGTCTGCGCAAGGACCCGCTTGAAACTCTCGACGCAGGTGAAAAAATCGAACGTGAACTCGCAAAAGTCCTTGGAGAAGCGGAAGCAGTATAATGATAGCTTTTACCGATATAGTTGGAATGGATCTGGCCAAGCAGGCGCTGATGCTGCTGGCCGTCGATCCTTCACTCGGAGGGGTGGTTATTCCCTCGGCGGTCGGTTCCGGAAAGTCAACGCTTGCCCGTGCATTTTCGGGCATCCTTCCTGAAGGGACTCCTTTTGTCGAGCTTCCTCTGAATGTAACCGAAGACCGCCTGATCGGCGGTGTCGATCTCGAAGCTACCCTTGCATCCGGCGTTCGCGTCGTTCAGCACGGGGTGCTCTCCAAAGCCCATGGCGGCGTACTCTATGTCGACTCGCTCAGCCTGCTCGACAGTTCCGCAGTGTCGCACATCATGGACGCCATGTCGCGGGGTGAAGTGCTCGTCGAACGCGAGGGCCTCAGCGAGGTGCACCCGGCCAACTTCATGCTGGTCGGCACTTACGACCCGAGCGACGGCGAAGTGCGCATGGGACTGCTCGACCGGATCGGCATCATCGTGCCGTTCACCGCCCAGAACGATTTCAGGGCGCGCAAGAAAATCGTCAATACCGTGCTCGGCAAACGGGATGCGGAGGACACGCAGGATGAACTGAACATGCTCAAAGGCCTTATTCAGGCCGCAAGGGAGCAGCTTCCGCACGTTTCCATCACCGGCGATCAGGTAAAAGCGCTCATCCAGACCGCGCTCAGCCTCGGGGTCGAGGGAAACCGGTCCGACATCTTCACCGTTCGGGCTGCGCTTGCAAGTGCAGCGCTTGCCCAGCGCACCGATGTCGAGGAGGAGGATATGAAGCTCGCCATCAAAATCGTGCTGATTCCCCGCGCCACGCGCATGCCCGAAAGGGAGCCCGACGTCGACGATATGCCGCCTCAGGAGGAACCGCCGCCACAGGAAGAGCCCGAAGCCGAGGACGAGGAGGCTCCGGCCGACACTCCCGATTCGGATGCCGAATCCGACGAGGAGCAGAAGGATACTCCCGACATGATCGAGGAGCTCATGATGGACGCCATCGAAACCGAACTGCCCGACAACATTCTCAATATTTCGCTTGCCTCCAAGAAGAAAAGCAAGTCCGGCAGCAGGGGTGAAGCGCTCAACAACCGGCGCGGCCGTTTCGTGCGGGCTCAGCCCGGCGAAATGCGTAGCGGTAAGGTCGCCCTTATACCGACGCTCATTTCCGCCGCTCCGTGGCAGGAGACCCGCAAGCGCGACAAGAAAATGGCCGGACGGCCGAAAACCGCGCTCATCATCAGCAAGGACGATGTCAAGATCAAGCGGTTCCGTGACAAATCGGGTACGCTTTTCATCTTCATGGTCGATGCATCCGGATCCATGGCGCTCAACCGCATGCGGCAGGCCAAGGGCGCTGTGGCAAGCCTGCTGCAGAATGCCTACGTGCATCGCGACCAGGTTTCGCTGATCTCCTTCCGCGGCAAACAGGCCCAGGTGCTCCTGCCTCCGTCGCAGAGCGTGGACCGCGCCAAACGCGAGCTTGACGTGCTGCCGACCGGTGGCGGTACTCCGCTTGCCTCGGCGCTCTATCTCGGATGGGAAACCGCCAAGCAGGCGCGTACCAAAGGTATTTCCCAGATCATGTTCGTGCTCATTACCGATGGGCGCGGCAATATCGGCCTGCAGTCGGCATTCGATCCCGAAGCGGCCAAGCCCTCCAAGGAGGAGCTTGAAAAAGAGATCGAAGCGCTCTCCGGTTCCATTTGCGCTGACGGAATCGCGGCTATTGTGGTGGATACCCAGATGAACTACCTTTCGAGGGGCGAGGCTCCCAAACTTGCCCAGAAACTCGGAGGCCGTTACTTCTACCTTCCCAATGCCAAGGCGGAACAGATTGTCGAAGCCGCCCTCAGTTTTTAGTTTTTCTTGTGCCTCCTGTGTATCTTGTTTATACGGGAGGCATTAAGGAATGATTAGCCTTCGAATTACATTAGATGCTCACGTTTCAGTGCGAAAACAGAATTTTTCGTCTAATGCTCACCTATCAGTCACATCATGTCAACTCGCCGCAAAATTGCCGCTATTGTAGGGCTTGAGCAGTACAATGCCGGTCTTTGGAAAAAAATCACGGGGCTTCTCCAGAACGAAGCCGAACTTACCCAACTGAGCGATGTCGATCTTGAAAAGCAGACCCCTGCAGCGGCTGCGGCCATTCAGGATGCGGACTGCGTTTTCATGAGCATGATCCAGTTCAAGGAGCAGGTCGACTGGTTCAAGCTGCAGCTCGATCAGGGCAAGCCCGATAAAACGATTTTCGTATTCGAATCGATGCCAGAAGCCATGTCGCTTACCAAAGTCGGCAACTATGCAGTCGGCGACGGGAAGGCAGGCATGCCGGACATGGTCAAAAAGGTGGCCAAGATGCTGGTCAAGGGGCGCGACGAGGATGCCCTCTACGGCTACATGAAGCTCATGAAGATCATGCGCACCATTCTGCCGCTCGTGCCCAGCAAGGCGAAGGACTTCAAAAACTGGCTGACGGTCTACTCCTACTGGATGCAGCCGACTCCCGAGAACATCGCCAACATGTTCCGGCTGATCCTGCGTGAATACTACAACGAGCCGGTTACGGTAGGCGCCATTGTAGACGTGCCGAACATGGGGCTCTACCACCCCGACGCCCCGGCTTACTTCAAGGATGTCAGGAGCTTCAAGAACTGGTCGAAGAAACGCGGCGTCAACTTCGACAAAGGCCAGAAAATAGGCGTTCTGTTCTTCCGCAAGCATCTCATTCAGGAAAAAACCTATATCGACAATACGATCCGTGTGCTCGAGAAACACGGCATCCATGTCTATCCCGCTTTCGTGATGGGTGTCGAGGGGCACGTGCTGGTCAGGGACTGGCTGCTCAGGGAGAATCTGGACCTGCTCCTGAACATGATGGGATTCGGCCTTGTAGGCGGTCCTGCAGGTTCCACCAAGCCCGGAACCGCCTCCGAGGCCCGTCAGGAGATCATGTCGAAACTCGATGCGCCCTATATGGTGGCGCAGCCGCTTCTGACACAGGAGTTCGAGTCATGGCAGGATTACGGCGTTTCTCCCATGCAGATCACCTTCACCTACTCCATTCCGGAAATGGACGGAGCGATATGCCCGGTCATACTCGGAGCGCTCAAAGACGGCAAGATCGAAACGGTTCCGGAACGCCTCGAGCGGCTTGCCCTGCTCGTCAAGCAGTGGCTCCGTCTGCGGGAAGCGTCAAATCGGGATAAAAAACTTGCCTTTGTCGTGTACGACTATCCTCCGGGTCTCGGCAAGAAAGCCAGTGCAGCATTGCTCGATGTACCGAGAACGCTTTTCGTCATCCTGCAGCGTCTTAAAAAGGAAGGGTACAACGTCGGGCAGCTTCCCGAAAGCCCCGACGAGCTTTTCCATGCGCTTGACCGTGCGACCGACTACCAGATACAGCAGCAGCGTCCAGACGCCGTGAAGATCAATTACGAGAAGTTCAGGGAGCTGACCTCTGCCCGTGAGCGCGAACGCATCGAGGAGCGCTGGCAGGGATTTCCCGGTGAAATCGTGCCGATCGGCACCGAGGAGGTGTTTGTCGGCGGCATACGATTCGGCAACATCTTTATCGGCGTTCAGCCGAGAATCGGCGTCCAGGGCGATCCCATGCGCCTGCTTTTCGACAAGGCAAACACTCCGCACCACCAGTATATAGCCTTCTATCGCTGGATCAGCCGCGAGTTTCAGGCGCACGCCATGGTGCATGTGGGCATGCACGGATCGGTCGAATGGATGCCGGGCCTGCAGACCGGCCTGACCGGTGATTGCTGGCCCGATGCGCTGCTCGGCGAAGTACCGCACATCTACATCTATCCGGTCAACAACCCCAGCGAATCCTCGATTGCCAAACGCAGGGGGCTGGCAACCATGGTGTCGCATGTGGTTCCGCCGCTCTCACGCGCAGGCCTCTACAAGGAGCTTCCCGCGCTCAAGGACCTGCTCACGGATTTCCGTGAACGCAATCTTGCCATCTCATCCGACGGCAACGACGACAGATCCGGCATGGAGGAGGCAATCATGCAGAAAGCCGAACTGCTCAACCTTACCGACGATTGTCCCCGCCGTGAAGGCGAAGGATTCGGCGATTACGTCAGCAGGCTCTACATCTATATTTCGGAGCTCGAGAACCGGCTGATTTCAAACTCCCTGCATGTGTTCGGCGAGGCGAGTCCGCTGGAATCGCAGATCATCACCATTACCGAAACCCTCAAGAACCGCGGAGAGGACGGCAAAACCCTGCCCTATATCCTCATGACCTCTTCCGGCAGGAACGGGCACTACCGGAGCTACGAGGAGCTAACCGGTCGGTCCAGAAAGGGCGATGAAGAGGCGATCCGCCTGCGCGAGTGGGTGGAGCAGGCCTGCCGGGATTTCGTGCAGCAGGTGCTCTTTGACCGGAAAAACGCTTCTTCGACGTTCGCCTCGATAACCGGCGGTACCCAGCTTTCCGCCGAGTATATGCCCCTCATCGAGCGCCTGACCAGCGAAGGTTCGCAGCTACTCCATGCGCTTCGAGACAATACCGGAGAGATGGAATCGCTCATGAAGGTGCTTCGCGGCCGCTACATTCCTTCAGGCCCCGGCGGCGACCTGGTGCGCGACGGCATGAACGTGCTCCCTTCGGGGCGGAACATCCATTCCATCGATCCCTGGAGAATTCCTTCTGAGCTGGCCTTCAAGAGGGGCACCCTCATTGCAGACAGCATCGTCAAAAAGCATCTCGAAGAGAACGACGGCAACTACCCCGAAACCATCGCACAGGTGCTCTGGGGTCTCGATACCATCAAAACCAAGGGCGAGGCTGTAGCTGTTGTCATCAGGCTGCTCGGAGGCGAACCCTCCTACGACGGTTCCGGCAAGATCAGCCACTACTCTCTGGTGCCGCTTGAAAAGCTCGGACGGCCGCGAATCGACGTGCTCATGCAGCTCAGCCCGATTTTCCGCGACGCGTTCGGCATTCTCATGGACCAGCTCGACCGTCTGGTCAAGGATGCCGCGAAAGCCGACGAATCCATTGATATGAACTACGTTAAAAAACATGTCGACGAGGCTCTCGCCACCGGCGTGGAGTTCGACAGCGCCACGGCCAGGCAGTTCACCCAGTCGCCCGGAGCCTACGGCACCTATGTAGACGATATGATCGAAGACTCCGCCTGGGAGTCGGAAGGCGACCTCGACGACCTTTTCATCCGCCGCAACAGCAGCGCCTACGGAGGTGGCCGCAAAGGGGAGAAGGAGACCGAAATTCTCAAGAACCTGCTCGGTTCGGTCGACCGGGTGGTGCACCAGGTCGATTCCACGGAGTTCGGTATTTCCGATATCGACCACTACTTCTCCTCGTCAGGTTCACTGCAGCTTGCCGCTCGGCGCCGCAACACCCGCACAAGCGATGTGAAGCTCAACTACGTCGAGTCATTCACCTCCGACATCAAGGTGGACGACGCCGAAAAGTCGCTGCGCGTTGAGTACCGCTCCAAGCTGCTTAATCCGAAATGGTTCGAGGGCATGCTCAAGCATGGCCACAGCGGCGCAACGGAAATCAGCAACCGGGTGACCTACATGCTGGGATGGGATGCCGTGACCAAGAGTGTGGACGACTGGGTCTACAAGAAAACCGCAGAGACCTATGCGCTCGATCCCGACATGCGTGAAAGGCTTGCGACGCTCAATCCCCAGGCCATCAAGAACATCGTGGGACGCATGCTCGAAGCTCACGGACGTGGCATGTGGAAAGCCGACGAGAGCATGATCAACGAGCTGCAGGAGATCTACGCCGATCTGGAGGATCGGCTTGAGGGGATGACCGACGACGAGTGATTGAGGTGCCGCTGTACATCTGTTGCACACTTGGATAGCTGCGTTGGGTGGTGCTCGAAATCCTCACGTACTTCGTGTACGCTCCGGTTTCTGCGCTCCATCCGCCTTGCTATCCAAGTGCTCACGACGATCTACAGCGGCACCTGCTCCGCCAGATAAGTTGTAAACGACTTTTGGCCCTTTCAACCCCTGATATCTTTTTTTTTGGTGATTTTATTGCACTGGCAGGGGCGGTTCACTGACCGCACCTGTTCAGCACGATCAGCACTGTTTTACAACTTCGTGCGCATGCAGCGGTCGAAGCGCGATTTCACCTTGTCTGCGAACCACTTCGTGGAAAGGTTCCTGCCGGAAAACTTGTCGCTTTTCAGGGGAATTTCCGGCATTCCTGCATAGATGGTACTGCCGAATTTCGATTTGTGCAACGCCGAAATCGTTTTGTATGAGAAGGTTTTCTCGAAATCGGAGCTCTTTTCTTTTCGGAAATCCTTTTTGATCTCCTCTTCGTTAAAAGCCATTCCCATCTCCTTCAGATAGTCGATCAGGATGCCATAGGTGGATCCAAAGGCTGCATGGCCATCTTTATAGCTGAGCAGGTCGCCATCCGTAACGATTTTTTTACGGGTCAGATTTGCCAGCATGTTCTGAAAGCCGACGTTCCGGCAAGCATAGTGACCCGCGTTGTAATCGGCGAACACATATTTCCAGTCATCGTAATTGTGTTTGTAATCGAGCATATAAGCCGATCCGTAGAATACTCCGCCCTTGCAGGTGTAGAGGATTTTACGGATATCGTTATGCCCGACGTTTTCGGGTTTTTTCGGGTAATGCCCGGCAAATTTGACCGATATCTGCATCGATCCGATTGTGGTGATAAGATCGTCCACATCCTTGTCGAGCACCTGAAGAATAGGCTTGGTGACATCAGCAGCGATAAATTCGTTATACCACAGCTCTACATCGCGCTCGCTTTCAATTGAATCGATGTTTTCACGGAACGTTTTCCCGTTTGCTGCCGGTTGATCAAGTCTTGAATCGATGATAAAGCGGACAATCGGGTTGCTTCCGGCATTTTTCAGTTTGTTGCGCAGGATATTGCCCATGCCGGGTGTTTTCGGAACGGTTTTGAAGCCGCTTTCCTGAGCAATAACAGCTATGACGGCACATGCATTTTCCTTGCTGACAGGCACGCCGATCTCCTGAAGGCTCTCTTTTATTGCTTTTGCCCATATGTCGGGAGAATCAAGGCCTGGAGTGGCCACAAGAACCAGTTTCTCTATCTGTTGTTCGGCAAGTCCGGAAGTATCGTTTCGAGAGCAACCACTCTGAATAAAGGTGAAAAAGAGCGCACAAAGAGTGAAGAGTGCGATGCGTGTTTCTCTGATCATAGCCGGCAGATTCTTGCTGGATAAACGTTGAACGAGGCCATCAGGACAAAACCTTCCAGCTTAGATTCTTGTGTGCATGCAGTGGTTGTACCGTGACTTCACGCGCTGGGCAAACCACTTCGTGGAAAGGTTTTTGCTGGTGAATTTCGGACTGTTCAGGGGGATATCGGGCAGTACCGCATAGATCGTGCGTCCGAATTTTTGCTTGTACATTTCAGTGATCTTCTTATAAGACCAGGTGTTCTCGAAATCACGGCTTTTCTCCTTCGAAAAATCCTTCCTGATCTGATCTTCGTCGAACTCCACTCCTTTGTTCTTCAGCAAACCGGTGAAGGTGTCATAGGTAACCGACGTGGCGATATGGCCGTTTTCATAGCTCATCAGGTCGCCGTCAAGCACGACGGTTCTGTGTGTCAGTTTCGCCAGCATTTTCTGGAAGCCGGCGTTCCGGCTTGAGTAATGGCCTGCGTTGAAATCGGCGAACACATATTTCCAGTCATCGTAGTCGTGTGTGAAGCCGAGCAGATAGGCCGTTCCGTAGAACACTCCGCCTTTACAGGTGTAGAGCATGCTGCGCACGCTTCCGAAGCCGACGTTTTGTGGCTTTTTCGGATACTCTTCGGCGAACTTCACCGACACCTGCATCGAGCCGATCGTGGTAACCAGATCGCTTGCATCCTTCCGGAGTACGAGAAGAATCGGCTTCGTTATGCTCGCGGAAGTGAATTCGTCGTACCAGCGCTCGAAATCCAGTTCGCTTGCAACCGAATCGATGTTTTCGCGGAATGTTCTGCCGTTCGAAGCCTTTTGATCCAGCCTGGTTTCGATAATGAAGCGCAAAACCTCGTTCGATTCGGCAGCCTCTATCTTTTTTCGCAGGATGCCGGCCATTCTCGTGTTTCTGGGGGCGATCGAAAGTCCGCTGACCTGCGATATGACGGCCACCACGGCAGAGACATGCTCCTTGTCGACAGGCTGATCCAGCTCTTCGAGGCTCTCTTTTATGGCTTTTGCCCAGATGTCCGGCGAGGGAGTGTTAGGTCTGGCGGCAAGAACCAGTTTTTCTATCTGCATTTCCGTCAGGCCGGAATCCCGGGATCCCGAGCATCCGCCCAGAAACAGGGCGAAAAGCAACGTAAAGAGTATGAACCGGTTCTCTCTCTGCATGGTACTTGTTTCTGTGGGTAATGCCGGATACAGTGCTGCTGCTATCGGAAAACCCCGGTTTATTGCCGGGGGTTTCCGGCGTTTTTCCTGCCGGGCATCTCTATTTATTGTCAGAGAGGATCCCGACACCGTCGGGAAAGATGGCTGGAGTTCCGACTTTGTCGGGACAATACAGCAATCGGCTTCGGAACAAATAAACAGAGGTGTCCTGTGTTACATCGATGTTGAATAGTTCGGCGCCTCCTTGGTGATCTTGACGTCGTGCGGATGGCTTTCGCGCAGGCCGGCCGATGTGATGCGTACGAACTGCGTATTCGTTTTCAGCTCACCTACCGTTCCCACGCCGCAATAGCCCATGGCCGATTTCAGCCCTCCGATAAGCTGGTAGACCACCTCGTCGAGTTTGCCTTTCGACGGGATGCGTCCCTCTATGCCTTCCGGAACATACTTTTTCGATTCGCTCGATGCGTCCTGGAAGTAGCGGTCGCTGCTGCCTTCAGGTTCCGACATGGCGCCCAGCGAGCCCATGCCGCGGTAGGTCTTGAACCTTCTGCCTTCGTAGAGAATGGTTTCGCCGGGGCTCTCGTCGGTACCTGCGAAAATGCTGCCCATCATCACCGAATCCGCTCCGGCTGCAAGAGCCTTGGCGATATCGCCGCTGTATTTGATGCCTCCATCCGCGATGATCGTCGTACCGGTTTTGGCGGCTTCTTCGGCACAGTTCATGATTGCGGTAAGCTGCGGCATGCCTACGCCGGCAACAATGCGGGTCGTGCAGATACTGCCCGGTCCTATGCCCACCTTCACGCAGTCGGCACCGGCCTCTACGAGGTCCCGCACCGCTTCGGGTGTGGCCACGTTGCCGGCGATGACCTGCAGTTTCGGATAGGATTTCTTGATGGCTTTCACCGTATCGATAACGGCCTGGCTGTGTCCGTGAGCCGTATCGACAGCAACCGCGTCGACTCCGGCCTCCACCAGCGCCCTCACCCTGTCGAGCGTGTTTTCCCTGATGCCTACCGCTGCGCCTACCCGAAGGTGGCCCTGGCTGTCCTTGCAGGCGTCGGGAAACTGCTTGCGCGTCTGGATGTCCTTAAAGGTGATGAGTCCCTTCAGGTTATTTTCGTCATCGACGATCAGGAGCTTTTCGATCTTGTTTTTCAGCAGAATCTGTTCTGCGGATTCGAGATCGACATCCTCCCTTGCGGTGATAAGATTCCTGCTGGTCATGATGGTCGCGATCCCGGCATCGAGCGATGGCTTGATGCGAAGGTCGCGGTTGGTGACGATCCCCTTGAGCTTCTTTGACGGATCGCCCTCGTAGGCAGGCTGTTCGATGACCGGAATGCCCGAAATGGAGTGGCGCAGCATGAGATCGAGCGCATCCTGCATGGTGGCGTCTTCGTAAAGGGTGAAGGGATCGCGGATGATGCCGCTCTCGTAGCGCTTCACCTTGGCGACTTCGCGTGCCTGCTCTTCGATGGAGAGGTTCTTGTGTATAATGCCGATGCCGCCGGAACGGGCCAGCGCTATGGCCAGTCGCGACTCCGTTACGGTGTCCATGGCCGCACTGACGAGCGGTATTCTCAGCTCTATGGATTTCGTGAGGCGGGTCGCAACCCTGGTCTCTTTGGGAAGTATGTTGGAATATGCCGGAATCAGGAGTACGTCATCGAACGTGAGCGCTTCGTAAAGGATTTTCGTCATCGTAAGGCAGGTTTAGATTTGCTGCTGAATTGAATCTGCCAATTTACGAAAAGTGCCGGGACTATGGCAACGTTAATCACTGTTAAAGCGCACATGAAAATTTGCCGGTGAGGCGTCAAGCGCCATAAAAAAGGGTGCTTAGCCGCATTTTTATCTGGAATGCGTTTTTGAAAAGTCAAAAGAGAATGTAAATTACAGGCCATTTATTACGGAGAGGTCGCATAGTTGGTCTAGTGCGCTCGCCTGGAAAGCGGGTAGGGTGTAACAGCCCTCGAGGGTTCGAATCCCTCCCTCTCCGCCAGGAAAATCAGTACCGAGCAATGAGTGCCGAGTGCTGAGTGAACAAGGGAAAAAGGCAGGAGAGAGGGAGGGTGAGAACCCTCGACTGGGTTCGAAAACGGCTTCAGGCCGTTTCGACGGCGAGCGAAAGCGAGACCGCCCCCGGCAATCCGGGGGTGAGGGCGAAAAGCCCGAATCAATCCCTCCCTCTCCGCAGAAGACCAGAGTCAAGTACTGAGTGCCGAGTACTGAGTGAAAGGCCGGAGAAAGGCAATGAGAGGGAGGGGTGAGAACCCTCGACCGGGTTCGAAAACGGCCTCAAGCCGTTTCGACGGCGAGAGGAAGCGAGACCGCCCCCGAAGGGGGTGAGGGTCGAAAGGCCCGAATCAATCCCTCCCTCTCCGCCAGGAAGAAATTTCAGCTCCGGAGGAGCGGCGTATCGGTAGCGCAGGGCGACAGCCCAGGGGAAAAATCCGGTATTATTTTTCTCTGGCATTTTTCCCGCAATTCGCTATCTTTGATGCCTGTTCTTCAGGATAGCTGGAGGATTAGCCTAATTGGTAAGGCAGCAGTCTTGAAAACTGCCGGGTTCACGCCCATGGGGGTTCGAGTCCCTCATCCTCCGCACAACATTTTCAGGAGAGGTGGCCGAGTGGCTGAAGGCACCGGTTTGCTAAACCGACGTAGTTCGTAAAGGGCTACCGAGGGTTCGAATCCCTCCCTCTCCGCAACAAACCCCGCACCAGCGGGGTTTTTGCATTATGGGAGGGGTGAGAACCCGAAAGGAGGGTTCGAAAACGGCCTCAAGCCGTTTCGACGGCGAGCGGAAGCGAGACCGCCCCCGAAGGAGGTGAGGGTCGAAAGGCCCGAATCAATCCCTCCCTCTCCGCAAAACAGCAGTCTACAGCTGTCTTATGTAGTCCGAAAAGCCCTGATTTTACAGGGCTTTTTTTGTTTTTATGTCTGATGTTGTCTGAATTGGTTTTGTAAAGGCCAATGTTTTTGGGGGTATTTTTGGTGGTAGATGCTATCAAGGGGATTTCGAATACCATCAAGACAAAATTTGAACCGATGCCAAAACGGATTCCCTCTCTTTTGCATTAAGGGAGGGGTGAGAACCCGTTTATCCGCCACCCAGCTTCGCGTACTCCGCTCTCAACTGCTCTCCGGCCTCGCCCGCGATGAGCAGCACGACCGGGCAATCCTTTATGTGTACAACCCCGTATTTTCCGAACAGGTGCTTCTGTTCGCCGACCGACTCTATCGCCCTCCAGGGGATGAAAAGCGGCGGGGAGAGAAAGCGGAAGATGAAGAAGATGCCGAGATGCACCCCTCTGCTGTCAAGAGTCACTGACAGGCAGTTCCGGTAGCTGACCGGTAAGAGCCTGAATCGCCTGATGAACCCTGAAGCGAAACGGAACTGCTTTCCGGTAGATGGTTCGGCGCCCTTAAACCGTTCGGCAAGGAGCGACCATCCGCTCAGTTTCGAGAGCAGGGCGCTTACTCCGATCCACAAAAGGGCGAACACGGCGATCAGAAAAACCGGCAGCAACATGAAAAAAGATGTATCCATCATGCTTCGGTTGAGCTATTGTCGTCAACGGATCGAGGGAAAGGCCGGGGATGCACACCGGCAAACAGTGCTTCCTGGCGTCTTCGCATGGACGCGAACCCGGACGCAGGCCTTATGTTCAAGGATTTCGCAGGGCATCGAGTACGTTTGAAAAATCCTGCCGGATGCGGAGCGCGGCTTCGGGCGTAATCCTTGCGGCAGCGGCGAACTCCGGCCAGCGCCCGACGGCCTCGGCCACTTCGCTAAGGATGCTTTCATGGTACGGAACCCTGAAGCGCTTTCCGACCATATCGAAATCCTCTCGTGAAATATCGCTGAACTTCCCGTTGACCGACATCCGGTGCCGGAACTTCCACTCTCCGTAAGGGGTGAACGCGTGCGTCAGGCCGCAGGCCGGGGAGAGCGACCAGTTGCCGGCAGGCTCCATGAGGAACGAGAGCTTCCGGGTGTGATCGTCGCAGTTGGCCGCAAGCACGTTGAACACCATACGCCGGAAAGCCTCCTGCATGGCCGTTTCCGGAAGCCTAAGCGCCCCGACGGTTTCGAAATACCGGTCGTAATCGTGGGCGTCCCTCCGGGTGAAGTCGAGATGGCACAGGGCGCAGAGGCTCTGCATATGCAGTTTTTCGCCATCCCTGCGGTCGAAGCGGCGGGTCATGAAGTGCGCCCTTCCGTTCTCCTCGAGCAGGCAGCACTCCGTCATGGCAATGCCCGCCGCTTTTGCCATCATCGAATAGGCGTACTCTATGCGTCCTGCAGAGCGGTCGTTTACCGCTTCATCCTCCACGCCAACGCCGTCGAGTTTGATGATCCAGTGCTCGAAGCCCGGTCCGGCCGGCAGTTGACCCGAGCGGATCTCGTCGGTTTCCTCGTTCCACGAGATAACGGCTTTCGGCTGTTCGCCGCCGGCCGACGTGCCGACCTGGAAGAGGTTTGCTGTTGCGGCTTCGGTTTCACGGTCGTTGTGGAAATTTCCCGCAAGCGCCGCGTTCGATGCGGCTACCAGATGGTCTATCTCCAGTTCCTTCGGTTTCGAAAAACGCGGGCCGCGCACAGGGCGGAACTCCAGCGCGCCCATGCCGCTGCTGCCCATGTAAGCGAGCCGGTCAAGCGGCGTGATCGCCTCGGGGGAGAGCCCCTCCTTTGCCAGATAGGTCTCGATGAGCCTGCTGGCGAACCCTTCGGGGATGGAATCGGCAAGCAGGCCGGGGAGGCGCATGAAGGCGGCTTCCGGGAGCAGCGGAAAGGTGTGGACGGCCTCTGCGATCGGCATGGTCAGCGGTGCGAGTTCGATGCCTCCGGCCTGCCACGAGGGGTCGTACCCGAAAATGCAGCAGCCCGAAGCGGCATCCAGGGTAACGGCTCCGACGGTGCGATTCCAGATGCGAACTTCAATGCGGTTGACGGAACGGTACATGGCGAGGTAACTCCGGTTATGTTGGCTGCGCAGGTGCATGGTGAAGCCTGCAGGATAACGATTATTGCCGAGATACAAAGCCCGTATCGGGGTTGTTTCCCCGTTTTCCGGGTCATCGCCGGTCGGTCGGGTTCAGGATTGCGACGGGCCGGGAATCTCCTTCATGGCCCCAGGTGCATCGGCGAAGAGCGCAGATGCCGAACCTACTCGATCTCGATGCCGTAGGTGTCGAGCAGGCCGACGACCCCCGGCAGGGTGAAGCACGCTTTGCGGAGGCGGTTGGCTTCGGGGTTGATGGAGTAGTTGAAGGCCGTGCGGAAATCCGCCTTTTCGAGGTTCGTGTGGTGAAAGAGGGCTTTCAGGAGGTCGCTCCCGGCAAAAGAGGCTCCCGTGAGATCGGCTTCGGTGAAGTCCGCCTCCTGAAGGTCGCAGTTTTTGAACACGGTCTCTTTCAGGCTGAGCTTGAGAAAGGTCGTGAGCTTCATCATGCAGCTTTCGAAGCGCAGTTCGAGAAGAAAGGTCCTGCACTCGCCGAACTGCACGCCGAGCAGCTTGCACTCCCTGAAGAGCACCTCCTGCAGGCTCAGGTTTTTCACCTTCGCCAGGCTGAAATCGCACCCTTCGAAGGTGCAGTTCCTGAAGGTCACTCCCGAAAGCTCCGCGTTGGTGAAGCCGCAGCCGAGAAAACGGCACTCCTCGTACACGCCGCAGAGCGGGTTTTCTGCATCGAAAACGGTTTTCTCGAAAACCCGGTTTTCGGTAAGCTCGATGTTCGCTTTGTTCCCCTTGTTCATGCCTTCAACTTACCATCCGGAAACCTTTTCTGAAAATCAGTCAGGCCCTCACCGCCATAGTTACATTATTGAGTGAATTGATTCGTATTTTGCACAGTGTTAACACTGAAACCTATTGGTGCAAAAAATGGACAGAAATACAGCGCTTAACCTCCTGAAAGCCATCGCGGCACCGATCCTTGTCGACGGAGGATACTCGCAGTTCGGACGCACGCTCTATGTCCTGACGGACGAAGGACTGATCACCGTGGATTGCCGGGTGTACGACCCTCTGCTCGGCCCCATCGAGTTCTCGCTGCAGCATTATGCGGAAATAAAGGATATATCGAAAGAGAACGAATCGCTCGAAGAGAACGAAGATCTCGACCCCGACGAAAAACTTTTTCTCTTCAACGACGGCAAACCGGGCGTTGCGTACTGGGCATTCCAGCCCCACGACGACGCAGCCCTCGACGACTACGTTTTTTCATCCGACAAAACTGAAATCGAACAGGCATTCATAGAACAGGCGCTCGGCGGCAAGGTCGAGCCGTGGGAGGGTATGAATGAGAAGAAGGTTATCGAGTGGGCTGAGAGGGTTGAGGCGCATGGAGATGCGGGGGAGTAGGCCGTGTGTTTAATAGCTGTTGATTTTTAAATTTGATTGCATTTCTTTTTAAGTAAGTATAAATATATATGAAAAATCATAAAGAGCCGAAAAATATACTTGATTTGGTCGTTGCATCAATTGCAATATTTACGTCTATATTTTTTTTATCTGGCTTTATTTATAATTATTTTTTTCTTTCGTACTTCGGTATTGATGTGGGTAGATATTTTTTAGTTTCCGATTATTTTGAGTCAAGTGTTAGCGTTATTTTTCTTTGTTTAATTTTAGTGCTCTGGGGTATAGTGCCATATTTTTTTGGTGGGATTTTGGCTCAATTAGAGTTTGTGAGGGATAAAAGAGAGTCAGATGCAATTTATTTGGATCCGTGTGAAAGATGTCGTATTGCTAAAGAAAAATATCAGATTATTAATGATAAGTATGAAAAGGTGATGAAAATAAATCATATTTTTGCTTTTGTGGTTTTGATTTATTCTTTGATTATTATGCTCTTAACTGTTTGGTATGGTGGCTGGAATGCATTTATTGGAGAGGTACTACCTTTTTTTTTGTTAATACTTATAGTTTATATATTATATTGGTATTTTGGCAAAGAGAAAGAGTTGCTTGTAAATACAATTATACCTTTTGCTTTGTATCCAATTCTTTTATATATGGCTACTTTTTCGTCAATTATGAATGCGGTAAATGATTATAAGAGAATGGGAGATAGTTTGAGTGTTGTATTGGAGAGAAAAGCTGAGGTGCCGAGAGGAAAACTGTTTTATCTAGCGAGTAGCTCGAGATATATATTCTTTTTGGATCAGCAAAAAAAATCTATAATTATTCCGCGGGAACATGTTGTGTATTATATTGAAAGTAGTGAGTTATTTAATCCGCTAAAATGGATTGTTATAAATGAAGATAAAACTAAATAAAGTAAAAAATGTAGTGGTATTTAATAGGTTGTGTCGATGGTTATCTTATAAAAATATTGGTTTCGCATGTTTTTGTAAGAATACTAAAGAGAGTTTTATAAGGGTGCGGATCAAAAGTTGGGTATTTGATATTATCAATGTCTGTCATAGATAGGAAATAGGTAGTGAATACACAGAAGGTGTTGAAACATCTAGAAAAAAGGAAAGTCATTGCTCTGATTGTAGCAGTAGCATTAAGTATTATTGGTAATGCTGTGTGGGAGTACGCGGCAAAACCTTTATTATTGCTGTCTCGGGATTTATTCCTTGATATCGCTACTCTTGGAACTCAAAGTTTCAAAGATGCGTGCTATCAATCAATTGCCCAAGGGTTTAGTGAATCGGCAAGCTTTAGTCTCCTTTTCGAACTCAACGTTCTCTATATCACTGCATGCTTGTTAATTGCGCTTCATTTTTTCCTGCAATTAAGATCGTTGACCATTCGAGTAACAGAGTTGGATGAAATGCGGAAAAATCTAAGTAAGGTTGAGAAATGCAACCCGGTATCAATCGCTGAAAAACCAACAATAGATGAACAACAACGAGAATTGTTTCGATCGCTTGTCAAGCTCAAAGTTCTCGTGTGGTCATTTGTCTTTCTTGCTGTATTCGCCGTGAGTTTGAAAGTAATGAATGGCGTCAAATATGGCTACGTCCATTCGGCAATTACCCATTATAGGCAAATACTCGTTACGGCTCGTCCTTACTTAACTGAGAATGATTTTCAATTAACTGAGTCTAAGTTTAGTCGGATACGCAATAAAGATGACTATGCTTCAGCATTACGTAGTCTTTATGAAGTCTGTGATAAAAATGGGATCAAGCATTCGACCTTCAACCCATGGTAGTCTATTAACATTGAATGATTTTCATTATAGCCTTGGAGCAATTCCGGGATGTTCCACTGAGCTCTTAATTATTATCAATACTTAGGGACTTGCGGATATACATTTGTGGAATAGTTTACACGTGCCGGAAAATGCGAAATGTCTTATTTGTGGCCCTTGCACTCCGGAAAACTGCCTGAACGATTCGTTCGGCTTCGGGATTCAGGAGGTCGTTTTGTCCCGGAAACGTAGCGGTGGATGAGGTTCGACACAAGAGTCTGGTAGGGGATGGGTTGTTTGTGCTACCGGTATGCCGTCCCTACGGGACTGAGGAGAAAAGAGGATGTCTCCCGCCTCGGGATTTAGCGTCCATGCCTTTTCAAAAATAATTCACTGAAAGGATTTGGTGTTGCACATTAGGAAAGTGCTTAAAGAGGCAGAAAACGTTTGTCTTTGCCGTTAACTGCCGATGAATGAATAAGGGAGTACGAGAGAGTACGGGACGCAGTGCAATAGCATAGAATAGAATATTCTGTTTTGCGGGTAGTAAGCCGTATTGTGCTGGTATAAGTTTTTGAAAACTTCAAAACGATAAAGCTATACGCTACGAGTATAGAGACTTGACGCACGGGGAAAGCCACATCATTTGATGAGGCGGGATTGGCTTTTTTTGTGTTGTGATGCGCGACGCACTGATTGAGTGAGGCGCATTGAATATATTTCAAAGGTAGTCATACTTTGTTATCGAGGAGGTGGAGAATTATGGGAACAGAAGATAAGCGCATGGCGACCGAGTCAATTGATATTCAGATCCGGAAAGTGCTTGAACGGCATAACGCCATCCGTTTGGCGCTGTTGTTTGGCTCATTGGCCAAAGGTACCGCTCACAGTGAAAGCGATCTCGATCTGGCGGTCGGTGCGGATCATCCGCTCGACGCAGATGAAACCATGAAACTGATTTCCGACCTTGCAGAAGCATTAGGTCGCCCTGTTGATCTGATCGACCTGTCAACAGTTGGAGAGCCTCTGCTTGGCCAGATCATTGCAGGAGGACGAAGAATCGTTGGCAGCAATTCGCTCTATGCCGAGTTATTGCTCAAACATCTTTATAATCAGGAGGATTTCGTGCCTTATCAGAGAAGAATTCTCAAGGAGCGGAGGGAAGCATGGATTGGCCGTTAATTCATGATTTTCAAGGCGTAGAGAGGATACATTTCATGATCGGTCTCGATAGTATGCCAAATGTCAATCGCGATCCTGACCAAAAAATCTTTCTCCGAGCCATGGAAGGGTAAGGATGAGAAGAAATTAATCGAATAGGCGGAGAGAGTTGATGCGCGTGGGAGTGCTGTGAGAAGGCTGGTTTTTAAATAGTTGTTATTGTTTTTGCTGAAGGATTGCCCTAAGAGCCAGCAATCAATTTAGGATAAAGCTCAAAATTTTTGAAAAATAACACATATATCTTTTCGGTTTGGATCACTATACTTGATTCGTTTGCAAAAAGGCCTGTTAAGCGTTTGTGCAAGATATGTCTTTTCGCGTTTGACGATGAAATCATTGCATATGAAACTGTGCTTGATGCCTGTAAGTAGTTGATTGATCTGGCTAATCACTAACTAAAGAAATATTGAACGAAAATCATTTATGTGATGATAATCAAATCCATAGAAGAAGTCGTTCGCGAACGCATAATAGAAGCATCGGAAGTAGCGCTTACACATTTTCGCAATGCAGTGCGCACGATTTATGGCGTATCAAGCAAAGGAAATCCAACGCACAGTGGGTCAGCAATTTTTCTCCAGTTACAAGATATTCATTACCTTGTAACTGCCGCTCATGTAATTGACTGGAATTCCTCGATGACACTGTACCTTGGTGCTGACACCTTTGATGCGCTCCAATCAGAACTGCTCATCACTGTTGCTCCAGAAGGTGATCGACAAAAAGATCACTTTGATTTCGCTGTAGTGCCTTTGGACTCTGAAATCATATCCAAGCTTTCTGGTGCAAAATTTATTACTGAAAATGAAATCAGCCGTTCCATCGAGAAAACCAATGGAAGAATCTATACGTGTCTTGGATATCCTAATTCAAAAAACAAGGTTAACTCGTACAAGGACACGAAAGTACAACCCTCTCTTGGTATCTATACGAGCCTCGGTAAAACTACTGACTTTCTTGAAGAAATAGCCACAGATCACGACCATATCCTAATCGATCACGATACACAATATTCCTGCGATGGTTCAGGAAATCAGATTAAATCGATGGATCTCCACGGCTTCAGCGGTGGCGCAATTATCGATGTTGGCCGAATCTCTCCAGATACACTCAATTCTAACTTAACTCCAAAGCTTGCTGCTTTATTTATCGAGGTAAGTAATAAGAAAAATAACAGAAAACAGTGCATACTTGGAACGCGTCTTAGCACAATTTTAGGTGGAATTCAAATGCAATGATCCAGCAAGTTCGCAGGATAAAACCAGAGTTTCTCGTCACAATTTATCACGCCGCACCGGATTCGTAGACGTGTAAATAACTGTGTGCTGAATGTTCCGGTGCCCAAGGTAATCCTGAATGGGCTGAGTATCCGCTTCCTGATAGGCCAGAACATATCTGCAATCCTTTCTTTATCTGGATACAAGATAGGGCTTTCGATATCCACCTGCGATAATTGAAAACCACAACTTTCAGAAACATACAAGCAATACCGTGGAACGTCAGTAAAAGAAAATACAGGTGACGGGCAGCGTTTCGACAGATCTTGGTGGCCTCGATGAGCTTGACTGCCTTGTTAAAAAAAAATAGCTATTTGAAACTGAACAAAGCATGCTTTATATACAGGTTGTATTTCTTGTCGTAAAGTAATGCAAGTATTTGTAGAATAAAAATTCCCAATCATGACAGTGGTGACTATCTGTATAATTACAGCCCTTATTTGTACAGGAGTAGGCTAATAGGGGTGTTATTAGCCCATTTAAGTATATTGGTGTTCTTCCAAAAGATAAAACATTTGATTCCTTTATGGCCCGTAATCTCGGTGGTGTAGTGTGTTTGATTTTAATCATAAAATGTTTGGATATGATTACATATGGATATCGAGGAGTTCAGTAAGTTTTTGATGGATACGTAACCAACTGGATCACTTACAGCTATTTCCTAGAATGTGGTCACAACAGGCCAAATGTAGAAATAATAATCGGAAGATGTGGTAATGTAATGCAATGGAATGAAAAAAGCGGAAAGCTATCTGGGTGTTTTAAAGTTTTTTGTATAGTTAAAACAGGTATGCGAAATTATAGGGCGATATTTTTGGTTCCAGTAAATAAGTAGAATTCATGATTATGAAGGCGTTTGGATTTAGCCCTATAAACATTCATCAATTAGGTGCGCAAATAATCAATCCTTTAATCACTGAGGGTCAAATTCCCCGAAGCTTGCTTCGTGAAAGAATAATCTTCTTATGAATTCATACCCCGCTGCTTGCGGCGGGGTAGTTGATTGGTAAAATTTGAATGTATTATGGTAAATACTATAAAATAATAAAAAATATGCTTTTGTTAATCATAATATTATTAAATTATACTTGCTTCTAAGTGTTTTTTGAAAAAATTATATAATAAATTAATAATAATGAAAAATCTGATAAAATACAGTTTAATTGTTTTAAATGTTATTTTAGGCAGTGGTGCTGCAATTGCCGAAGAGTGTAATTATATGGATCTGGAGAAAAATGTAACATTATCTAGTGATAATAGTTATGGTAGGCATGATGGAAAGGGATTATTAACAAGTAACAAAATTAATAATCATTTTACATATATTTTGCATATTGGGAATAACAAAATATATATAGAAATATTGGACAGCCAATCAGGAATGCATAGGGTAAATATTAACGGTAAGTTGGGTATGGCTTTTGAGGTAACAAGAAACCATTGGCAGGGAGCGACGCTTGATTTAAAAAGATCTTTTGAGTGGAATTTTGATAAGCAATAAATGATGACAACGGATTGCAAGTCGTGTCAAGGTTCGCTGGAATTTATGGATAAAAATCTGGGATGTTGAACCATATCTACAATATGTCTGTAATGTAAAGAAGAGTAATCAGATAGGAGTGAGTGGACGGTGAATTTGATTTGGGGCCCGTGAGAGAATTCGGGACGCCTATCCGTATCAAAAATCACCATAACATACATCTTTGGAATAACTTGCAAGCACTGTAAAGTGAGGAATTGTTTCTTGATTGTCTCCCTTGTAATCCGGAAAACTGCCTGAACAATGCGTTCGGCTTCGGGATTCAGGATGAGGTTTTGCCTGAAACGTAGCGGTGGATGAGGCTCGACACAAGAGTCTGGCAGGGGATGGGTTGCTTGTGCTACCGGTATGTCGTCCCTACGGGACTGAGGAGAAAAGAGGATAGCTCTCGCGCCGGGATTTGCGCCCATGCCTTTTCAAAAATAATTCACTGAAAGGATTTGATGTTGCGCCTCAGGAAGGTGCTGAAAGAGGCGGGACTCTTTTGTTTTTGCCGTTAACTCCCGATGAAAGCCCAAGTCCGATTAGAGTGAATATTGAGCAGGTGTTGGTTGAAGAGGGGAATAACGGAAGCATTTCTGTGACCCGGCAGCAGGAAAGGGAGTTGGCGTCGAGGAAAAAGACCCTGACGCCGAAGTTTGTCTGGAAGCACGGCTTATCGATAGCCGCTTCATCCGATAGAGCGGGTCTTGTTATTGTTCTGATCGAGGGTGCTGAGATGCGGAATGCAGAAGCCGGAGGTGGTGTTTTCCAGCTGCCTTATCAGCTTGCGTGCGCTTTCGCCGTCGAGCGTGAAGTGGCGGTTGCCGGGAGAAACGATGCCCCAGGTCGCATAGTAGGGCATAGTGCGATGCTGAACCAGTTTTTCGTACAGCGTTCTCAGTGTGTCCACATCGTCGTTGATGCCCTTGAGTATTGGCCCCTGCTGGAGAAGCACGATTCCGGCATCGGAAAGTCGGTCGAGCACGCTGCACACCTCGTCACTCAACTCTCGCGGATGAATAAAAGAGGTGATCATGACGAGGGGTTTAAACCAGCTGAGCATCCTGATCAACTCATCGGTAAAGATTTCCGGAGCGAATATGGGCGCACGGGTAGTAATGCGGATGATTTCCACATGGGGAATGCAGCGAACTTCATACAATGCGTGTTCCAGACGATCGGGGTTTCCGTACATCGGATCACCGCCCGTGAAGATCACGTCACGGATCGATTCGTTTTTTCGCAGATACTCGATGGCCTTGTCGAGCCGCCGTCCATCAAGAGTTGAAGCGACTTTCTCCGACCTGAAGCAAAAACGGCAGTGGGAAAAACAGGCGGTAGTGTACATAAGCAAAACCTTGCCCGGATAGCGGTGGATGATTCCTTCAACCGGCTGATATTTGGCCTCGTCCCGATGAATATCCACCGCTTCATCATCCGGGTATCGTACCAGCTCTTCGACCGAAGGAATGGCAAGCTTCCTGAGCGGATCGTCAGGATTGTCGCGATCCAGCAACCCTGCATAATGCCTCGTGATTTTCATCGGCATTATCGGCCTGCACTTGCGGATTCCCTCTTTCTCTGCATCGGTCAGCGTGACATATTCAGCGAGCTGCTCCTGTGTGGTGATAATATCGTGTTTCAGGCGCCTCCCGTTCATCGTCTTCTCCAGTTATTGCTTCCATCGAATACCTTATTTTTTGAGGAAATAATGTAGCTCAAAACATTGTTACGTCATCGTTACTTCTCATGTTTTGTTCAAGATAATCATTTCCGGGGTGCTGATTTTGGGACTGTATGTTGAGGGCAAGTTCATAACCACGGCAACGTTTACTTTGGAGCGAGCGCCTGTGTCGCTGCTTTTTTAAACGACAGGTCGGGACCGGTGGGGATGAGTTGCATGTGCTGCCGGCATGTCGTCCCTGTGGGACTCGGGAGAAAAGGGGATGCCTCATGCCGTGATTTAACCTCCATGCCTTTTCAAACCCCGTAGGGGTGTACTGTCGGTAGATAAGCGCGCTCCCTCCTCCCACATCCAGCTCCGCAGGAGCTGCATGAGACTCCGGGGCATCGATCCGGATTCACAATAAGTCTGCAAGGTATTGAAGAGAAACCGGACAGACGCGACAGGCGCGCGCCGTTCAGGGCTCTGCCCATTGTGCGCAGTCGCGCCAGCTCATGACGCTTACCCCGCCTCTTTCGTATGAATCGTCACCTCCGTAGATCAGCCAGGGCTGAAGCGCCTCGTCAGCGGCAAATCGTGCGGCTTTGAGGCCTGAGCGGATATAGTCGCCGGTAATGGTCTGGCCTGATTTTATTTCTATCGGCTGAAGCATTCTGCCCCTTTCAAAAACAATATCGGCTTCGAGCCCGTTGTTGTCGCGCCAGAAGTAGAGGTCGGCAGGAAGTCCTCGGTTATACCGGGCTTTGAGGCATTCGCTGACGATGCATGATTCAAAAATTGCTCCTCTCAGGGGATGAATGGCAAGAAGTTCGGATGAACGGATGCCAAGAAGCCAGCAGGCAAGACCCTGATCGATAAAATAGAGCTTCGGCGTTTTTACGAGCCTCTTTCCGAAGTTTCTGTAGTATGGCGGAAGCAGATGAACAAGGTAACTCGATTCGAGCACCGAAAGCCATGAACGGGCGGTTGTATGGGAAATGCCTGTTTCGCCCGCAAGAGCATGCAGGTTCAGCATCTGTCCGTTTCTCCCTGCACAGAGGCGCACAAAGCGCTGGAAGACCGACAGATCCTGAATTTTTATGACCTGCCGGACATCCCTTTCGATATAGGTTGCCGTATAACTTGAAAACCAGTCGCCATGCAGCATGTTTCGGGCATGAAGGGCGGGATAGCATCCCTGCAGGAGCAGATGGTCGAGAGATATCGAATGCTCGCCAACTCCCGGTATTTCCGACAGCGATAACGGGAGCAGCGTGGTCATGCCCACGCGGCCGGCAAGCGACTGGCTTACTCCGGAGAGCAGTCCGAATTGCTGTGAACCGGTTACGATGAATTTTCCGGGAACCGGCGCTTCGTCAACCATGCCCTGAAGGTACGAAAACAGATCAGGCCAGCGTTGCGCCTCATCGAAGATGGCTCCATCACGGAACCGCTGAAGGAATCCTTTCGGGTCTTCCATCGCGAATGCCCGTTCTGCCGGATCTTCAAGCGTAACATATGGCTTGCCGGCAAAAACGGATTTTGCCAGCGTTGTTTTTCCCGATTGCCTTGGTCCGGTTATCGCAATAACAGGAAATGCGTTGGCCAACCGCTGAAGGGTTGCTGTCATGTTTCGATAGATCATAGGAAATTATACAATTTTAAAGTTGAAAATTCAAATTGTATAAAATGTATGGATGGCGAGGAACCCGGACGGGGAGGCGTTGACTGTTGCGATGAGGAAAAAAGGTCAGTTCGAGTAAAAAGCGATCAGCCCGAAGGAGACAAAGAGCACGGAGGCCAGAAGAATGGTATAGTCGCTGATTTTGCGCATGAAGGCCGTTTTGTTCTCCTTGTACAGGCTTGCGATTACGATGACGGCGACATTGTTCGCCAAAAGGAAATAGGTGGATGATGGAAGGTTTTCCGCGTTGGTGAAGTAGAGCAGGAGCAGTCCGCTTATCAGGCTCGTCAGGATGAGAAACCGCTTTGTTTGCGCGAAGGAGAGCGTGTTGGCGATTGTTTTGATGCCGCTCATAAGGTCGCCCCTGTGGTCGCGCATGTCCCACATCACCTCCACGAAAAACGCGCATATAAACACATACCCCCAGCAGATCCAGGCTTTCAGCGACAGTGCCTCGCCTTCGAAAAACAGGGGAAGAAAGACGAGGGCGGTGGCCCAGTCGATTGGAGGGGTGAGGTTCTTGACGATGTAGATGTCTTTCAGCCGCCGGGCTCCGTTCAGGCGACGGGAGAGGAAGGACGGAAAGCATTTGTGGTTGTACAGAAAGCCGATGAGGATGACGAGCGCCGTCGTCAGGAACGCAGACAGCCCGAACTGAAAGGCTATGACGAGCGAAACCAGAGATAGCAGGTAGAAGGTCGCGTAGGTGATAAACGCTTCGTGCCGGAGGGCGTTTTTCAGCCCTTCGGGGTCGTTCGTGGCGTCTTCGCCTTCATCGGTAAGCCGGTTGTCCTGGTAGATCGAGAAGGTCAGAAAGAAGACCGTCAGAACGGCCCACAGGTTGACCGGAATATCGAAATACACCGACCAGCTCGCGGCTCCGAGAGAGGAGAGAAGCGACAGATGCAGTTTGTTTCTGAAGAAGTAGTGCGGCACGTCCTGTTCTTCCTTTCGGTTTGTTTGTAAAGGGCACCTCTGTAACGATTCCGTCCGACTTGCATTTTGATCGCTCATCACACTTTACAGAGTGTGCCCTTAAGGTATTTCCGTGCCGGTGAAACACGTGTTCCTTTAATGGAACGGCCGGCGACCCATTGTCCTATTGTGCCATCGGCGGGAATTTGCCGGGGTCGATAACGAACCAGACCTCGTTGAGTTTATGGCCTTTCATATCGCCCGCCTGCTGGTCCATGGCGTAATAGTAGAGCGGATAGCCGCGGAAGGTGTTCTGTTTTTTCCCGTCAGGCCGGTCTATGGTACCGAAATCGGTTGCCTTGAGGGATGGAGGAACGGTGAGCATCGCGCCGCTGAAAAAGGCCGGCCACTTTTCCAGACAGGCACCGGCGCAGTTGCTGGTGTTTTTAGAATCTTTTTTAAACCAGTAGAGCGTTTTTCCGCTGCCGTCGGCAAGATAGCTGCCGATTCCCTCTTTCTGCATGACCTTGACGTTCGTATCTGCAGCAATAGCGGAATGCTGAACGATAAACATCATCGCGGCGCTAAAAATAAACAGCACAATCTTTTTCATAATCTTCTCCCTTCGCGTTTTAATGGATTGAGTACGTATCATCGGGTACTGCATTTCAAGAAAAGCCCTGACTGCCGGTATTGATTATGGGGGGAAGCAAAATCATCAGGTGAGCCAGACAATAAAAACAGCCCGGAAAACGTAAAAAGTTTCCATTCCGGCAGTTCTGCTTCGAAATATAAAGCGTTTTCTCGGAGATATCGGCACTATGCGACGGCGATGGCCATGTTGAGTAACCCCCCCGTGCTGAACCCTCAGGTTCATAAATGTGTTAAAAGGTAAATATCCGAAACATTCACCGTTGAGGACTTTTACCATGTCGATACTTTTCACTTCAGCCGCACTCGGCCCGATGGCGCTGCAGAACCATATGGTGATGTCGCCGATGACCCGCAACCGGGCAACCGGCAACATTCCCAATGCGCTCATGGCTGAATACTACGACCAGCGCGCAACTGCCGGACTCATCATCACCGAGGGGACCTCCCCTTCGCCGAACGGCCTGGGTTACCCGCGCATTCCGGGAATATTTTCCCGGGAGCAGATCGAGGGATGGAAAGCCGTTACCGGAGCGGTGCATGAAAAAGGCGCGAAGATTTTTCTGCAGATCATGCACTGCGGGCGGATAGCCCATCCGCTGAACATGCCCGGGGGAGCCCGCGTGCTTGCCCCTTCATCCGTTGCGCCCGCCGGCACGATGTACACGGATGCCGAAGGGCTGCAACCCTTTCCCGTGCCGGAGGCCATGAGCGGGGAGGATATCCGCTCAACCGTTGCCGAATATGCCGATGCTTCCCGCAATGCCCTGGCGGCAGGGTTCGACGGCATCGAGCTGCACGGGGCGAACGGCTACCTGCTCGAACAGTTCATCCGTCCCAATACGAACCTGCGTACCGATCTCTACGGCGGTTCCATAGAAAATCGTGCGCGCTTTGTGCTCGAAGTGGTGGGTGCGGTGATCGGGGCCATTGGCAGGGAGCGGGTGGGCATACGGCTTTCACCCTTCGGAGTATTCAACGACATGCCGCTTTACGCCGCAGTGGAGGAGGAGTACGGCTTTCTGGCCCGGCAGCTGGACGCTTCCGGTCTCGCCTATATCCATCTCGTCGACCACTCCTCGATGGGCGCTCCCGTTGTGCCGGAGAGCATCAAGGCGACCTTCCGCAAGTGGTTCAGGGGCTCGTTGATACTTTCAGGTGGTTACGATGCGGAGCGGGCCGAAAACGATCTGGAAGCGGGCAGGTGCGATCTCGTGGCTTTCGGAAGGCCTTTTCTTGCCAATCCCGATCTTGTCGAGCGGTTGAAAACCGGAGCGGAGCTGAACACGCCCGACATGGATACGTTCTATACACCAGGGCCGAAGGGGTATACCGACTATCCGGCCATCCGTTCCTCCGTTTGAAGCCGGGGGGTTACCGGAGGAGCAGGTTCGTGCACCTGCAGAGCGGGTTACTTCCGTTCGAACATTGCCCAGACGACCCTGTCGGACGTCGTATAGGCTTTTATAGCCTGACAATCGTCATACCGCCACAGTCCGGTTGCAAGGTTGTATTCCAGAGATTTGCACCATATGGTTTCACCCGAATCATTGACGATTTTGTATGGTATCAGAATTTCGACATTGGTCGCATTGGTCGCTCCTGAGATGTAGGGAGGGTAGTCGGGGCCGGTTCTGTGCGTGGGGGCGAACGGGTTGATGGTGCCGTTCAGCGCGTCACGAAGGGACTCGTTTGCATAAATGGCGGCATCATCGTCGTTCAGATAGAAGCAGTTGGCTTCAATTTCGCCCCAGTTTTCCGCAACGGATCCTGTTTTGAATAAAACCAGAAAATTTCCGAACGATCTGGGATAGCATTTTTTGAAGTCGCGCAGGATGTCGGTATCGAGTGTGCCCAGTACCCGGAAATTATCTATCCAGCGCAGCTTCCCGTCTTCGCCACCAAAAGAGATTTTGTTCTGGTAATCGTTTCTCGGGCCTATCTTAAATGGCTCATAAGGAGTGTTCAGGGCGCGATCAGGGTGTTCTCCCTGCGCCTCTGCCGATGCGGTTTCGTTCAAGGTTTCCGTCATCAGTTGCCATTCGCTCTCCGTCCAGTCCTCTTCAGGACGATTATTGACGGGAGAGCCCTGCTCCTGCCAGAGTTTGTAGGCAAGCGTCCGGATCTCTTGTTCGGTGATCTTCGCCATGGGCGGTTTTCCTCGGATGTTAAAGGTTAACGGGGCTAAAGCCTCCGGACACGAAATTTATGGGCGCAGCGGAAGATAGCAGTTTCCGGACGGAAAAAAAGCCGTTTTTCGTAGTGAATCAGCAGGAAAAAGAATACTCTGTTGAACTGTCGAGTACAAAAAAAAGGTTTGAATTCGGGTTCTGAAACTTTTCGATTTTATAAAAGAGTACCTGATTTCAGGCAATAATCATTTCTATCAATGGATCGTGAGCATGAAACAAGGAGCGGTGGTTCGCATGATGCGAGCTGTTCGGATTGCGGGTTCCTGAACTGCTATCGTCAGGAGAGCCGGTTTCCGGATTTTTGTCCCGGAGAGAGCCTCGAAGATCAGACGCTCGGGAGCGTTGTGGCCGGTTACTGCGGTGACGAAGCCGATGCCCCTGCAGCGAGGGCGGCAGCGGAGGTCGAGGGGCTCTATTACGGCAAGCTGACCCGTGTCGAGGAGGTGCTTGCGTTTGCCCGTCGCATAGGTGCCCGTAAAATCGGGCTTGCCACCTGTGTGGGCCTGATCGGAGAGACCCGTCTGTTTTCGAAAATCCTCAAACTGAACGGGTTTGAGCCTTATGCCGTGCTCTGCAAGATCGGCTCGGTCGACAAGTCGGAGATCGGCATCGAAGAGGAGCTGAAAATCCGTCCGAATAGCTTCGAGGCGCTCTGCAATCCGATTCTGCAGGCGAAAATGCTCAACGACTGGAAGTCGGAGCTGAACGTGGTGATCGGTCTTTGCGTGGGGCATGACGCCCTGTTCTGCAAACATTCCGATGCTCTGGCGACGACGCTCATCGTCAAGGACAGGGTTCTCGCGCACAACCCGGCAGCAGCACTTTATACCAGCGGTTCCTACTACAAGAGGATTATGGATACGGAGCGAAATCTTTAACAGGCTGCAATTCCATGATCATTTCCTTTCAACAGACCCCAATAGGTCTTATCGGTATAGCGGAATCCGGGGGAGCGATCACGAACCTCTGTTTCGAGCATTACCCCGTGCCGGACGGAGCAGTGCCTGGCGATTCGGAACTGCTTGGGGAAGCTTTCCGGCAGTTGCAGGCATATCTTCAGGGAAACCTCAGGGCGTTCGATCTGCCGCTCGATCCCCCGGGCACGCCGTTCATGTGCGAGGTGTGGCGGCATGTCGCAGCAGTGCCATACGGCAGGACAGCTTCGTACCGCGATGTCGCCGTGGCTGCCGGCAACCCGAAGGCCGTTCGGGCGGTCGGCATGGCGAACCGGCGAAACCCGGTTCCGGTGTTCATTCCCTGTCACCGCATCATCGGCATCAACGGAAAGCTGACCGGCTATCGTGGTGGCCTTCCGCTGAAGCAGCGCCTGCTCGATCTGGAGCGATGCTGACAGGCCCCTCCCGCCCTGAACCCGAACTGTGTGCGGGGATGGCGAAATCCGCCGACATGTCGCTTTTCCTGAGCTGAAGAATAACCCCCGAGAGATAGCGACGATGTGTACGCTGTTCTGACGATATGCCGATTCGCCGGCGTCGGGCAATAGGGGAAAAGTTCATTATCTCTTATCTGCCGCAACACTCGCCTTTGCGTTCTTTGTTTCGTTCAGGTTAAAAAATTAAGAAAAGAAATCGCTTTTTGTGCGGCTGGGGATGGGTACATTTCAGTAGGAAAAGCAGGCGGGAACAGCTTTTTTAAGCTTGAAGGAAAGGCTTTTTTGATAAGCAGCATTCTTTAGGGTGTTCGAAAAGTGCAATGTTTAGGGAGAATTGTCTATCGTATTTAATGTGACTTCGTTTTATGTTTATGTCTGAATTGTGCAAAACCTGGTTAACAATTGATGAAAGACACGTGAACCCCAAGCATGATATTCCGCTTGCCCGCCTTGAGAACAGCTTTTTTGAAATAGCCGAGTTCAGGGAGCTGGGGGATGAAATAGTGCGAGAGCATCACCGGCACGATTTTTTTGAAATCCTCTGGTCGACATCGTCCACCGGGAGTTTTCATTATATCGATTTCGAGCCGCATCCGGTCGAGGCGGGCCTGATGTATCTCATGGCTCCCGGTCAGGTGCACGCTTATTCGGGCCGGGCTCCCTCGGGCTGCTATATCGCTTTTTCCGTTGATTTTTTCAGCAGCATCATGGAACCCGAGTTCACCATCCTGTTCAATCCATTCATCAACTGTGGCATCAGCATTCCCGAGGAGGCGGTGTCGCCGCTCCAGCAGCTTGTGGATTTGATGTTTCTTGAAAGCCGAGGAAAAAACGATTTCTGCATTCTTCTTGCCTATCTCAAAACCTTCCTGTTGCATATCGCCCGCCTGCATCGGGAGAAGAATTTTTCTTTCGACAAGAACGGCAAGCGTATGAGCCTGCTTTTCGAGATGATCGAAAAGCATTTCCGCAAGGAACGCCATGCGGAGTTCTACGCTTCAGCCCTCGGTATTACCCCGAAACGGCTGAACGAGATTCTGCACGACAAGTTTGATGTGACGCTTACCCGCATTCTCCACTCGCGCCTCATTCTCGAAGCCAAACGTGAAATCGCTTACGGGAGAAAGAGCTTCAAGGAGGTTTCCTTCGAACTCGGGTTCAGCGACCAGTCCTATTTCAGCAGGTTTTTCAAGGCGCAGACCGGCTATATGCCGGCAGATTTCCGCAAGCATATCGTATCCCTTTCAAGTACCGGCAATGGATTACTTCCTACTATTCCTACTATAAAATAAATGAGATGACGATGATGATCCACAGACGTTTTTTTCGAATGCCGGTTGTTGCGGCTTTTTTTGTGCCCCTGCTGGCGTTTGGCGGTTGCGGCGGTCAGCAGGGGCCCGGCGCCCATCAGGCCATGCCCCTTGCTGCGCTGAAGCTGAGGCCTGAAGCGGCCGTGGTGATGCAGGAGTATCCGGCCAGGCTCGAAGGAAGGATCAATGTTGAAATCCGCCCGCAGGTGGACGGTATTCTGGAGAAGATCTATGTGGACGAAGGTGCGCTGGTCAAGGCCGGTCAGCCGCTTTTCCGCATCGACGGCCGCCTCTACCGCGAACAGTACAATCTGGCGCTTGCCGCGCAGCATGCGGCTGAAGCTTCGGCGGCCATAGCAAGGCTCGATGTCGACAAGCTTGTTCCGCTGGTGAAGAACAAGGTGGTCTCCGATATTCAGCTTAAAAGCGCAAAGGCGTCGCTGCAGGCGGCCAACGCCAATGTAGAGCAGGCGAGGGCGGCCGCACAGTCGGCCCGCATCAATCTCGGCTATACGGTTATCAGTGCGCCGGTTGGAGGCTATATCGGCACCATACCGTTCCGCCCGGGAAGCCTGATCGAGCGGAGCGGCAGCAAGCCGCTCACCATACTTTCGGACGTGCGCGAGGTGTACGGATATTTCAGCATGAGCGAGGCCGATTTCATGCAGTTCCGGCGCCAGTACCCCGGCGCGACGATCGAGGAGAAAATCATGAACGTTCCTCCGGTGACGCTGCTGCTTGCCGACGGAAGTCCGTATCCGGAAAAAGGGGAGCTGGAAATGGTTGGCGGGCAGTTCGACGAGTCGACGGCGGCGATTGCCGTGAGGGCGGTGTTCCCCAACCGGAACGGACTGCTCCGTACGGGCAATACCGGCAGGGTAAGGCTTGAAAGCCGCTTCGATGGTGCGCTGCTGATTCCGCAGGCGGCGACCGTGGAGATGCAGGACAAGGTTTTCGTTTTCAGGCTCGACAAATCGGGAAAGGTCCGCCGCACGGCGTTTACGGTAAAGGGCAAAAGCGGCGACCGGTACATCGCCGGCGCCGAACTGAAGCCGGGTGATGTGATTGTGACCAGCGGCCTCGGCAGGCTGCAGGACGGCATGCCGGTGAAACCGGTTTTTGGCAAAGCGGTGCAGAATTAAACGATGGTTTAACACGTTCAGTCCATGTTTGAAAAATTCATAACACGTCCGGTACTTGCCACCGTCATTTCCATTGTGCTGGTTATTCTCGGCATTGTGGGTATGGGGAGGCTGCCGGTTACGCAGTTTCCCGACATCGCTCCTCCGAGCGTGGTGGTCACGGCCATGTACCCCGGAGCAAGCGCCGAAACCATAGCCCGTTCGGTTGCGCCTTCCCTCGAGGAGGCGATCAACGGCGTCGAGAACATGACCTACATGACCTCGACCTCAGGCAACGACGGCATGCTGACCATTACGGTCTACTTCAAGCTGGGCACCGATGCCGATCAGGCTGCCGTGAACGTGCAGAACCGGGTCTCGCAGGCGCAAAGCCAGCTCCCTTCGGCGGTTATCGAGCGCGGTATCACCACGGTGAAGCAGCAGAACAGCATGATCATGGTGATCAGTCTCATCAGCGAGAGCCCGAATTACGATGAGACTTTTCTGCAGAACTATGCGAAAATCAACCTTATTCCGGATATCAAGAGGGTGCCAGGAGTCGGACAGGCCACCGTTTTCGGCAACAAGGACTACTCCATGCGCATCTGGCTGAAGCCCCAGCAGCTTGCAGCCTACAACATGACCCCTGCGGAGGTGGTGGCTGCCATTCAGTCGCAGAATATCGAGGCCGCTCCTGGCAAGTTCGGAGAGGGGAGTCGGGAAGCCATGGAGTTCATCATCAAGTACCGTGGAAAATTCAACACTACGGAGGATTTCGGCAATATCGTCATCCGTTCCGGCCAGGATGGCATGCAGCTCCGGCTCAGTGACGTGGCCCGTATCGAACTCGGCTCTTATGACTACACGGTCAACTCGAAGGTGGACGGACGCCCTTCGGTGACCATGGCCATCTATCAGGCGGCGGGCTCCAACGCCAACGCTATCCAGACCGAGCTGCAGAAAGTGCTCGACAACGCCTCTGAATCCTTTCCCGAAGGGATCAGTCATGCGGTGCCCTACAGTACCAAGAAATCGCTCGACGAGTCGATCGAACAGGTGGTTCACACCCTGCTCGAAGCATTCGCACTCGTGTTCCTTGTAGTGTTCATCTTTCTGCAGGATTTCCGTTCCACGCTGATTCCGGCCATTGCCGTGCCGGTCGCCATTGTCGGTACCTTTTTCTTCATGAACCTGTTCGGTTTCTCCATCAACCTGCTGACGCTTTTTGCGCTGGTGCTGGCCATCGGCATCGTGGTGGATGACGCCATCGTGGTGGTCGAGGCGGTGCATGCCAAGATGGAGCACCGGGGACTATCGGCTACGCCCGCTACCGCCTCCGCCATGAGCGAAATCACAGGAGCGATCATCTCCATTACGCTGGTGATGTCTTCAGTGTTCCTCCCGGTCGGCTTCATGGAAGGTCCTACCGGTGTGTTCTACCGGCAGTTCGCCTTTACCCTGGCCACGGCCATCCTGATTTCGGCGGTTAACGCGCTGACGCTGAGTCCTGCGCTCTGCGCGCTTTTTCTTGCCGCTCCCGCCGATGGAGGCAGGAAGAAGCGCGTCATGTTCAAAGGTTTTGGCGAGCGGTTTTTCAGCGGCTTCAATGCCGCCTTTACGACACTTACCGAAAAGTATATCCGGAACCTGCGTTTTCTTATCGACCACAAGTGGCTGAGTATGGGGGCTCTGGCGGCTGTGACGGCAATGACCTTTATTCTGTTCAGAACCACGCCGACCGGCTTTATTCCCGACGAGGACAACGGCTTTGCCATGATAACGGTTACGCTTCCTCCCGGCGCATCGCTCGAACGTACCAACAGGGTGCTCAAGGAGGCCGATGCACTGCTGCACAGGGAGGAGAGCGTCGAGCGGGTGATCTCCGTGTCGGGTGTGAACATCATATCCGGAGCGAACTCTCCATCGGCCGGCATCATGTTCGTTCAGCTCCGGGAGATTGCCGAGCGGGGCAAGGTGAAAAACATTCAGGCCATTACCGGCATGATGAACCAGAAACTCGCCATGCTCACCGACGCGTCGTTCTATGTGCTCACCCTGCCTACCGTGCCGGGTTTCGGCAACGTGAGCGGGGTGGAGTTCGTGCTGCAGGACAGGACAGCCGGCAGCCTGCAGAAATTCAACGATGTTTCCGGAGGCTTTATCGGTGCGATCATGCAGCGTCCCGAGTTCGCCTTTGCCTTTACTCCCTTCAATACCGGTTATCCGCAGTATGAACTGGTTGTCGATGCAAACCGGGCAGAGCAGCTCGGTGTGAGCACGTCCGATATCATGACCGTTATGCAGGGGCTCTACGGCGGTATGCAGGCCTCCGACTTCAACCGTTTCGGCAGGTACTACCGGGTGATCATGCAGTCCGAAGCTTCAGAGCGTGCCGATCCCTCCTCCCTGAACGGAGTTTCGGTGAAGAACCGCTCGGGATCGATGGTGCCTCTCACCTCTGTGGCCTCCCTGAAAAGGGTGTACGGACCTGAAACCGTCGATCATTTCAACCTCTTCAACGCTATAGGCATCACCGCCAACGTCAAACCGGGCTACAGTACCGGCCAGGCGATCACCGCCGTCGAGGAGGTGGCCGAAGAGACGCTTCCCGCCGGATACAGTTACGACTGGAAAGGCATGAGCCGCGAGGAGACCGAGTCCGGGGGCAAGGCGGCGGCCATCTTCGTGCTCTGCCTCGCATTCGTCTACTTCCTGCTTGCCGCTCAGTACGAAAGCTACATTCTGCCTTTTGCGGTGATGTTTTCCATTCCGACCGGTCTTCTCGGCGTGTTTCTCGGCATCAAGCTGGCGGGAATCGACAACAACATCTACGTTCAGGTGGCGATCGTCATGCTTATCGGGCTTCTGGCCAAGAACGCCATTCTTATCGTGGAATACTCGATTCAGCGCCGGAGGGCGGGAAAGGATCTCGTGCTCTCTGCACTCGAAGGATCGAGGGCAAGGCTTCGTCCCATCCTCATGACCTCATTCGCCTTCGTGGTGGGACTCCTGCCGCTGCTCTGGGCATCCGGCCCGTCGGCTCTCGGCAACCACTCCATCGGCTGGGCTGCGGTTGGTGGTATGCTCAGCGGAGTGATGCTCGGCATTTTCATCATTCCGGTGTTGTTCGTGATCTTTCAGGCTCTGCAGGAGCGTATTTCCGGTCCGGCGCACCGCATCGAGACGGCGCACGCACCGGTGCTCGATGATGCGGACGATGTTCCTGATTTTTAACGGGGCTTCAATAACAGAACGATATGCAACCAAAGCTAAATAACCTCTTCAGGGCCTTGCGGGTGCCCGGTTTCGCCATGCTTTTCATCATGGCACTTGCGGCCTGCAGCGCCACGGCTCCCTACAGGCGTGCAGAGATGAACCTTCCGGCATCCTACCGGGGGGCAGGGGCGCAGTCCGGTCAGCGGCAGGCGATCGGGGAAATTCCATACCGCACTTTTTTCGGCGATCCGGTGCTGGTTTCTCTTATCGATACGGCGATGGTGCGGAACCATGATCTGCAGATCGCCCTTAAAAACATCGACTACGCCCAACAGAGCCTGAAACAGGCCCGGCTCGGTTTTCTGCCCTCGTTATCGCTCGGCGCATCGGGGGCAGTCAATCGTCCTTCCGACAACAGCCTCAGTGCATCGAGCCTTCAGCAGGCTCTCGGCAGAAGCTATTCCGAGGATTATACGCTCTCTCTGGGCACATCCTGGGAGATTGACATCTGGAGCAGAATCCGCAGCAAAAAGAAGGGTGCACTGGCCGGTTACCTGAAAACCGTGGAGGCGGCAAAAGCCGTACGCACCAAACTTGCCGCCGATGTGGCCTCCGGCTACTACAATCTCCGGATGCTCGACGCCCAGCTCGATATTGCACGGAAAAACCTTGCGCTGGCCGACACCACGCTCGGTATGATCCGGTTGCAGTACGACGCCGGCCAGGTTACCATGCTTGCCGTCGGGCAGCAGGAAGCCGCCATGCAGGCCGTGCTGCAGACCGTGCCGCAGATCGAACAGGAGATCGCCGTGCAGGAGCATGCGCTCAGTATTCTTCTGGGCAGTTATCCCGGAGCGGTTCTGCGAGGCAGGGGCCTCGCCTCCCTTCCGGTAGCGGACAACCTTCCGTCGGGCATTCCGGCTGCGCTGCTGCAGAACCGCCCCGACGTGCGCGAGGCCGAGATGGCCGTGATGGAGGCGCATGCCGATATGGCTTCCGCAAAAGCAGCCATGTACCCTTCGCTCACCATAACCGCCCAGGGTGGTCTGAACTCCTTTCGCAGCAGCAACTGGTTCACCACTCCCGGATCGCTTTTCGGGCTGGTTCAGGGGGCCATTCTTCAGCCGATCTTCCAGCGGGGGGAGCTGAAGGCCGGGTACGAGAAGTCGCGTATCCGCAGGGAACAGGCCGAAATCACCTTCAAGCAGTCGCTTCTGAAAGCTGTTGGAGAGGTTTCCGATGCGCTGGTACGTCTCGACAAGCTCCGAGAGCAGGAGCGGGCCGCATCGGCGAGGGTAGTTACCCTGAAAAAGGCTGTCGGAAACTCCAATATGCTCTTCAGGAGCGGCATGGCGACCTATCTTGAGGTTATCTCCGTCCAGACCGGTTATCTTCAGTCCGAACTTGCTCTTGCCGACATCCGTCGCCAGCATCTTACAGCCATGGCGGAACTCTACCGTTCTCTCGGTGGAGGGTGGCGGTAACCTAACCTTCAGGATCAGCATGCGCATAATCGATATCGTTATCGTCGGAGGCGGGGCTGCCGGCATGCTTGCGGCTATCGCGGCAAGGGAGAGTGCGCGTCGGCGCCGGATTCCGGATAAGGACTTTTCAATCGTCATTCTGGAGCGTAACGATCGGACAGGCGCCAAAATCAGAATATCGGGAGGCGGGCGATGTAACGTTACACACGCTCTTGAACCGGACGGACTGCTTGTAAAGGGGTTTTTGAAGAAGGGAGAACAGCGCTTCCTTCGCCATGCGCTCCACGCCTTCAGGAGCGGGGAGCTGCTTGAGCTGCTTTACCGGTATGGCGTCCGGTGTGAATCAAGGCCGGATGGCAAGGTGTTTCCGGTTGAAGGGTTTACCGCCTCCGACGTCGCGCATGCGTTCGAGCGCATGATCGAGGAGCGTGCCGTTACGATCGAGTACGCTTGTACGGCAAGTTCCGTCGAGCGGATCGACGGGATTTTCGCCGTTACGGCAGGAGAGCGAACCTTCAGGGCGGCATCGCTCATTCTTGCTACGGGAGGAGTTTCATACCCTTCTACCGGCAGCAGGGGAGACGGCCTGCTCTTCGCTCGCCGACTCGGTCACACTATTGTCAAACCCTCACCGGCACTTGCTCCGGTACTGACCACTGACAAACCGTATTCAGGGCTTGCAGGCGTCTCGCTCCGTTCGGTGGCGTTCATCGCTTCAGCCGGCGGAAAGCAGGTCAGCCGAAAAGGAGATGTGCTCTTTACGCACCGGGGGCTTTCCGGTCCTGCGGTACTTTCTCTTTCAAGAGAGGTCGCGGAACTGTTCAGAACGGAGGGAAGCTGTCGGCTTTTCGCGGACCTGTTTACAGACCTCACCCAGGATGAGCTTCAGGAATTGCTGCTTTCGGAGGCCAGGCGCAACGGTGCAAAGATGGTACGGAAATTCCTGCAGCAAAGCCCGGAGGGCCCTCCTGCGGCTCTAATACCCTTGATCATGCGCCTTGCAGGGATTCCTGAAGATGTGCTTTTGAGCGGCCTTGTCCGCGGGAGTCGGATTATGCTCCTGAATACGCTGAAGAGGTTTCCACTTGGCAGCGTCAAGGTCGTTCCACTCGCAGAGGGAGAGGTCTCGGCGGGTGGCGTATCGCTCGCTGAAGTGAACCCGAAAACCATGCAATCCCGCCTCGTACCCGCCCTTTTCTTCGCCGGCGAAATTCTCGACTACGCCGGCGAGATCGGAGGCTTCAATCTGCAGGCCGCATTCTCCACCGGATGGATGGCGGGGGAGTCGGTAGTCGGTAGTCAGTAGTCAGTAGTCAGTAGTCGGTAGTCGGTAGTCAGTAGCCAGTAGTCGGTAGGCAGTAGTCAGTAGTCGGTAGTCAGTAGTCGGTAGTCAGTAGTCAGTAGTCGGTAGGCAGTAGCCATAATAAATAATACAGGATACTGAATACTGGCTACTTTTTCTATTATTTCCTTGCTAAAATATGAGCATATGCTTATAATTGAGAGTGAGCCGGGCACCCGCAGTACCCATGCTGCAGCCCTGAACCCTATTGAAAAATAAACGTTTAAATTATCAGTGAAATGAGTAAAGATATGATCATCACCTTCGAAGGCGGCAAGAAAGTGAATGCCGAATTCAAGGGATTCACCATCGAGACCGATCAGTCGGAATACGCCGGCGGAGAGGGTTCTGCTCCTGAGCCGTTCATGCTGTTTCTTGCCTCCATCGGAACCTGTGCGGGCATCTATGTCTATTCATTCTGCCAGAGCCGTGAAATTCCGACCGAGGGTATCCGGATCGTGCAGTCACATTTTCCCAAAGAGACCGGGCGGGGTATAGGCAAAATCGTGCTGACCATCGAAGTTCCTCCGGATTTTCCCGAAAAGTACAGGGACGCCGTCGTCAATGCGGCGAATCTCTGTGCCGTGAAAAAGCATATCCAGGATCCGCCTGTTTTTGAAGTGGTTACGGCCACAACATGAAAGTGAGGATCTTCTGATGCCTTCTGAAACCGTTTTTTTTCAACATGTCTGCAAACAACACCATAAACAAGATGACCACTGAAGCTCTGCATGGAGGGCAGCCGTCCAAGCTGCGCAATTTTCACATAACCTTTTTCGCCATCGTGCTCGGCATGGCGGGTTTTACGCTTGCCATACAGAAAGCAGGGGGGCTGCTTGAACTCCTCAAACCCGCAAGCGACATTCTTCTCTATGTTACGCTCGCCATGTTCGTGGTGGTAAGCGCGGTCTATCTTCTCAAGGCTGTAACCAATCCGGATACCATCAGTCATGAGTGGAACCACCCGATCAAGATCAACTTCTTTCCGCTCATCGCGAAGATTTTTCTCGTGCTGAGCGTCGTTTACCTCGAACGGAATCTGCAGATATCCTACTACATGTGGGTAACCGGCGTCATTCTGCAGCTGCTTGCCTCGATCTTTATCATTTCAAGCTGGATAACCCAGACGCATTTCAAGATCGAGCACATGACTCCCGGCTGGTTCATTCCCATCGTTGGCGCCATCATCGTGCCGATTGCCGGTGTCAAGCATGGATTCGTCGAAGTGTCGTGGTTTTTCTTTTCCGTCGGTTTGATCTTCTGGATGGCCCTTTTCACCATCGTGATGTACCGGATTGTTTTCCACGCATCGATCCCCGAGCGTCTTCTACCGACACTCTTCATTCTGTTCGCGCCTCCGGCTATCGGATTCATAGCCTATAACAAGCTGGCCGGCGGTGAACTCGATGCTTTTGCCCGTATTTTGTACTATTTTTCGCTCTTCATGTTCATTCTCGTCCTGTTCAGGCTCCCCATGCTTGCCAAGATCAATTTCTACCTCTCATGGTGGGCGTACTCCTTCCCGGTTGCAGCCAAAGCGCTCGCCACGCTTCTGATGCTCAATCTGACAAAGGACCCGTTTTTCAGGAATCTCGCCATATTCGAGCTCGGTTTTCTTGTGCTGATCATTGCGATACTGCTTGTGAGGACAACCATGGCCATGGTTAAAAGTGAGATTTGCATCGAGGACTGATCGTTATCCAGCCTAAAAGCCTATGAAGCAGAACAAGGTGGGCCGGCCGGTGAGCTGCCGATGTATAGAGGATCTGCCGAAATTCACCTGTTTCAAGCCGGAGGGGATCTCTCCCTCAAAGCTCGAGAGCGTCGTGCTTTCCGTCGATGAGGTCGAGGCGCTCCGGCTTGCAGACAAGCTCGGCCTTTACCAGGCCGAGGCTGCGTCGAGAATGAAGGTGTCGCGGCAGACCTTCGGCCGTATTATCGAATCGGCGCATAAAAAAGTTGCCGAGGCCATTATCGACGGCAAATCGATCTGCGTCGAGGGCGGCAACATCGAACAGGTCTGCGGCCATGCCGAAATTGCCGGCGAGAACACCTGCGTCTGCCTGCACTGCGGTTTTGAAAAGCCCCATCTCGAAGGCATTCCCTGCCGCATGGAGCAGTGTCCCGACTGCGGCAAGCCGCTGATACGCAAGGGGAGGTGCAGCAGTGTTGCCTGAACCGCTATCCTGTTTTTCCCTTCTCAGGCTGCCGGCGCTCCATTTCGGTGCCGGCAGCTTTTCTTTTCTTCCGAAGCTCGCATCGGGATTCGGCAGGAACCCCATGATCGTGACCGGCAGTCGCTCGCTTGAAGCTTCAGGCCGTCTCGAACAGCTGTTTTCGGAGCTGCGTCAATCGGGTTCCGGATATCTGCACACGAGGGTTCAGGGGGAGCCCTCTCCGGAGCTGATCGACGCCGCAGTCGAGTCGGGCAGGAAGGCCGGAACCGATTCGGTGATCGCAATCGGAGGCGGCAGCGTGATCGATGCCGGCAAGGCGGTTTCGGCAATGCTGCTTCAGTGCCAACCGGTCGAGTGCTTTATCGAGGGACGCCCCGGTTTTCTCGAACACGACGGACGAAAGGTGCCGTTCCTTGCAGTGCCGACAACTTCCGGAACTGGCAGCGAGGCCACGAACAACGCCGTAATCAGCAGGGTGGGTGCCGACGGATTCAAGCGTTCCCTGCGCCATCCCGCTTTCGTGCCGGACGTCGCCGTTGTCGATCCCGAGCTTCTCTGTTCGGCGCCGCGCCATCTTACCGCCGCGTCAGGTATGGACGCCTTTACCCAGCTGCTGGAAGCCTGGGTTTCCCCTTTTGCTTCTCCCTATACGGACAGCCTTGCTTTCAGCGGCATGGAATATTTCAGCCGGTCGTTCCTGAACGCCTGTTCGGACGGGGCCGGCGATCCTGCGGTGCGTGGTGATATCGCCTATGCCGCATTTCTTTCGGGTGTTGTGCTCGGCAATGCCGGGCTCGGCATCGTTCACGGCTTTGCCTCATCGGTCGGCGGCGCGTTTGATATTCCTCACGGAGTACTCTGCGCCGCACTGCTCGGCGAAGCAACCCGTGAAAATATTCTGCAGTTGCAGCTTTCCGGATCAGGCCGTTCTGCCCTGCAGAAATATGCAGCGGTCGGTCGCCTGCTCACGGGACGTGCCGATGCGGGCACGGATGAAGGGTGCATGCTGCTGGTTGAAGAGCTTGAGGCGTGGCGAAGCCGGCTCGATATTCCACGGCTCGGCGCTTACGGTATCGGTGAAGGTGATACGGAGCGTCTTGCCGTTGTCACGCGCAGCAAGAGCAATCCGGTAGAGCTTGGGCCCGAAAGCCTTAAAAAAATCCTGCTTGCCAGCCTGTAGCCGCTTCGGGACTTTTTAATCCTGAGCGACCGCCTATTCTTCCCTTTTTGCGAATGGGCATTTGATGTATATTGAAAGCACGTTATAAAACGAATGCCCGGTACGGTGCCTTTTTTCAGGGCAGCGCATCGGCATGAGTGCAGACAAAGCCTTCCCCCAACACGACAAAGGCTTTTATGAAATCAAGGATTCGGGTAATTCTGATTGCCGTCGCATCGTTGGCAATAGTTGCAGGAACGGCTGTTTTGTTTCAGCGGACGCAAAGTTCAGCAAATTCCCTGAAAGCCGGGGAGCGTCTTTTTTACGATCGGAACTATTCCAGGGCTCTTGCAGCTCTCTCGACGGCACATGCAAGAGATCCTGAAGAAGAGCGGGCGGCCTGGTATCTTTATCTGACCTATCTGCGCCTCGGCCGACAGAAAGAGGCTGATGTGCTGCTTGCGGATCTGAACCCGAAGGGCATCCGCGACAGTGGAATTCTGGCCGAACTCGGCAATTACCATTATGAAAAGAAAGCATATGCCGAAGCCGCGCGCTGCTATGCCGGAAGCCTTTCTCTGGCCGAGAATCCTTTCGTCCGCCGCAGGTATGCGGAGGCGCTTGTCTGGCAACGGAGCTACAGCAGGGCGCTTGCCGAACTCGATCGTCTCCTGCGTGACAACCCCTCCGACAGGTGGCTCCAGGAACTCAGAGCCGACGTGCTTTCGTGGGACGGCCAGCATGTGAAGGCGCTCGGCAGGTATCGGGAACTCTATCTTGCCGGCTATCACACAGAGTCGATCCTCAGAAAAATGACGCCGCTACTCGGATACGTCGCCGCAGATTCAGCAGGAACGGGTTTCAGCAGGGAGTCGCTCCCGAAAAAGAGCCCTGCCTTCAACGATTCTGCGGAGCGGCCGCTTGCCGGTGATGAGTCTGCTTCCGGCCTGTACCTGAACACTGAAGAGAACGCAACGAGACTGCTCAAACGGCATCCCGGCGATGAAGGACTGTTGAGGAGGGCTATTTCGGCTCACGAAGCCGCAGGCCATCCGCAGCAGGCCCTCGCGCTGTATGAACGCCTTTTGATAATGCGGCCGCACGATCCTGCATTGGCGACGGCGGCCGCCAGGACTTTTGCATGGGCGGGAATGCTCGGGCGTGCCCGGCAGCTTTACGGCGCGCTCATCCACAGAGGAAAGGCAACCGACGCGGCAAAGGCTGAATATGCAGAGGTGCTTTACCGGGACAGGGCTTACGGCGATGCTGCGCAACAGTACCGGGAGCTGTGGAAAAGAGGTGCGCTCACAAGCAAACAGGCGCTTGACTACTCACGCGCGCTTATCTCCCTGAAGGAGTATGCTGAGGCGTCAGGCGTTCTCGAAGAGCTTCAGCGCCGTGAGCCGGGTAATTCCGGAGTGCTCGAAGCCAGGGCCGATCTGGCGTTCGCGATCCGGGAATACGACCGGGCGGAGCGGCTGTACGGCAGTCTGATACAGGCAAGGCCGCAGGACCCTGTGCCTTACGGCAGGCTTGCCGATATCGCCATGGCAAGGCACGATTATCCGAAAGCGCTCGGCATCAGCCGGAACATGCTCCTGAAGTTTCCTTCCAGCGAGAACGCCCTGCTGAACATCGCCCGCATATCGAGCTGGCAGAGGGACTACAGTACCTCTCTGGAGTCTTACGACAGGCTTCTCGGGTCGGTCCATGCCAGCTCCCGCCATTACCGCGAAAAAGCGCGGGTGCTCGGATGGATGAGGGCTTACGGGAGCTCGCTTCGCCTCTACAGGGAGGCGATTTCCCGGTATCCGGAGGATTCCGCTCTCAGGGCCGAGTCGGAAGCCAAGAGCCGCTATTATCGGAACGCCTACCGCAGTTCCGTCAGGGCATACAGAAGCTGGCTGCTTGCCGAACCGCACCATCCCGAGGCGCTTTTCGACCTCGGGCAGCTCTACATGCAGCAGCAGCGCTGGCGTGAAGCCGCGGAAACCTATGATGCACTTTTGGCCGATATGCCTGATCATCGGCAGGCGGCAACCGTAAGAAAGAAAATCGATGTGCTTTCATCTTTCAGGAGGCTTGAAAGCGGTGCGGAATATTTCAGCGCAAAGAGCGCCCGTCGTCTTACCGACGTGAACTGGACCGGCTTGCGCACGGCTCTTTACATGCCCATGCAGGACAGGGTTTCAGTATTTGTGAAATTCGACAGGAGGGATTACCGTTTCGGGTCAGGACGGTATACCCCGTTCAGTAACGCCCTGACGGCAGGGCTGGAATACAGAAACATGCCGGATATCCTGGTGCGGGCCGCCTGGGGCTTCAAGCAGAACTCCGGAAATCTCAGGGACAGTCATACCGGGTATATCGAAGCCGAGAGCATGCCGCTCGACAACCTTCATTTCGATCTTGCGTTCCGGCGTGAGGAGGTGATCGAGAATTATGAAACATTCAGCAATCATCTTCAGAAAAGCAGCTGGCAGGGCAGGGTGCTCTATGACGGGTTCAGACGCTGGAATGCTGGCGTCGATTACGCTCTTGACCGTTATTCCGACGGCAACAGCAGGACAAACATCGGAGCCGATGTCACCGCGCATCTTTTCTATGAACCCACGCGCCTGAGCGTGAGCTACCGCTGGCAGAACTACGGTTTCAGCGACCGGCGGGAGGAGTACTTCTCGCCTGCATCCTTCACAACCCATACGCTTGGTCTGGAGTGGCAGCATTTCCTGAACGGCGAAGAGCTCTACCGCAGCACAAACGACACCTATTACGGCGCGGCATACCGGGTGAGTTTCGAACCGGGCAGCAGCCTCTCCCATCACGTCGAGGCCGGCGTGTACCGCGACTGGAACAGCCGTTTATCCACCTCCCTGCAATACCAGCATACATGGAACAGCAAGGAGGATGTCTACGAGGACGACCGGTTCTCCGCCCAGGCCCGGTGGCATTTTTAGGCAACGTTTCCTAACGCTTAGTTTGCGATGCAGCAGAAAAATAAATTCAGGATTCTCGCGGCCCAGGTGGTTGTGCTGCTTGTCGCCGTCACCATCTACGTGCTCGCCCGTGCCTGGTTTCTTTACCAGGCTCGTTTCGACACCTTCGAGCGGATTTTCAGCATCGTGTTTCTGCTTTCGGAACTCTTCATCATGTTTCACGCCTTCGGCTTTTTTTCGAACCTCGTCAGCGAAAGCCGCAACCATGATCCTTCCCCGCAGGCGGATCCCGGCAGGGACGCTTCGGTGGCCATCCTCATCCCGGCACGGCATGAACCGAAACAGGTTGTCGAAAACACCCTGCTTACCTGTATGGGTCTGGCATATCCCAACAAGAGGGTTTACCTTCTCGACGACTCGGCCATCGAAAGCTACAAGCAGGAAGCAAGGGAGCTTGCCGAACGATACGACATTACGCTTTTCACCCGGCCTGACAACAGGGGTGCGAAAGCCGGCCTGATCAACGACGTGCTGAAAACCCTTACGGAAAAGTATATCGCCGTATTCGACGCCGACCAGAACCCCATGCCGGGATTTCTGAAAAAGGTGCTGCCATTTCTGGAAGCCGACGATCGTCTCGCCTTCGTCCAGACGCCGCAGTTCTATTCCAATACCGATGCCAGCCGGGTGGCGCTGGTCTCCAACGTCCAGCAGGCGGTGTTTTTCGAGTACGTCTGCGAGGGGAAATCGTCGAAAGAGTCGATGTTCTGCTGCGGCACCAACGTGGTGATACGGCGCAGTGCGCTTGAAGATGTCGGGGGATTCGACGAAGAGACCGTTACCGAGGATGTCGCCACAACGCTGAAACTGCACCGGAACGGATGGAAGTCGCTTTACTACAACAAGGCCTACACCTTCGGCATGGCGCCTGAGGACCTTGGCTCGTACTTCAAGCAGCAGAACCGCTGGGCGATGGGCAACGTCCAGCTTTTCAGGAAGCTTGTCGTCCTGTTCTTCACCGACATCAGGGTGCTCAAGCCCGTGCAGTGGTTCGAATACGCCATAACCTCGACCTACTATTTTATCGGATGGGCCTACCTGTTTCTCCTGGCCGGTCCGATTCTCTACACCTTTTTCAATGTTCCCTCCTATTTCATGGACCCGTCGGTCTACGTACTGACCTTTGTGCCGTATTTCATGCTGTCGCTTCTGGTTTACTATTCGAGCATGGAAAAGAGAAACTACTCCACGATCAACGTTTTCAGGGCACAGATGCTGAGTCTCATGACCATTCCGGTTTATATCAGGGCTTCGGTGTCCGGCCTGCTGAATGTCGGAAAAGGGTTTCAGGTGACGCCAAAGGACGGAGCGAAAACCGTTCCGCTCCGGGTGCTCTGGCCCCAGCTTCTTTTGTGGGGCGTGCATGTTTCCGCCCTGACGTGGGGGCTCCTCAGGCTTTATTACGAGCAGAACGTTTCCCTTCTGATGAACGTTTTCTGGACCGGTTTCCATTGCTTGATGTTCAGCGGAATCTTTTACTTCAACCGTGAATGAAGGTGTTTATTCTTTTGCTGTTATTCATGGCGTTTCAGCTTTCGATGGTCAACTGCAGTGCAGCTCCGCCGGATCCTTCGGAGATTGTGCGGGGTTCCTGGGAGCATTACCGCCAGGCATTTATCAGGGAGGGACGGGTAGTGCGCCCCGGGAACGGCAGCGATACCGTTTCAGAGGGTGAGGCTTACGCCATGCTCCGTGCCGTGCTCATGGACGACAGGAAAACCTTTGACGAGTGCCTTGCATGGACCGAATCCCGTCTTTCCCGAAAAAACTCCCATGGTGACCGGCTGCTTGCATGGCACTTCGAAAACGGAGAGGTTACCGATTCGACAGCTGCTTCCGATGCCGATATCGATTACGCCTTCAGTCTTGTTCTTGCATCGCGGACCTGGAAGGATGGAAGCTATCTCGATCTTGCCCGGGAGGTACTCGAAAGCATCCTCAGGCACGAAACCCTGGAGCGGGCCGGCAGGCTCTACCTGCTGCCATGGCCGGCCCCAACCGGCGGGATTGCTGATCTGGCGCCCCAGAACCCATCCTACTACGCCCCTTCGCACTTCAGGGTGTTTTACGAGGTCACCGGCGACAAACGCTGGCTTGAGCTTGCCGACACCGGCTATTACCTTATCGGACGGCTTCAGGACTCCTGCGGCGGAACGGGAGGGAGCGGGCTTGTGCCGGACTGGTGCGCCGTCGATCTGCAGGGGAACATAGCACAGCTTCCCGGAAAATCCTCGATCTACGGCTGGGAGTCGGTCAGGGTTCCACTCAGGGTTGCCGCAGACTTCCAGATCAGTGGCGACAGCCGCGCCCTGGGCGTTCTTCGGCGTTTTGGTGCGTTTTTCGACCGTGAGTTCAGCCGGACCGGCAGGATTTTTTCCGAATACGCCTGTGACGGCAGAGCCGTTGGCCCCTTTGAAAACGCACTGTTCTACAGTGCAGCCTATGCTGCTCTCCAGTCATCGGAATTTCAATCGGCCGACGCTGTACTGGAGCGTCTCCGGGAGTTTGTCCGCCATGACGGCTTGCAATGGTGGTATCAGGACAGGGAGGACTATTATGTCAACAGTCTTGCATGGCTTGTTGAGTATTACAATATGAAAAAGCAGTGAGCATATACCCGGGGCTGAAAAAACGTAAATGATCGACAGCCTCAGTGAAGCTGTAAACAGGAAAGAATGCTCTCGTTTCTCCGGTATTTGACTGGTGTGAACCGGATCCGGGTTCAGTGATAGTGTGTTTTATTTGGCATGGAAGTTGCAATATTTAACTGTAAAGGCGATAAGCAACCCCAACCCCTAAAATGCACAAGCCATGTCACAGCAATACAAAAACATACTGGACTCCCTCAACGCAATGGGCCTTTATGCAAAGCATGTTAAGAGTACCCTGGAGTTTTCAGGACTCGAAGAGGAGTCTCGCAGGCAGATAGCGGTCATTCTTGAGTCGATGTACGAAGAGTCCTGCCGTCAGGAAAGAGCTTTCAAACAGGCTCTCGCGAACTGAAAGCAACAAAAAAGCCCCTCATTGCGGAGGGGTTTTTTTGTTTACGAAAACATTTTTTTCAAGCAGACAGCCACCATTGCGCACTGATACAGTCGTATCAGAACAAGTCGGTTGTATCATATAAGACGGTTTTTATCTACTTCTTTTCACTCCGGTGTTGTCCTGTTCAGGGGTTTATGGCATATAATCCGTTTGGCACAGGAATTGAAACTATAAAAACAGAAGTCATTACAAGCAAAACGGAGCCGGAAATGTTAAGCAAGGAGATTTACCAGGATTACTTCGAGCAGATACTTGATGTTCGCGCAAGGCTCATAGAGCAGGCATCGGAAATTGTCGCAGAGGCCGATGATGAAGCGCTGCAGGAGGTTGTAAGGAATATCGCGGCATTCGGAGAGCGACAGCTATCGATGGCGGAGGAGTTGAGCCGTCTTCTCAATGCGGCATGAAAATGCTCCACAGCCTGATGCGATCCGGGCTTCATGCCGTTATTGCGCTCAATTTCCGCTTTTTCCTCCTGCCAAGGAATGCATCACTCCGATCTCATGCAAAAGCCGAACTGTTTTCGTGCCCGTCCGGCCTTTTTCTGATGGTCTGAAGCGTTTTTGCAGTGTGCCGTTGTTTTGCGCCTCGTATCCGTTACTTTCCGGCTGCGAAATATGCCTTGACTTTGGCGGTAAACTGGTTTTCGGTCATCCTTTCACAGGTTTCCACAGCGGTGATTCTGTTTTGGAGATCATGGTTTGAGCGGATCTCTTTTGCCAGTTCAACTTTTGCTTCCCCAGGGCCGAAAAGAGCAATCGAATCGGAATCTGCGAGCAGGGCGATAATCTGCTGAAAAAAAGCGTGGTACTGGTGCATCCGGCTCTCTTCAGCGCTTTTTTCCTTCACGACCGACTGTGCTACGTTCGTTCCTCCGGCCTTCCAGCCGCCGGATGGCTTGAAATGGCTTTCGGCACCCGATTCCAGGTACTGCACCGAGACGTTTTCGCCTTCAACGGAAACCAGAACGGCTTCCCTGTGGTCAATCCATATACCGGTGTTGTTTTTCATGGTTTCGCTCCTTCTGTTGCTGCAGGATATCTTCACACTTCAATATACGCTGCTTTCGTGCTTATTGTCTTGTAGACCACCAATCGTCTCCATAGTTGTAAAACAGCTCTTCGCCCCGTTCGATATTGCGCAGGGCATAAATGACGAGCTCCGGTCCGAGAGAGGTTTCTTCGAGGTAGTAAGCCACATTCGGGGTGGAGGAGTGGTTGAAAAGCATGCCGTTGCCCATGGCGACCAGGCGTTTCTTTTCATCGCTTCCGTAAAAGACGTAGTTGAGCAGTTCGCCTCCGACATCCCTGTCGGTTACTTCAAGGGCCGGACACCGCTCGACGGTAGCCCCCTCCCTGATGTTTTTGAGTGCGAAGGCTCCTCGTCCGGCAACCGTCGAGGCCTCAATGCCGACCAGCCCGGTACCGCCGGCGTTACGGGTTTTCAGGAGAAAGCCGATTCCTCCTCCACCCAGAATGCCGCTGGCAAGAGCCGCAGCGATGAGGTAAAGATTGCTGTCCATAGGTGTTTCTGTTTGAAAAAAACAATGTTACGAAAAATTGCCCATTTTCGGAGGTGATGAGAGATCCTGGTTTTTTCGTGAGCATCCAATCCTGCAGCAGCTTTGTCAGCCCGTTGCGGCAAAATGGCACCGGTCAGCAGTTCCGGGGCTGCACGGGATATCCTGCGAATGCCGTGGATTTTCCGGTTTATGTCTTTACAACCCTTCGAAAAGGTCGACAAGCGGGGGAGTGTGGTTCTCCTGAAAGATTTCGAATACGGCCTGAAGGCCAACCATACCCTTTATTCCCGTTTTTTCGATTGTATCCTGAAAGGTGGCGTAACAGTCCAGTGCGTTCAGGTTGCTTCTGACGTCGCACTCTTCAGCGGTTACGATGCAGTCGATCTCCTCCGGGGTTGAGCCGCTCAGTTTGAAATGAGGGCTTTTCAGGGCATCCTCCTCCCGGAGGGTGACGAAGGCAAGCCGTTTGAGCCACAAACACCTTTCCTTCATAGCGGTAAAAACTCTCTTGACGACGGAGTGCGTAACCAGGTGGTCGTGAAATCCGCTGATGCCGTGCACCGGATAGGTTACGACAACCTGCGGCTGTACAGATTCGATCTGCCGTTCCACTATCCTTTCGATCTCCCTCGGATCCATCTCCTTGAGAGCGCTGTCGGGAAGGTCGAGTACCCTCATGCCGCTCAGGCCGAGTGCTTCGGCCACCGAGAGCATCTCCCGGTGGCGGATCCGGCCCATCTCTTCAATCGAATAGCCGTATTTATGACGCTGTTTCGTTGCTCCGCCCCTGGTGAGTGTCAGAAGATGGACCTCGTGACCCTGCCTTTTCTGGAACGACATAACCTGGGCCGGACCGAACGATTCGTCGTCAGGGTGCGGATAGATGTAGAGTATGTTCACGCGGTTTCCTTTGTTTTCCTGCCGGTTCCCGAAGCCTCCTTCCTTTCGTGGAGGCGACTGCATGATCCAAATTACGGGATAATTCGCCAAATATTCAACGGCCTCTTCCGGAATGATCAGCTTTTATCGGGGGTTATAGAATAGCTGGCGGTTCCAACGGATAATCATGATGTATCATTTTCCATGAAACTCTTTACCGTTTTGCGTTATCTCTGGGCATTCCCCAATACGGCTATCGGGTTGCTGCTGCTTCCTCCTGCGCTTGTTTCAGGCGGTACCGTCAAACGGATTCGGGGCGTGCTGGAAATCAGCGGCAGGGTGCCGGCATGGGTGCTCGAGCGCATTCCCTTTGCCGGGACGCCTGCTGCCCTGACGCTCGGCCATGTGGTGCTCGGCTGCAGCGAGGAGGATCTCCAGCGGTGGCGCAGCCACGAACTGATACATGTACGGCAGTACGAGCGCTGGGGTCCTTTTTTCATTCCCGCATATGTGTTCAGTTCCCTTTCTGCCCGTTTGAAAGGGAAAGACGGTTATCTGGCGAACCGTTTCGAAGCGGAAGCATTTTTGCGTCAACGGGATGTCACATGAAAAAGAGGAAGGTGCTGCATGCAGCTCAATGCGTCAGGTAACGATTCGCATCAGGCCGTCCTTAAAATAAGCGGGCTGTCGAAAACCTATCTCATGGGAGAGGTGAGGGTCGAAGCACTCAAAAATGTTTCGATCGAGTTTTTTTCCGGTGAGCTTGCCGTGCTGCTCGGGGCCTCCGGCAGCGGTAAATCGACCCTGCTCAACATCATCGGAGGGCTTGACGTGCCCTCGGAGGGAAGGCTTTATTTTAACGGACAGGAAATCACCGCGGCAAGCGAAGCCGAGCTGACGGCTTACCGCCGCCGTTCCATCGGGTTCGTGTTCCAGTTCTACAACCTGATCTCCAGCCTTTCCGCCCTCGAGAACGTGCAGCTCGTCACCGAAATCGCCGATAATCCCATGCCTGCGGACGAGGCTCTCCGGCTGGTAGGGCTCTCCAGTCGTCTGAACCACTTTCCCGCTCAGCTTTCGGGAGGCGAGCAGCAGCGAGTTGCCATAGCGAGAGCGGTAGCAAAACGCCCCGAACTGCTGCTCTGCGATGAGCCTACCGGCGCTCTCGACTACCAGACAGGCAAGCTGGTGCTCGAGGTTATCGAAAAGGTGAACCGCGAACTGGGCACGACGACACTGGTCATTACCCATAACGCCTCGATTGCCGGTATGGCAGACCGGGTGGTAAGGCTGGGAAGCGGCGAAGTTACCGAAGACCGCAGAAACCTTGTGCGCCTGACTCCTTCCGAACTCGTCTGGTAGGCCGATTATGAACCTGCTCCGGAAAAAACTTTTGCGGGAACTGATGCACCTGAAGGGCCAGATGCTCGCTGTGGCTGCGGTGGTAGCCTGCGGTATTTCCGTGTTCGTCTCCATGAGCAGCGTCAAATATTCGCTTGAAGCGTCGCGCGAACGCTATTACAGCCGATACCGGTTTGCCGATGTTTTTCTGCAGGTCAAGCGCGCTCCGGAGTTTTACCGCGAAAGCGTGAGCCGCATTCCCGGAGTGGCTTCGGTCAGTTCACGCATCGTTGCCGATGTGACGCTCGATGTGCCGGGTCTTGACGAACCGGCGACCGGCAGACTTGTTTCCATACCCGAATATCGCACGGCACCGGTACTGAACGATCTGTTCATCAGGAGCGGACGCTATATCGAGCCGGGCAAGCCGGAGGAGGTAATTGCCAGCAAACCATTTCTCGAAGCCAACGGACTCGTTCCCGGCGACCGGATAGGTGCTGTGATCAACGGGCGTAAAAAACAGCTGCTGATTGTCGGCATGGGGCTTTCGCCCGAATATATCTATGAGGTTCAGCCCGGGGCTTTTTTTCCCGACAAACGGCGATTCGGGGTCTTCTGGATGAGCCGGAGCGCTCTGGAATCGGCGCTTGACATGAGCGGTGCGTTCAACGATCTTTCCCTTACGCTGGCGCACGGAGCTTCCGAAAAGGACGTTCTCATGCAGCTCGACAATATCTTCAGGCGTTACGGTTCTCTGGGTGCCTACGGCCGGAGCGAGCAGCTTTCCGACCGCTTCATTGTCGATGAGATCAAGCAGGTGGGTATCCAGATCACTTTTCTGCCTGCCGTGTTTCTTGCCGTTGCGGTTTTTTTGCTCAACATCGTGCTTCGCCGCATTGTTGCGACCCAGCGCGACCAGATTGCCGTGCTCAAGGCCATGGGGTATTCGAATGAAGAGGTCGGGCTGCACTATCTCGGTTTCGCCATGGTCCCTACGGCTGCGGGAGCCGTTGCGGGAACAGTGCTCGGGGCGTGGCTCGGAAGGGGGCTGATGAACATCTATGCCGATTTCTACAATTTCGCCGAACTGGTCTATCTTTTCCGGATCGAGGATGTAGCCCTCTCGGTGCTTCTGAGTTTCGCCGCGGCCCTGGCCGGAGCGCTCGGCGCAGTTCGCAGCGCGGTGCTGCTGCCTCCTGCCGAAGCGATGCGTCCGGACTCTCCCGCACTTTTCAGGCCGGGTATTCTCGATCGACCTTCGCTGCAGAAAAAGATATCCGTTCCGGTCAGGATTATCGTACGCAACCTGGAGCGGCGACCGTTGAAAGCCGCCCTGTCGGTAGTGATGATTTCGCTTGCCGTAGCCATTCTCGTTGCCGGACGCTACACCTACGATGCCGTTGACCGCATGATACTTGTCGAGTTCAACGAGAAGCATCGCGAAGACGTCACAGTTGTTTTCAACGATCCAATGCCGCCGGGAGTGGCCTATAATCTGGCTTCGCTCGACGGCGTGCTCGAACATGAGTATTATCGGGAGGAGCCGGTCAGAATGAGCTTCGGACACCGCATGCGCCGCCAGTCGGTCAAGGGACTGCAGTCCGGCGAAGGCCTGCAGCGGCTGGTCGACAAGATGAACCGCCAGATCAGCCTGCCTTCCTCGGGTATCCTGCTTACTTCGACGCTTGCCGATATTCTCGGCGTCAGGCAGGGCGACAAGCTGCAGATCGAGTTTCTTCAGGGTCGGCAGCTGCATCGTGAAGTGGAGGTTGCCGGCACGATCGACGAGATTCTGGGACTTTCCGCATATATGCACATCGAGGCGCTCGACAGGCTTGCCGGCGACGGCGGCGCATTGAATGCCGCTTATCTGCGTATCGACAGCTCCAGTACTTCCCGACTCTATTCCGATTTCAAGAATACCCCCGGGGTGGGCAGCATCATGATGCTCAAGGCGCTCAAGGAGAGTTTCGACGAGCTGATAGCCGAAAGCATGACTACCTCTACCGTTATTCTTACATCATTTGCCTGTGTGCTTGCCTTTGCCGTGATCTACAACGGCGCACGGATTTCGCTTTCCGAACGGGCGCGTGAGCTTACGAGCCTCAGGGTGCTGGGGATGACCAGGGGTGAAATCTCCTTCATTCTGCTTGGAGAACAGGTACTTCTGACCCTTCTTGCCGTTCCTCTCGGCTTTTTCACAGGCATAGGGCTTTCGGCGCTGCTCGCCGTCGGACTCAGTTCGGAACTTTACCGGCTTCCTCTTGTTTTCAGTGCCTATAACTTTCTTTTCGCCTTTACGGTTGTCGTTATTGTTTCTGCGGTTTCTGCCGTAGCCGTCAGGCGGCGTCTTGTCGCTCTCGATCTTGTCGAAGTTCTGAAAACCAGGGAGTAAATGCCATGAAGGTTCTTTCCAAAACACAGCGCATTGCGGCGCTCTCTCTTGCCGCTGCGGCACTCGTTCTCTTTTTTGTGTTCAGACCCTCACCGCTTCCGGTTGATTTCGGCAGGGTCAGCAAAGGGCCTCTGCAGGTTACCCTCGATGCCGAAGGCGTTACAAGGGTGAATGAGCGCTTTGTCGTTGCGGCTCCGGTTACCGGAAGGCTGGTGAGAATAACCCTTGAAGAGGGGGATCGGGTAAGCAGGGGGGATGTGGTGGCGGCACTGCTTCCTCCGGAACTCGATTCCAGGGAGTACCGCGAGGCTTCGGCACGTGCCGCATCGGCAAGGGCCGTTTTCGACGAAGCGGTTGCGCGCGAACGCCGCGTTGCGCTGGATCTCCGGCAGGCGGAGCGCCGCTCGGTGCGGTACCGGAACCTCTACAATGAAGGAGCGGTTTCCAGGGAGGCGTTCGAACTGGCCGGCAACGAGGCGGAAATGCTTCGCAAGGAGGCTGCTGCTGCCCGTTCGGCTGCCCTGTCGGCCCGTTTTGCGTTCGAGGCACAGGAAGCACTCGTTGACCGGGAAACAGCGGGGAAACCCCTGCAGGTGCTCTCTCCGGTTGACGGAAAGGTGCTCAGGATACATGAAAAAAGCGAACGGGTGATCGCTGCCGGCTCTCCTCTTGTCGATATCGGCGACCCCTCCTCGATAGAAATAGTCATCGATGTGCTCTCATCGGATGCGGTGAGTGTAAGGCCGGGCAACTCCGTGATCGTCGAAGAGTGGGGAGGGGGGAAATCGCTGAAGGCTACGGTCAAAACCGTTGAACCGGCCGCCTTTACCAAGGTGTCGGCGCTCGGCATCGAGGAGAAACGGGTGAACATCGTAGCGGTTCTCCAGGAGTATGAGCCCCTTCTCGGGGACAACTTCCGTGTTCAGGCCAGAATTGTGCTCAGGAAGGCGGAAAACGTGCTTCAGGTACCGGTAAGCAGTCTTTTCAGGGGTGCCGGGGAGTGGAAGGTGTTTGTGATCGAGCACGGAAAGGCGGTCGAGAAACCCGTCAGGATAGGTATGCGCGGAGCCTTTCATGCCCAGGTCCTGGAGGGGCTCGAGGATGGCGACCGGGTGGTCGTCCATCCTACGAACGAACTGGGCGACAGGATGAGGGTTACCATTCAGAAATAGAGGTCGATACCAGGGTCCTTCATTTGAACCAGATGGACTCGGGGTGGCGTTCATGCAGTTTTTTGTCGAGGCCGAGCCAGTGGCCGGAAGGCAGAATCATCATCAGCACCGAAAAAATCATGAAGGGTGGCAGGGTGAGGTTGTAGAATCCTCCAGCCGCGAAATTCAGCACCAGAAAAAGCGCAAAGGCAGCATTGGCACGCACGGTAAGTCCCAGAGCAAGGCAGACCCCTATGATCATCTCTCCTATGGTGACGATCCAGGCTATCGGCAAGGCCAGCGGAATGGCGAAGTGTTCGAGATAGAAGGTCTGAAAGTCGTTAAGGAGCGGGGGAGCCGAGAGCCGCTCTGTGAAAAAACCATACATCTTGTCGGTCCAGAGCCAACCCCGGACAAGTTTGTGCCAGAAGCCGTAGAGAAAAAAGATGGCGAAAATGTAGCGTCCGATAAGGAAGAGCACGATTCCTGCGGTCTGCAGCGGATGCGCTTTCGTGTACTCCCGATTCAGGGAAAAGGTACTCATACTGCTGTTATTAAAGCGTTTATCAAAGCAGAGGCAATATACTAATTTCCCGGAAGTCAAGCTATCCGGTAGTCAGTAGTCAGTAGTCAGTAGTCAGGAGTCAGTAGTCGGTAGACAGTAGACAGTAGACAGTAGACAGTAGACAGTAGACAGTAGACAGTAGTCGCTAGGCGGTAGTCAGTAGTCAGGAGTCAGTAGGCGGTTGGCGGTAGTCAGGAGTCAGTAGTCAGGAGTCAGTAGACAGTAGGCGGAAATCCGGAATACAGAATACTGGCTACTGTCTACTGATTTCACATCAGATTCTGCGGATCGACGTCGATGGTTACCGTGAGCCTTGCAGTGCGGTAGAGGGCGTGGAGCGCATCAATCTGGTTGTGTATGAACGGGGGAGAGAGTTTCCCTGCGAGAATTTTTGCAAGCAGCTGGAAGCGGTACCGCCCTTTCAGTTTGGCGATCCCGGCCGGTGCGGGGCCCAGCAGCAAGGCTTTTTCGGCAGGCAGGTGAGCTTCGAGCTGTTTTTTGAATGCGAGGGCCGCCTCTTCGGCTTTCCGTTCGTCCGTCGACGAGAATTCGAATTTAACCAGCCTTGCGGCGGGGGGATAGCGGAGCATGGTTCTCAGAGCCATTTCCCGCTCGAAGAACTTTTCGTAGCTCCCTTCCAGCAGGGCCCTGAATACCTCGCTTTCGCTTTTGTAGACCTGAAGATAGACCTCGCCTGCAATGGAGGATCTTCCGGCTCTGCCGGAAACCTGGGTCAGGAGGGAGTACATGCGTTCGGCTGCCCTGAAGTCGGGGAGGTTCAGTCCGATGTCGGCCATCAGCACCCCTACGAGGGTCACGTCGGGGAAATCGAGCCCTTTTGCAACCATCTGCGTGCCGAGCAGGATGCGGGATTTTTTTTCATGAAACGCTTTCAGAATGCGGCCGTGCGATCCTTTCGTCGAGGTGGTGTCGATGTCCATGCGGAGGATGTGCTCTTCGGGAAAAAGGGTTTTCAGCTCCTCCTCGATGCGCTCCGTGCCGCTGCTTTTGTAGAAGAGGTTTTCGGAGCCGCACTTGCCGCACTTTTCCGTGAAAAGCTCGGTATGGCCGCAGTAGTGACATCGCAGCTGCATTCCGGTGGTGTGGTATACCAGCGGAATATTACAGTGCCGGCAGACGGGGGTGTGACCGCAGTCGAGGCAGAAAACGCTTCCGGCAAAACCCCTCCGGTTCTGAAGCAGAATGACCTGTTCGTTTTTTTCGATCCGCTTTCCGATTTCACGGAAGAGCCGGTCGGATATCGAAGCTGACGCTCTTGGCGCTTCCCTCATCGAAATCAGGGTGACGAGCGGCATGGAGGCCCCGTCGATTCTCTGTGCAAGGCGGATCATCCGGTATTTTCCGCTTCGTGCGTTGTAGTACGATTCGAATGACGGTGTCGCGGAGCCGAGTACGCACAGGGCGCCTTCGAACATGGCGCGCATGACTGCGGTGTCCCTTGCATGGTAGCGCGGGTTCCGGTCCTGTTTGTATGCGCCGTCATGTTCTTCATCGACAATAATCGCTCCCACGTTGTCGAGGGGGGCGAAAATGGTCGAGCGCGCCCCGAGCGCAATTTTTGTACGGCCGTTTCTGAGACTGTGCCATGCGTCGTATTTCTCCTGATCGCTCATGGCACTGTGCAGAATGGTTATGTCGTCATGGAAATGGTGGCGGAAACGGCCTGCGGTCTGGGGAGTGAGGGATATTTCCGGAACCAGAACAATGGCTGTTTTGCCGCCGGCAATCACTTTTTTCAGCAGTTCGATGTAGATGAGGGTTTTGCCGCTTCCGGTCACTCCATGCAGCAGGAATGCGCCGAACCGCTCCTGCCGGACGGCTTCGCCGAGAATGTCGAGAGCTGCACTCTGGGCGTCGGTAAGAGATTGCGGTTTTTGGGGGGCTTCCGAATAGGTGTTCCTGAAATTGCTTCTTATATCGACCGATGTTTTGTCGGCAACGCCTTTTCTGACCAGTTCGTTGAGGATTGCCGGAGAAAACCCGAGAGTTTCGGCAAAACCGTTCTGATCTCCGAGTGCCTCAAGAGCCCTGAAGGCTTCGAGCTGCCTTGGCGCGTTGCGCAGGATATCTTCAGGGTCGCCAGGCGGCTTTGCGGCGATTCTCCAGGCAGTTTTTTGCTTGGGCCTGGTCGTGGCGAATTTTTTTTTCAGCGTGATATAGCCACCTTTTTCCAGTTCGGAGAGCGTTCCGGAAAGCTGCTTTCTGCCGAGTCTTTTCTGAAGCTGGCGCAGGGTGAGTTTTTTTTCATCCGCGAGCAGCTGCAGGATCGAGCGGCGGAGCGGTGTGCTGACGGTTTTTCGGTCGGCAGGTTTCAGCTCAAAGCTGTTGAGTTCGACAACGTCGTTGATTGTGGTTCGGATTGCTGCAGGAAGGGCGGCTATGACCGTATCGAGCGGCATGGTGAGGTAGTAATCAGCCATCCATTGTGCGAGCCGGATCTGGTTTCTGCGCAGCACAGGCTCTCCTCCGTAGAGAAGGTCGGCGATGAGCGGTCCGCTGATCCGTTCGCTGTTTTCCGGGTTGAGTTCAAGAACATATCCGGGGTAAAGCGCATCCCTTCCGTTTCCTGAATTCACCAGCACCATGCTCCCGTGCCGTATCTCCTGTTCCAGGCCGACCGGAACCGGAAGCGTCACGGGTTCGCCCCTGAAAAGCCTGTCGATAACGAGGAGTGCCTGCATAGCGCGTAAAGAAAAAGTCAGTGGCGGGGCTCTGACTTTTTATGTTCTGATTTACCCTGCATTCTGTTCAGCAGGATGAAAGCGCTCCCAGAATCCGGTCCCTGATCTCCTCAACGCTGCCGGTTCCTTTCACTTTCCGGTATTTGGGTGCATTCGCTTCTCCGTTCATCGCCCAGCCGCTGTAATATTCGATAAGCGGCGCAGTCTGGCTGTGGTAGATTTCCAGCCGTTTTTTTACGGTTTCTTCCTGGTCGTCCTCTCTCTGTACGAGGGTCTCTCCGGTTTCATCGTCGAGGCCAGCCTGTTTCGGAGGGTTGAAGAGGATATGGTAGGATCTGCCTGAAGCCGGGTGGATCCGTCTTCCGCTCATGCGGGTGATGATTTCAGTATCGTCCACATCGATTTCAACGACATGATTGATCGTTATTCCGTCTTTTTTCAGGGATTCCGCTTGCGCCAGCGTACGGGGAAAGCCGTCGAAAAGACATCCGTTAGAGCAGTCGGACTGTTCGAGGCGTTCTTTTACCAGTGCAAGGATGATGTCGTCCGAAACGAGCTGGCCGGCATCCATCACCTTCTTGGCTTCAATACCGACGGGCGTCTCTGCTTTGACTGCAGCTCTGAGCATGTCGCCAGTTGAAATCTGGGGGATGTTCAAAGCTTTTGATATATAGTATGCCTGTGTTCCTTTTCCGGCTCCGGGAGCTCCCAGTAAAATAATTCTCATCAAAAACTGCTTAGATGGTTTTTTTTGTGATAATCGTGAATTTCGGCTTGGACGGTTTTGCTTCGGATGCCGCGCTATCCGTTTCGGTCACAGCTGAGGAGGTTCCGTTCTGTTCGGCCGGTTTTTCTGCTGCAGGTTCGGCCGAAGCATTTTTTGAGCCCATTTTCAACGGTATGGACTGAACAGGGCTTTTCTTCTTGAATTCGATTGGCTTCGCTTTCGGCGAGCCATCCGGTTTCTTCTGGTTTTGCAACCTTGCCTCGTCGAAAATCTGCTGAAAAGCCGCGGTTGCGCCTTTGGGATCTACGGAACGGTAGAGGTAGTCATCCTCATTGATGATTTTTTTCCTGAATTCGAAATCCAGAGCTCCAAGCAGCATTCTTATGACCCTGCGGCTTTCTCCGAGATCGCCTTTCGATTCGATATTCGTCAGTGCCTTGGCGTTCACGGTGGTGATCAGGCGGCCGTTCACATCCTTTTCTTCGTGGAGTCCGAACGTGACATCGATTTTCATGCCGAGCAGGGCAAAGGAAAACACTTCGGCACGGATAACCCTCATGCCTCCGACAGCCGTTTTTTCATGTTTGAAATTCCATCCCACCCACCGGTCGATCTTGTCGACGATGAAATCCGATACTTCCTGGGCGGGGAGTTCATACCTGCGAACCTTCAGTTCGTTGAAAACAGGCGTTTCCGAAGTGTGCGTGGCATTGCCGGTCAAGCCGTGATAAGCCTTGGCGAACTCTGTTTTGAAAGGAATGAAATCTGTCAAATCCATGGTTGTTGAGCCGGTTAGATAATTAATGCGGTTCTTACGGGATATGCGGCCGTTCTCCTGCGGCAAGCTGACCGCATGCGGCATCGATGGTCGCTCCCTGACTTTTTCTGACAGTTACCTGAAGCCCCGAATCAAGAAGAGAGCGCATAAAGAGCTCTCTCGTCCCGGTATAAACAGGCTTGAACTTAATATTAACGATTGCATTATAATCAATCAAATTAATTTTACAGAAAAGGCTTTTTGCGAATTTGACGAGTGCCCTTGCGTCTTCCGGGCTGTCGTTGATCCCGTCGAGCAGCATATAAACAAGGGTCACCGGCTGTCCGGTTTTTCTGTTGTATTCCGAGAGCGCCCGCTTCAGTTCGTCGAGAGGGTAGTCGTGCGCGACAGGCATCAAGGATTCGCGTTTTTCCTGGATTGCGGCATGCAGCGAGACTGCAAGTTTCGTTTTTACCGACGAGTCGCCGAGAATCCCGATTTCAGGCACCAGGCCAACGGTAGAGAGGGTGATCTTGCGTTGCGGCAGACTGAACCGGTAGTGCTGGTCGGTGAGGGTAAGCACTGCGTCAAGAACATTGGTCATATTGAGCAGCGGTTCTCCCATGCCCATGAATACCAGATTGGTTATTTTTTTCGCTTCGCCGTACCGTTCCGCAAGAAAATCGTTGAGCAGGAACACCTGATCGGTTATCTCTCCGGGCGAGAGGTTTCTTATGAAACCCATCCGGCCTGTTGCACAGAAGGAGCATTTGAGCGGGCAGCCCGCCTGAGATGAAATGCATGCGGTTATTCTGTCGCCGGAGGGGATGAGTACCGATTCCACGGATTGGCCGTCCGGCATGCGTACCAGAAATTTCGTTGTCGGAATGTCCTGGCCGTTGTCGGACTCCTCCCTGTGTTCGTCAAGGGTGGCCGTCCTGACGGTGTACATGGAGGAGAGCCGGCGTCGCAGAGCAAGGCTCAGGATCGTTATGTCATCAAAGTTGCCGGCGCGGTGACTGAACAGCCACTGGTGGATCTGGGATGCCCGGTATGCAGGTTGGTCGAGAGCTGAAACAGCCGCTCTCAGTCCGGTTCTGGTCAGGTCCTTGATGTTTTGATGTATCGGCTGTATGGATTGCATGAAACAGGGGAAAATGGTACTGGTTGAACTTATTGCCGGTGATGTGCGGCATTGATTTGTTTGTAACGGTAAAAAAGGTTTTTTTTAGTCTGAAATAGGATTAAAGGGATTTTGGAAAAAAAAAGTAAATACGTATAGTGATTTCAGTGAGCTTCAGATGGCATTTGCCGGCTTTTTTCGTGTTGTCGTCGGGCTGGAGATCATTTCAAAATCGTAAACATATTACTAAAAACTCGCCCATACAGTCTATCATGAGTGCAAAAAACGAAAACGATGTCAACTATGACCATCAACTGCTCGACAAGGTAATTCATGCCCGGATACGTTTTGCTGCCCTGGCTTACCTTCATGCAGCCCGTCAGGCCTCGTTCGTTGAGATCCGTGATCAGATAAGGGCGACAGACGGAAATCTGAGTGTACACATGCGGAAGCTGGAGTCGGCAGGCTATATCAGCTGCGACAAGGAGTTTCAGGCACGCAAGCCCCAGACCATATACAGTATAACACCAGCAGGCAAAGAGGCGTTTTCGAACTATAAAAATCACCTCGGTTCTTTTTTCGGAGAAGAGATCGTTTTTCAGCCGGCCTGAAGCCATCCGTTCAAAAGCCGCTGTTTATTTTTTCCTTAGAGGGAAAAGTAATAGATTAAGTTCTTTTGTTAAAGTTATAGGAAACGGATGATACTACCGGGTTACGGGCGTAAGCTTGATTTGAAGGAATGGTCTCCTGTTATTGAGGTTTTGCTTGATGGTCGGCATTTTGTGCTGACGACTCATGAAAATTCCGACGGTGACGGTCTTGGCAGTGAAGTCGCCCTTTCACTGGTACTCAGAGCGCTCGGTCGGGATGTGGCGATTGTAAATCCCACTGAGGTTCCCCCCAATTATATTTTTCTGAAACAGGCCGGAGATATCGCGTTTTTCAATGATCGCGATGAGGAGGCAATTCAGGAACTCTCTCTCAGCGATGTCGTTGTCGTGCTCGATGCGAACCTCGCTGACCGCCTTGGTTCATTGCGACCGCATGTCCAGTTCGCACGGGAGCTCGGGGCTCTTAAAATAGTCTGCATCGATCATCATCTCGATCCTGAGGATTTCGCCGATGTGATGGTCTGCGAGCAGTATGCATCTTCCACCGGTGAACTGGTTTACGATCTTATCAAGGCTCTCGAGGAAAAGACGGGTATGTCGCTCATCACGCCGCAGGTTGCCGATGCGCTCTATACGGCAGTCATGACCGATACAGGATCTTTCAGGTTTCCCAAGAGTACTCCCTATGTCTATCGCCTCGCCGGTGATCTCGTTCAGAAGGGAGCCGATCCGTCGGCAATCTACGACAGGGTATACAACTCGCTGACTCCGCAGGCGCTGAAACTGCTGGGTGCTTCACTGAGTGCCATCACCATACATGACGACGGAAAAATCGCTTCGCTTTTCATTTCACAGGAGATGATGAAATCGACAGGCAGTAAACTCTTTGATACCGATCTGATCGTTAAATATCTTTTAAGTGTGCCCTCGGTGCTCATTGCCGTCCTCATGGTTGAGATGCATGACGGAAGGATCAAGGCCAGTTTTCGCTCGAGAGGCGCCATCTATGTAAACCAGCTGGCCAAGCGTTACGGTGGAGGAGGGCATATGAATGCGGCAGGATGTCTTTTGCAGTATTCTGCTGAAAGAGCCCGCAAGGCCATACCCGATGATGTCAGGGCATTTCTGAAAACGCAGGATATCGCCCAGTATACCTGATTACACTGAAAGACAAACGAACATTTCTGTTATGAACATATCTGCTATAGCCGATCCGGTCAGGAAAATCAGTACAGCTCTTCTTGTCGTTCCCTTTACCAGCGCTTCACTTAAAAAGAACGGTGCAGCACTGCTCGCCGACCTTGGCTTCGATGCCGGGGTCATGGAAGATTTCAAGGCTGAAAACGGCCAGGTGGCATTGCTTTATGGGAGTGCCGGAAAAGCCTCTGCCGAAAGGGTCGCCCTGCTCGGGTTAGGCGAGGGAAAGAAAATCGAGGATTATCGGAAGGCCGGGGCCATGCTTGCGGCAAAAGCCATCGAAATAAAGGTCGGTTCGCTTGTGGTAGATATGACTGCCATAAAGACCTTTGCGGTATCAGCTAAATCCTCCATACAGGCTCTGGTTTCGGCGTTCATAGAGGGTGGTATTTTAGGTTCCTACCGTTTCGACCGGCTGAAAAGCGACAAGCTTAAAAAGAAGAAGGACAGGGACGATAAAAAGAAGGAGATTGCCGAACTGGTTCTGCGGTCCGATTTCTCGCAGCTTGCCGCTCTTGAAGAGGGTATCGCTGCAGGCCGGATTACCGGTTCCTGCCAGAATATGGCCAGAGATCTGGTGAATCTTCCCGGAAACATGCTCCAGGCCGAGGATATCTCCCGCGCAGCCCAGGATTCCGGCGCAAGGGGCGGCTATGAGGTCAGGGTATTCGGAAAGGAGGAGATCGAAGCTCTCGGTATGGGGGGGCTGCTTGCGGTGAACAAGGGCAGCCTGCATCCGCCGACCTTCACCGTGATGGAATACAATCCCGCCGGCAAAGCAGCGCGGACGATAGCGCTTGTCGGCAAGGGCGTCACCTTCGATTCCGGAGGAATTTCCCTGAAACCTTCGGAAGGTATGGGGGAAATGAAATCCGATATGGCGGGTGCAGCTGCCGTTATCGGCGCGCTCGAAGCTGCGGCGCTCCTCAGGCTGCCGGTAAGGGTGATCGGTCTTGTTCCCGCTACTGACAACATGCCGAGCGGTTCCGCCCTGAAGCCCGGTGATGTCATCACGACCTATTCCGGTATTACGGTGGAAGTAGGAAATACCGATGCAGAAGGCCGGCTTATTCTTGCCGATGCTCTCACCTATGCAAAAAAACAGTACAACCCCGATATCATCATCGATCTGGCGACCCTTACAGGGGCGTGCATCGTTGCGCTCGGGTACTCCGTTGCCGGACTTTTCAGCAACAGCGACAAGCTTGCCGAGGATATCTACGATGCGGGACAGCGTACAGGAGAGAAAGTGTGGCGCATGCCGCTCTGGGAAGAGTATGACGAGATGATCAAGTCGGATATCGCCGATGTCAGCAATCTCGGCGCCAGAGGCGCAGGTTCTGTAACCGCAGCCAAATTTCTCGAGAAATTTACCGACGGCCACAAGAAGTGGGCGCATATCGATATTGCCGGGCCGTCATTCGCGTCTGGCAAGGGTGGCGCGAAAGTCGCCGGGGGAACAGGTTTCGGCGTGAGACTGATCGTCGATCTTCTGAAAACCTGGTCGTAACGGGAACCGCAGGAGAATGATCTGTTCATAAAACGTTAACGCTCATGACGCTGACGCAACCCAATCCGGTTGTTATTGTCCCCGGAGTGCTTTTCTGGGACGGCCTCTACGAGGTGATGCGCGATGCACTGTCCGAATACATGCCGAAAGAGAAAATCGCCATAGCTCCGGTGAGTTTTCTTGACTGGGTGGGTTTTCCTCCTTCCCCTGAACGTTCAACCAACAGGGTAATGGCGGCAATCGACCGCTCGGTGCGCGCTTTGCAGAAACAATTTCCGGGAGAAAAGGTCACGATTGTCGCGCACAGCGGCGGAGGTACCGTGGCCATGATCTATCTTCTTGAAAAACCTTTTCAGGGGGATATCTATCATCCAGGTGAGTCTGTCGGAAAGCTCGTGACGCTCGGAACCCCCTTTCATACCCATGAGCACTATGCGAAAATCAAGACGGATTTTATTTTCAGGTATCTCGACCGGGACTTTTTTTCCCGTAAAGAGGTAGTCTCTATCGTGAGCGACCAGTATCCGGGCAATCTGCAGGGCAGTGTTGTTGAAAAGATGTGTTTTATGTTCTATAAAAGCGTTGCCGAAGACGGCCAGGTTTCCGGAGACGGTATCGTTCCCGCAGGTAGTTGTTATCTTGAGGGTGCGCGCAATGTAACCATTCCGCATGTCGAGCATCTTCCTACACCGCATACCAGATGGTATGGCACAAAAGAGGGGGTTGAACAATGGATTCAATGGCTGTAAGGCATAACGGGTTCAGGCCGGCCGCACTGCTGGCGTTTCTGGCATTCTTGCTGTTTCTTTCGGGATGTGACCGTTCGGCAAAGCCTGAAGAGGACCCGCAGCAGCAACATATGGAATCGATGATGGCCATTCTGACACAGGTACAGAAGAATCTGGTGAGAATACAGCAGAAGGAGGCTGTCGTCGAACGTCTTTCCTCCGATATCGAAAAACATGACAGCAGGGATGCCGATCGTATCGGAAGGGATATCTATGCAAGTATCCGTTTTATCGATTCGACGCTTTCGGCAAGCAAGGCGCTTATTGCGACGCTTGAAGAGGAGAACAGGAAATCGCAGTACCGGGTGGCATCGCTTGACAAGCTGACTTCCGAGATGAAAACCGCCATCCACGACAGGGACACGGAGGTAAAGAAGCTTAAAGGGCAGGTTCAGCGGCTCAGCAGCGAGGTGACCTCCCTGATGAAGACGGTAGATGTGCTTGACGATTTCATTCAGGAGCAGGGCGATCAGCTCTATACGGCATACTATATCACCGGCACATTCGAGGAGCTTGTTTCCAGGGGTGTTCTTGTAAAAATCAATGCGCTGGAGAAGTTTTTCGGCAATCAGTACCGTATCTCCCCGGACTTCAACGTAGAGCTGTTCAAAAAGCTCGATATTACCGAAACGAGAGATATCTTTTTCAACAAGCCGCTGAAAAGCCTTAAAATCATCACACCGCATACAACAGGATCGTATGAGCTTGCCGGAGGCACTACCTCATCCCTTCTGTTGATCCGCGACGAAAACGAGTTCTGGAAAAAGTCTCGCTGTCTCGTTGTCGTTTTTGAATGAGGGTAAGCCCCTTGAGTTTTAACTTACTTGAATTAAATAAGATAACTGATGAAAATCACGATATTCGGTTCCGGTTATGTAGGTCTTGTCACCGGAGCTTGTTTTGCCGAGGTTGGTAACGAGGTGCTGTGCGTCGATATAGACCAGACAAAAATCGACCGTCTGAAGAACGGCGAAATACCCATTTACGAACCCGGACTCGATACCATCGTTCATGAAAACAGCCGGAAGGGCCGTCTAAAATTCACGTCGGACATTCTTGAAGGTGTCGAATTCGGTCTCTACCAGTTCATTGCCGTCGGAACGCCTCCCGATGAGGATGGTTCGGCCGATCTCCGACATGTTCTGAGCGTTGCGGAAAGTATTGGTACCCATATGCAGGAGTACCGCATTATCATCAACAAATCTACCGTTCCGGTAGGTACCGCCGATCTGGTGCGAGAAAAAGTGCTTTCCGTACTCAACGAGCGCAATGCCGGCATCGATTTCGATGTGGTTTCCAATCCGGAGTTCCTCAAGGAGGGAGATGCCGTCAACGATTTCATGAAACCTGAAAGAATCGTCGTGGGAGTCGACAATCCCCGCACAAGGGAGCTTCTGCGTTTTCTCTATTCGCCGTTCAACCGGAGCCACGAGCGCTTTATCGCGATGGACATCCGCTCGGCAGAGCTGACCAAGTATGCGGCAAATTCCATGCTTGCCACCAAAATCAGCTTTATGAACGAGATCGCCAACATCGCCGAGCGTGTCGGTGCCGATGTGGAAGAGGTAAGAAGAGGCATCGGATCGGATTCCCGGATCGGATTTTCGTTTATCTATCCAGGCGTCGGCTATGGAGGCTCCTGTTTTCCTAAAGATGTACAGGCGCTCGAACGTACCGCCCGCAAACACGGTTACGATTCGAGAATTCTGCAGGCTGTCGAGGCGGTCAACAACGACCAGAAAAGCAGCATCGTCGGAAAGATCAGGGAGCATTTCAACGGCAACCTCAAAGGCCTCATCATTGCGCTCTGGGGGCTTGCCTTCAAACCCAACACCGATGATATGCGTGAGGCACCCAGTCGGCGCGTGATGCAGGACCTCTGGGAGGCGGGCGCAACCGTAAGGGTTTACGATCCTGTGGCCATTGAAGAAGCGAAAAGAATTTACGGCCAGAGGGATGGCCTTTTCTATGCGTCGAGCCCCGATGATGCGGTTGCCGGTGCCGATGCGCTTGCCATCCTGACTGAATGGCTTATGTTCCGCAGCCCCGATTTCGAAATGATCAAGAGGGAACTCAAGGAACCGGTGATTTTCGACGGCAGGAACATCTATAATCCAGACTTCATGGAACAGTCGGGCTTTACCTACTACTCCATCGGCAGGCGTCCGAGGGGCGTAAGCTGAGCGGTTTCATTTCCAGAACCTGTAACAGTGATGCAGCGGGCCGCTTCCTTTTCCAAGCTGGAAGGCGGCTCCTGCCCTGATTGCCTCGAACGTGTAGGCTTTAGCCTTTTCCACAGCTGATTCCAGCGGCATACCGCCGGCAAGAAAGGCCGCGACAGCCGAAGATAGCGTACAGCCGGTGCCGTGGGTGTTGCGGGTTGTGATTTTTTCCGTGCTGAACCAGCTGATCCGGTTGTTGCTGATCAGGCAGTCGCTGCATCGATCTCCTTTCTGATGTCCCCCCTTTACAAGCACCGAAGATGCTCCCATCTGCTGCAGCATTCGAGCGGTTTGCTCTATCTCCTTTTCGGTTGAAGGTAGCCTCTTTTCTCCCAGAAGGAGCGCGCTTTCGGGAATGTTCGGCGTAATCAGGCGCGCAAGAGGGAACAGTTCTTCGATCAAGACCGGCAGGGCATTGCGTTTGAGCAGCTCCCTTCCGCTGGACGATTGCAGAACGGTGTCGAGTACGACGGGAGCTTCGATTTTTTTCAGCATTCCGGCCACCGTTCTGATGATGGCCACGCTTCCCAGCATGCCGATTTTCACGGCATCGACAGGTATGTCGCCGAGAATCGTCTCCAGCTGGACTTTTATGTTCGATACGGGCATTTCGAAGCAGTCGGCAACGCCAAGGGTATTCTGTGCGGTGACGGCCGTTATGACGGAAACTCCGTAGCAATCCAGAGCGGCGAAGGTTTTCAGGTCCGCCTGTATTCCGGCTCCGCCGCTGCCGTCAGAACCTGCGATGGTGAGAACGGTTTTATATCGCACTTCGGTTTATTGACGGTGTTGAAGAAGGTTCACCAGCTCCCGAGCTTCACGTTCAGGTTCAGGAGCCCTGCTTATGGCGGCAATAACGGCGATTCCAGAGGCTCCCGAAGTGATCGTAAGTGCGGCGTTGTTTCTGTTTATGCCCCCGATGGCAACAATCGGAATACCGACTGCTGTCTTTACGGCGGCTATGGATTCAGGCCCGAGCGGGCGACAGTGTTTTTCTTTCGAAGAGGTCTCAAAGATATGGCCGAACCCTACATAATCAGCCCCGTCTTTTTCTGCACGCAGAGCCTCTTCATAGGTAGAGGCCGAAATGCCCATGATTTTTTTCGGGCCAAGCAGTTTCCGTGCCGCTGCGGCAGGGAGATCCTCCTGACCCAGATGTACACCGTCTGCATTCATCGCCAGGGCTATATCCAGCCTGTCGTTGACGATAAATAAGGCGTTGTATTCCCTGCAGAGTGCCTGTACTGCAATTGCCCACTGGTAAAGCTGATCTCCGGATGCGGATTTATGGCGCAGCTGGATCATCGACGCCCCGCCTTCAAGAACTTCGCGGACGAGAGTGACCGGAGAGGGGGACTCCTCGGTAACATAACAGAGAAACGGTGCGGAAGGGATCATGAGACAAGCATTTTTTCAAAGGTTTTCAGTAATTCCGGTAACGTTCCGGTATCGGTAAACAGTGAGAGAGCGGCAACTCCGTAAGCGCCTTCCGCCAGACAGAGCCTTGCATTTTCCGGCGTAATGCCACCAATGGCGAATACCGGGATCGATACGGAGCGGCAGACGGCTCGAAGGGTGCCGGAACCCAGGGGAGCTCCGTACTGTCGCTTGGAAGGGGTATCGAAAACAGGCCCGAATATCAGGTAATCCACACCGGATTGTGCGGCGTTCAGGGCAGATTCCAGAGAGTGAGCGCTTTTTCCTATGATCATGTTGCCGGTAAAGGATCTGAGTTTATCAGGGGGCGATGACGATTCCCTCAGGTGAACTCCGTCAAGGGCTGCCGCTGCAGCTATATCTGCACGTTCATTAAGGGAAACAGACGCATTTCTTCCTGCAGCTTCGGTTTTTACGGCAAGGCTCAGCCTGAAAAGCGTCGCTCCATCGAGATGTTTTTCCCTTATCTGCAACAGGCAGGGAAGGGAAGGGCGGAGCAGCCGTATCTGCCGCCGTATCAGCAGGCCTGAACCATCCTGATCGGTGCCGCTGCTGATTATGCAGAGACGCGGCAGTATTGCAGGGGCGTTTATGCTCATTTTACGGATAGATAGCGTGTTTTTGATGTAAAATATCACAACACAGGCTCCCTATCAACAGCCGGTATTGCTAAAAAGAAGGATTTGATGTAACATATCAGGAATGCCCGGGGTTCCCTTACCCTTTGCTGCAGCGAGCATTCTTTATTTTTTTGCAATATAACGATCCCTCCCCATGTCGCATATTGAAGATAACATTGTTCGTGCAGGCTTCAGCCTTCCTCTGCCGGCCGTTCCTGCCGGGTTTTATCTGCCTGCGCTCAGGCAGGGCGATATGGTCTACACTTCCGGTCAGCTTCCGCTGAAAGACGGCAGGCTTGTAGAGCCCGGGGGCAAGGGAAAAGTCAATGAAATCAACCAGCAAGATGCGGCAACAGCTGCCGGAGCAGCTCTTCTCAACGCTCTTTCAGCCGTTAAATTCCTGATCGGATCGCTTGATGCCGTTGAGCGGATCGTCAAGCTTACGGTCTACGTTGCGAGCGAATCGTATTTTTCCGGTCAGCACCTTGTCGCCAACGGGGCATCTTCCCTTCTGGTTGAGTTTTTCGGAGAGAAGGGAAGGCACGTGAGAAGTGCTGTTGGCGTCGCTGAATTACCCCTCGATGCAAGCGTCGAGCTTGAACTTATTGTGGCATGTAACCCCTCCCCCAAGCCGGAATAAATCCGTCCAAAAAATCACTTTCAGACCCTCCTTAATCGAGTTGGAATAACTTTTTCAATTCTGGTTTTTTCTGTTGTTTATCGATTCTTAAAAAAAAGATAAACACATTGCTTATTACATTGTGTATTTCCAATAAATATAGAGATTATAATAAGATAGGTGCTCTTATTTTTGCTTTTTAACTTTTTTATTATATGGTTTTTGACTTTATAAACATGAACCATAACTTTTTTATAAGTAGACGGTTACCTGTATCGTATGTCTTGTTTATGGTGGTGTGTATAATGTTATATATCATTTTATTTTTTAGGTAAACAATATAAATAATTTTTTAGCAAAAACAATATAATATATTTAAAAAAAAGAAAATAGGCTAATTTGTCTGATAATTCTTTTATGCTGTTATAAATGTTTTTTATTTTTCTATTTATGTGTGTATTTATTGAATTTTATGGTTTTGATGATTTTGTAAAATCTTTTAAATAATATCATCTGTTGATATATTATTATCGGATATAAAATTTTCTTGTGTTCGGTTTATTATTGATTCTGTTTTTTATATGGATTCATTGATCGATCTAATTTTCTTTTTTTTGTTATTAATTTATAGCATCTGAAAAATCACGACAGCTTTCGATTGTTATCGTTGTCTTGTCCTTTCAGGATTTTGTTTACTGTCAGGAATATGCTTTTGATGCTGACCGATAATTCCGAATCGATCGGGGTGCGGTTGATTGAAGTCCCTTGCGGATCCGGAGGAGAGGGGGACGGGTTTGGAATGTTTTTTTGCGTTTTTGTTCCGTGATCGGTAAAATGCATATCAAAAAGAATGAAGCGGCTTTTCGCTTAAATCAATCCCGGCTCACATGTCCCGCATTTTAACCGTTATCGTAATGGTCGTTGTTCTTGCCTTCGGCGTCTTTCTCGGTACCAGACTGAACAGGGGTGAACAGGAGGGCAAAGGCTCCGAGAGAAAAATGGTTGATGCATACAGTCTGATACGGGATCTGTATGTCGATGAGGTGCAGGCCGACAGCCTTGCTGGAGCAGGCATCAAGGGAATGGTTGAGTCGCTTGATCCTCATTCGGTTTATCTCGAGCCCGAGGAGGTTTCCTTTTCGCAGGCGGAGTTCGACGGCAATTTTGACGGTATCGGTATCGAGTTCGACGTTATTAACGATACCCTTCTTGTCGTTACCCCACTTTCAGGGGGGCCAAGCGCTGCTGTAGGTATGGCCGCAGGTGACCGGATTGTTGCCATCGATTCGGTTTCGGCCATAGGTATAACGCATCAGGAGGTATTGCGCAAGCTCAGGGGTAAAAGGGGAACAACGGTAAAACTGAAGGTGTTCCGCCCTCTCAGCGGAAAGCTTATGGATTTTCTTGTCACAAGGGAGCGGATTTCAACATCGAGTATTGATGCCGTCTTTGTTCTCAAGGATGGAACCGGATATATACGTCTGAGCCGGTTTGTCGCAACAACGGCCGGCGAGTTCCGCAAGGCGCTTGCTTTACTGAAAAAGCAGGGCATGAAAAATCTCGTGATCGATCTGCGTGGAAACCCGGGCGGATTTCTCGAACAGGCCGTCGAAGTGGCTGACGAGTTTCTGCACAAGAATCAACTTGTCGTTTATACCAAAAGCGCCAAGAATGCGGTTGAAGACGCCCGTTACGAGGCGAAATCCGGAGATGGTTTCGAGAAGGGCAAGGTTGCAGTACTGGTCGATAAGGGAAGTGCTTCCGCTTCGGAAATTCTTGCCGGTGCCCTGCAGGACAACAAGCGCGCTGTGATTATCGGCGAGCTGACATTCGGCAAGGGGCTTGTGCAGCGGCAGTTCGAGTTCAAGGATGGCTCGGCCATGCGCCTGACCGTATCGAGGTACTACACCCCTTCCGGTCGGCAGATTCAGAGAACCTACCGTAAAGGTGGCGACGGACGGGATCTTTATTACAAGGACGCCATGGTCAATCTGCAGCCGATGAAACTGTTTGCTGCACCGGAGAGTTACCTTTATCTTAAAAACAGCGATATATCCGTTTACCGCACCGGTTCTCTCCCCGGAGTTCTTTCTCGCCCCGAAAACGGTAAAGTCCTGCAGAAAGGACAGTATGATCTGCTCAGGGATGCCGGCGGAATTATTCCCGACTACTGGGTCAGCGGCAGGCCTTATGCGGATTTTTACCAGGAGCTTTACGCTACAGGCTCATTTGAGTATCTTGCACAGCGGATTCTTGACGATCCGGCAAGCAGCGTCCAGAAGCACCGGAAATCGCTCGAGCGTTTTATCAGCGATTACACCGGGGAAAGCCGTCTTGAGGCGCTTGTCATGAAAGTCTGCGCGGAAAAAAAGATTACATTCAAGAAGCAGGCCTTCATTCAGGAGCGGAAGAACATCGCCCTCGCAGTAAAGGCAAGGCTTGCCCATCGTATGTTCGGAGCTGAAGGGCAGATCAGGGTTTACATCATGCAGTCTGATCCTCTTGTTATGGTTGCCTCGAGAGTTCTTGGTTCGGAAACGTCCGCAGTGCGTTAATTTCAAAACAATACCGCCATGTCCCTGCTCGAAAAAATAAACAGCAGTACCTGCGCCCTTCGTCTGAAAAACGACTGGCTCAAGATTTTTACCTGCCCGGTTCCGACCTCCGATTTTCTCTCTTTCGTCGGCGTTGCCGAAATCGACGCCCCACAGCATGCGGTGCTCAGTCTGCTCTACGATATCGAAGCCGCAACGGAGTGGGTCTGGAAAACCAGGGAGATGCGTCTGCTCAGGGAGCTCTCCGAAGAGGGCGACGACGGACGGATCGTCTATCAGCTTGTCAGCGCGCCCTGGCCGATTTCCGATCGTGAAATCATCACCCGTTCCCAGGGGTATACCGATCCCGAGACCTCCGAGGTTTTCATCAAGCTGGAGGCCGTGCCCGATTTTCTTCCCCTGAACGACAAGTACGTGAGGGTTATGCAGCTTGAAGGCGCATGGAATATCCTGCCGCTCTCCGACAGTTCGTGCAGGGTCGTTTTCAGGCTCCATATCGAACCGGGCGGAGAGATTCCCGCATGGCTTGCCAATATCGCGGTTATCGATACCCCCTATCATACCCTGAACAACATGCGCGAGATGGCAAAAAGAGAGAAATACAGGACACCTGTCGAAGCGCCCTTCAAAAACTCGCCGGGTGATATCGTCCAGAACTATGAGGATTTCATTTCCGAATAGCTCTTTGAGCAAAAGATTCGTCTTCAAAAGCAGGTGTGCTTTTTTTTACACTTAACGTTTCTGCTATATGGATGTTCAGTCGGCGCTGCAGGCAAACTGGGATTTTCGCGTAGAGCACAAGGGGATCCGGATTTTTTCCTCGAAAGTCAAAAACTCCGATGTTCTGGGATTCAAGGGGGAAACGGAATTTCCGGTAACCTTCAGAAAGCTGATAAGCCTTTTTTACGATACCGCAAACTACCACCGCTGGGTGCACCAGCTTGCGGGTATGGATGTTCTCGAAAAAAACGATTGCCTCGAGTATGTGGTGCGCCAGGTCATCAATGCGCCCTGGCCGCTGCAGAAGAGGGAGATGATTGTCCGGACGGGACTTGCCCAGGCCGGCGATCACGCCGTAGCCGTTACGATGACCGGAGAGCCCGACTACCTGCCGCCGAACCCGCAGTACCACAGGGTGCGCCACTGCAGGGGATTATGGATTTTTTCTCCGACCGACAGCCAGAGTGTGCATATAACCTTTGTCATGCATGTCAACCCCGGAAGCGACGTGCCCTCCCCCGTCAGCAATACGGCCATGTTCGAAGTGCCCTTCTACTCGCTGCAGAACATGAGAAACCTCCTGGTCAGCACCGCCTACAATCCGCCCTACCCGGAGGAGATAGAGGAGCATCTCTGCATCATCTGAGATGTTCCGTCCAGGCTCTGAGGAGCCTTTCGGCCTTTACAGGGACCGCGCCGACCTCCTGACAGACGGTTCCTGCGGCCAGGTTCGCGATCTCCGCACTGGTGACGATATCGAGCCCGGCGGCCGTTCCAAGGGCAAGAACGGCGATCACGGTATCGCCCGCGCCTGAAACATCGGCAACCTCGACCGAGGCCGAAGGAATATGGGTGAACTCTCCGTTGAAAATGGTCATGCCCTTTTCGCTTCTCGTCACGACAATGTTTTCCGTATCGAGCTTTTCCTCGAGCAGGAGGCAGGCCGCTTCGACCTCGAAATCGCTATTGTGCACCACCATGCCGAGAGAGGAGGCCAGTTCCGAAAGATTGGGCTTGAAAACCGTGCTGCCCTGATAGGCGAAGAAACCCTGCAGCTTCGGATCGACAAGCACCGGAAGATCGTGATCCCGCGCAATGCCGATAATTTCGCGGATAAGGGAGGGCGTCAGGAGCCCCTTGTTGTAATCTTCCAGAATGACCGCGTCGATCGAACCGGCAATTTCACGCAGTTTTCCGGCGATCAGCTTTTCGATTTCCGAGTCTACGGGAGTCCGGCTTTCGATGTCAACTCTGGTGATGTGATGGTTCTGCGACAGGATCCTTGTCTTGCAGGTGGTTGGTCGCGATGCGTCGCTGACCAGATAATCGGCCGGAAGGCCGTGGCTTCTGAAAAGGTCGGCAAGCATCTCCCGTCCGGCATCTGACCCGGTCACCCCGATCAGAAAGGTTTCTGCCCCGAGCGAGAGCGTATTGCGAGCCACGTTGGCTGCGCCGCCGAGACGATGATCCTCGTGGGTGACATCGACCACAGGAACGGGGTACTCCGGCGAAATGCGCGAAACATGGCCGAAAATATATTTGTCGAGCATGACATCGCCGACGACGGCGATTTTCAGCCGCCTGAACGATTCGATGATCTTTTCAATCGGGAGAGCGTACATATGCTTGCCTGTTTTTCATTGCTGTCTTCGCGCGTTGCCCGGCGGTCTTCTTCAGTTCCGGCCGGCCCTGTAGGAGCCTGCAGCCCTGCTGCAGGTTTCCCCGGCATGGGTTAAATTGTGTACAGGTAATAAAAATAGCGTTAAATTCCGGAATAAGCGCAAAGTGAAGATGCGATGATTTTATTTTCTGCGAATTTTTGTTATAATTAAAGCTAATCATTTTTAAGCTTTATCTTAAAAAGCAGATACGCTCATGTTCGACAGTCTCAGTGATAAATTAGAGCTTGCCTTCAAGAAACTTGCGGGTCAGGCAACCATAAACGAAATCAACATCGGTATCGCCATGCGCGATATCAAGAGGGCGCTGCTCGGTGCGGACGTCAACTACAAGGTTGCCAAAAAGCTCGTTGAGGATATCAGGGAAAAATCCCTCGGCGAAGAGGTTATCAGGAGCGTTTCACCGGCCCAGATGATCGTCAAGATCGTCAGTGACGAACTGACCGAGCTGATGGGCGGCGAAAACAGGCCGCTGAACCTCGCGCCAAAAAAGCTTCCGGCCATCATCATGGTTGCGGGCCTTCAGGGTTCGGGCAAAACAACCTTCTGCGCCAAGCTGGCCAAAAGACTCAAGAAGAACGGCAAAAACCCCATGCTGGTCGCCGCCGACGTCTACCGTCCGGCTGCGATCGATCAGCTTAAAACCCTCGGCGAGCAGGTTGACGTTCCTGTTTTTTCCATAGAGGCGCAGGACGCCATGCAGGCCGCCATGCAGGGCCTCGATGCCGCTCGTGCGGGTGCGAAGGATGTGCTTATCGTCGATACCGCCGGACGGCTGCAGATCGACGAGAAAATGATGGCCGAGGCCGAAGCGCTCAAGCATGCGCTCAAGCCGGATGAACTGCTTTTCGTCGTCGACTCCATGATGGGTCAGGAAGCCGTCAATACGGCCCGCGAATTCAACGAGCGGCTCGACTTCGACGGTGTCGTGCTCACCAAGCTCGACGGCGACGCCCGCGGAGGCGCGGCCCTCTCCATCAGGCAGGTCGTTGAAAAGCCCATCAAGTTCATCAGCATCGGCGAAAAGATCGACGACCTCGACCTCTTCTACCCTGACCGTATGGCCCAGAGGATTCTCGGCATGGGCGATATCGTCAGCTTTGTCGAGAAGGCCCAGGAGACGCTCGACATCGAGAAAACCATGCAGATGCAGAAGAAACTCATGAAAAATGAGTTCGATCTGAACGATTTTTTCGATCAGCTGCAGCAGCTCAAGAAAATGGGTTCCATTCAGGGACTTATCGAAATGGTTCCGGGCCTCAACAAGATGGTTCCGAAACAGGAGATCGACAATCTCGATTTCAGGCCTATCGAGGCGATGATCAATTCGATGACCCGGCAGGAAAAGGAGAATCCCGAAATCATCAACGGAAGCCGCCGACAGCGCATAGCCAAAGGCAGCGGCACCAGGGTTCAGGACGTGAACCTTCTGTTGAAGCAGTTCGGAGAGATGAAAAAGATGATGCGATCGGTATCGAAGCTGTCGCAGTCCGGCAGAAAGATCACCTCGCAGAATCTTGCGCTCGACAAGTTTTTAAAGCGATAACGTATATTTGTAGTTACCATCAACTAAACTATTGAAGCATTGGTAAAGATCAGACTTAAAAGAGCCGGAAGAAAGAAAATGCCGTTTTACCAGATCGTCGCTGCCGACTCGCGTGCACCGAGGGACGGCAAGTTTCTGGAAGTTGTAGGGCACTACCAGCCTACAGCGAAACCGCATGCCGTCACCATCAAGAAAGACCGTGTTTCCTACTGGATGCAGACCGGAGCGCAGCCGACCGATACCGTACGCAGCCTTATCCGTTCGACAGGTCTTCTCCACGAGCTGAGGCTCCGTAAACTTGGCCGCAGCGAAGAGGATATTACCGCCGAGATGGAAAAGTGGCAGCAGAACCAGGCCGAAAGACGCGTGAAGCGCATTGCCGTCAAAACCCGTCGTCGTCAGGCTAAAAAAGCCGCCGAAGCGAGCGGCAGCCAAGCCTGAGCCCTTCGGGGTCGGGTTTTCAGGGGATGGATCTCTACAGGACGGGCATCGTACTCAAGCCGAAAGGCTTGAAAGGCGAAGTGAAGGTTATGCCTGTCACCGATTATCCCGAGCGGTTTCTTTCGCGCAAGGCATACCATGTAGGCAAAACGGACGGCGAAACGGTGCTCCGCAACGTTGTCCGCGCCTCGCTCTCCAGGGGCTTCGCGTGGCTGTTTTTTGAAGGTATCGAAAGTCGTGAAGAGGCCGAGGCCATTTGCGGCATGAACCTCTATATCGGCGAGAAGGAACTGCAGGCAATGCCGGAAGGTCGTGCATATCTGCATGAGCTGACGGGACTGAAGGTGATCGACGGGAGCGGCACAGAGGCCGGAGTGGTCACCGATGTGCTCAGCATGCCTGCCCATGAGGTTTACGAGGTCACCATGAGCGGCGGCAGAATCGTGCTGCTCCCGGCCATCGAGGAGTTTATCGAAGAGATAGATACCCGAAGAGGCCTGATGGTTGTACCGAGGTTTGAAGAGTTTTTGTAACAGGTTGTTCCTAAACGGGAGCTGACGTCCCCTGGCCATGATGGACCCTTTACGGATTGATGTGATTTCCGTTATTCCCGGCTTTTTCGACTCGCCGCTTGCAAACGGCCTGCTCGCGATAGCAATGAAGAAGCAGTATGCGGAAATTCATGTGCACAATCTGCATGATTACGGTCTCGGGCGGTACAAGCAGGTTGACGATACCCCGTTCGGCGGGGGAGCCGGCATGGTGCTTCGTCCCGAACCGGTTTTTGCGTGTATCGAAAAACTGCTTGCCCACAGAGAGTATGATGCGGTTATCTTTCCCACTCCGGATGGAAAGCCGTTCGATCAGCCTCTGGCGAACCGGCTTTCGCGCACGAAAAACCTCATGCTGCTCTGTGGCCATTACAAGGCGGTGGACGAGAGGATCCGCCAGAAGCTGGTCACAATGGAGGTTTCGGTAGGTGATGTTGTGGTTTCGGGAGGCGAAATACCTGCGCTTCTGATCATGGATGCGGTTCTGAGGCTTATACCGGGCGTGATCGGTGACGGAGAGTCCGCACTGACCGACTCCTTTCAGACCGGAATGCTCGATTGCGTATACTATACGAGGCCTGCGGAGTTCAGAGGTATGAAGGTTCCGGATGTTCTCATGACGGGGCATCACCGCAACATCGAGAAATGGCGTCATGAAAACGCCCTGCAGAGGACGCTCGAAAGACGGCCGGACCTGCTTGAAAAAAAGGTTTTTGAAGAGTAAGAGAAAAAATAACGTAAATAGTTGTCGAAAAATGGATCAGTTAATTCAGTTAGTTGAAGCCACGCAGAGCAAAATCGATTTTCCGGAGATCAATCCCGGTGATACCGTAAGGATCCAGCTGAAGGTTATCGAAGGCGAAAAAGAGCGTCTGCAGGCTTTTGAAGGCGTCGTCATCAGCGATCGCGGTGCCGGCGGCTCAAAAACCATTACGGTTCGCAAGATTTCGCACGGCGTCGGTGTCGAGAGGATCATTCCGGTCAACTCCCCGAACGTCGAAAGCGTTACCGTGCTCAAGCACGGCAAGGCAAGAAGGGCAAAACTCTTCTATCTGCGCAAGCGTACCGGCAAGGCCGCACTCAAGGTCAAAGAGCGCAAGTCTGCGGTAAAGGCCTGAGAAAAACAGCAGGAGAGCCGGCAGATATTCCCTGTCTGCCGGCTCTTCACCTGTCCGGCTTTTTTTCATTTCATGGTTATCCTCCTTCAGGACAGCCTGAGGGTTCTTTTCTTCGTTTTCCCCCCTTTCGGGTTTCCATTCTTTTTTTCTGCCGCTCTTTTTTCCGCCCGGAAGCGGCGAGCCGCATAGATGCGAATCTGCGGGTTACGCCACGGCAGGAAAAATATCCGGCGGTTTTGTGAATATTGCCACCGGCGCCATACATTGCAGGAAAGCGATTCACGGCCCGCAATGCTGACTGGTGGTCATTTCAGGGCGCTCGACAAACAGGCACAACATACCTATGATGCAGATTGGCGACTATCGGCTCCATTCTCTCGACCTGCAGGATTTCGCGCTTGACGGCGGCTCCATGTTCGGCGTCGTGCCGAAGGTCATGTGGGAAAAACTCACCCCTTCCGACGAGCTCAACCGGGTCATGCTCAAGACCAGGGGGCTCCTGATTTCCGGAAACGGGCGTCATATCCTTGTCGATACGGGCATGGGCACGGCATGGAGCCAGAAGCTCCGCTCGATCTACCGCCTTTCGGACTTCAGGCTCGAAACGGAACTGGCCAATCACGGTCTCACGCCGGAGGATATAACCGACGTCATCTACACCCATCTGCACTTCGACCATCTGGGCGGTGCATTCAGGCCGGCGGGAGATGGCCTTGAACCGGTTTTTACCGGTGCGCGCCATTACGTTCAGAAAGAGAACTACATCTCGGCCAGACACCCCAACCTGAAGGAGAAGGTCAGCTACTCGGCGGCTTTCGTCGATGCGTTCAGCCGGCTTTCGGAGGTGGAGCTGCTCGATGGCCCTGCCGAACTCTTTGGGGGCATCGAGGTGCTGGTCAGCAACGGACACACCAGGGGGCAGCAGCTTGTACGCATAAGCGACGGCGTGCGGACTCTGGTGCATGGAGGCGATCTCGTGCCCTCTTCGGCGCATCTGCCGCTTCCGTGGGTTATGGGCTTCGACGTCGAGCCGCTCACGCAGATCGACGAGAAAACCGCACTGCTCATCCGGATGCACGAGCAGGGAGAGCTGCTCTTTTTCGCTCACGACCCCTTCAACGAGGCAGCACTGCTCAGGCGCGACGAAAAGGGAGCTATCGTCGCCGACCGCTTTTTCACCGTTTAAACGAAAGGCGCTCTCTTGAATACGGATCTCCTTCATCGCGATCGGATAGATATTTTCCGGCGGAAGATTTTCGATTTCTACGACGACAACCGCCGCAGTTTTCCCTGGCGGCAGACCTGCGACCGGTATGCCGTCATGGTAAGCGAAATCATGCTGCAGCAGACACAGGCCGAACGTGTGGCTCAAAAATACGGGCTCTGGATGGAGCGCTTTCCCGACATGGCAACGCTTGCCTCCTCTTCGCTCCGCGATGTGCTCGCGCTCTGGAGCGGTCTCGGCTACAACTCCCGCGGTCAGCGCCTGCAGAGCTGCGCTCGGGCCGTGATGGAGCGTTTCGGGGGCGAGGTCCCCGCCGATCCCGCCGAACTGAAAACCCTGCCCGGCATCGGCGACTACACCTGCCGTTCCATTCCGGTATTTGCCGACAACCTCGACCTCGCCGCCGTAGACACCAACATCCGGCGCATCATCATCCACGAATTCGCCCTGCCGGAAGACACCACGAAGCGACAGATGCAGGCCGCCGCCGAGCAGCTTCTGCCGCCGGGGCGCAGCCGCGACTGGCACAACGCGCTCATGGATTACGGGTCGCTATGCCTCACCAGCCGCACAACCGGTATCCGGCCGCAGACGAGGCAGTCGAAATTCCAGGGTTCGAAACGCTGGTATCGCGGCAGGCTGCTCAGGGAGCTTGTGGCTTCGGAGCAGCTGCTGCTCGAAGAGATCGGGGAGCGTTACGGCGATTGCCCCTGGGGATTCCGGGAGATCGTCGACGGCCTTGTCCGCGACGGGCTCGTCGATGAGGTTGAGAGCGCGAACGGGAAAGGGCGGGTGCTGAGGATCAGGGAGTGATCACGCTTTGCGTTTCAGGCAGCGCATCCCTTTTTTTTCGGCTTGCCAGTAGACGCATTCCGACGGTACGGAGGGGCATATTTCCTGATGTTTCCCTGAAACCCTCGATATGATGAGGGGACGGCCCGAACTTTTTTCCAGGCTTTTTCGGGCATCTTCGGCATCGGCATTTTTTGCCTTTCCGGCACGAACCATTGCAACGGCGAGATCGTCGAGAAACACCGATTCGCTGCAGACCGAATCGGGATGGAGAACCCTGCAGACCCTCTCGCCGATCGCTATGGCTTCTGCCCGCCGGATATACTCCATAGCCTGTCCGAGGGTAAGGATAAGGGGTTCGAATGCATCGATTTTGTGGAGGATATGGTGGAATTTTTCATCCCGTGGCACACTTCCGGCCACAGCATCGAAATACATGAGCGTTTTTCCTATCCCCGCAAGGATGGTACCCCCGGAGTACTCTTCGATAGTTGCCATTGTCGATCAGGTTTATCGTGTAATTGACCAGAGATACGCATGCTTAATGCAACACAGCCGGCAACCGCTCAGAGCCTGAGGATGAAGTTGGCTACGGTTTCCCGTTCCTCCCATCCGAGTTTCTGGTAGAACTCCCGCTTGTAGGAGTGGCGGGTCCGGCTGTTGCAGAGCATGAGGCGGGAACACCCCTTCCCGTTCGCCTCCTGCCGCACGGCATCGAGCAGCGCCTTTCCGATACCCTCTCCCCGGTAGCGTTCGTCCACGAAGATTTCCGATACATACCCTTCGGGAGCCGGCAGAAAGAGATAGGGGAGCCATTGTACGGTAACGTATCCCGCAACGAGCCCTTCGCCGGTTTCTGCAATGTAGGCCGAATGGCTCTCCGTTCCGGCGTAGTCGTTTTCAAGAGCGGTGCCGATGCGTTCGGCGTTTCGCTCCAGGGTGTCGTCGTTGAAATGCGGAAACCATCCGGTCTTTTCCAGAATCGAGGCAATTGCCGTGGCGTCGGCTGGTCCGGCTTTGCGTATTGCTATTTCAGGCTGCATGGGTTCGGGGATTCGTGCGATAAACTGAACGTAATAGCGTAAAATAGTACAGAAAGGTCGGAATTCCAGCGTGTCGTGCTCTCCGGTGTCCGACTGGATTTTCATGTGGTGGTTCAGTGCGGGGGGGAACCGCCACGGAGGTCTTCGGAGCGGCGGCGCAGCAGAAGGCTTATCGGTACAGAGGGGGATTGTCGCCGCAACTCATTCGGTGTTGTACACCATGTTCAGGGCGCTGTATACCTTGTCGATCTCCCGTGCGTATTTCTCCGTTATGGTCTTGCGTTTCAGCTTCATGGTCGGGGTCATGTCGCCCTTCTCGATGCTGAAGGCCTCTTCGATCAAAAGGAACTTGCGCACTTTTTCATGAGTCGCGAGCTGGCGGGAGATGGTGCGCATAAGCTTTTCGTAAATCTGCTGCACGGCTTTGTGTTCGATCAGCTCTCTGTTGTTTTTTGCCGAAATCGAGTTCTGCGCGGCATACTCGTTGAGCTTTGCAAAGTCGGGCACGATGACGGCGATAAGGAAGGGGCGTTTTTCGCCTATTACGATCACCTGATCGACAAAGGGGCTTTCGGTGATGAGGTTTTCTATCGGCTGCGGGGCGATGTTCTTGCCGCCGGAGGTGACGATGATGTGTTTTTTCCTGTCGGTTATTTTCAGGTAGCCGTTCCGGTCGATTTCGCCGATATCGCCGCTGTAGAACCAGCCGTCCCTGATGACTTCGGCTGTAGCGGCCTCATCCTGCCAGTATCCCTTCATGATGTTGGGACCCTTGATCAGTATCTCCCCGTCCTCGGCTATCTTTATCTGCACATTGGCCACTGCAGGCCCCACGGTGCCGAACTTGATCTTTTCAGGGCGGTTGACGTTGGTGACCGGTGATGTTTCCGTCAGCCCGAACCCTTCGAGAATGTTGATGCCCAGCGCCTGGAAGAACTCTCCGATTTTCTGGGGGAGGGCGGCGCCACCCGAAACGAAGTAACGCAGGCGCCCGCCGAACTTTTTGCGGATCTTGTGGTAGACGAGCTTGTCGGCCAGCCCGTGCTGTATCGATAGAGCCATCGAAACCCTGTCGTTTCTGTTCATCTCGCGGTGGTACTCCTCTCCGGTTTTGACGGCCCAGTGGAAGATTTTCTGTTTCAGGGCGCTTTCGTTGCCGATCTGCTTGAGCATGTTCGTTTTCATCCGGTCGAAGAGCCTCGGCACCGTAAAGATGATGGTCGGTTTCGCTTCGGAGATGTTGAGCGATATGGTTTCGATGCTTTCCGCCAGATAGATCGCCGAGCCGCAGGCAAAGAGCAGATAGTAACCGCCTGTCCGCTCGTAGGCGTGGGAGAGCGGCAGAAACGAGAGGCTGCAGTCGGTTTCGTCGAGCCGCATGACGGTTGAGCAGCTTTTCACGTTTTCGCAGAGGTTCCGGTGCGTGAGCATCACTCCTTTCGGCAGGCCGGTCGTGCCCGAGGTGTAGATGATGGTGGCCACATCCTCCGGTTCCACCCTGATGCCGTCGAGAGTCCAGGGTTTATCCTCAAGGATTTTTTTACCCGTCTCCTTGACGTGGTTCAGGTCGATAACGTCCTCTATCGGCTCCTCAAGACGGTTCAGTACGATGACCAGGTTCAGGTCGGGCAGGTTCTGCCAGATGGAGAGAATCTTGCCGAGCTGCAGCATGTTTGAAACTACAATGCCTTTTGCGCTGCAGTTTTTCAGGATGTATTCGATCTGGTTGGGAGGCAGGGAGGGGTAGAGCGGTACATCGATCGCTCCGATAGTGAGAATGGCCATGTCGGCAAGATACCACCCCGGTCGGTTTTCCGAGAGAATGGCAACCCTGTCGTGCTCGGCAATGCCGTTCTCCCTCAGATATGCCGCAAGATGGTGCATATCCTGTTCCAGGGATTCGTATGGAATCGGCTGATACTCTCCGTTGATCTTTCTTGCAATCGGAAATTTCTCTTTCTGGTGGCGGAAGTGGCTGAACACGGAAGAGAAAAGTTCAGGTAACGTATGAAAATCGGAGTTGATAAGTCCCATAGAGCGCCATTGTTATTCTTAAGGATACCTGAAGCAAGGGGCCTGAGCCAGTCCTTGTTTATTTCTTCTGACGGCAGTTTCGGCCTGCTCGCGATGCGACGAACCGGGACTTCGGTCGAAAGGAGATGTGCCCGAAATTGCCGGAAAGATAGAGTTGTCCGAAAGAACTAAACAGGAAGGTTCGAAACGATTGAACAAATAATTAACGATACAATATTATCTTTGCAAAGAGTGTCTGGTACTTTATGGTATCTTTTATGTCTCTTTTTACCCGTTTTATGCAGTTGAAGCAAAATAAAAGCAATAAAGTGCCGGGATATGCCGGTCTTCTGCTTGGTATTTCCCTTATTGTCTACCTTTTCAGCCAGATCGATCTGCAGGGGGCTTTCGAAAGAATCTTTTCGATAGGCTTTTCATCGGTGCTGATACTCGCTCCCTTTCTCGTGCTGCATGTGGTGGAGACCTTCGCGTGGATAAAGGTGTTTCCGCCCGGCGTAACGCAAATACCCTTTTTCCCTCTCCTGAGAATACAGCTCATTGCCGAAACCGTTTCGATGACGCTGCCTGCGGGAGTGGCGGTCGGCGAACCGCTCAGGCCGTATCTCTGCAAGCGCTTTATAGGTCTTCCCGTTCCCGAATCAGTGGCGAGTGTTGCGGTGCGCAAGCTCATGCTCGGTGCTGCGCAGGGTCTTTATACCCTGCTTGGCGCACTGGCTGGTTACGGTTTTCTGCAGACGGTTTCAGGCAGGGTGATCGGGTTTGACGGTCTTGGACTGTTGATGCTTGTCAGCGGTCTGGCAGTTTTTCTTTTATTCATGCTCTTTCTCCTGCTGCTCCTGAACGGAAGGGTAGCCGGACAGCTGCATCGGTTTCTGATGCTTGTGCCCTTCAGGCGGGTCAAGGAGTGGCTGCTCGAAAAGGAGTCCGGTTTTCTCGATACCGATCAGGCGCTGAACAGTTACCGGGGTTCGCCTTCCGGAGGGCGTCTGCTGGCGATGTTTTACTATGTTGTCGCATGGTTTATGCTTACGGCCGAGAGTTACATCATACTCTCCCTGCTTGGGGTCGAGATCTCCTTTTACCAGGTTTTCGCCATCGACATAGCGCTTGCCATGCTTCGCTCGCTGTTTTTCTTCATCCCTTCGGGACTCGGGGTGCAGGATCTCGGTTATCTGCTGTTTTTTCAGGCGATCGGCATACATGATTTTGCGGCCGACGGGGCGGCATTCGTGCTGCTGCGGCGTTTCAAGGAGGTGCTCTGGTATGCTTTCGGTTACGGGATCATGTTTCTTTCCGGGGTACATCTCGGCGATGCGGAGCGTCAGGAGGACCTTGAAACGTGAGGATGATGTTCAGCAACTCAAGGCCGGTTCAAGGCAGGTCAGTAAAACCATCAATCCGTCGATCATCGATTTTCTCCCCGAGGATAACCACAAGCGTACCGTATTGAGCGGTTTGCCCAGTACAATCGATATGGTCCGGTGTTTCAGGCCGCATACCTCCGAAAGCAGAACCGAGAGTTTTCTGTCCGTCTCCTGCTGGCGCAGCAGGATCAGCAGGTTTTCATCGGGATAACGGGACGTTTCCGGTTGGGATGTCGCACCATCCAGACCGAAACGCTCGTAATAAACGTCCCTGAATGTTTTGAATACCTCGATTTCAGGAGTGTCGGAGTCGACCTGCCGATAGGTTCCGAGGACAAGTTCATTGGTTTTTTTCAAAGAACCCGTCATCCAGTAACCCAGCGAGTACATTTCGTCCAGCAAATCCAGCGGTTCTCTTTTTTTTGCAGCCATAGTTTCGCTCCTTGGAAAAGTATGTTCAGAAATTGACGAAAAAGCGATCTGTCGAATTCAGGTACTGACCTGTGCATGCGGAAAAATCTGTTTGTCATGTAATGGTGTAACAGTCGAACGGCTGGGGGAGGGAGTGTGCTTCAGTGCGATGGTCATTCTTTTTCAAAAATGATTCTTTGTTAAATAAAGTTCCTGATAGATCAAAAAAATGTGGATTTTGTGATGGTTTGGTTCATTTCACAGCCTCATGTTCCGGTCGGCGAATCCGACGGTCATCCGGAGGATTTTCAGGAATCTTGTCGAACGCGACCGGTATGGCTGCGATGTTAACGGCTTTTTTATATTTTTGTTCGAAGTATTTTTATCCTGTGCAACGAGATAGCCGAAGGTGCCTCCCTCAGAGGGCATGCTCATGAAGAAGAAGATTCTGTTTATCTGCGGTTCGATGAACCAGACCACCCAGATGCACCAGATTTCGGAGTGCCTGGGCGATTACGACCGTTACTTTTCCCCGTTTTTCAGTGACGGCCTGCTTGGAGTGGCAAGCGGCATGGGCCTTCTGGAATTCACGATTCTCGGTAAGAAACGCTCAGGCAGGGCGCTTCAGTATCTTCTCGATCATGACCTGCAGCTCGATACACGCAGAACGGGTCGTGATTACGATCTTGTGGTTACCTGCACCGACCTGATCGTACCGAAGGAGATCCGGAGAAAGAAAATCGTTTTGGTTCAGGAGGGGATGACCGAACCGGAAACAGTGCTCTACCATCTTGCCCGAAACTTTCGCTGGGTGCCTCGCTGGGTTGCCGGCACTGCTACTACCGGGCTAAGCGATCTGTACGAAAAGTTCTGCGTGGCAAGCGAGGGATATCGAGATCTGTTTATCCGCAAGGGGGTCAACCCCGACAAGATAGTGGTAACCAGCATTCCGAATTTCGACAACTGCGAACAGTACCTCCACAACGACTTCGAATACCGCGATTTCGTGCTGGTATGCACCTCCGACAACCGGGAGACTTTCATTTACGAGAATCGCAGGAAAAATATCGAAAAGTATCTCGAAATGGCGGATGGGCATCAGTTGATTTTCAAACTCCATCCCAATGAGAATGCCCCGAGGGCGGTGCGGGAAATCAGGAACTGGGCACCTGAAAGCATGGTGTTTGCCGAAGGGAAGACCGAGGAGATGATCGCCAATTCACGCATGCTGATAGCGCAGTTTTCCTCGACCATTTTTGTAGGTTCCGCCCTGAACAAAACCGTGCACTGCGGGCTTTCTCCCGAGGAGCTCAGGGCGCTCACACCGGTTCAGAACAAGTCGGCTGCGCGGCGCATCGCCGACGTCTGCAGGACGGTCATAGACGGATAAACGGAGTTGCCAACGGTATCATGAAGGAGAAGGGAGTGCACAATATCGCCATCATTCCCGCAAGGGGAGGTTCCAAAGGGCTCAAGGGAAAAAACATCTATCCGGTTGCGGGTCGTCCGCTTCTGGCCTGGAGTATCATGCAGGCGCGCCAGTCGCGGCGGGTCGATCGGGTGTTCGTTTCGACCGACGATCCCGAAATCGCGGAGGTAGCCGGGCGTTACGGCGCCGGGGTTATCCGGCGCCCGGCGGAGCTCTCCGGCGACAGGGCTTCGTCGGAATCGGCCCTGCTGCACGCCGTCGAAGTGCTTGAACGGGAGCATGCCGTTCAAGTCGGTCTGGTGGTGTTTCTCCAGGCCACCTCGCCCCTGCGCAAGCCGGGGGATATCGACCGGGCTATAGAACGCTTCGAATCCGAAGGGGCGGATTCGCTGATTTCCGTTACCCGGCTCGACGATCTAACCCTGTGGGAGCGCCGTGTGCAAGGCTGGGAGAGCGTGAATTTCGATTTCCGCAACAGGGGCATGCGCCAGGAAAGGGTGCCGCAGTATATCGAGAACGGTTCCATCTATCTGGTCACTCCCGAGGTGCTCAGAATGTGCGGAAACCGCATCGGAAACCGGCTTTCCGTCTATGAAATGGAGTTCTGGCAGACATGGGAGATTGACAGTCTGGAGGAAATCGATTTAATTGAGTTTTATATGTTCAAGAAAAACCTGGCAGACCAGGAATCAGGACCTCGGAACCCATAGCATCAATACCTATGCAATTTTTTCTATCCACCGATCTGGTGATCGGAGTCAGTGAAGCCCTCAACCTGCAGGAGTATGTCCGGCAGACCGGCATGAAAAAACCGGGCATCATCTACGATGCCAATCTTGCTTCCAGCCTCTATTTTCAGGATGTGCTCAAAGGGCTTACCGGCCGCTTCGGTGCTCATGTGCTCTACTGCAACGAGTTCAGAGGGGAGCCGACCTACGCCCATCTGGAGGATGTGGCCGGGTTTTTCCGCAGCAATGCGCCCGACGGCATTGTGGCCATCGGCGGGGGAAGCTCGCTCGATCTCGGCAAGGGCGTCGCCCTGCTCCTGACGAACCATGTGCCCGCGCTCTCCCTGAAAGGGTTCCCGCAGGATGTCTCGGATCCCGTACCGCTCGTGACGGTGCCCTCGCTGCTCGGCAGCGGAGCGGAGGTCAGTTTCAATGCGGTGTTCATCGATGAGGCCGAAGGGCGCAAGCTCGGCATCAACAGCCGCCGCAACTTCCCCCGTAAAACCGTGGTCGATCCCCGCCTCTCCATGACAGCCCCGATGGAAAGCGTGATCGCCACGGCCATGGACAGCCTGGTGCACTGCATCGACAGCTTCGGTTCGCTGAAGCACACCCCGCTGAGCCGGATTTTTTCCATCGAGGGGTTCCAGCGCACCTTCTACGCGCTCCGGCAGGGGCAGCTCGACCGGGCGGAATCGCGGCTCGATCTGGCCATCGGCAGCATCTGTGGCACGGCGGCGCTCATGAACTCGGGCGACGGCCCGACCAACGGGTTTGCCTACTATCTCGGCGTGAAGCACAAGGTGCCGCACGGTCTGGCCGGCGCGATCTTCCTCAAGGAGGTCATGCGCTACAACTTCGACCGGGGCTACGAAAAATACGCGCTTCTCAACCCCATGCGCTCCTCTCCGTCGGCCAGGGAGGTCACCCATGAGCTGCTGGCTGAAATGGACGATCTCTACCGGCAGCTGCAGATACCAACCCTTGCGCCTTACGGCTACGGCAAGGGCAACGCCCCCGAATTCGCAAGGAACGCCTCGGCGGCCCTGAAAGGATCGTTTGCCGGCAACCCGGTGGAGTTCAACGAGGATTCCGCAAGGCATGTGATCTACAATCTGACCTGACGGCAATCGGGACTGTGACAATAATCCGGCGGTCTGGGGCGCGAGTATCAAGCCCAGACATATCAGGGCGCGAGTGCCAAGCCCCGAAACATCGGGGCGCGAGTGCCAAGCCCCGAAACATCGGGGCGCGAGTATCAAGCTCCGACATATCGGGCGCGAGTGCCAAGCCCCGAAACATCGGGGCGCGAGTATCAAGCTCCGACATATCGGGCGCGAGTGTAAAAAACTTGACCGTGTAACAGATACAGAGAGATACCCTCACGTAACGTACCAAAACAAAAAAAATGGCAGGAGCAGAACTCATAGGCCGCGAGGAGCTGGCCGAAATACAGGATCTTTTCAGCGGAGAAAAGGTCAATCTCTACCGCTACGGCGGAGGCAACTACAAGGCAAGGGAGTTCGAGGAGCGGTTCGCCCGGTACATGGGCGTGAAGTACGCCCATGCGGTCTCCTCCGGCACGGCGGCCATCCACTGCGCGCTTGCCGGTGCGGGCATCGGGCCCGGCGACGAGGTGATCACCACAGCATGGACCTTCATCGCCCCGGTCGAGGCCATCAGCGCGCTCGGCGCGGTGCCGGTTCCGGTCGAGCTCGACGAGACCTACCACCTCGATCCGGCAGAGGTGGAAAAAGCAATCACACCCGCAACGAAAGCTGTGGTGGCCATCCCCATGTGGGCCCCGCCGAAAATGGACGAGCTTGCGGCCATCTGCGAGCGGCGCAATATCATGCTCATCGAGGATGCGGCGCAGGCGCTGGGAGCCTCCTACAAGGGACGCAAGCTCGGCACTATCGGACGGGTAGGCTCCTTCTCGTTCGATGCGGGCAAGACCATGCACACCGGCGAGGGCGGTATCATCGTCACCAACGACAGGGAGGTGTACGATCGTGCGGCCGAGTTCTCCGACCATGGCCACATGCACCTGGAGGGTCTGCCGCGCGGCAAGGACCCGCGCAGGGCCAAGGGGCTCAACCTGCGCCTCAGCGAGGTGACGGCGGCCATCGGCCTGGCGCAGCTCGGCAAGATCGACCTGATTCTTTCGCGCACGAAGGAGAACAAGAGAAAAATCAAGGAGGCCATACGCCATCTCGGTAACATCACCCTTCGGCCCTTTTCGGACGAGGAGGGCTCGCAGGGCGACACGCTGATCTTCCGCGTGCGCAATCGCGAGGCGGCCCTGCAGTTCGAAGCGCATCTCATGGAACGCGGCTTCGGCACCAAAATCCTGCCCGAAGCGCTCGACTGGCACTTCGCCGGCGTCTGGAGCCACCTGCTTCCCGAGTTCGAGCGCTATCGTGACGTCGATCTCGAAACGCTCTGGCCGAAAACCGGCGCCATGCTGCGCAGCAGCATCTGCCTGAACATTCCCGTGCTCATGGACCAGGCCACCATCGAAAAGCTCGTGGACGCCATCATCACCGGATCGGAGAGGATAGGATAAGGGGTGCCGCGTCTCTGTAAGCAAAAAAAAAGCAGCCGCAATGTGCAGCTGCTTTTTTTTGAGGCGAAGAGCGGATTCGAACCGCTGTACAAGGTTTTGCAGACCTCTGCCTAACCACTCGGCCACTTCGCCATACCGTTCAGGGGAAGTAAATGTAAAAAAATGCAACGGTTATTCAAAAAGGAAGCATAACTATTTTCTTTATGAGGATTTCTGGATACCATCCAACGCAGGTATCATGGCTCGCAAAAGATTTATTCATCAGCCAAAGGTTCGATGCAATCCTTCCGTATATACTGCGGGTTATTGATTTTGCGCGAGACGCGGTGTAGTTCCAGAATCCCTTCGGCTGCCGGTTTCAGCAGTTCGACTGATGCGTCTTTTTCCGGTTCCAGCCACGGCTTCCATGTTTCCGGTTCGAGGATCACCGGCATGCGGTCGTGTATGGCGCGCATCTGAGGGTTCGCAGCGGTGGTGATGATGGTGCATGAGGTGAGCGGCGGTTTTTCGGGATCCGGCGGCTGCCAGATATCCCAGAGTCCGGCCAGCGCCATCGGTCGGCCGTCCGAGCGGTGGATGAACCATGGATGCTTGGCACTCGCGTTTCGCTGTTCGCGCCACTTGTCACTCGCGTTCCGCTCAGCGCTGCACTTGTCACTTCCGTTCCGCTCGGCGCTCCACTCGTAAAATCCGCTTGCCGGGATGAGGCAGTGGCGGCGGTTGAGCATGTGTCGGAAGTAGGGTTTCATGCCGAGGCTTTCGGCGCGGGCGTTGATGGGGCGCACCTTCGGCATGCTATCGGCCCAGTGGGGAATCAATCCCCAGTGCGCGTTCGAGAGCAGATTCGTGCCTTCGTCGCCGAGCAGCACGGTTATGGTGCTCTCCGGCGCGATGTTGTAGCCCGGCATGAAGTGGTAGTGCTCATTCCTTTCGTAGGGAAAGCCGGTTTCCCGCAGCTCGTCGAGGAAGCGCAGGAGTTCGAAAAACGCGAATCGTCCGCACATGGGAGGAAAAATTTGTATTAATTTCCCTAACAACGAAACAACCTGAAAAGCTTCCGAAAACGATTCCTCCAATGGCGGATATCCGTACTGAAATAACCATCCCCGTTCCGCCCGACGACGTATGGCGCGTGCTTCTCGACATGGAGGCCTATTCCGGCTGGAACCCGCTCGTCACGGCCGTCAGGGGAGCGCCGGAGCCGGGCGGAACGATCCGCATCCGCTTGAAAGTCGGAACGCTTCCCCCGCTCTGGGTGCCGGTGATCGTGGAGACGTTCCGGCCCGGAGAAAGGCTCTGCTGGAGCTTCACCCTGCCCTTCCGCATATTGCGGGCCGAGCACTGCTTTTCGCTATCCGAAGAGCCGGACGGAAGCACCCGTTTCCTTAACACCGAGCAGTTTACGGGGCTGCTGGGCGGTGTCGCGGGAACGCTCATGAACCGGTTTTTTCTCGATGATTATAGGGGCATGGATCGCTCGCTTGCCGCAAGGGTTGCTGCTGGTTGATGCGTTTGTTGATACCCGGTGAACGTTGTAATTCCGATCTACCGATATATCGCCCTTACAGGGCATAGAGGAAATGGGGGAGATACCTTTTCTACCGATATGCCGTCCCTCCGGGACTTCGAAATTGGCACTCCGCAAACCCCGCAGGGGTGCAATATCGGTAGAAAACCGATGCATACCCCCCAATCCGGCTCCGCAGGCGCGGCACAGGTTTCTGATGGCCGGGGAACCTGTTGCGGTTTTTTTGTATTATTCCTTACTGACAGGTCAGAAAAAAATATCAGGTAAGGAAAAACAATGCCTATTGCAACCATGACCGGAAAGGGACAGGTGACGATCCCCAAGAAAGTGAGGGATGCTTTCGACCTGCATACCGGAGACAGGATCGAGTTTGTGCTCGAAAAAGAGGGAGTCATCATCCTCAGGCCCATCAAGAAAAGTGTGGACGATGTTTTCGGCTGGCTGTTCAATCCTGCACAAAAGCCGTTATCGGTCGAAGAGATGAACGAGGCTATCGGGAAAAAAGTTACAAGCCATTCAGGCGGACAAATCGATGAAAGCGCTTGACACCAATATCCTGGTTCGTTTTCTTGTAAAAGACGACAAAACCCAGGCAGAGAGGGTCTATCGCCTGTTCAGGGAGGCCGAAGAAAACGGGGAGGCTTTTCTTGTGCCCGCTCCCGTTGTTCTCGAGCTGCTCTGGGTGCTCGAATCGGCATATGCAGTTTCCCGCAATGATCTGCTCGATGCCCTGGAACAACTCCTGTTATTGCCCGTTATCGAGTTCGATCGCCAACCGGCAGTCCGGGCTTTTGTTTCCGATGCACGCAAAAGCCGGTGCGACCTTGCAGATCTGTTCATTGCGCACTACGCCACCCAGACCTGCAGCAGCGATACGCTGCTCACTTTCGATAAAAAAGCCGCCCGCTCGCCGCTCTTCACGCTGCTTGCCTGACGGGCAGGTCAGAATATCCTCTTTTTGTTTGCAGAGAAAATCCGGAGTTTCAGGATGGATCCGGAAATTGTATATTTCTGGCTATAATGGACAGAATTCGAGAAGGAGCGTACAATATGGAAAACTGGCAGATACAGAAAGCGAAAAACCATTTCAGCGATCTTGTCCGCAAAGCGCAGGAGGCAGGGCCGCAAGCCATCACCAGACACGGAAAAGCCGAGGCCGTGCTGCTTTCGATGAAGGATTACCGTAATCTGATGAAAAAGCAGGAGACGCTCACGGAGTTCTTTCGTCGTTCTCCGTTGCAAGGGGTAACGCTCGATCTTGAAAGAAGAAAGGATGCCGGTCGGGAGGTCGAGCTGTGAGTTTTCTCCTCGATACCTGCGTTATCTCCGAACTGGTGCGTCCGGTTCCGGATAAGGGGATGATTCAGTGGATCGAGTCCCGAAACGAGTTCGATCTTTACCTGAGTGTCCTGACACTTGGTGAAATACAGAAGGGCATCTCCCGGCTCTCTGCCGGCAAAAAAAAGTCACAGTTGACACTATGGCTCAAAGATGAACTCGAAGTCCGATTTGCGGAAAGAGTACTTCCTGTTACCGATGCTATTGCGCTGATGTGGGGGGACATGCTTGGTACCTCCGAAAAAAACGGCCAGCCTCTTTCGGTTATCGATGCGCTTATCGCCGCAACGGCCACAGTGCATAACCTTGTTCTTGTGACAAGGAATATCACCGACTTCAGCGGTTGCTCCGTCGATATCGTCGATCCATGGAGCATTCCCTGAATCACGGAAACCTTCTGAACCTCCCGCATAAACCCCGGCGAACGTTGTAATTCCCGTTTCTACCGATATGCCGTCCCTCCGGGACTTCGAAATTGGCACTCCGCAAACCCCGTAGGGGTGCAATGTCGGTTGCAAACCGACGCCCATCACCACCCCATCCGGTTCCGGAGGAGCCGTATACGACCGCATAAAATCCGACCAACATTGTAATTTCGATCTACCTATATGTCGCCCCGACATGTCGGGGCTTAGAGCAAATGGGGGAGATACCCGTTTCTACCAACATGCCGTCCCTCCGGGACTGCGAAATTGGTGCTCCGCCAACCCCGTAGGGGTGCAATGTCGGTAGAAAGCCGACGCCCGCCCGTCGCTTTTCCTTTTTCTGTTTGTTGTGCACAAAGAACTTTAATAATCAAAGTATTTGCAGGCATGGGGGGAGGGCAGAACGCCACGGTTTGTATATAGCGGACCCCAGTTTTTAGACAGCGGTTTAAGTTGGTAACTTGCACAAAAGAGGAGCAAGTAAATGAGCCAAAGGAAACGCAAGAGTTTCAGTAGCGACTTCAAGGCCAAGGTGGCACTTGAGGCCATTCACGGAGTGAAAACCCTGAACGAAATCGCCCAGGAATTCGGTGTCCACCCCGTCC
>NZ_JAIOZR010000030.1 GCF_021740465.1 Chlorobium sp. | reverse complement strand
CCATGGGGACTCAAGTCCCAAGGCCATCTGAAAAAGGGTAAGGTCGTTCATGAGCGTACTGGTTACTGGCTTAGTTGGTTACACCACAATATACGCTTCTGATATCATCACCCACTTGAAACAGCGAGGAGCCAAAAAACTTTCCTCCTGAGCATCGAAGAGATGGAGAACATGCAGAAAACCCTGAAATTGTAAACGGATCCGGCAACCATAATCCATTTTTCGGCTCGAGCATCCTCAACCTCACATCCTTATACCCTGACACCATGGGCAAAAGTCTCCTGATTGTCAAAAATATCGCTCATGAAGGCCCCGGGTTACTTGAAACGGAGCTGCAGCGCAGCTCCGTCATCACGGAAACGGTAGATCTCTCGACAGGATGCCATTTCCCCGACCCCCTTGCCTACGACGCCCTTATCATACTCGGCGGACCGCAGAGCGCAAACGATACAACAAAGCAGATGCAGCAGGAAATCGAACAGGCCAATAGGGCGCTCCAGGCAGGACTGCCCGTTCTGGGCATCTGTCTCGGACTGCAGGTACTGGTAAAGGCCGGAGGAGGAAGCGTTGTTGAAAGCCCGGTCAGGGAGACAGGTTTTTTCGATCATGAAGGAGAGCCTTTCCTTGTTGAGCTTACCGACGAAGGCAGAAAAGATCCGCTGTTCGGAAACATGAACCGGACATTCCGGGTTTTTCAGCTGCATGGCGAAACCGTGAAGCTTGCCGCTGGCATGCAACTGCTGGCCCGGGGAAAACACTGCATAAATCAGGCCGTTCGGATCGGCAGCAATGCGTACGGCCTGCAGTGCCATTTTGAACTGACTCCAGCGATGCTTTCAGAGTGGTGCCGGCTTGATCGTGATCTCGGGAAAATGGACGGCGCGGAACTTGCCAGGCAGTTCGAGGCGGTGAGAAAGGAGTACACAGCAACAGGGCTGCTGGTGATGCACAACTTCCTCCACATTGCCGGAATTCTCTGAAGCAAAACCGGCAATACAGAGGCTTTCAGACCCTTTTCGGATAGCCTGCTACTCTATGACAAGATCGATCGTCCTTCTCTGCATATCGACTGTATGCACCTTCACCTTTACCCGTTGACCGATCTGCAGCCTTTTTTTACGGCGCTTGCCGACAAGCGAGTAGGTGGTTTCGTCATACTCATAATAATCGTCGGTCATATTGCGCATATGTACAAGGCCTTCGATGGCAAAATCCACCATGCGCACATAAATGCCGTATTCCGTAGCGCCTGAAATGACTCCGGGATAAACCCTGCCGATATGGCTGGCCATGTACTCGACCTGCTTGAGCTTGATCGATTCCCGTTCTGCCTCGACGGCACCTTTCTCTCTCTCGTTAGAAATGCGGCTGGTCTGCCGAATCTTCTCCTGCAACTCGCCAAGACGCTTTTCGGTCATTTTCTTCTTCTTTGTTCGAAGGTACTCGTACTCGAAGAGCAGGCGGTGCACAACCAGATCGGGATAACGCCGGATCGGTGAAGTGAAATGGGTATAGTGCTCGAATCCAAGCCCGAAATGCCCGGTATTCTCATCGGTATAGATAGCCTTCGACATGCAGCGAAGTACCAGCTCGTTTACCAGAAACTCCACGTTGGAGCCATGCACCTGCTGCAGAAGCTGCCGAAGAGCTTTTGCTGTCACCACCGGCCCGTTCTTCTCCCTGTTGAGCTTGAGCGAATAGCCGATCTTCCGCACAAAGTTCGCAAGCACAAGCACCCGCTCCTGCTGCGGCGAGTCATGAACCCGGTAGATTACCGGCTGAGCATTCTTCTTGCGTTCGCGGAAGGTTTTCGTGAGATACTCGGCGACCTTTCTGTTTGCAAGCAGCATGAACTCCTCGATGAGCCGGTGGCTTGAAAGTCGTTCTTTCTTGATAATTTCTACAGGTTCTCCCTTGCTGCCGAGCCTGAAACGCACCTCCTCGGTTTCAAAATCCAGGCCTCCGTGCCGAAAGCGCTCCTCGCGCAGCTCAATGCTGATCTTTTCAAGCAGCTGCAGTTCCGAAGCGTAATCACCCTTGCCGTTGAGCAGGATCTCCTGAACGTCCTCATAGGTAAAGCGCCGCTTCGAATGAATGACCGTTTTATGAAACTCATGGCTTTTGACCTCTCCACTGGCGGTCATGGTGAAAAACACACTGAAAGCCATCCTGTCCACTCCGGGGTTGAGGCTGCACACCTCTTCGGAAAGACGCGAAGGGAGCATGGGGATGACCCGATCGACAAGATAGACCGAGGTGGCACGCTTCATGGCCTCCCGATCGAGGGGTGAATTCTCCGGCACATAGTGCGAAACATCGGCAATGTGCACACCGATACGGTACAGGTTCTCCTCGAGCGTCTCGACGGAAAGTGCGTCATCGAAATCTTTCGCATCGACAGGATCAATGGTAAAGACGGTTTTATCGCGCATGTCGAGCCGTTCGGCCAGATCGGCATCGGTAATGCCCTCCCTGATGGTTTCGGCATGGCTGACCAGCTCGGCGTCGAAGGTTTCGTCGATGCCGTGATTGCGGGCTATCGCGCTCACCTCAACCCGCGAATCGCCGGCTGAGCCCAGAATTTCCAGAACGCGCGCCTGAATGATGCCCGGTTTGCGGAAATCCAGATCGCCTACCAGCACCTTCTGGCCGTCCACAGCACCGGAGGCCTGTTTGATCGGAACGATGATCTCCGGAAGCAGTTTGCGCTCATCCGGCTTGAGGGTAAACTTACGGTTCGCGCGGATCAGGGTGCCGACGATGGAGGTCACCCTCCGGCTCACGACACTGACTACGATACCCTCGCACCGCTGGTGGGGAGTGGACTTCGAAGAGTAGGTCTCGGGAACCTTTGTCACCACAACCTCCACCTCGTCGCCGTGTATCGCCGAATTCATGTCCACGGCCTTTACGAAGATGTCGTCGTCGAAACCCTCGACATCGATGAACCCGTAACCGTTGGGATGGGTCGAAATGCGTCCGGAGTATGTCTGATCGACCTTGAACTGCTCCTTGCCCGGAGCGGGAAACTGCCTGGTATGCTCGAGCACGTCTTCATAGGTGGCCGGCTCCATGCACTGCATGCCGTAACAGCGGTTCGAGTCCTTGTCGAGCGTCCCATCCTCCTGCAGCTTGTGCAGTACATACCAGAATCCGGGAAGCTGACGGGATTCCGTATACCCCATCTGCCGGGCAAGATCGACGGATCTGAACCGCTCGCCGTCGTGATCGGCCAGAAAATTTACAATTTCGGCCGCAAGAGAACTTTCACCCCTCTTGAAAAGAAATTCATTGATCAGAATATGATCGTTGGGTCTTACCCTGTCACCGGTAAGGGGTGCCGGCCGGCTTCTCCTGTCACCGGATGCTCCGGGTTTACGGTTATGACGCTGTCTTGCCACTATTGGATACTGTTTATATTAAAACGTTCTGCCGTTCATGCCGCTCCCGGCTCGTAAGAAACCAAAAAAAACCGTAGGCGTTATCCATTTCAAAGATCCGAAATACGAAGCGGACACTATGTCTTTTTCCGGATAACACCCCGAAACCAACTTCATTACATCATTTAAAACACTTTAACATAATGAAAAGAACCCACAAATATACCCTTGAGACTGGGCTTTTCGTTGTTCTTGCCATACTCCTGCCGTATTTGACGGCCGCAACCGCCCCAAAAAACCCAGAGGCCGACCTCAGCACCGTATCGATCGGAAGCGCAGTCTGGATGGCCGAAAACCCTGCCGTTACCCGTTACCGAAACGGAGAGGAAATTCCACAGGTTGAGGATTCCGCCCTCTGGAATAATCTCATGACCGGAACCTGGTGCCGGTATGAAAACAATAGCGGCAAAACACCTGGCATGTCGATGCTGTGGTGTCAAAAACTGAAACACCGCGACTCCCCTCCACGCCCCAGCGGCCACGGCACATAATAGGCATCACCACAATTATGGGCTGTCGTGAGCAATTCGGCCAGAAGCTCCATTAGGAAGCGTGGGCGGAAAAGCGAAAACGTGACCTGAAAAACCGGAAGGTGCGCCATAGGAGATGAGGATTCCTTGCACCGCATGGGTGAGTGAATCGAAATGCGGCACAGATGCGTGAGGGTATACCCTTCTCTCTGAAGAAAAAGCCTATGCGACAACGCCTCCAGCCGAGCCTTCCTCGCCCGACTGAAGGCAGGAAGGACAGATGACATGCAGCACAACCCTCTTGGCGAGTACGGGAAACTCTTCATAAAGTGCTTCGGGAACCTCGAGGGCGTCATAACCCGCATGCTGAAAATCGATTATTTTGCCGCATCTGATGCAGTGCATATGGTGATGGCTATTCAAATCCGGATCGAAGCGCCGCACACCGGAGGTCGACTCCACGATGGAAATCAGCCCGATAGATGCAAAGATCAGCAGCGTACGGTTGACCGTTTCGAAAGAGATATTTGGAAAATCCTTTTTTATCAATCGGTAAACCTGATCCGCCGAGGGATGGTCGCGGCAATTGCGCAGCATGGTATAGATGGCCGTTCTCTGTGGCGTAATTTTCAGGTTATGGTCCCGGCATACCGCAACAAAGCGATCGGCATCACCAACGACGTCATTCATGGTGATCATAACAGACTCCAGTAATTCGGATGGTTCCCCCCGCCTGCTTCAGACAAAAGGATTCCGCTTCGGAATAAAACAGGACTATTCTTATCATGTTAACAATATACAACTCTCCTCAGTGATTCAATTGCCGCCATCAGGTATTTTCAAAAAAACCTAAAAAAGATTTGTTCTTATTTAGGAATAAATCTACATTATTTCCGTAAACAAAAAAAAGAAGTACGAAAGAGCGAAACAAAAACACAAACAAAGGAGATGACAAACATGTCAGAACATTTCGAAGACCAGTACTATTACAGTGAAGCCGGCATGCCGCTTCTCGGAGACGATTTCCCGGAAATGAAGGTGCAGACCACCCACGGCCCGATGAACATCCCGGGGGATCTCAAAGGTTCCTGGTTTGTGCTCTTCAGCCATCCGGCCGATTACACCCCGGTCTGCACAACCGAGTTCCACGCATTCCAGGAACGTATGGCTGATTTCGACAAGCTTGGCTGCAAGCTCGTCGGCATGTCGGTCGATCAGGTCTTTTCACACATCAAGTGGGTAGAGTGGATAAAGGATAACCTTGACACCGAAATCACCTTCCCGATCGTTGCGGCCAACGACCGTATAGCAATGCAGCTCGGCATGCTGCATCCGGGAAAAGGGTCGAACACCGTCCGAGCGGTCTTTGTGGGCGACCCTGAAGGAAAGGTACGCCTCATTCTCTATTACCCGCAGGAAATCGGTCGGAACATCGACGAAATAGTCCGAGCCGTCAAGGCTCTGCAGGTTTCCGACGCCAACAAGGTCGCCATGCCGGCAAATTGGCCGTCGAACACCCTTCTCAAGGACCGGGTGATCATCCCGCCGGCAAACAATATCGAGGACGCAAAAAAACGTCCGTCCCAGTACGATTGCTACGACTGGTGGTTCTGCCACAAAGCGCTCTGAACCAGAAAAGACGGAAGTCGAACATAAAAAAGCCGGGAAAGCGTCATGCTTTTCCGGCTTTTTTATGTTCGACCGTGCGGTTGGAAAACCGCCGTTTACCTGTTCCGCCTCTTTTTGAGCAGCTTGCGGGCCTCGCCGTAACCGGACTCGGAAGACAGGCGCAGATCTGAAAGCATTCCCTTCCGGTTGCCAAGCTCCCCGCGCACGATACCTCTCAGAAAATAAGCTTCGCCGTACCGCTTCCTTTTTTCAAGAGCCTCGGAGCAATCGGCTTCGGCACCTGCATAATCGGATAGTTTTACCCTCACCAGCGCCCTCCGGTAAAAAAGCTCGGCACTCCCGGCCTGCAGTTCGATCGCCCTGTTGTAGTCATCGAGCGCACCCCTGAAGTCGTTGGTCCTGATACGAGCGACCGCCCTTGCGGCATACGCTTCATGATAACCCGGAGCAAGTAAGATCGCCCGACTGAAATCCCCGATAGCGCCCTTGTTATCGCCTGTAGCTGAACGGGAGATTCCGCAGTAGTAGTAGGGCTGGGCATAATTGCGATTGTAGGAGATTACCATCAGAAAATCCCGGAGCGCGGCTTTGTGGTTCGAGAGCTGCTGCCGGGTCCGTCCGCGGTTGAACAGCGCTTCGGGATAATACGGCTTCAGGGAGATCGCGCTGTTGAATTCGTCGAGGGCGCTGAAATGGTCCCCCAATGCCACTCTGGCCAGTCCGATATTGTTGTACACCTCCGGCAGAACCGCATTGATGCGCAGCGCCTGGCTGTAATCAACAATGGCCTCGCTATAACGGCCGGCTTTCGCCCTGGCAAGCCCCCGGTTATTGTAGGCCGCAGCCATGCCTGAATCGAATTTCAGGGCTTTGCCGTAATCGGCCACAGCCCCGTCATAATCCCCCAGGGCGGCTTTGCACAATCCCCGGTTATTGTAGGCTTCAGCAGACTGCGGATTGCTCTCGATCACCCTGGTGTAGGCCTCGACCGCACCGGAATAATTGCCTTTACGGTATTGCAGCCAGGCTTTTATCATGGCGGCGTCGCCGCCGGCAGCAAGTACATTACCGACGGCGATCGGCAGCATGAGCATGAGCAGCAAAAAAAGCCTTGACGTTTTCATCGCAAACTCGTTAGCAATAAGGCAGCGACCCCTTTCGGCCCTGCATTCACTGCGCACTGCCGTCGTTGCCCGATTTCTGTATCCGATAAAATCTCACGCAGTACTCCGCAAACGAGTATGAGAGCATCAGCACGGAAAGGTACATGAAAAACTCCTGAATCGGGTAGCGCTGGAAAACGGGATGAGGCCAGACCATGCTGATAAACATCATCGAAACAAACCCCACGGCCCACTTGCCCGGCCAAAGCGACGTCGTCAGCACGCTGTGCCGGTAGCGAATATAGGCCGCCCCGGAGAAAATAAGCACATCGCGCAGAATGGCGAACAGAACGAACCAGAGCGGAAGCTTGCCGACCCAGAGAAAATACAGGGCGGCACTTGCAAGGCAGAGCTTGTCGGCAAGCGGATCGAGAATCTTGCCCATCTCGGAAACATCATTGGTCCAGCGTGCCGCGCGCCCGTCAAACCAGTCGCTCAGCACCGCAGCAACCATAAGAATAATGGCTACCGTCAGGTTTCCGGCATGATAATAATAGAGAAACCACGGTATCAGGAAAATCCTCAGAAGACTGAGAAAATTCGGCAGATTGACGATATGACCTTCCACAAGTTGTATAGTTTTATTCACATATTCACCGCAAAGGCCCGCCGTTCCGGCCGGCAGCTCATTTCTCAACGCACGATCATATCGGGACGCGACGCAACAAACTGCGCCCAGTTCTTCTTCCGGCTTCCGGCACCGGGAGCGCAAGCAGCCCCTGCCGCGCAGGCGCCGTTTCCGGTTTTAAGGAGATCACACAGCGCTATACCGAGCGCGTCGGTAACATCGTTGGTTTCAGGGGCTTGCCGAATCTGCAATATCCGCTGCACCATAAAGGCGACCTGCTGCTTGCTGGCCGAACCTCTTCCCGTAACCGCAGCCTTCACTTCGCGGGGGGCATACTCCACCAGTTCAAGTTGCCGATTCACTGCCAGAGCGATAACCGATCCCCTGACCTGGCCAAGTTTCAGCGCCGACTGGACATTTCTGCTTACAAACACGGTTTCGATCGCAGCCCGCGAAGGGTTGTGCGCACTGATCACCGCATCGAGCTTCCGGTAAATCTCCCCTATCCTTTCGGCGTGTGTCCTGCGGGAGTTAAGCCGGATCACGCCGCATGCAAGCACATGAAAATCCGCATCCTCCTGCCGGATTACCCCATACCCGGTAAAGAGGCTGCCGGGATCAACCCCGATCACCACCATCCGGGGCTACCCGTTCAAAGTGTTCATGGCCTTTTCGCTGATCTCCATATTGCTGTAGACCGCCTGAACATCGTCATTGCCCTCGAGCGCATCGATCAGCCGGATCACCTTGCCGGCGTCGTCGGCTTCGAGCTCGATATAGTTTTCCGGAACAAGATCGATCTTGGCGTTTTCATAGGCGATCCCGACATCTTCAAGGGCTTTTTTTACAGCCTCGATATCCCGAACATCACAGAGCACCGTGTAGTAAGCTTCATCATCGCTGTCGAGATCTTCAAGACCGGCATCGAGAAGAAGCTCCATCAGGCGATCCTCTTCAGCAGCGGTTTTCAGCACCTCGATCGATCCTTTGCGATGGAACATCCAGCCGACACTGCCACTCTCGCCAAGAGAACCGTTATTGCGACTCATGATATGGCGGATTTCGGCCACGGTACGGTTACGGTTGTCGGTTGCGGTTTCGATAATCAGCGCTATTCCCGCCGGGCCATACCCCTCGTAGGTTATCTCGTCGTAACTGGCCCCTTCAAGTTCGCCCGTTCCTTTCTTGATCGCCCGCTGAATATTGTCCATCGGCATGGAATTCATTCTGGCCGTATCGATAGCGAGGCGAAGGCGCGGATTTCCTGAAGGATCGCCGCCGCCCATTCTGGCCGCAATGGTGATCTCTTTTACCAGCTTGGTGAACAGGTTCCCTCTTTTCTGATCGGTAGCGGCTTTCTTCCTTTTGATAGTCGCCCATTTACTGTGTCCTGACATGATGAAAAATCACTGATTTAAAATTCCGGGGAGTACACCCGTTTTCGATAATAGACTTATATTCTTTCAGAAAAGACAAATTCAACGGCTTTTGCCGCAAGTTAACTACAAGAACAAAGAATGACAAACTGGATGATCGCCTACCAGGGTGAACCCGGAGCATACAGCGAAATCGCCGCGCTCAGGCTCGGCGAACCGAAACCCTGCGAAACCTTCGACGAGGTTTTTGCCGCTGTTGAGAACCACGAAGCCGATTACGCGGTCATCCCGATCGAAAACTCTCTCGGGGGCAGCATCCACCACAACTATGACCTCCTTCTCGAGCATCCGGTCGTCATTGTAGCCGAAACGTTCGTCAAGGTGGAACACTGCCTGCTGGGACTTCATGGTTCATCGGCCGATTCGGCTGAAAAAGTGCTCTCGCACCCGCAGGCGCTTGCCCAGTGCCGAAATTTCTTCAGCACGCATAAAAACCTCAGGGCGGAAGTAGCCTATGATACCGCCGGAAGCGCGAAAATCATCTCAGCCGGAGGAGACCCGGCAAAACTCGCGATCGCTTCGAAACGCGCCGGCGAACTATACGGCCTTGAAATCCTTGAGGAAAACCTTGCCGATGAAGAGTGGAATATCACCCGGTTCTTTTGCATCACCCATGCCGACAATCCGGTTTCGCCACACATGATAAAACTGCCCGAAACCGCCCAGCAGAAAACCTCGATCGTGTTCACCCTGCCGAACGAACAGGGCTCGCTTTTCAAGGCCCTGGCCACTCTGGCACTGCGCGACATCGATCTCACCAAAATCGAATCGCGTCCGTTTCGTAAAATAGCTTTCGAATACCTCTTCTACATCGACTTCATCGGACACAGGAATGAACCGAACGTCGAAAACGCCCTCCGCCACCTCGGTGAGTTCGCTACCATGGTAAAGGTTCTCGGCAGTTATGGAGTCATCGCATGACAAGCCCGCGACAATTCGATTTTTTCACTTCCGAAAACCCCGGTACGGATCCGGACGCTCCCAGGGAGACTCCGGCAGGAAAGCCGAAGCTCTTCCTGCTTGACGGCATGGCCCTGGTCTACCGGGCATTCTTCGCCCTCCAGCAGGCCGGCATGAAAACCCGAAACGGCATCCCGACAGGCGCCATGCACGGCTTCGCCTCCGCCCTGCTGAAAATTTACGAAACCTGGCACCCCGACTATCTCGCCGTCGCATTCGACAGCCGCGAGAAAACCTTCCGTCACGACCTGTACGAACCCTATAAAGCCAACCGGCCTTCCCCACCCGAAGATCTGCTCGTGCAGATCGAGGCGATCATCGAGCTCATAGACGCCTTCGAGATACCACTCATCAAAATGCCCGGATATGAGGCTGACGACCTCATAGGATCGGCGGCAAGAAAGTTTGCCCCGCACTGCCGCGTCTATATCGTTACGCCCGACAAGGATCTCGCCCAACTGGTTCACGACGGCATAACCATGCTCAAGCCGTCGAAAAAACAGATCGAGCTCGAACCTTTCGGCAGAAACGAAATCAGGGAGCAGTTCGGCGTCGAACCCGAACGGTTCATCGACCTGCTCACCCTTACCGGTGACACTTCCGACAATATTCCCGGAGCCAGGGGAATCGGCCCGAAAACAGCTGCATCCCTGTTGCTCAGGTACGGCACGCTCGACAATATCTATGGTCATATCGGTGAACTCCCTCCTAAAACACAGGCGAGCCTCGAAGCCTTCAAACCCCAGCTCGATCTCATCCGGCGTCTGGTTACCATCAACACAGACCTCGATATCGAACTGGAACTTGAAAGCCTTGCCTGCAAACCCCCCCGGGAGGGACGCCTCATACCGCTGCTCAGCCGCTTCGAACTCAAAGCCGTCGCCGCACGGTTGCCGACCGTTTTTCCCGGCATCGCCGCTCTTCCGGAAAATCTGTCCGCTCACGAAGCCAATCCTGAGGCTTCCGACGCGGAGCCCCAACTCAGTTCCCCGCTCGAAGGGGCCGACTACCGGCTGATCGAAACGGCTGAAGGGGTCAGGGAGCTGGCCGGAAAACTCGAACGGGCCGAAACCTTTGCCGTCGACACCGAAACCACGAGTCTCGATACCTTTCAGGCAGAACTTGCCGGCATCTCGTTCTCCCTCAGGCCGAAAGAGGCCTTTTTCGTCTATTTCGGCAAAGGGGGTCTTGACATCCCCTCGACGCTCGACATCCTGAAACCGGCCCTGGAGAACCCCGCCATCGGCAAAACGGGCCAGAACCTCAAGTACGACCTGCTTGTCCTGAAAAACTACGCCATATCCCTCTCACCGGTGGCTTTCGACACCATGCTGGCAAGCTATGTGCTCGACCCCGAGAGCAAACACAATCTCGACGACATGGCGGCGCGCCACCTCCGTGTCAAGACAACCACCTTCGACGAACTGACCGGCGAGGGAAGAAAAAGATTACCCATCCATGAGGTTCCACCCCGGCAGCTTGCCGACTATGCGTGTCAGGACGCCGATATCGCACTCCAGCTCGAGAAAGTCTTTGCGGGAAAACTGCAGGAAGATGAAAGGCTGCTCAGCCTCTGCCATACCATCGAGTTCCCGCTCGTAGAAGTGCTTGCCGGGATGGAATATCAGGGCATCTCCATCGATACACCCCATCTTGCCGTCTGCGCAGAACTGGTCAACGCACAGATTGCAGGACTCAGAGAGCGCATATACGAAAAAACCGGTTCGGTCTTCAACCTCGACTCGCCCAAACAGCTCTCGCATATCCTCTTTTCAGTACTGGAGCTGCCGACGAAAAAAACCACCAAAACCGGCTATTCCACCAACGTAGAGGTGCTCGAGGAGCTCGCCCCGCTCCACCCGGTTGCCGGCGACCTGCTCGAATACCGGAGCCTGCAGAAGCTCAAAACCACCTACATCGACGCTTTGCCGAAAATGATAAACCCGAAAACGGGTCGGCTGCACACCTCTTTTAACCAGTACATCACCGCCACAGGAAGGCTCTCTTCGTCAAATCCTAACCTGCAGAACATTCCGGTACGAACTCCTGCAGGCAGGGAGATCCGCCGGGCCTTCATTCCCTCGAATCCGGAAAACCTGATTCTCTCGGCCGACTACTCCCAGATCGAGCTTCGCATTGCGGCTGAAATATCGGGCGATGAAAAACTCATCGAAGCATTCCGCCAGAGAGAGGATATCCACAGCGCGACGGCAAGGGTCATCTTCAACACCCCGGAAATCACACCCGACATGAGACGCAAGGCAAAAGAGGTGAACTTCGGCGTGCTCTATGGCATTCAGCCGTTCGGTCTCTCCAGAAGGCTGAACATAACGCAGAAAGAGGCAAAAGCCATTATCGAAGTCTACACCTCGAAATATCCCGGACTCTTCCTGGCGCTGCAGGAGATTATCGCCGAAGGAAAACGCAACGGGTATGTAACAACCCTGCTCGGACGTCGCCGCTACATCGCCGACCTCAACAGCCGCAACTCCATCCGCCGGAAAGCCGCCGAACGGGCAGCCATGAACACGCCGATTCAGGGAACCGCCGCCGACATCATCAAATGCGCCATGAACCTTTGCAGCAGGCGGATCAGGGAAAACGGCATGAAATCGGTGATGCTGCTGCAGGTCCACGACGAGCTGCTTTTTGAAACGACCCTTGCCGAAAAAGAGCGGCTGCAGGCTCTGGTCGAAACCGCCATGATTGAAGCAGCAAGGTTCTGCGGCATCAATATGGTTCCGGTAGAGGTCGATACCGGCACGGGAAAAAACTGGCTGGAGGCTCATTAGGGCGTTGATTTATAAAAAAAAGTTTTTATATATTATTCAATTAAAAAAAGGCTTACCTGACCGGACAATCAATCCTGCACTGCATGTTTTCAGCAAAACTGTTTTTCAGCCCGGCCGGGCACGGCGGCAAAAAGCAGACTGCAAGGGGAACGACTGTTCCGGACTGCAGTCGCCTGGTGAGAGCCATTCTGGTTTTTATCTGCTTTTTCACCATTCCGTTCTCCAGCGTCCTCCGGGCCGAAGAGAGAGCCCCCGACGTAGAAAAATCAGCTGAAGGGCTTCTGGCCTCCACCGAAGAGATGATCGAACATCTTATCCTCCAGATCGACCGCCAGAAAGAGAGCGATGAGGAGATCGCCGAGCCTGAAGAGAAGAACAACCGTCCCTATTTTTCATCAATACCCAACATCAAACCGGTCAACGGCCGCGTCACCAGCGCATTCGGCATGCGCATGCACCCGGTCTACAACAGGGTACTGTTTCATTCGGGAACGGATTTCTCGGCTGCCGAAGGCTCAAGGGTCCATGTGACCGGCGATGGAATCGTTACCTTTTCAGGTTATGATGGAGGGTACGGTCAGAAAGTCACCGTCAGCCACGGTTACGGCTTCAAGACCGTTTACGCGCATCTCTCCCGCTCTCTTGTCCGTCAGGGACAGCGGGTGACGAGAGGAGAAATCATCGCCCTGTCCGGAAATACCGGCGTTTCTACAGGCCCTCATCTCCATTACGAAATCCACAAGAACAACGTCAAGGTAAATCCTGCGGCGTACTTCTTTGACGACAGCAACCCCGACAAGTTCATAACCCGACAGCATCCGACAGAAAACGCTGACGGCAGCAACTCCTAACCCGATTAATTCAAGCGCTTTACTATGTACTGGAATCTGGATCTCGCACGATATATAGCAGATGCCCCCTGGCCGGTTACAAAAGATGAACTTCTCGATTACGCAAACAGAACGGGGGCGCCCCAGCAGGTTATCGAAAACCTGCACGACCTGCCGGAATGTGATGAAATTTACGAAAGCATTGACGAGGTATGGCCCGACTATCCTACCGATGAAGATTTCTGTTATGGTGACGAAGAGCTGTTAAACTGAAGCAAATACCTTCCCGTGTGTTTTCAATAAGAACGCTCCTCAGGGCAATCGCCGGTATTCTGGTCGTTGCCCTTTTTTTTACCGGAGCATCGGCATCTTCCGCACAGGAAAACCCTGAAAAAGCACCGGGCACTCCCGGCTCTTCAGCCGTCTACGTCAACTCCATCCGTTTCACCGGCAACAACGCGGTACCTCACGAAGAGCTCCGGCAAATCATCGTCACCGCCGAACCATCATCATTCCTCGGTCTCGGCCTTTTCGGAAAGTCGAAAAAACCCTTCAACCCCGACGACTTCCAGAGAGATCTGGGTATCATCAAAAAGCTCTATACCTACAAGGGCTATTTCTTCGCCGATATCCGCTCATCGATGCAATACCGTGACAACGGCCACAAAACCGATATCCTCATATCGATAACCGAGAATGAACCAGCCAGAATCGATTCGCTGTCATGGAGCGGGCTCGAAGCCATCGACGAACAGCTTAAAGGACGCTACGTCGCCTCAAGCATCCTGAAAACAGGAGAAAACTTCTCCGTAGAGAAACTCATCGGGGAACGGGACCGGACCATGACCTTTTTCCGTGAAGAGGGGTACACCTTCTTCCACGAAGACAGCATCCGCATAAAAGTCGACACCGTAGGCGCTAACGCGGGAATTCTCTACAAAATCAAACTGCCGGAAAAGCTGGTATACGGGCCGGTGAACGCCGTCGTGCACAACCCGGTAAGAAATGACACCAGCAGCGGGAAAACCCGTTTTCTCGCAGACAACATACCGGGCATCATTTTCGGCAAACAGAAAATACGGCCGGAGCTCATCACCAGTGCCGTGGCCTTCCGTGAAGGCCAACTCACCCGAGAGAGCCTCGAGCAGGAGACCCTGCAGAACTTCGGCAAAACCAATCTCTTTTCATCCATCATCGTCCGGCCCGACTCGGTCCGCCAGGGGCGCCTCTTCACCACGGTGCACCTTGAGCCCGCGCCGAAACACCAGATCGAACCGAAACTGCTGGTCGACAACCGCTACGGATCGCTCTTCTTTGGAGCTTCGCTCGCCTACGAAAACCGGAATCTTTTCGGCGGAGCCGAACAGTTGAAGGTCGCGACCGAATTCGGCACCCAGACCAGCTACAGCAACAACCTGCTCGATAATCTCCAGGAAGAGGACTACGACAAGTTCATCCCTTACGAGCTGAGCCTGAAAACCAGTCTCGTCATGCCGGTGCTGAAAAAGCCGGACAACGTCTTTTCGGCATACCTCGAATATTCCGAGTCTACCCTGCCCATTCTGCTTTCCAGCCGGAACGGGCTGCTGCGGGGCACCTACAGCTCGAAACTCGGCCCATCTTCTCGTCTCAGCTTCGACTTCTTCGAATTCGAATGGGTGCAGAAAGATTCGCTCAGAGGGTTCAGAAAGCTCTTCAAAACCGATCTGGCCGAAAACATAGGCATCGACCCGGCAAACGACGCCGCTGTCGATGCAGGCATCGACAGCCTGCTGGAAACCCGCGTCAACCAAACCTTCAGGCTCCGCTACAACTACACGAATCTGAGCACGGCACGACCGGGAAAAAACATCTGGAACCTCGATTTGCTTCTTGAAGAGTCGGGAAGCCTCGCATGGCTCATCGACGAATTCATCGATACCGGAAGCCATTCAGGGTTCACCGACAGCGATCCGCAGATTTTCGGAACCGCTTACTCCCAGTACGTCAAGGCCGAAACCAAGCTCGGCTTCACCCGAAACCTCTCGCCTGAACGACAGCTTGCCGGAAGGCTGCACCTCGGCTGGATGATGCCGTACGGAAAAGCCGAAACCACTCCCGAAGAGCGGAGGTTTTTCGCCGGAGGCGCAAACAGCATGCGTGGCTGGCTTTTCAACACGCTCGGGCCCGGCAGCAGTGCAAGCGAAGCCGCGGCGAACTTCGGCGCCGACATCAAGATGGAACTCGGCCTCGAATACCGTTGGAAGTTCTTCAAGCTGTTCGGTCAGCCCTCGGGCATAACCTTCTTTACCGATATCGGCAATATCTGGGACAGCAGCGGCCCCTACGGTCTCAGCCTGGACTCGCTCCTCAGCGATTTCGCCTGGGATTTCGGTGTAGGCCTGCGGGTAGGCTCGCCCATCGGCCCCTTCCGTTTCGATTTCGCCTGGAAAATCCATGATCCGGCCGAACAGGACGCCTGGAGGATTCTCGACTGGAGCCCTCTCGACTACACCTTCAACTTCGGCATAGGAGAAGCATTTTAATTCTTTCATTCACTTAAGTACCAAACCGCAATGTCCGGAACATCCACCCTTCTTGCGCCATCCATCCTCTCCGCGGATTTCACCGATCTGCGCACATCTGTCGCCCTTGCCGAGAAAGCCGGTGCCGACTGGATGCACTGCGACGTCATGGACGGAGTTTTCGTGCCGAACATCACCTTCGGCCCCTTTATCATCCAGGCCGTAACGGCCTGCACCCGGATGATCATCGACACCCATCTGATGATCACCGATCCCGACCGCTTCATCGCCGACTTCATCAAGGCTGGATCGCACCAGATCACCGTTCATCAGGAGGCCTGCCCGCACCTGCATCGCACCGTGCAGTACATCAAAAGCCTCGGCGCAAAAGCCGGTGTTTCCATCAACCCTGCAACGCCGATTTCGACCCTCGAATCCATTCTCCCCGATCTCGATCTGGTACTCCTGATGTCGGTCAACCCCGGATTCGGCGGGCAGAAGTTCATTCCCTCATCGGTTGAAAAAATCGCGAAACTGCACGCCATGCGCAACGGGATGAACCCCGGCATGGTGATCGCCGTAGACGGTGGTATAACGGAAGAAAATGCGGAAGCTGTGGTAGGGGCCGGCGCTGATGCGCTGATTGCCGGTACGGCGTTCTTCAAGGCTCAGGATCCGGTAGCGACAGCTGCTAAACTCAGGGGACTGTGCCGATAAGCGCCGCAGCAGGTTTCCGGCGGCGGTCTCAGGAGCCAGTCAGGGCTTTTGCCAGGTAACCGTATGCAGCTCATTGCTCACATAAAGCCCTTCTCCGATCAGCACGGCATCAAATGATGCCTGCCGGAGAAGGGCTATATCGGCAGCTGTTTTCAGACCGCTTTCCGCTACTGCCGTCACCCCTTCCGGAAAATGTCGCCGGAGTTCGACCGACGTGTCGAGACTGACGCTGAAATCCTTCAGGTTCCGGTTGTTCACCCCGATAATGCGAGCTCCCGCCCTGGCCGCAGTGTCGAGCTCCTTTCTGTCGTGAACCTCTACAAGAGCCGCAAGGCCGGTTTCCAGGGCAAGCTGCAGGTAATCGGCGAGCTGCGATGCGTCGAGAGCTGCAACGATCAGGAGCAGGGCATCGGCACCAATCAGGCGCGACTCGTAAATCTGGTGTTCGTCGATAATGAAATCCTTGCGCAGCACAGGCAGCGTAAACTCTGATTTCACCGCCTGGAGGTAATCGTTCGATCCCTGGAAAAAGAGCCTGTCGGTCAGCACGGAAAAAGCCGCCGCGCCCAGTTCGCTGTAGCGACGTGCAATGGCGACCGGATCGAAATCATGCACGATGATTCCTCGCGAAGGGGAGGCTTTCTTGATTTCTGCGATAAGACGGATGCCGTCTCCCGAAGCTTTCAGGTTGCCCCTGAAATCCCGGCACGGCTGGAGGTCACCCTGCAGCTCCAGGTAGCGCTGCAGGGGCTTCTGTTTTTTCAGTTCGGCAACTTCACCGCGCTTCTCGTCGAGTATCCTCTGAAGATAGGTCATAGGAAACTACTCCGCGGCGGCAAGTTCCCTGAGTTCCGCTTCGAGCTCCACGATCTGGCGGATGTTGTCGAGGAACCACGGATCAATTTTCGTCGCCTGATGCACCTCCTCGACCGTCGCCCCAGCCTGGAAGGCATAGCGCAGATAGAACATCCGGTCGGCTTTTGGCACCTTTATCTTCTCGAGAATATCCTCCTTGGCAAACATCTTCTGTTGCTGGGTCATATCTACGACGTTCATGATATCCTTGCCGTCGGAACCGAGCCCGGCACGACCGATTTCAAGACCACGCAGCGACTTCTGCAGAGCCTCGCGGAAGTTGCGCCCAAAAGCCATGACCTCGCCAACCGACTTCATCTGCACGCCGAGACGCGCATCGACATTCTTGAACTTCTCGAAATCCCAGCGGGGAATCTTCACCACGCAGTAGTCGATAACCGGCTCGAAGCTGGCCGGCGTCGATTTCGTGATGTCGTTGAGAATCTCGTCGAGCGTATAGCCCACCGCAAGCTTTGCTGCGACCTTTGCGATAGGGAAACCGGTCGCCTTGGAAGCGAGAGCTGAACTGCGCGAAACGCGCGGGTTCATTTCAATCACCACGATGCGGCCGTTCTCGGGGTTGATGGCAAACTGGATGTTGCTGCCGCCGGTCTCCACGCCAATCTCCCTGATAATACGGATAGATGCGTCCCTGAGCACCTGGTACTGTCGGTCGGTCAGCGTCTGGGCCGGAGCCACGGTAATGCTGTCGCCGGTATGCACACCCATCGGATCGACGTTCTCTATTGAACAAACGATGATCACGTTGTCGGCAAGATCGCGGATCACCTCGAGCTCGAACTCCTTCCATCCCACCAGGCACTCTTCGACAAGCACCTCGCTGATGGGGCTTTCGGCAAGTCCCCTGCGCACGGCTTCGTAGTAGTCCGACTTGGTTTCGGCAAAACCGCCGCCGGTGCCGCCAAGCGTGAACGAAGGCCTGATGACGATCGGCAGACCGATCTCCTCAAGCGCCTCCCTCGCCTCCTTTTCATTGCGCACAAAGAAGCCCTTGGCCATTTCAAGGCCGATTTTCTTCATCGCATCGCTGAAAAATTCGCGGTTCTCGGCCTTTCGGATAGCCCTAAGTTTCGCGCCGATCAATTCGACGCCGTTGCGTTCGAGAATGCCAGATTCGGCAAGGCTGACAGCCGTATTGAGAGCTGTCTGGCCTCCCATGGTGGGCAGGAGCGCGTCGGGCTTCTCCTTCTCGATGATTTTGCGAACGTAATCCGGAGTTATCGGCTCAATGTAGGTCGCGTCGGCCATCTCGATATCGGTCATGATGGTCGCGGGATTGCTGTTGACCAGAATAACCCGGTAGCCGTCCTCTTTAAGCGCGCGACACGCCTGGGTTCCCGAATAATCGAATTCGCAGGCCTGACCAATCACGATAGGACCCGCCCCGATCACTAAAATTGACTGTATATCTTCCCTCTTTGGCACTGTTTTCCCAGGGTTTATGACTTGGTAAGCTATTTTCGAACGTAATGTACAAAATATTCAGGAGAGTTTCCGTTCACTTTGCCCGGGCTGCGGAACGCTACTCGATAATCCTGATCGGCTCCTGGTGAAACCCTCCGGAATCCCTTCTCAGCCATGCCGTAACCTCTTTCGGAAGACCGTTGATAAGCGAAATGATCAGCATGGTATGGCCGGGTTTGGCGAAATCGACGTCGTTCTGCGAAGGTACCGCCGGGGAGTTGATATGCGAGTGGTAGGAACCCACAATTTCGTAGCCGAGAGCACGCGCCTCCCTCTCGACATCGTAATACTCGGTGGAAGAAATTTCGAATCCGTGCTCGCGACCGTAATAGAGGCAGTTCCGGCAAGGGGCGATTTCATGAACCACATTGTCGATATTGCCCCGGTGATCGACATATTTTTTTCCTGCGAGCAAACCACAGCACTCATAGGGCTGCTCCCTGAAACCGTGTTCCTGAATAATCTCGAATTTGCGCCGGGGTAGCTTCATACGGCAAGCGATTGAATGAAAAGATAAAAGAGTTACAGCGCTTTGGCCCCTATATCCCTGCGGTAGTAGGCTCCGTCGAAATGAACCCGTCCCACAGCCCGGTAGGCCCTCTCAAGGCACACCTTCAGGTTCGGGCCGAGAGCCGTCACCGACAGCACCCTTCCTCCGGAGGTCACCAGACGCCCGTCGTCGAGAACCGTGCCTGCATGAAAAATCATCACTTCATCCTGGCTTTCGGCACCGGAGTCGATGGTAATGACCCGGCCGGTTTCAAACACGTCCGGATACCCGCCTGAAGCAACAACCACTGTGGCCGCCGATCCGGGATGCATCTCGAAAGGCACCTCATCGAGACCCCCGTCCACACTCGCCAGAAGTGCATCGAACAGGTCGCTTTTCAGAAGCGGCAGCACCACCTGCGTCTCCGGATCACCGAGACGGGCGTTGAACTCCACCACCGAAGGCTCCCCACCCTCTATCATCAGCCCGACATAGAGAAACCCCGTATAAGGCGAACCCTCCGAGGCCATACCTTCGAGGGTCGGCCGTATGACGCGCTCCTCGACCTTGCGCATCACCTCGGGGGTCACGAGCGGCGCGGGCGCGTAGGCACCCATTCCCCCCGTGTTCTTGCCGGTATCCCCATCCCCTATCCGCTTGTGATCCTGGGCGGAAAGAAAGAGCCGATACCGGCACCCGTCACAAAGGGCGAACACGCTGGCCTCCTGGCCTCGCAGGAAATCCTCGATAACCACCTCATCGGCAGCGCTGCCGAAAATGCGGTCGTCGAAAATCTCCCTGAGGGCCGAAAGAGCCTCGTTCCGGCCATCGGCCACTATCACGCCCTTGCCGGCGCACAGGCCGCTCGCCTTGATCACCTGAGGAAAATGCTCCTCGCCAAGCGACCCGATATGGGCCATAGCGCTCTCCTTGCTACCGAACACCCGATACCCGGCGGTAGGAATACCGTGGCGACGCATGAACTCCTTCGAAAACACCTTGCTCGACTCCAGCCTTGCCGCAGCCTGAACTGGACCCACCACCTTCATGTCCGCTTTCCGGAAAAGATCGACCAGCCCCATCTCGAGCGGCTGCTCGGGGCCAACCACCGTCAGGCCGATCCCGCTTTCACGGGCGAAGACGAGCAGTTCGTCGAGCTGGACGGCCTTCAGCGGAACATTGCACACCTTGCCTCCCATGAGGGCGGTGCCCCCGTTTCCCGGAGCAACAAAAACCCTTTCCACCCGCGGGCTTGCGGCTACTGCCCGAGCAAAGGCATGTTCGCGTGCTCCGCTTCCGATAATGAGGACATTCATTGCTTTAGAGGTATAAGTGCAATGGCCAGAAGTGACCATAGGGTTTATCAATCCCGGATTATTAAATTACCATCGTTTTTCCGGCAGGCAAGGATGTATATAAAACAGGATGTACAAAAAAAACAACTAAAAAATTTTCGCGGGATAACAGAAGAATGCCAAAAACCGAGCAATTCGAAGGTAGACGCAGATGAGTGTGCTGAGCTCCATTTACCACAGGCTGCTTCCGATCCTGCTTCCTCTGCTCTTCAGGAGCCTGAAAATATCCGTCGCCTCATACCCGGAATCGGCCCCTGTGCCCGCGAAAGCTGCGCTTTTTGCGTTCTGGCACGGCAAGATGATCACTGGCTGGCTGCTGGCCCGCAGACTCTTCGCCAGCCGCCCCGTAAGCGCGGTGGTAAGCCTCTCTGAAGACGGCGCCCTGCTCTCCGGCACGCTTGCCGAACTCGGTTTTTCGCTCATCAGGGGATCGAGCTCCAGAGAGAGTGCAAAGGTCCGCGAAGCCATCACCGGAACCCTCGAACGGGGCGGCGTGGTCGCCATAACCCCTGACGGGCCGAGAGGACCGCACCACAGCTTCAAATACGGCTCCCTACGCCTCGCATCCCAGAACCGCTCTCCGCTCATCTTCGCCTCGATACACTACTGCACGGCGTGGCGACTGAAAAGCTGGGACAGGTTCGAAATCCCCAGACCGTTCAGCCGGGTCAAGGTAACCCTGCACCACATCGAAGTTCCCGAATTCGCCGACGAGGAGGAACTGCGCTGCTACTCCCGGCAACTCTCCGAAAAGTTCAGCCATGAGTGACACCCTGGATTTCCTGCGAAAACCCGCAGCCCTCCTCTACCGGGAAGTGATCCGGCTGAGAAACCTCGCGTTCGAATGCGGGTTCCTTAAAACGTGGCATGCCCCGCTGCCTGTCATCTCCATCGGTAACATCACGGCAGGAGGCACCGGAAAAACCCCTCTTGCCGACTGGATCATCGGCTACTACCGCTCCATCGGCCAGACACCCGCGCTCCTGTCTCGAGGATATGGACGCTCCACCAAAGGGGTAGTGATGGTCGCCGATGGGCGGCGCATCCTCTGCGGCAGCCGTGAAGCCGGCGACGAACCCCTCATGCTTGCCGCAAAAAATCCCGGCACCATAACCGTCGTTGCCGAAAAACGCAAAGAGGGAGTGAAGTTCATACTGGAGCGCTTCAGGGAGCAGCCACCCTCCGTCATCATACTCGACGACGCCTTCCAGCACCGCCAGATCGCAAGGGATCTCGACATTGTAGTCATCAATGCCGGTGAAGCCTATTTCAATGCCGGAATGCTGCCCGAAGGGCGGCTGCGCGAACCGCTCGCCAACATCAGGAGAGCCGGGCTCGTGGTGCTCAACAAGATTACCGACCGGAAAATTGCCGACGCCATAGCAATCGACCTGAAGAAAACCGGCATTCCGATAGTAGAGGCGAGAACGGAAGCAGCTGAACTGGCACCCTTCGGCGCCGATATGTGTGCAGAAAATACCGCTGGCATGCGCATGCTGGCCTTTGCCGGAATCGGCTCCCCCGAAGGATTTCTCCTAAGCCTGCAGGAGCGGGGCATCAGAGTCGAAGCACACCGCTTTTTCAGGGACCATGAACCCTACTCGAGGGAGAAACTGCTCCCGATACTCCTGGAGGCCGAAAAGAAATCGCTCTCGCTGGTCACGACCGAAAAAGACTACTATCGGCTGCTCGGCGAACACGAGCTCATGGCCATACTCTCCGTACGACCCTGTTACTACCTGAAAATCCGGACGGAGTTCGTCAAAGGAAGGGAAACGCTCGAAACCTTGCTGAAAGCCGCCATCCACTCCCGGAACACGGAGAGAGGGCTCACTCCTTGACGATCTTCGACAGCTCCCTGAAACGGTCGCCCGAAGCCACACGCTGCAGTTCGAAAATCGCCATCTCCGTGCTGGTCAGGCTGCCGCCGGCCTTCTCGATGCAGTGGATGCCGATATTGCGGTTCGATTCGCTTCTCGAGGAGACAGCATCGGTGACCAGATGCACATTGTAGCCGAACTCGATCAGCTCCACCGAGGTCTGGTAGACGCACACATGCGTCTCCATGCCGGCAACGAGAATCTCGTTCCGCTTGAACAGGCGAAGGCGCTTCATGAACGGTTCGGTTGCACAGCAGCTGAAGGTTATTTTCTCGACCGGCTCGATATCGACGAGCAGCTCCTTCAGCGAAGCTACGGTTGCACCGAGCCCTTTGGGATACTGTTCGGTGTAGAGCACCGGAACATCGAGAACAGCACAGGCCCTGACGAGTTTTTTTATATTGGTCTCCACCAGCTCCGGCTGATGAACGCTCTGGGCAAGCTTTCCCTGGATGTCGATAAGAAGCAGAAGGGTTTCACTGGGAACGATCATGATGCGTTTCGGGATAATAACGTTGACGGATACGATGACGCCTGAAGGAAGCGATCCCCGGCGAATAAACAAATAAAACTACAAAAAAGTAACTTTCAAAGCAGAGAGAAACACCGAACCACGTGACAAACACCGACACACAAACACCGGCCCCCCGACAATCCGGAAAACGCGGCGAGTACCTCGTCGTGCTGCAGTTCATCCTCATGGCGACATTCGTCGCCACTCCGGTCTGGCCGGAGCACACAGAAGCGGCCTTTCCTCCCGGCGCCACCCCTCTCCGCTGGGCGGTTATCGCCGTCTGCTGGAGCGCGGCACTCCTTCTGGGAGGGCTGGGATCGCACCATATCAGGGAGTACCTTACCCCGCTCCCCTACCCGGTCGATCACAACCAGCTGGTCACCACCGGCGTCTACGGCCTGGTGCGCCACCCGCTCTACGGCAGCCAGCTTCTGGCTGCACTGGGATGGGCGGTTTTCAGTACAAGCCTTTCACACCTGCTGCTGCTCCTCGTCGCAGTCATCTTTTTCAGCTTCAAGGCGTCGAAAGAGGAGAGGTGGCTCACCGAAAAGCACCCGGAATACGCCGACTACGCGAAAAAAACAAGGAAGTTTATCCCGTGGATCTACTGAAAGGTACCTCTATTTATTTGTTCCGAAGCATGTTTGCGGCGTTGGGCGGTGCTCTAAATCCTCATGTACTAACATGTACATTCCGGTTTCTGCGCTCCGTCCGCCTTGCACTCAGGCTTCTCACGACAATAAATAGAGGCACCGTAATATGCAGACTGTTGTTTACTTTAAATCAAATATTTGAAATGCAATCGACTGTATCAAAGAATCTTCAGAACCAAATAAGCTAAAGTGATTCAAACAATGATCACTCAAATATGCAAGGGCCGGTTTTCGATCTTTTACAGGAAGAATTAACTTGGTAAGCTCTCCTATATTTTCCAGAGCAAGGGCATGTTCTGAAAAAAATATCTTTCTGCTCTCCTCATCATATCGGGTAGCGATTGTGAAACGTGTTTTTTGCAAAACGTGCCGTTTATCAGTACTCAGGAATCGATCCTGAATTGTTACGATTGGCTCATGATCAAGTTGAGAACGACTATTCCTTTTTCTAAAAATGTATACAGCTGGATTCTCTTTTTCTGATCCTATATAAGCAAAATATGCGGCAATAAAAGGAGATTCCGTCCAATCAAGCAATGGGGACGGATAGCCGTAATGCCTCAAATACACCAGAAAATCAAGCATAGGAAGGCGAACCCAAGGAGGATCATCATTTATTGTTTTAATTTCTTTCTGTAACTCTTCAAATGTTGGGAGTACCCATTTTTTACCTGTAACTGATTCTATTTGTGTAGAAATACGAAGACACTCATTCAAATAGAGCTCAGATAAATACTCTTTATATTCCGTTTTTCTTTCCAAAGTTGACTGAAGAGACCAACTTTCGCTTGATTGACCTCGATACATAAATTCGGATGTTGCAGCATTATGATTTTTCGAAATCTCATCAAGAAAATCATCCCAGCCACTTAATCTTTTCTCATTCATCTTCATCAATCAACTATTTAATACTGGCTCCTCGCTATTTCAAGTGGGTAAGCCAAAATTAAGCTTCCCGCTGATCAGGTAGATCATATTGATGAGATTTTTGGTAGTGCGGTAACCCCGTGCCCGTGCTTTGGCCGCCTGGATGAGGCTATTGATTCCCT
>NZ_JAIOZR010000029.1 GCF_021740465.1 Chlorobium sp. | reverse complement strand
ACATACCATGGGGACTCAAGTCCCAAGGCCATCTGAAAAAGGGTAAGGTCGTTCATGAGCGTACTGGTTACTGGCTTAGTTGGTTACACCACAATATACGCTTCTGATATCATCACCCACTTGAAACAGCGAGGAGCCTCTTTTGTTTCAGGAGCTTTGCATGACAGGGGTTCTGGTTGAGGCCAATCAAGAGCTGATCGGGCATCTGTTGAGAATTCGTAATCGCGATACTGTTCTCCATTACGCGGTAACGAGTTCAAATGAAAAAGAAACGGATCTCTTTGTTTCCCGACAAAATGAGATCACCTCTCTTTCCCGCCACTTTGTCGAAGCGTGGGGAAACGGACTGGTTGGGCTTGAGCGCATAGACCGGGTGCCGACCATCCGTATCAACAGAATTTTTGAACAATACTTTTCTGAAAAACCACCCATTTATCTTGCTGTTGATGTGGAGGGGTTTGATTTTGAGATTCTTCAGGATATTGACTGGATAAAATGGCGTCCGGCAGTTGTTCAGATTGAACCATCTGATCAGTTCATCGCACAGAACAGCCTTAGATTCATGCACTACCTCAGAAGCAAAGGATATGCCCTCATCGGAAAGACAGAAGTGAATCTCATTTTTACGGATATTATGCGTTCGTGCCCATCGATTGCTACAACATCCTGTGCGCTGTCAGTGCACAAAGATCCATTACCTGATATTGCTTTACAATTGCAGAATACGGAAAAAATAGACCCCCACACACAGGATGATCTTGCTCGGTTAACAGCACTTGACAGGAAACTCGAACACTTCAATACCGAAGATGTTCCTGCTTCGACTGAAAAGCCTGCAACAAAATGTATACTTCGTTCCAATGAGCAGGTACCTCTCACAAACTCTAAGCCCTCGGAGTCACCAATTCAAAACGAAACCTCCATACCATCTTTTTCGGCTACTTCTGCCGATTGTTCTCCTGGCGGGGTTGACACCGGCACAATACCGACTAACACTCAGTTAATTGGGAGGATGCTTGCCTGCGCGATGTATCCGCTGGACTCGGGTAAACGTAAGCAGTTTCGTTCAAAAATTGCCATGCGGGTTTCGATGCCATCCGCATTGCGCTACCCAGGAGTCTTTTTTGGATACAAAATCGCGGCATTGCTTCGATACCCAATGCATAAAAACAAACGACGCCGGTATCGCAAGGAGCTTCGTCGATATGAGGAGTTCAACATGAAGTGTACGTCTTTCGACAAACTGGAATTTCAGTATTCGATGGCCAACGCCTTGGGTTACGAGAGCTGCATACCTCTCCGATGTTCACAAAAGGCTGTAAAGCAACAACGAATTTGCATAGTTCTCCATGCCTACTACACAGATGTTGCAGAGCAGATTTTTCAAGACCTGAAACATATTATTGTCCCCTTCGATGTCTTTGTGACCACTTCGCCAAACAAGGTGCAGTCGATGGAGCATTTGGCAAAACGTTATTTTTCTCAGGGAACAGTAAAGGTTGTCGGCAGTGAAAACAGGGGCCGCAATTTCGCACCATTCCTGGTCAGCTTGCGAGAACATATCTGTAAATATGATTTGATGCTGCATGTTCATACTAAAAAATCGCTGCGATCAGGGCGTGAACAGTCTGACTGGCGTGACGATATCCTGAAAAAACTAACCGGCAGCGAAACCATCGTCAACGGCATACTGTCTGCTTTTGCCGACAATCCGCACCTGGGGGTTGTTGGACCGAGTACGCATTCCGATCTACCATACTGGTACCATCATTGGTTATCAGTGGGTCACCTTACCAGCAGTATACTTGGCCGTCTTGGCATTTATGAGTTCGAAAAGAGAGGATTTCTTGATTTTCCGGTGGGTGGCATGTTCTGGGCACGCACATCTGCGTTAAGTCCATTACTTGCTTATCAGTGGAAATATGCGGATTTCGATCCGGAGCCGGCACCTGACGATGGCACAGTTGCGCATGTACTGGAGCGGTCGATAGGTGTCATATGCAGGCATTCGGGATTTCTGTACGGTGAGGCTGACTTTGCCACAGACAGCATTCGCATCGGCCGTTCGGAAAAACGGCTCGGCCACTATTTTGAAACATTGACTGATGTTATCAACAAGATTGTGTTGAAGTCGAAGATAGTGTCTTTCGATTTTTACGATACCCTGTTCACCAGACTTGCAGCCACTCCGGAAGACGTGCAGTCCTATATAGGACATATTCTTGTTTGTGAACATCGAATTGGGCATGATGATGACTTTCTGAAACTGAGAAAGGATGCTGAATTCAAAGCGAGAATGCTGAAAAAAAATGGAGACGTTGGTATCCATGAAATATATAATGCGTTTCCTCATGTATGCGACTGGAATACGGATGTTGTCAATCGCGCTCTGGAACTCGAACTTGAACTTGAATTCCGTGTTCTTGTTCCGAGATCAGCGATGCTCAACCTTTGCAGAAGCGTCAAGAAAGCTGGGTGCCGGGTAATCGTGGTAAGCGATACATATATGGACAGCGCCTTTTTGCTCAAAGTACTCAATCGGCATGGCATGACGGAAGTTATTGATGCCGTGTACTGCTCATCTGAGATTGGGTACAGGAAAGATAATGGAACCATCTGGACGAGGATCAAGGCTACAGAAGGCATCGTTTCCGATCAGTTCATACACATTGGCGATAACGAACATTCTGACATCCAGAACGTTTATAACGTTTCTCTCAAGGCAATGGGCGTTATCAATACTGCTGTGCTTGCCGACTTGCGTCTGTATCCTATGCCTTCGGGATGGCGATATGTGAAAAGTGACTGGAGGACAGGCATTGTTTTGGGGCCTGCCATTGCTCAAGTTGGCAGCAATCCCTTCAAGCCAGATTCCCGGCATCCATACAGAATAAGAACTTCATATGATTTCGGTTATCTGATTATTGGCCCCGTGGTATTCGGTTTTTTGTCCTGGCTCATACGCATGGCGAAGCAGCATGGGGTGAGTAGACTCATGTTCCTTTCTCGCGGTGGATATTTTCTGCACCGAACCTATACCCGACTGGCCACAATGTTTTCCGGTTCCAGCAAAATTTTCCCTGCTGCTTCATATCTCTTCGTATCGAGGCGAGGTACCCTGCCAGCTGCTTATGCAAAAACCATGGATTTGCGGCTCCTTGTCAATGGTGCTGGGGGCTTCGCTGGAACTTTCGGTGAATTGCTGTTCTCGCGTTTTGGCCTCAATCCATCGTTACTGCAAGATACCGAGTCGCTGAATGTCCGAGTGAAGCTTCCAGATGACCGGGACAAGGTTGCCCGGCTCATGAAGGAACTGCACCGATCCATTGATCTTCATTGCCAAGAGAGTGCGAAACGATTGAAAAAATACCTAGAGCAAGAAGGGTTTTTCTCGGAACATCTGGTAGGCGTCGTCGATCTGGGATTTTCCGGAACAATCCAGAAGGCATTGCAAGCTGTGACAAATCGAAGCATCAACGGTTATTATTTTGGCATTACCCCGTCGGCTCAAGAGGTGGAGAAAACGGGTGGTACAGCTTACGCTTGTTACGGAGAGGAACAAAGTGGAGTTCGGATTCCCGATATTATCAGATATGCAATTTTTTTCGAAGCGGTTTTTGCCGCCCCAACAGGTCAGGTTGATGGCTATCGGCAAGAACCAGAACGGGTAGTCCCGGATTATATCGACCAGCCTGACAGCAACGAACATTTTCCCGCACTCGAACGGATGGCGGATGGTTACGAAGCATACTGCTCGGATATCTTGAAGGCATACGGACCTGAGGCTCTACTACTGGACACGCCGGTGGATGATCTGCTTCAGCCATTGTTGCGGGTTATCGCTGGCTGGGGAGGACTTCCTGAAGAATTGGCACAGGCCCTCGTGGTAGAAGATGAATTTTGCGGCAATGGTCTTCTCGACGTGATTGAGCTGATAGGAAAAAATATAAGGTAATAAAAACATAATTTACCACCAAATGTCGCTTGGACATTGAAGGCGCCTGTACCACGAAACATCTCCAGCAGGCTTCCAACTTTACAAGCAATTACAGGCATGCTCCCCCATTCATGTAATACCTTGATGAAAATTCAAGGATCAGAATAGAGCTTCATTGCCAACCTAGCGTCATTCATAAAACTGTTTCTGAATATTTGGAAGTAAACTGCACACCGGATTTCGGACTATAGTGCATATCGATTCCGGAGCAGACTATACGCTCCAGAGCTGTCGGTGCCTGATTGATCTTGCTGTACCGCCCCGAACGGCGGTATGACATTACCATATATGTGTACACCACTTCATAAAGAGAATCAGCGATTGGTCGGCGTTTGTTCAAAAAGCATAACGTCTTTATAACCTGCATTTTCAGCCTCTCTTATTACAATATCGTGAACAAATACATTAAATAATGAAGTGCTATAATTTCCGCTTTGAAAAGCCAGCATAAAAAGCCATATTCAGTGTTATATACACACAATAAGTCGCATATATAATTGTATATAGAAAACGCAATTCCCCTCACCCAAATCAGAATCCATTAATCAAGTAGGCTTTACAATATCTTTTTTTCATAACCGGCTTCTTTGTTTATTCTCTTGCCAAGACGCCAATTTAGCTTAAAAGGAAAAAATTAATGCCCCCCCCCGCCTGCTGGTGTAAAAATCCCCGATTTGAACAGTTCAGCAAGGATTACGCTAAATATTCAGCATGCGGAACACTGGTTTCATGCAATCCGCTCCCGGCTGATCAAGTAGCCGTCAGTAATGACGATATCGACTTCTATGGAAAAAAATACTGGCTTGATCATCAGAAAAAGGAGCTTGGCTTTCCAGATATTTACACCCGTTCGCGAAATGACCTCACAGAGCGAAATCTGCATTGGCTCAAAACTCTGCTGAAGTACTGTTTGCCGCAGACCTCAGTTCTTGAAATAGGTTGCGCTCACGGTAGCTTTGTGGCGTTGATGAATCTTTTGGGATTTGTAGCTTCAGGGGTTGAAATGAGCCCCTGGGTAGTTGAATACGGGAAAAAAACTTTTGGTATTCAGATTCAAACTGGAGTAGTTGAGTCTCTTGACATTCCTGCCGGAAGCCTTGATGCCATTGTTATGATGGATGTTCTGGAGCATCTTCCCGATCCGGAAATAACCATGCGTCACTGCATAAGGTTGCTTAAACCCAATGGGATTTTGCTTATTCAGACCCCGCAGTTCAGGGAGAATATGCTCCATGCCGATTTGGTTCAATCCAAACATGTATTTCTTGATCAACTTAAAACAGAGGAGCATCTTTTTCTCTTCAGCGAACGGACTGTGACGATGCTTTTCCGACAACTTGGAATTAGCCATATCAATTTTGAGCCTGCAATTTTCGCTCACTACGATATGTTTTTTGCCGTAAGTCGAACGCCTTTTATAACAAATAACCCTGATGAGATTGAGGCCTGCTTGCTTGCAATGCCGCAGGGGCGATTTGTACAAGCCCTGCTTGACATCAGAAACAGGGAATTGGAATCAGAGCAAGACCGTGCGGCACGCTGGGAACAGATTCAAACGCTGACTAAAATGGTTCACGAGTCGGAACAAGAGCGCGCCGCAATGCACAAACGAATTGCTTCACTAACGACGAATATACGCAAACTATACTCGCATCGAAGCTTCAGAATTCTGCAAAAACTCAGCAACTGGACTGAAATAAGCAATTTGACCCATCAAATTGACGGTAATCATGAGTAACACACTCCATACCATCGCAGTGGATTTAACCCCTGTTCTTCCCGATGGAGAAAACGGCGGTGCCAAGCTGTTTGTTCTTGAGCTCCTGCGCATACTTGCAGAGATGAAACCCAAGACCGATTTTATCCTGCTGACTCAAGAAGCCTCGCATGAAGAGCTCTCGGCTCTGGATTGCGCAAACATGCGCAGGGTAATGGTTCGAACAACAAGTGCAAGTCCCACAAAATCGAACCAGCTGCATGCCGGCGCAAATATCCTGCCGTTGGTATCCCGAAATATACATCGCACTGCCATACGGCTAAAAAAAAGCATCATGAAAAGAATGGGAAAGCACCCAATCAAAACACGCAAGCTCCTGAAAGAGATGGCTGTTGATCTGCTTTTCTGTCCGTTTACTGCCCCGACCTATTACGAACCTGAAATTCCAGTCGTCAGCACCATTTATGATTTGCAATACAAAACCTATCCGGAGTTTTTCACCCCTGAAGATGTAGCGCTAAGGAACAAAACATTCTTGGAGGCCTGTAGCCGGGCAACCATGCTCACTGCCATTTCCGACTATTCCCGAAAATCAGCCATTCAGCATGGAAATATAGAGCCAGACAGAATTCGAACTATTTACCTGCAAATGGCTCAACGTATCACCAGTAAAACAGAAAATCCAGACAAGCTTCTTAATCACTTCGGGCTCACATCAAATCTGTATTTCATATATCCTGCCAATTTCTGGAAACACAAAAACCATGAAATACTCTTGACGGCTTTCGCCATATCAACCCGGCAGGGCCTACCTCAAGACATCAAGCTGGTCTGTACCGGTGCACCGGGAGAACGCCAGCAATGGCTGATTCGTGCAGCATCAGTTTTAGGGCTTGAAAACCGAGTTATTTTTCCCGGCTACCTCCCAACCGATGAACTTTCTTCCTTATTAAGCCATGCTGCAGGAATGGTATTCCCGTCACTTTATGAAGGATTCGGACTGCCTGTCATTGAGGCAATGGCAGCCGGCATTCCGGTTGCCTGCAGCAACACGCGATCACTCCCGGAAATTTCAGGTAATGCCGCATTGTTATTTGATCCTGGAGTTCCGGAACAAATTTCTCAATCCATGGTAAACCTGATTGATAACCTTGAACTCCGCAAACGGCTCATCGCTGCCGGAAAAATCCGGGCCGCAGAATTCTCCGACACAAAAATGATGGGGAATGAGTATTGGGAACTGTTTGAAAATGCAATGGCAATCAACAAGAGGAAAAAACCGTAGTAAATGGCATAATGCCACAATGGTATGAGTTCTGAAAAATCTATAGTAAAAAACATGAAGACATAAGCATAACTTTGATATCGTCGCCCCAACAATAATGAAAGTCAGCATCATCACACCATCATTCAACCAAGACCAATTCATAGAACGCACGCTGCTGAGTGTAGCGAACCAGAACTGGCCAGATTTAGAACATGTTGTTTTTGACGGAGGCAGTACCGACAAGACTGTTGATATCCTGGAACACTACAACTGTTGTGTGCGATGGATATCAGAAAAAGATCGGGGTCAGACCCATGCGGTGAATAAAGGCATTCTTGCAACTGATGGTGAAATAATCGGATGGATAAACTCCGACGACATTTATTACCCTGATGCAATACTGCGTGTTGTTACCTTTTTTAAAGAAAACCCTGATATTGACGTCATTTATGGTCAGGCCGACCACATTGATATGCATGACTGCCCATTTGAAGCATACCCCACCGAGCCTTGGGATTTTGATCGTCTGCGTCAAACCTGCATTATCTGCCAACCAGCTCTCTTTTTCAGGCGGCGGATAGTCGATCAGCATGGTTTACTTGACGAATCACTGAATTACTGTATGGACTATGAATACTGGTTGCGCCTCGGCCATGCCGGCGTAAGGTTTGCATACTTAGAGGAAAAACTCGCCGGATCAAGAATGTATGCCAACAATAAAACATTGGGAGAAAAAGTAAGGGTACATGCTGAAATCAACGATATGTTTAAAAAAAGCTTTGGTATTGCACCCAAGCGATGGCTAAAAAACTATGCGCATGTCTCGATGCATAATCGTTTAGGCGGACTCGCAACGTCGAAAGCGGAGTTTGAATTGCGTTATCTAATCTCAAAATTGAGATGGGGCACATGCATTTTTTAATATAACTATCTATAACATAACGGTAATAATAAATTGAATAATAAGAATATTTTGGGTACTGTTCCCCTTGAAATACTCCCCAAAAACAGGACAACTGGTTAAATTGTTTTAAACTCCATAAATCCAGCAGTCACTATGAAACAGGCTCGTTGCAAAGTCACTTCCGAATTCAAAACCAAGGCGGCCCTTGAAGCCCTCAGTGAACGACTTACCTTGACAAAACTCGTTCAGAAACATGAGTCACATCCGAGCCAGATTACCCAAGGGAAACGGAAGTTTCTGGACAAGGTTAACGACATTTTCTCAAAAGGTGAAAAAGCCGAACGAGCTTTCCAGCAAGAGAATGAAAATCTCTTCAAAATCATTGGTCAAATGAAGACTGAATACGATGGTTAAAAAAAATGCAATTGCAAAATCTTTATCTGAAAAACCTTCCCTGGCTGAGAAAGATCATCCCGAGATCAGAATGCAACGACACAGTGTGACCTGCTTACGATTCATCATTCAGGGGTCTAAAATATATATCCCATTAGCAATACAAGAAAACACCGCAGTAGCAAAAAAAATCCCAACATCGGTCAATGATAACACCTGTTGCGCATACAAAAGATATCGCAGTTAGAATACTATCCTCAAATGATGTTCCGGAAATATCGCCCACGTTGACCGAACCGTTCACTGCAGGAAGATCGGTTCCTCGGCTGTTGTTTGATTTTTCCATCATGGCTGCCCTGTTTAACCCGGAGTCACTGGAATTTCCTATGCTCGATTTCGGATCAGGAACCGGCTGGGTTTCGGAATTCTGTGCACGAATGGGATTTCAGGTTGTTGCGTTCGATATCCATGGCGATTTACAAGCCTGCCTTGAAAACCGAGCACATTCAGATTCCAGAATCGATGGCAGCCTGATGAGTTTTGCGCATGGAGACGGTCATGGTATGCCCTTTGAAAACAATGTTTTCGGTCATCTCCTCTGTTATGATACGCTGCATCACATGCATGATTACCCGAAAGTGTTCTCCGAATTTCATCGAATTCTCCGTAAGGGTGGACGAGCCATATTCGTGGAACCGGGTGCCCGACACAGCACATCACCGGAAACAATTGCATTTGTTGCAGTGCAGAAAATACACGACCCGACCTGGATAGAACGGGATGTCGTACTCGAAAAAATTGACAGGATCACTTATGATGCTGGCTTCGCCCAAGGCACAAAGATCGTCCCGATGCCCCACCCTTCCAGCTTACAAACCTTTTCGATGAAAGAGTGGAACACGTTCAGAACAGGAGACAGCCATTGTCGTTTACGAATAACCGATATGCTTGCTCAAATCAATTACTACGACCGAGTGATTTTTTACATTGACAAACCTTAAGACATTGTGCATATAGCTTTCGACATTTCGCAAACGGGATCGGGAAAGGCGGGTTGTGGCTATTTTGCCCATGCAATGATAGAGGCAGTCCTGGAACTTTCTTCCGGCAACCATTTTTCTCTACTGCCGAGTTTTGGCGATTTCTGGTTCGACACGAATATGCCTGTGCATAATCCTTATAAAAACCGCCATTCCCATTACGGCCCAAGACACCATTCGCATGAGGAGGCAGGACACTTCTGGAAACAGCCGAATGTTGAAGCGGCTCTCGGAAATTCGGATATCATCCATTCGAACAATTTCTGGTGCCCGACTCAGCTTCAGTCGAGCCGTCTAATCTACACCTTTTACGATATGGCTTTTGCCGTCAATCCGGAGTGGACCACGGAAACCAATCGGGTAAACTGTTTCGAAGGCGTTTTCCGCTCATCTATAGTGGCTGACTGGGTTGTAGCCATATCGAAAGCTTCCAGAGCGCACTATCTTGAGGTCTTTCCGCATTTTCCTGAAGACCGTATCAGGGTTATCTATCCCTGCTCGCGTTTTTCGGACTCTTTCCGGAAAGGAAAACGTCCCGAAGCGCTCGAAAAAATTCCGACCGGAGAATTCTGGCTGAACGTGGGAACAATCGAACCGAGGAAAAACCAGTACCATCTTGCCGAGGCTTACGCCGGCTACGCGCAGAGGGTAAAGTACCCGATGCCTCTTGTACTGGCCGGCGGGAAAGGGTGGCTGATGGACGGGTTTCTCAATCATCTTCGAAAGCTGGGAATAGCTGATAGCATCATCATGGCCGGGTATGTTTCGGACGATGAACTGATCTGGCTTTACCGGAACTGTTACGCAAACCTTTATCCTTCGCTTTTCGAAGGGTTCGGTCTCCCTGTACTCGAAGGCATGCAGTTCGGTGCCCCGACGATAACATCAAAAACGACCTCGATCCCTGAGGTAGCTGGAGATGCGGCACTGCTGCTGGACCCGAAAGATTATGAGAGCTGGGTAGAAGCTCTTTTGTGTATCGGCGGAAACTGGAAACTGCGCAACGAAATGAGTAAGAGTGCTCGAAATCGGGCTAAAAAATTCAACTGGGAACAGAGTGCTACCGCCCTGCTACAACTCTACAATGAGGCTTTCGCATCACCAAAACGAAAAGCCATCGAATGAAAAAAGCATTGATCACCGGCGTAACCGGGCAGGACGGAGCCTGCCTGGCGGAACTAATACTTGAAAAAGGCTATGAAGTTCACGGCATCAAGCGCCGTCGTTCGTTATTCAACACCGACCGAATCGATCATCTCTATCAGTACCCCCATACTACCCACAGGCAATTCGTTCTGCATCACGAGTACCTTACGGATTCATCGAATCTGATCCGTATTATCCAGCAGGTACAGCCGGATGAAATTTACAATCTTGGGGCACAGAACAATGTGGCGGTTTCGTTTGAGGGACCTGAATATACTGCCAACTCGGATGCTCTTGGAACTTTACGAATTCTGGAGGTAATCAGGATTCTTGACCTTGCAAAAAAACACATTTTTATCAGGAAAATGCGTCGAGACGCTACGGACTGTTGCGGGAAGTATCTCAGCAGGAAACCACCCCCTTTTATCTCCACAGCCCCTATGCGATTGCAAAGCTCTATGCCTACTGGACAGCGGTGAATTACCGAGAATCGTATGGCATGTACGCCTGTAACGGCTCCTGTTCAAGTACGAAAGCCCCATACGCGGTGAGACCTTCGTCACCCGTAAAATCACCCGCGCATTGGCACGGATCAAACTCGGCCTTCAGGATTACCTTTATCCTGGAAATCTCGATTCAAGACGTGACTGGGGCCATGCCGAAGAATATGTGGAAATACAGTGGCTAATGCTGTAGCAGAAAAAACCCGAAGAATTCGTGATCGCCACCGCCCAGCAGTCCAGCGTTCGGGACTTTGTACTTGCCGCCGCAAAACGAAATCGGCTTTTCGATAGCCAGGAATGGGAGTGGCGTGGAAGAAAAAGGGCACGAAGCCCAGGGGAAATGCATTGTGCAGATCGATCCTCGATACTTCAGGCCAGCTGAAGTGGAAACGCTGCTTGGCGATTCGACCAAGGCAAAAGTAAAATTCGAATGGACACCGAAAACCAGTTTCAACGAACTGATTTCGGAGATGATACGTGAAAACCTGAAATCTGCGGAGTGGTATGAACTGCTTAAAAAAACATGAATACAATACCTATGACTATCATGAATAATACCTAACATAAATTGCATAAACCTATGAAAGCACTTGTCTGCGGCATATCTGGACAAGATGGGGCATATCTGGCAAAACTTCTCCTTGACAAAGGGTACGAAGTAATTGGTACTTCACGAGATGCCCAGATCAGCGATTTCAAGAATCTTACACGTCTGGGCATCCGAGAAAAAGTATGGCTTGAGTCCATGGCTCTAAATGATTTTAGAAGTGTACTTCAGGTGATGCACAGGACGCAGCCTGATGAAATCTATAATCTGGCAGGTCAAAGCTCCGTTGGGCTTTCGTTTGAGCAACCGGTAGAAACGCTCGAAAGCATTATGTCGGCAACGATCAACATGATGGAGGCTATCCGCTTTCTTGACCGTCCGATTCGCTTTTATAACGCGGGATCCGGAGAGTGCTTTGGCGATACGTTAGGTGTTGCTGCCAATGAAAATACGCCATTTCGTCCTCGAAGTCCTTATGCAGTAGCAAAATCGGCAGCCTACTGGCAGGTCGCCAACTATCGGGAAGCTTATGGCTTATATGCCTGTACCGGGATTTTATTTAACCATGAATCGCCCTTGCGTCCCGAGCGATTCGTGACGAGAAAGATTGTTGCAGCAGCCTGCCGTATCGGCAAAGGAAGCAAAGAAAGACTGCGCTTGGGAAATACCTCAATCAGTCGCGATTGGGGATGGGCTCCGGAATATGTCGATGCAATGTGGCGCATGCTGCAGGGTGATCGGGCTGAGGATCTCGTAATTGCAACAGGAATAAACCATTCGCTTGGCGATTTTGCAGATTGCGCATTTCGTTATTTTGGGCTCGACTGGCGGGAGCATACCGATATCGACCAGTCAATATTTCGACCAACCGACCTCCCTTTCGGGTGCGGAGATTCCCGTAAAGCCAACAAAATCAACGGTTGGAAAGCCGAAACGCGTATGGAGGATGTGATACAGAAAATGATAGATGCAGAACTTGAATATGAAAAATGAATATCATGAACCATGAGCGAACAGAAACTATCAATAATCACCCCCACTTATAACGCCGAGAAATATATAAGAAAGTGCATCCTGAGCGTAGCCAGTCAATCTTATACAAACAAGGAGCACCTTATTATTGATGGCTCATCGACAGACCAAACGCTTGATATCATTGAAAAACATGCAGCTCAACATCCTCATATCCGTTTTATAACGGAGAAAGATAACGGCATTTACGATGCCATGAACAAGGGAATAGGATTGAGCGATAGCGATTGGCTCTACTTCCTTGGCAGTGACGATGTTCTGTTAGATAACCGTGTATTTACCGACATACTGAAATCCAGCGAAGCTGAAATCAGCGACGTTGTCTATGGTAACGTACAGTGGGGTCAAGAAGGATTTGCTTATGACGGTGAATTTTCCTGCCTCAAGCTTATGGAAAAAAACATCTGTCACCAGTCGATTTTTTTCAGAAAAACCGTATTTGACAGGCTTGGCCTCTTTAATGTACGCTATAAAGTCCTTGCCGATTGGGAATTCAACATGCGATGGTTCGGAAACCCCCATATCCGCAAGAAATACCTTGACAGGATTATCGCACTCTACCAGCCAGGAGGGTATTCCACAAACAATAAAGACCAGCTTTTTTTGCATGACAAGGAAAACCTTATCCGAAAATCATTTCCTGAAGAGTTCGTAACCATGTTTTATGCGCACGTCAGTACGGCATTGAGCGAACAGCAAAAGCATATCGAATGGCTCAACATGGCTTTACAACAACGTGACGAGGAACTTCGGTCGATCTACAGAACCCCGGCAGGTCTGTTCATCAAATTATATAAGCATTATCGAAAAAAAAGAAGTGGCAACGCTCAAAGGAATTGAGAACTTCCTCCTTATTGAATGATGATGAACATCAGGAGCCGGACGAATATCCTGCGAACAGCATTTTTAATTGACTTGACGATCTGGCAGCATTGCTGAACGCATGTCGGATAAGCCTACAGCATCAATGCTATCTGCGCGCTATAAGGGCAGGCCGCTTTAATCGCGACTATTCTCTTCCGTTCTCTTCCATCGGTCATGCAACCAGAACCACTCTTCGGGGTATCTGCGGATGTACTGTTCAATCGCCATGGTGTAGCGGCGGGCAAGCTCTTCAACATCTGCCTTGGCAGTGCCAAGATCGGAATAATCTATCTCTTCGAACTCGACAATATATCTACCATCCCCGTTTCTCCGACACATGACAACAAAAAGCGGTACTCCTGTTTTCAGGGCAAGAAAAGCCGGTCCGAGAAAGACCGATGCTCTGCGGCCAAGAAAAACCATAAAAAAACCGCCCTTCGGATCGGACTGATCAGCAAGAATACTCATGACGCCTCCGCTCCGCAGGGTTCTGAGTCCCTCTCGGAGGGCCTGCTGTTTATAGACCACGGTGTTTCCCCTCATACTGCGCAAAAGATTCATCTGACGGTCCATTTCGCTGTTTTTCAGGCGCTTGACAACAACCGTCAACGGTGATATCAAAATCCCCAAGGAAACTGCAAGCAGTTCCCAATTACCAAAATGCGCAGAAATACAAACCACACCTTTGTTGCTATCGCGTGTCTTTGAAAGAAACTCGCGAGCATCGACTTCAACCAGTCGTGCAGCATCTTCAGGGCTACTGACAAGTGGAAGACGAAGTACCTCTACAGCGTTTTCCGCAAGATTGCGGTAGACCTGCCTGGCGATACGATTGATTTCAGCCTGACTTTTTTCCGGAAAAGCTGCGGAAAGGTTGCTCTCAACCATGTTTCTCCGGATCTTCAGAAAGGAGTATACCATATCGCCACAAAAACGGGCGAGCAGTGCGGCTTGAGGCTGACCGAGACGGCGCAGCAGCATACCGGCAAACATAAAGCACCGGCAGAACACTCTGTCTGCAAAAGAATTTTTCTTTTTGCTTTTCTTATGCATGGCCATCCGCATATCCTGCAGGTTTAGGGTCATGGGTTCTTGTGCCGAGCTGCCAGACACGGGCTTCAGTTTCCGGATAACAAATCAGAATTGCCGGGATTATTAGTCTTCCGGAATCGGGCTGAACGCATGACAAGTTCTTTATAGTGGATGGTTACACGTGCCTTAAAGTAAACAGCTTTTCGGGCCTGAACAAATAAAGCCCGGCGGCATTCATGCCCTCATCGAAAAAGTTGTTTGCTCCCTTTCCATGAATCGTTACGGCCCATACGATAATTTGAAAAAAATATCCGAAATTGATTTTATACCATTTGAGCTAATACACCACATCCTCTGTTGTTATGAAACGTAAACTGCTTGGCCTGGAGGAAGCCGCCGAACAGGTGCGGAGTTGGAAGTCGGCAGGAAAAAAAGTTGTTTTCTCCAACGGCTGTTTCGATATTCTTCATGCTGGACATGTGCACTACCTTGCTGCTGCCCGTAAACTTGGCGATGTTCTGGTGATCGGCCTGAATAGCGATGTCTCGGTCAGACGCCTCAAGGGGCCTCATCGGCCGGTCTGCAGCGAAGTCGACCGAGCTACCCTCCTCTGTGCTCTGGAGGCCGTGGATGCGGTAACGTTCTTCGACGAAGATACCCCCGAAGCGCTTATCGGCCTGCTGCTTCCCGATATTCTGGTCAAGGGGGCGGACTGGCCTGTCGAAAGGATTGCAGGGGCCAGAGCCGTACTTGAAAGCGGCGGCAGCGTACAAACCCTGCCGCTTCTTGAGGAACGATCGACGAGCGGTATCATAGAAACCATTCTCCAACGATACTGCTGCAGGACTGACCTTGGAAAAGATTAAACACTATACGCTCGTACTCCTGACAGGAGTCTCCGGATTCATTCTTGTGCTGTCGCTCATAGCTGCGGTTGTACTCAACAGCGGCATGCTCGACCGGTATGCACAACAACAGATGATCGCCCTTTTCAACAAGGAGTTTTTCGGGCGCCTGGAACTTCGGGCTGTTCATCTGAACTTTCCGAACAGGGTGACCCTGGTTGCACCGGAAATCTACGAACCGGGATCGTCATCAGCGGCTTTTTCGGCAAAAAACATCAAGTTGCGCTTTAATTTCCTCATGCTGCTGCAGCCGGAAATCAGAAGACTGTCGTTCAGGAAAATCAGCGCCGACAGCCTGCAGGCAACGGTTATCGAACGGGAGGACGGTAAACGAAATATCGACGTCATTTTCACCTCCCGAAATCCCGATTCAAGCCGGGCGCCTCTGGAAAGCTTCTTCTGCAAAAAGCTTTCCGTTGAAAACGGAAGTCTCTCCTGGATAAAAAACAGCGCAGATAAAACTCCTCAACGTTACCGGGCGGAAGACATCGATCTGAAAATCACCTCGTTCAGACTGAAGGAAAACCTGTTCAGCGGAGTCCTCGAAAAGGGCGCTTTTGCACTGCCTTCGCACGCGTTCCGCCTGCGGGAGGGATCGGCAAAATTCCATTTCTCGACAAGCCGTTCGGAACTGCTTGCCCTGAAAGCCGAAAGCGGCAGAAGCAGTGCCGAACTTTCGGTTTCGATCGATGATTTCAATATTTTCGCACCGGACGGAACGAAACAGTTTATCGAAAGACTTACGGCAAGCCGCTCGTTCATCAATATCAATGCCCTGCACCTGCATACCGCCGACATAAAAATCTTCTACCCCGGCCTCTTGCTTCCTGAAGGGCTTTACCATCTCAAAGGCAACGCAAAAGTAGCAGACGGGTCACTGCAGGTATTTGATTCACGGATCACCAGAGGAAAAAGCCGCCTTGCCCTCAAGGGCGAACTGCTTCACCTGCGCCAAAAGGATGCGCTCTCCTTCAGGGTGGTATGCGACAGCTCAACGATAGAACCGGTTTTTTTAAAAGCCCTGTTTGCCGAAACCCCGTACGAAAAAGCAGCCGAACAACTTGGAACGGTAACCTTCCTCGGCAGAGCCGAGGGGTCACCAAAACAGGCGGAAACCTCGATTGACCTGATCACCGGAATCGGCAGGGTATCGCTTGAGGCCGAATCGAAAGGCGCCATGGAAAAACAACTCTCATGGAAAGGCACATTTACACTCGCCGAGGTTGAAGCCTACCGCTTTCTGGAGGCATCCGGCAGAAAAAGCGGCAAAAACCTGCTACGGGCGACAGGTGCTTTTGAAGGGGTCAGCCAAGGCGTGAAAAGCCTTGAGAGACTCTCCCTGTCAGCCGACATCAAGGACTCATTCTGGGAACGGCAGGATATCCAAAAAGGCTCTCTGACGGTTGATTACAACAGGAAAGTCCTCAAAACCGGCATTTCGCTTCAGAACCTCGCCGAATTCCTTGACGCCTCGGGTGAGATCGACCTGAACAATCCGACCCCGCTCTACAAAGCCGATGGCCGGATAAAAAAGATCGATCTCTCGAAAACACTCAACTCCCGTAATTTCGTAACCGATCTGAATGGAACCTTTGCCCTGAAAGGCGAGGGATTCGATCCCCGGTCGCTCAACGCGGCAGTCGCCATCCGTTTTGAGCCCTCTTCGATCAACGAGTTCCGGCTCCGAGACAAATCGGAACTGGCCGTGGCAATAGCCCAACGGGAAGCATCCTCGCAGATAACGGTAAAAAGCGACTTTCTCGATGCCTCGCTCAGTGGCGACTACTCCCTTAAACAGCTTCTGGGAGCAGTGCAACTTGCAGGATACGGCATCACCCGTGAAATCAGAACCCAGAGCCTCTGGCCTGCCGGCCTGCCGGCCATCGAAAGCCCTCCGGTACCCCAACCCGACAACCCGTTCAAGGTCACCTACCGTATCGCCGTCAGGAATGTAACCCCGCTTATCGTTCTGCTGCCGGTACGCAATATGGCGCTTCAGGGAAGCACGGAGGGGGAACTGCTTTACCGTAAAGGGCTTTGCACGATCTCCTCATCGTTCGACATCATCTCTTTCTCCGGCGGTTCCGGTACGGCACTGAACAATCTTGCGGCATCGACGGTAATGGAATACAACAGAAAAGGGCTTTCGACAGCCGCATTGAAGGGCAAAGTCGCTGAACTCTCCATTACCGGAGTGAAATCGGGTAATCTGGCGTTCGAAGCGTTATACACTCCAGCCCGGCTCTCGGCAACCCTTGATGGAGAGCTTCCTGAACAGGCATGGAAAATCAGTTCCGCTCTCTCTGCCAGACGCAGCGGGGAAACCTATGACATTACGCTCAACAAATTCTCGATGGGCAACAGCGAAGGCCTCTGGCAGATACCTGCAGACTCCCGTATCGCTCTGGGCAGTGCTTCAGCAACCTTCAACAGCCTGAGCATTGCGAAAGGAAGTCAGCGGGTTGTACTCGACGGTCAGTTGAGCAGCAACAGAGCCGGAACCTTCAAATGTACCTTCTCGAATATCGATCTGGCTGGCTTCAACCGCAACGGCTCAGCCGGTTCTCCCGGAACGATTGCCGGAGTCGTGAACGGAACGCTTACCGTAAACGGTTCTCCGGGAGCCAAGACAAGTACGCTCAGCCTTGCCGGAAGGGGTATCCGGTATGAAGGACTTCTGTTCGGCAGCATGCAGTTCAACGCTCGCCACAACGGCAGCCGGCTCGGGTTCGATTTCCGGAGCGCGGCGGCACCGTCAGGCGAAACCTCATCCCTTGCGATGAACGCCATTGAAGGCAAGGGATCCATGCCCCTCTTCCTGAGCTACGTTCCTTTTCAGGTCCGGGTTCCCGACCAGCAACCAGTGAGCGCGTCGTTCCGTTCCGACAATCTTTCGGCCAGATTTCTCGAATATGTTCTGCCTTTCTTTGAAAACGCAGAGGGTATTATCCCTACAACCCTCACCATTTCGGGACGAACACCGAAACCGGATATTTATCTTACCACCCGTCTGCGCGATACCCGTATAACCGTCGAACCGACACAGGTAACCTATATCCTGAACGGAGATGTGGAGGTCAACCCGCGTCAGGTAGAGCTGAAGGAGATCGCCGTGAGGGATTTGCACCAGGGATCGGGCAGAATCAGCGGCTTGATCCGGCTTGTACAGCTCGAGCCCAGATCCCTCGAACTCGGCGCCAGCTGTTCGAAACTCCTGCTTTACAACAAAAAAGACCGCAAAGATGAAACATCTTTCGGTACGGTTACAGGAACAACCCGCAATATCAGGCTTCACGGCGACCTTTCCGCCCCGGTTGTGGAGGGGGGAATGCGGATCGACAACGCCGATTTTTCGCTCTACAGAACAGGCGCCAATGAAAGTGCAAAATATGTAGGCGCGGAAAAATTCATCGAATTCGTGCCCCGTTATCCGTCTGAAAAAACGGAAAATTCCGGGCAGAACGGTTCTGAAAAAAAACCTGCCGAGTTTTACTACTCCCTGATCGATATCCTGCAGATCAGGGATCTGAAGCTCAGCAGTATTGAACCGCTGAAATACACGGTAATTTTCGACCGGCTCCGGGGTGAGGAGCTCGAAGCATCTATCGGCAATCTTTACCTGATCGTCAACAAAAGCAACCAGCGCTACCGTCTGTACGGTTCGGTCAACATTACCGATGGAAAATACCGTTTTTCCAATACGAACTTCGACCTGGAAGACGGCGGGAAAATCACCTGGAACAACGCTGAAATCCGCGAGGGCCGGATGGATAACCTCTACGGCACCAAATACCTCAGCGTCACAAGCTCCCAGACCGGTGAAAGGGATAACGTGCGCCTGCTGCTTGCCATAACCGGAACGCTCAACGAGCCGAGGGTCGGAATGGGCTACTATCTGAACGAGCAGATGCAACCCTATGCTTCCCAGAGCATGATCGGCGGTCAGCCCAGCCAGATTGATCCCAATGCGGAACTCAATGTGCTCTCCATGCTGCTTTCCAAACAATGGTATGCCCCTCCCGGCAGCAGCGGACAGTACGGCAGCCTGGAGGTATCGAGTGCCGGCCTTTCGACCGGGGCCGGGCTGGTATCTTCACAGCTTTCGCGGATCGTCCAGAATATTGCCGGCATCGAGAGTTTCAATGTCAATCTCGGGCTCGACAAGAAAGGAGAACTCAGCGGACTTGACCTCTATTTTGCCGTCAATATTCCCGGAACCAACGGCAAGGTACGTTTTGTCGGCACCGGCAGCAGCCCTGACATCAAGGACAAGGCGCTTTTCAACTATTACGGCACATCGCAGAAAATCGAGTACCGGGTAACGCCGAAAGTCTATCTCGAAGCCTACCGCTCCTATGGTCAGCTTACCGGCGAGGCATCGAATACCAACCTGCAGAAACCATCCGAAACCTGGGGAGCAAGCATCTCCTACCGTGAACGCTTCCACACCTGGGAACAGTTCTGGAAACGCATAGCCCCGTCATCGGACGAAAAGAAATAAGTGCTTATATTTTTATACATTATTCTTTACCATTTTGTAACGAACACTGCAGGATTTTGAAAGGGAAAAAAATCATCCTCGGCATCTCCGGAGGCATTGCGGCCTATAAAACGCCCCAGATCGTGCGTCTGCTCAAAAAGGCCGGTGCGGAAGTGCGGGTAGCGCTTACCGCATCAGGATGCCGCTTCGTCAGCGAACTTTCGCTGGCTACCGTTTCAGGAGAACCGGTATACCGGGAAATGTTTCCCCCTCCGGACGTTCCCGGAACGGATTTCACCCGGCATATTTCACTTGGAGAGTGGGCGGACGCTCTGGTCATAGCTCCCGCCACAGCAAACACCCTCGCAAGGCTGGCTGCCGGTTTGTGCGACGACATGCTCTCGGCATGTTTCATTACGCTGCGCCCGGGAAAGCCTGTGCTGATTTTTCCTGCAATGGACGGCCAGATGTACCGCTCCGGTTCAGTTCAGCGCAATATCGCCCTGCTTGCCGCCCAGGGATGTACCGTTATCGAACCCGAAAACGGAGATCTCGCCTCAGGACAGTGCGGAACCGGACGGATGCCGGAACCCGGAGTCATCGCCGAACGCATCGGCATGGCACTGCAGAACGCCGTCCCCGACTCTCCGCTCCGGGGGCGCCATGTAGTCATCACCGCCGGACCGACCAGGGAAAAGATTGATGGAGTCCGTTTCATATCGAACTATTCGTCGGGCAAAATGGGGTTCGCCCTTGCCGAAGCCGCCAGAGAACGTGGCGCGGAGGTAACCCTTATAACCGGTCCTGTCCATCTTGAAACCCCTCCGGGCGTGGAACGTCTTGACGTCGAAAACGCTTGTGAAATGTATGAAGCGGCAAAACCGCTTTACGGCGTCTGTGCGGTCTTCATCGCCGCGGCTGCTGTAGCCGATTACCGCCCGGAGCAGGTGCATGAGGGCAAGCTGAAAAAAAACAGTCAGCATCTGCAGCTGAAACTGACAAGAAATCCGGATATTCTTGCGGAATTCGGAAAACAGAAGCGGCCCGATCAGCTTGCTGTAGGCTTTGCCCTTGAAACCGGTGAAGGACTCGAAGAGGCACACAGAAAACTGCAGGAAAAAAATCTCGATCTTGTGGCTTTCAATACCTTTGACAGGAAAACATCGGGATTCGAGGTGGATACCAATGTGCTTACCCTGATTGACCGGAACCACTCGGAGACCATCCTGCCCCTTATGCAAAAAAAAGAAGCCGCAAGGCAGTTGCTCGATTGCATGGAACAACTGATGCATTCCGGACGGTAAACAAGAAACAGCACGTTAGTTATGCAGGGCCTGTTATTTGACGAAAACCAACATCAGCCGGAGGCGGCAGGGAAAGAAAAACCCTTGTACAGCGATTTGCAGGAGCTTTACGAAAACTCGAAAACCTGTACGAAATGCCGTCTGGCAGCCACCCGTACCAATTTCGTGTTCGGTGAGGGAAATCCTAAAGCCCGGCTTGTCGTTATCGGTGAAGCGCCGGGAGCCGATGAAGATGCCTTGGGGCGACCTTTTGTAGGGCGTTCCGGACAACTGCTCGAGAAAATTCTCCTCGCTGTCGGTTTCCGGCGCGAAGATGTCTTCATCTGCAACATTCTGAAATGCCGCCCTCCGCAGAATCGCAATCCGCTGCAGGACGAGATCGCATCCTGCCGCCCCTGGCTGCAGAACCAGCTTGAGCTGATCGACCCAGGCATGCTGCTGCTGCTTGGGCGGGTGGCCGCCAATACGCTCCTCGACAACAATCTGTCGATGGGCGCCATGAGAGGCAAGATCATCGGCTGGAACAGGTTCGACTGCGTGGTTACCTACCATCCGGCAGCACTGCTGAGAAACCCGAACTGGAAAAGAGGTTGCTGGGAGGACGTCCAGCTTATGCGCCGTCATTACGATACCCTTCAGGGAAAGAAGAGCGAACCACAACCATGACACGAACATCAGGCAAATCGAAACCCGATGCCATCGATTTCAGCAAGGATATCGATTTCAGCAGGGAAAGCAGAATTCCGCCCTACTCGTCCGAAATCGAGCAGGAGGTGCTGGCCTGCCTTCTTCTTGAAGAGGATCCTGTAGAACAGGTCATTCAGATTTTCGGTGAAAACGGCGCCGAGGTTTTCTACGAACGACGGCATCAGATCATTTTCACCGCCATGATGCAGCTCTACCATAAACGGCAGGCTATCGACCTCATTACGGTCAGTGAAGAGCTGCTGAAAATGAACGAGCTTGAACCCGTAGGCGGAAGACACTATCTGGCCGAACTTTCCGGAAAGGTGATCAGTGCAGCAAATGTGGAATATTATGCCCGCCTTGCCAAGGAGAAATATCTTTACCGGCGGATGATCTCCATATCGGCAAAGATATCGTCGGCAGCCTACAGCTCGTCGATGGATATTTTCGATCTTGTCGAGCACGCTTCACAGCAGTTTTTCAATATCTCCCAGGCAGGCATCAAAAAGAAGGCCTCACCTATCAAGGAGCTGGTCAAGAACGGCATCCGCATTCTTGAAAACCTGAGAGCTTCACAATCCTCCATTACCGGCATCGGCTCGGGATACTCCGAACTCGATCAACTTACAGCCGGGTTCCAGCCCTCGGATATGATTATCATCGCGGCAAGACCGTCAGCCGGTAAAACCGCATTCTCCCTCGCACTTGCCCGTAACGCCTCGGTGGATTTCAATACTCCGGTGCTGTTTTTCAGCCTTGAAATGGCTGAAGTACAGCTTGCAATCAGGCTTATGTGCGCAGAAGCCTATGTGGAATCGCAGCTTGTCCGAACCGGCCGCATCACCCCGGAAATGATGGCAAGGATCATCAACAGCATGGACAAGCTGAACGATGCAAAACTGTTCATCGACGATACACCGGGAATTTCCATCATGGAGCTGTCGGCCAAAACCCGCAGGATGAAACAGGAACACAATATCGGCATGGTTGTGGTGGATTACCTGCAGCTGGTCACACCCGTCAGGGACGGAAAATCAAACCGGGAACAGGAGATCGCACAGATATCCCGCTCGCTCAAGGCACTGGCCAAGGAGCTGAACATTCCGATTATCGCCCTTGCCCAGCTGAACCGTTCCGTCGAGCAGCGTTCCGGCGACAGACGCCCGCAGCTGAGCGATCTCAGGGAATCAGGCTCGATAGAGCAGGACGCTGACGTAGTGATGTTTCTTTCACGCCCGGAAATGTATGGAAAAGATACCTTCGAGGATGGCTCGTCCACAAAAAACATCGTAGAGATTGTCATCGGCAAACAGCGAAACGGACCGATTGGGGATATCCGCCTGCTGTTCATGAAAAATTACGGACGGTTTCAGTCGACCGCTAATGTCTATATTTCAGGCGGACAGGATGAAGGGTTCCAAGAAGAGGCACCGCATGCGATGCCGGAACCTCCGGAATCACGCAATATCCCTTCGGCCTCCTTTATCAATCAGGACGACGCACCCTTTTAAGCATAGCGTATGAGCGAGAAAACCACAACACAGCCTGAACCCTCCTCCGGAAAGGGCAAGGGCAAGAAGAAAAATTCCGCAGCACCGGCGGCGGCCCCCCTTGGCGAGGATTCCTACCGCGGCATAGGGGCCTCTCGAGGCATAGCCATCGGCACCTCCTATGCATTTGAAAAAGAGCAGTACGAACATGAGGCCAAAACACTCGAACCTGAAGAGATAGAGGGCGAAATAGAACGGTTTGTCACCGCACTGCACCGCTCGGAAAAAGAGCTGAAAAAAATCGAACGCGTCACGACACGAAAACTCGGCAAGGGATATGCAAACCTTTTCGAAGCCCAGATCATGCTGCTGCACGATCCGGTGCTGACCGAATCCATCACCGCGCGAATCCGGGAAGAACAGAAAACGGCCGCTCTGGTTATCGACGAAGAGTTCGGCCGGTACCTCGAACAGTTCAGAAATTCCGACGACCAGTTCTTTCAGGAACGCGCCTGCGATTTCAGGGATATCAAGGAGCGGATTATCCGGAACCTGCACATCAGAAAACTGCACTCGTGGATACCTGAAGGCACCATCGTCATTTCCGAACATCTCTCCCCTGCCGACGTCATTCTTCTGAGCCGCAGCAATGTTAAAGGATTTGTCACCGATACAGGTGGCCAGACCTCTCACATTTCGCTGATCTGCAAATCACTCAACATACCTATGGTTGTGGGGCTCGGCAATTTTTCACAGACGGTGGAATCGGGTAAGCAGATCATCATCGACGGCACAACCGGCACCGTTGTGATCAACCCGTCGGAAAAAACCATTGACCGCTATAACAGAAAACGTGACGAGGAACTGCAGAGTGAAGCCGATGCCTCGCTGACCGCCGATCAGCCCGCATACACCCGGTGCGGTGTCAGAATATCGTTTTACTCGAACATCGATTTCAAGGAAGAGCTGGCGGGAATCAAGACTGCGGGATCTGAAGGGGTAGGCCTTTTCAGAACCGAAAACCTGTTTATCGACGGAACCAAGGTACCGAGGGAATCGGAACAGCTGAACTACTATCGGGATATGGCCGAAACGATTGCACCGATGCCGCTGGTAATACGGCTTTTCGATATCGGAGGCGACAAGCTCCTCTATTCTCCGGTCAGGGAACCCAATCCCAATCTCGGGTGGCGGGGCATCAGAATTCTCATCGACGTTCCTGAGATTCTTGAAAACCAGCTCAGTGCGGTGCTGCGGGCAAACATGCACGGCAATATCCACATCCTGTTGCCGATGATCACCTCCATAGACCAGATCCGTTTCATCAAAGCCACACTTGAAAATCTCTCTGCCCAAATAGTTGAGGAAACCGGTTCAACCTGTGAAAAACCCTTTATCGGGGCGATGATCGAGGTCCCGGCCGCCGTGGAGATTATCGAAGAGATTACCCGGTGCGTCGATTTCGTAAGCATCGGAACCAACGACCTGACCCAATACACTATTGCCGTGGACAGAAACAACGTCATTGTTCAGGATCTGTTCGACAAGTTTCATCCGGCTATTATCCGGCAGCTCTACCGGGTCATTTCCACTGCACAAAAAAACCGTTGCCCCGCATCCATTTGCGGCGACATGGCTTCCGACAGACTCACGCTGCCCTTCCTCATCGGATGCGGCCTGAGAAAATTCAGTGTGGTGAGTGCAGATATCGCAAAACTGAAAAAAATGGTGGCCACCATTACCCTTGCTGAAACGGAAGCCCTTGCCCTGGAGTGCCTCCAACTCGATTCGGCTGAAAAAATAAAGAGCCGCCTGGAAAGTTTCCTGGCAGCCCTGTAACGGCAAACCCCCTCGAAAAGCCCTGATCAACAGGCTTTTCGAGGGGGTT
>NZ_JAIOZR010000028.1 GCF_021740465.1 Chlorobium sp. | reverse complement strand
GGAGTGGCTTGAAAATCTGGCGCAAGGGAAGGTGACGGCTTGCCCCGGATAATGTGGCTTCCGGACGCATTGGCCGATGTCGGGCGGCTTCATGCTTTCCTCTACGAAAAAAGCCCCGATGCGGCAGCACGAGCGGCAAGAGCCATTCTGGACGGTGCAGGTTTACTGAAATCGATCCCGGACGTTGGGCGTCCCATGGACGATGACACCGGCAGGCGCGAACTGGTTATCTCTTTTGGGGCCGGTGCTTTTGTGCTTCGTTATATGTGGGACAGACACGATACTGTTGTTATTATCCGTGTCTGGCACAGCAAAGAAAAAAGACCATAGATTCCGCTGATAGTCATTTCCTTTCCGAAATACGCCTGTAGAAATGGTTGAGTTCTGATTCCTTTAGCAGGTGCGGTTTTATACAAATCCGCGATTCAATTGACAATATATATGACGTGGTTGTCTGATGGGGTTTTGTATCTCATCTGCTTGCCGGGTTCCTCTCAAATGCCCGCGTTGCTAAGGTCTCTGTCTGGTATAGCGTGATTTTCATCGATCCGGGTCAATCCTTTTAACCATCCAGATGAATTGGTCTGATGAACTTACGGCCAACGCTGAACGGCAGGATTTTTTTATGATGGAATCGGCCGATGATCATGGCAGGATGGGTGCCGAATTTTCGGGCAAACTCGATGATATTCTGCTCTTTGAACGATCCATTCGCTAAAACCGCAGCCTCCTCTTCTTCCGAAAACGTCCATTTGACGGCAAAATCATCGGCCTCAAGTTCCTTTGAATCCCCTTCGATTTTATCCTGAGCACTTTCGATGGAGATATGCTTCTTGCCGTGCAGGAGGATATGGCCGGCCTCATGAAAAAAGGTGAACCAGAACCGGTCATTCTGGTTGTACCGTGCAGAAAGCTGGATCAATGGGGTATCGTCATACAGCCATCGTGTCGATCCATGAATCGGAGCTTTCGGCAGACATGGGGTATGGACGACCTTGACTCCGGCTTCGCGGCAAATATCACGCAGTTGCGGGAAAAAATCGTCAGGATGGTCTGCCATCACCTGCTTGATTTCAGGAAGAGCCGCTGCGAACTTCTTTTTGTCATAGGGGGCGGCATCGAGTTTCATCGCATCCAGTTCGCCTTGTCGAAGCCAGGCCGAAATCGCATACGGTTCACCGAAATGGGCCAAAGAAATCCGAAAGCTTACTTTCAGTTTTCGGGAAAGATAATACTCCTCCCATGCTGCAGGGCTTGACATCGAGAAGAAATCCAGCAACAATCGGCCCAGCTCGTCCGGATCCTGTTGTTTTGGCAACCACCCGAACGAGATCATCTTTTTGACAGGAAACTGTTTAGCCCACCCGGATGCATTGGCCAGCAGTTCGCTTCGTTTCGTTCGGGCAATGGCCTCGTCGTATTGTTGCTGGCGTTTCAGCCAGAAATTTGCAGGAATATGCAGAACGGACTCGAACTGCACCGCCATATCGGGAGTCAGGGCGCTCTCTCCATTGATCACCTTGACAATCGTCTGTTCCGGCTTGCCGGTACGCACCGCGAACTCCTTCTGGCTCATTCCCAGTTCCCCAAGCTTTTCCCTTAACGTCAAGCCGGGATGGGATACCGTCTGAGGGGTATATTCATTTCGTCTCGTCATCGTGTCATCTCTTTTTGTGATAATTCACAATTGCAATTACTTCCACGCCCTTGATTTCAAACCAGATATACTGACCAGCTGCATTCGAGGGAATCGGATCTTCATGAGGCGTTAAAATCAGCCGGTATGGGTGATCGAGGTCGCATGACCATTGACCTTTACGGTTTTCTGTCAACTCATGGTAACGTCCGGGAAGGTGGCGGACATCTTCGAGCGTATCGGCAGCTCTGAGATCGTCAAGTCGCTGCTTGAAGACCTGAGCCCTTTTCGGGCCAAGTTTGCGAACAGCTAAACGATCATTGTTTGCGTACTTTTTCAGGTCTTTGTCGCCAAACGTTATGTCCATGACTAATATAACAATTAACACAAACTGTTCACTAAAATATACTATATCCAAAATAAGGTATTCGATTGTGATCTGCCTTCACTCCGTGGGCTAACAAGGCGTTGGAAAAAATCGGTTTGACGCAGGAACTCTCCTGATCAAGAGGGCCGCCATCGTCCGGTCTCCTAAAATCAAGGGCAGGGATAAAAAGCGTTTCGGATTCTTCGCGGGACAGTAGACTGGTATGGGTAATGACCTATCAATACCATTCATTCCACTTCCGTTTTCAATTGCTCCTGAAGTTTATGTGGTTGTGAGCGTGCTGTCCTCCCATCCAGAGCTAACGATGGGTTTGCAGCATCTCGCATTTTCTGTCTTTCTTCAAATCCCGTAGGGATGACATATCGGTAACGCCCGAGTGCAACCCCGCGATTTGTATGAAATGGCAGACGCTCTCTAAGCTCACCTCAATAATTGATTCCGAGGTAATCAAGCTAAAGCATAAACGGATCCAGCGGTAAATCAAGAAAGAAGTGCTATAATCCTGAATCTCAGATCAAAACAAATTACGGAAAGACTTGTTGCTGAGCGCTTATGATTCTTTCACAAAAGACTATGTAGTGGCGAGCGTTCCGCCATCTGTCACTCCTAATTATTGTCAAGATATAAAAAGTATGGAATTCAGCGAAAAGATCATGCAATCCTTAATCAGAGATTATCCTGATTTCTTTTTTTGTAATGATATAGTTTTGTATCAAAAAGAATTTTGGATTAGCACCGGAAGTCGTGTTGATTTTATTTTCGTTGATCAATCAAATAATATGCATGTCTTGGTAGAAGTTCAAATAGGAAAAATCAATAAAGAGCACGCCGATAAATTATATAAAAGATATTTGCCAAATTACAGAAAAATGAGGCCGGACGTCAAAGCAAGGGGGGTATTAATTGCTAATGCGGTCTCATCAGAAATGCTTGAGCTGAATGAATCAAGAGGTGTCAAAGTTCAATGCTACTCAGTTGAGGAATTACTCGGTATTGATAAAAAGTATAGTGAAATAGATAAAAAGCGAGACAAGTATACATTATATGAGCGCTTTGTTGGTTTTGAGTCCAGCGATTTTCAGGATATTATAAAGGCCAACGATGAAATGAACCCGGAGTTGAGAATTAATGCAATTGGTAAATTGTACCAAATCAAGGATTATATTGTAAATCGAATTGATGAATTGTTTCCGAATTCGTTTTTAGAAACAAAATTATCTGATAGAACCCATTCAAACAGGCTTGATGTGCCATGGATGGCATTTTATTTTGGCGCAAGAGCTGAGGGGAGTACTCAGATACCGCATATCAATATCACTCTATCTGAAGTCAACGAAACAGGGAGTAACAGGTTAAGCGAATGCTCAGTACATTTGAACGCTGAACTGAAAAAAAGCTTTTCATTGGTTTTAAATGCATTAAAAAATTCCGAGGATTTCAAAAAAAGAATAGAAGAATCGAGAAATCTTGGATTAGAAATAAGGTTATACTCGAAAATTCCAATTACTCCTCAAAATAGAAATAATAATTTTTGGCTTTTGAGAAAGAAATGGAGAATCGATAAATATTTTGATTGCATGGGTGTAGTGAAATGGTTTGAGGAATTTGAAGAAAGAAATGAACGGGAATTGATAGATGAAATTAATAGATATAAGGAGATCTACAGTAATTCAGAGAAAGTGTTTGCGGAAAAAATGTTAGAAAAAGGCTCTAATTTATCAGCAATTGGACGTAGTGTTTTTCGTGTTGGAAAATGGTGGAAGGCAGATGAGGTTATTCAGCAAAAGGAAAGCTTTAAGGTAAGTGTGTTTGATACAATCAAAGATTTAACTTTGTTTCTGAATTATTTTAAAAACCCCTAATATGCGATTAAGATTCTGTACTCAAAATGGGATAAATAGCACGCTAATCCAGCGCTTTTATCCTTCCCGCTTAAACTGATAAAGCGTCTCGGAATCAGCCCTACAAAGATTTCTTACTTGGATTCAGAAAAGATTCCTGCCTCTGAACGGCAAATTCTGTCGGTGTCAGGCCATCAAGCCAGTCGGGTGGACGGAGAGCGTCTGTGCTTCTGCTACAGTGGCATTTTGTTCTGGACGATTTGTTTCAACTCTGCTTCGCAGGTCTCATACTCTCCCAGATAGGCTCGCATCAGACTCTTCCAGAGCTTGCCATGGTTCGGCACGAAGAAGTGCAGCAGTTCGTGGACGATCACGTAATCCCAGACCCGTTCCTCCATGTCGAGCAACTCGGCGTTGAAATTGAGGTGCCCCTCCGTGGAGCAGGATGCCCACTTGTTCCGCATGGGGCGGACGCCGAGCCAGACTATCCGGACATCGAGCTTCCGGGCCCACTGGCGGACGCGCTCTTTGAACCGGATCTTTGTGCTGGCGGGTGCAGTCATGGTTCAGATCCGGTTTGCCTTTTCAAGCAGGCGGAACAGGTTGTCCACGATGCCCGTTACCCGGTCGAGATCGTCCGATTGGGCGTAAATAGCAAAGGTGACCTTTTTGCGAAGCTCGCGCATTTCCCTGTCGCTCTTTTTCCAATTCGGAAACTCCACGAACGCCTCCCTGATCTGCCGGCTGACCTCTTCGGCATGTTCAATCTTTTCGTCGAGCAGGGTCCGGTAGACAAAAAAGGTCAGTCCGTCGAATCCCCTTTCTGCCTGCTCTTTTTTACGCGCTTCGTCGGTTTCGATTTCCTGCATCAGCTTTTCCAGCGCTTCGGCGGTCGTCGTCTGGCGGCTCTCGAAGCTCTCCTTCACGGCCTGCGCCCGTTCGGCCATGGCGATAAGGAACGGATCGTCACTCTCATCCTCCGCGATCTTCTCGATGCTCTTGATGAGATTGATCACCTTTGTCGTTTTGCCTCCAGACCGGGCATTGATGACGGCAATGGTGTTCGAGTCTATTGCGACCACCTGCTGCACCTCCGCGATACCGTAACTGCCGATGTGTTCCTGTACCAGCCGGCTGGTCTTCCGCTGGAACTCGCGATCAACCTGGATGCGCTTCGTGTAGGCCTTGCGTACCACATCGTAGATCGCCGAAAGCGTCGTATAGCTGTCGATAAACGGACGAAGGAACTCGTCCGGCGAGATGATCTCGTAGAGCATCTCGATCTCCTTGTACTCCCTGAACAACGCTTTCCGACGCTCCGGATCGCGGAAGTGCTCGATGAGGTTGTCGATATCCCTGTCGTTGAAGTTCTGCCCGACCAGACCAAGGTATTCCGGCGCAATGGTTTCCATCTTGTTCCGGAAGAGCGACTTAAGGAGTTTGATATCCTTGACGACAGCGTTGATCTCCTTGCTGTCGAAGGCAAGCGCTCTTTCGAGCTTGTCGAAAATACCGACAAAATCGAGCACGAAACCGTGCGGTTTCACCATCTCCTGCGCCTCGTTCTCGTAGGGGCGGTTCACCCTCGCGATTGCCTGCAGGAGGGTGTGGTCGCGCATCGGCTTGTCGAGATACATGGCGTAGAGCAGCGGCGCATCGAAGCCGGTAAGCAGTTTCTCGGTGACGATGAGGATTTTCGGTTGCTCTCCGAGTTTGCCGAAACTCTTGCGGATCTGCCGTTCCTGATTCTGGTCGAGGTGGAATTTCTTGAGCAGGACGGAGTCGTTGTTGTTGCCAGTGTAGACCACCCTGGAATAGTCGGACGGCAGGAACTGGTCGAGGGCCTGCTTGTAGAGGGCGCACGCTTCGCGGTCCACGCCGACGAGAAAAGCCTTGTAGCCGAGCGGCTCGACGTTCGTGAGGTAGTGCCCGGCAACGAACTGCGCGACAAATTTGATCCGCTCTCTTCCCTTGAGGAAATTTTTCAGGTTTACCGCCCGGTCGAGAATTCTGTTCAGCTCTTCGATGTCGGCCACGCCCTCGGCTTCGGCAAGGGAGAGAAACTCCTTTTCCAGCGTTTCGTGCGGGACGAGCAAGTCGTTAGGTGCGAGTTGGTAGTAAAGCGGAAGCGTGGTGCCGTCCTCGATGCTGTCGGCAATGGAGTATTTGTGCAGGTACCCTTTGTCGTCCTCGCAGCCGAAGGTCTTGAAGGTGCCCTTGCCATAGAGGGTTTTATCCACCGGAGTGCCGGTAAAGCCGATGTAACTGGCGTTCGGCAGCCCGGCCATGAGGTAGTTGCCGAGGTCGCCGCCGGTGGTGCGGTGCGCCTCGTCGATGAGCACGTAAATGTTCGGGCGTGTGTTGATGCCCGCAGGCATGTCGCGGAACTTGTGGATCATCGTCACGATAATGCCCCGGTAGTCGTCGCGCAAAAGCTTGTTGAGCCGGGTAATGCTGGTGGCATGTTCCAGATTGCCAAGGCCGAGCGCGGCGAGGTTCTTGAGCATCTGGTCTTCAAGCTCGTTCCGGTCGATCATCAGAAGGATGGTCGGTTTATCCGCACCCGGTGCACGGAAGAGCAGCTCCGCCGCCTTGATCATGGTGAAGGTCTTGCCGCTGCCCTGCGTGTGCCAGATGAGGCCCCGGCTCCGTTCGGGATCGAGAGCCCGGCGGACGGTTGCATCCACAGCGCCGGTCTGGTGCTGGCGCAGGATGTACTTGTTGAGTTCCTCGTCCTTTTCGGCAAAAACGATGTACTCCTTCAGGAAGGCCAGCACCTGCGGGATGGCGCAGAAGCTCTTTACCTTTGTCTCCAGATGACCGGGAGCGCCATCCTTCCACTCGAATATGTTCCGGCGCACGATGTTCCATGTCGCCCCGTACGAAAAACCGATGGCGTCGGTAGCGGTGAAGAGCTGCTGCGAAACGAACAGCTTGGGCGTCTCGCGGTGGTACCGGCGGATCTGGTCGATTCCCAGAGCAATCGCCTCGTCCTTGCTTGCGTTCTTGCACTCGATCACGAGAACCGGAATCCCATTGACGAGAAAGACGATATCCTCCCTCGTGCCGTAATGGCCATTATGATATGCCCACTCTTCGGTAACCTCGTACACGTTCCTTTCGGGATTGTCGTAATCGATCAGAATCAGATCGCGCTCGCGCTTCTCCTCATGATCGAAAAACTTGCCCCGGTTGCGCAGATGCTCCACGAATTCCCGGTTGCCGTAAATGTCGGCATGAAAATGCCGGAACTGCCCCAGCAACGCCCCCTCCGCCTCCGAATAGCGAGGATTGAACTCCCGAACCTTCGCGTCGAGCAGGTCGTCGAAGAAGAGGGATAACGGGGAGTTCGGGCTAACGGAGGGCGGACATTCCTGTCCGCCATTACATTGGTGAAGAGAATGGCGGGTTGGAAAACCCGCCCTCCTTTTTTCCGCCTCCTCGCGAGGCACAACAGCCCAGCCGATAGCCCCGGCGTAAGCGAGGATTCGGGATTGGACGGTTTTGTGTTCGGAGGGTGTGGGCATCGTTTTCTCGAGTAAACTTTTTTTGGGAATGCCGTTACATGTACTGTTAACTATATAGCGATAGTAACTAACCCATTATTTTAAAACATTAAATCGCGACATCACGTCGTGATGTATGTCGCGATAGCAACTAACCCACTATTTTAAGCCATTAAATCGCGACATCATGTCGTGATGTATGTCGCGATAGCAACTAACTCACTATTTTAAGCCATTAAATCGCGACATCATGTCGTGATGTATGTCGTGTTTTGATCTCAATTATGATTGAATTACCCGGTATTTTGTTGCTGGTCCACTCCCAACTCTTTCAAGCAATCCAAGCTCAACGAAATGGGTCAGATGCCTTTGTGCCGTACGTGGGCTCACCCGCATTTCAACGGCATACTCATTTTGAGTTGTAGTTCCCATATTCACTATAAACGTCCAGCCTTTTTGTTCGAAGTAACTCAGTTCGTCGAGGATGTTTTTGTCCAACGTCTTCGTCGCACTTTCAGCTGTCCGATATATCGTCAAATCAAGATATGGCTCATTCCACGCATAACTGGGGAGCGGCAGTTCTGCTTTTTTGGCACGATCCCGCATTGATCGAAGCCCCAACCCTCGTTCCTCGGCCAACTGCATAGTATTGAATACTGCATGAAGCCTCGGATTTCGGCTGAACATCGGAGCATTGAATTCCTGCAACTGTTGTAATGTAACCGGCTCCATCGGCTTTCCAGGGCTTCGGATCATCGTTTTATCTTCTGTCACCACGAGCTGAATCTTCGCCTGCTTGATTCCATAGTCTCGATGAACAAGTGCATTCACCAATCCTTCACGAACAAGCTCATAATAGATTTTATGCTGTTCTTTGCGTCGAGCATCTGTCCGAGAAATAGGATTCGGCAACTTGTCCTTCATCCATTGAATCGCCTGTTCCGGTGCAAGAACCATTGGCCCATCAAAATCTCTTGGGTCGTCCTCACCATTTCTGGAAATAGTTCCAAGGATTCCTGCCTGCGCCATCACGTCACGAGGATGCCGGGCAAACAAAAGCATACCAAAACCCGTCGGACGAAGCTTTTCGTTTGCTTTTTCGAGCAGTCCTTGATGGGAAAGCCTTCGATAAAACTCTTCCTTCTGGTGAAGCTCTTTGCCCATAAGCATAAGCTCATAGTTTTTAAGAGCATCCGATGACAAATCGCTAATATCAACGTTCGGCATGACGTTGTCATATTCGGCTAAGACATGCTTTCGTTCATGTCTCTGCTTTTCTGCTGCGGCTTGAGCTTGCCTGAAAAATTCATCGTTTTCTTTTTCAATGACTTCCTGCAGGTCGCGGTCGAAAAAATGTATCGTAACGCCATTTTTCTTTAGAAACTGAAAGCCTTCTCCTGCAACCTTTGGGTGAGGATCCTGACAACCAACCCAGACTTCCTTGATTCGCGCATTCACAATGCGCTCTGCACAACTCAGCTTCGGCTGGTTTCGAGCTCCGGGCGCACATGGTTCGAGAGTGGCAAACAGAATGCATTCATCGAGGGCATTTGGTCTGTTTTTCCGTTCAAGCAAAGTGAATTCTGCATGATCTCCACTTCGCAATTCGCCACGGTAAGCGGTTTCAATTGTCCCGTCAGGCTTCCATAGAGCAGCCCCCACTTTAGGTGTGGCATTGCCGTCATACCGAGGTTCCTGTATAGAAAGCTTCATTGCTTCGATGGCTTTTTCCATCAACTCACGGGGATTGAATTTATGTGTACCGGCCATGTTTGGATGCTTGCTTGAATTAATAGAAACGCATGGTGGCTGCTACGTGACGGAACTGTCCAATCAACGTCCACTCTACCTTGGTATAGCGAGGATTGAACTCCCGAATCTTGGCATCGAGCAGGTCGTCGAAGAAGAGGGAGAATCCACATCTCCTTTCTTCCGCCTCCTCGCGAGGCACAACAGCCCAGCCGATCTCTTGCGCGTAGGCAAGGATGCGGGATTGGACGGTTTTGTGTTCGGAGGGTGTGGGCATTTATTCCTGACTATAGTGTATTATTTTATAAAGTTACCGTTTTTGCCGCGATCGCATCTTCACCCATCATCATGTTGTAATGAGCGATGTGGCCTGTCTCATCGAATATTTTTTTGAAGACGCTCAGATAGCTTGCGACCATAGAATCATCGATCGATACGTAAAGTGAATCGTGTGCAAAATGTGATCCATCGTTGATCCATGAAAATAATGAACGGCAGGTCAGCTTTTCCCTCCCCTCAAAATGGGCACAGATATCATCGGAATTAACATTTCCAAGGATCTTGAAGTAGTTCTCAAGAATCCGACGCATTGTATTCTGGATAGCAAGATTGTCTCGATCTGGATTTTTGACTTCGACCCAGAGCAATTCGTATGATGTTTTGATGGGATTCGTCTCATGACGTTGAATCCTTGATTCTTGATTTGACTTCCTGACCGTCCAAAAAGTTTCGTCCTTCAATCGGCCATCGGCAGATCGCTTCGGGTGGAATGAGACTTCTTTGTGGAAATAAACGTTGTGAGTCAGTACGAAAACCTGCTTTATGGTTCCGCTATCACTCCTCACTTCATCAAACACCCCTTTGATCAAATTGCTCACGATAAACAGAATATCACTGTCTAAACTGGATACAGGGTCGTCGAAAACAACAACACGGTCAGACGTTATTCCACTCTCAGTCTCGCTACCCTTGAGTAGATGATAAAAATAGAGGAACGTGATGAAGCTTTTCTCTCCTTCGCTCAATGTTTCTTTGGCATCAGATCCGTCAGAGCGCTGAATCTTGTAGAAGCGTTCTTTCTTTGATTTTGCTAAGGAAAATCCGGTGAAGCCAAAAGAGCGTAATAAAGTATTTATGCTATCTATTGTCGGTTGAATGCTAGTCGTATTCTTCTCAAGGTCTCGAATCTCTTGTTCCTTTATTTGCTGCTCTTTAACATGCTCGTTTTTTTGGTTTTCAAGGCTCTCAATTGCTTTCTGGAGTCCAATTTTCTTTCCTTTGAATATTGCCAATACAGTCTTTATTTCCTGATCGAGTAAATACCGCCAAACTTGACCTGTTAGTTCAGTTCGTTCGGCATCAAGATTTGAAACCATTTTATTATGCTTCTGAATCACTACATTTGTGTCTTCAACGAGCTTTTTTATCGCATCGAACACGTTCTTCAGAGAATCAAGCTCGACCGATTTACTGGACTCACGACGTTTCTCTTCTATGAGCTGAATGTTAATTCGAATTTTCGATTTGAGAAGATCACTTTCGCCCTGAAGCTTCTCCACATCAAGAAATTTCGACTGATCATCGAGAAGCGTCTGAACACTTCGCTGAACCCGTTCGGATTCCGTTTTATAGTCAGTGTAAATTTTTTCGATTGCCTCGGTTTCTGCGATGAACGTTTCGTCGAAATATTCGTTCAAACTGTTTTCCAGTGAGGATGGTGTGACTTGTTGGCAAAACGGACATACACGTTCTTCAGGATCGAAGAAGGCTCGCCCCTGTTTGACCCAGTCGCTGTTTCCAAGTTTCTGGATTAATGCAGCAATATCGACATCCGTTTTGCCGATTACCTTTTTATGTAAAATTTTATTGGCCTCGTGAGCAAGCAGGTCGCCCCAATTCGGTACGGAAAGCATTAAAACCGCCTGTGGAGCTTCCCCGAAAACCGTTTCAGCTTTCTTTTCAATGTCTGCTAGTGAGACAACTGCGGAGGTATTAGATGCAGATTCCGTTAGAATGCGCGCCTTAAAAGCACTTCTCTTTCCTCGGACACCAACAAATGCGCCCTGAAGTTTCTCATCGTATTTCAGTTTCAAGTCCCAGCACTTAACTTCAAATTCAGTTTCAAGCTCAGCTAGTTCAGCACTTTTTCCGCTATTACCATCTTCACCAAAGAGGGTTGCCTTTATTTGGATGATCTTCTCCTTGATCTTATCCAATTCCGATTTAGCAGATTCAATCTTTTCTAGAGTCTCCTTATCTTTCTCCCCAAGCGTAAAGATTCCCTTGAGTTCGTCAGGTTGGTTGAAATTCCGCTCAACAAAGTCCCGATTGTATACGAGAAGCTCATTCGGCACTCCTCCGTGCCAGCCGAGCGAGCAATCTGGGTGAGAACCACAATTAGCGATGATTCTTGAAATGGTTGTCTTCCCGGTTCCATTTGAACCGTAAACGAAGTTGATTTCTTTTAATTCAGCCATTTCTTCGGTAACTGTTCCGTAGGTCGCAAAATTCCTGATCTGGATTCTTTCGATCATGCGGATTGGCCTCCCGTTAGAAGATTAATATCGTGAACGCGGGTTTTGGCGGTCATCAGTTCGTGAAGAAGCATGTGGAAGAGAGCTTGGAGTTGCTCCAGCTTGGCCTGATGGACGGCAAGCTTCCGATCAAGCGCTAGCGAGGCGGTTACCATTTCTTCCTGCTCATCCAAACTTGGTTTGGGGATCGGAAAGCCTTTCAGGCGACTTGCACTGATATTGCTTTGGCTGACTGCCCGTGTTGCTATTGATTTCAATCGTACCTGAATTTCGTCAGTATTAAAGTAGCAATTTAGAAAAAAAGGATTGAGATGTTTCTCATCTGTTTGTAACCGAATCAGATACGAGGCAAAAACGAAGTCTCCTCCAATATCGAAAATCGCGGTCCTTCCGACAAGATCGAGGCTGTTGGTACGGTTGAACAGAATATCTCCTCGCTCGACTTTGAATTTCGCATGGTCTGCATCACTGATTTCAACGTATTGCAGATTGCGGTTAACGATTTGCCCATTGACCTGATTTGTCATTCGTAGAATCGGGTAGTTTCCCTCATCATTTCCTTTAACAGATAGTCCATATTGAGCGAGTTTAAGCATGTCGCCTAATTCAATAACCTCCCAGCTCTCAGGCACCAACCCAATTTCGGTTTGTTTTTGGGGTTCGTGGCGGAGGCCTTCAGTAAAGAGCTTGTGCATGAGGGCCTTTTTCAGCTCGGTGGTTGTCTGGATGAGCCGCTCCTGCGCTTCAATCGCCCGTTGCACTGTCGAAAGAATGTGTGCGATTTTCTTCTGTTCGAGGAGGGGCGGCAGTGGAATTGGAAATGACGAAACAATGCCCTTATTGATATTCTTCTGGGTTGATTCAACATTCAGCCGGGCTAAATGTACATTGTGTGCTCGGAGGCAAAAGGATAGATATACGCGGTCGCAATTTTCATGCGGGATAATCGCGATTATCGCCTGATTGGTGGCGACGGGCATTGTATTAATCACTGTTGCGCCAATTGTCGCATACATTGAGAGCAGGATGCTATTCTCTGGCACAATCCATGCACTACAAGAATCCAGGCCCTTCTGAGATATAGTTTCTTTTGTCGCTTTCAAATAGACCCCGCTACTTGTCATATCGTCGATAAGTACAAACGGGATATTACCACCGAAATAGGCTTTGTTCTGTCGGCTTGGTGTTCCTCCGGCCTTGAGCTTTACGGCTAAATCGTTTATACGGACGAAAGACCACTCAATGGGGATTTTAAAATCTGGCCATTCGCTCAGACCCAATCCTCCTCCAGAATCTCTTTCAACGGAGGGCGGGTTTTCCAACCCGCAAGGCATAGCGCCTGATGGGGTGACATTGGCCTCATAGGTCTCGACTTGTCCGGTTGGCATGAGATCCTTCATGGCAGTCCTCCGTCCTTATCCATTGCCCTTTCTTTCAGTTTTTCAAGCATCTTGATGGCTCCGGTTTCAAATCATGAGAAAGCGAACCACTTTTTTTCCTGGTCTGAAAATGCCCTGTTCGGTAAAAGCATAAGGGTTGACGGTCGAATGCTTCAGGGATTCGAACCGGTCGCAATTTGCGACCAGTTCCGCTTTCTCCTCATTGGTAAGCTGAAAACGAAATGCTTCGGGAAAGCGCTCGACATTACGTTTTACCTGCTCATTAAGACGTTTGTTTTCAACCCCATAGACAGCAGCCAGATCCCGATCGATCATCACCTGAACACCCCGGATAGTAAAAATCAGGTTCTGTATCTGATCTGCCTTGATGATAGCATCGTGCTGTATCATGCCATGAGCTTTCTGGTTCATTGAACGCGTTGTTCCATTTCCTGATTTCAAGACGCGAAATTCTGATGCTTCTTTGGCTGTAACGCGCTCTTCATATCCCTACTCCCAACTGCCTGAGAATTTCCTGCAGGGCTTTGTCGGTTGCTTTGGCTTCTTCTTCGATGGCGTTCAGCTCCTCGACTATTTCGGCGATGGGCCGGTAGGTTTCGGCTTTGCCGGTGTGAATGTATCGGCTGGGGGAGATGTTGTAGTCGTTCTTTTTCAGCTCGGCGTGATCGACGATGCGGCTGAACTTCTCCTCCTCCTTCCACCCGATCAGGGTTTCGACGATGCGACTGAGGCCTTCGTCGGGGATGAAGTTCTTGGGATCGCCCTTCTCGAAAATCCGGCTGGCGTTGACGAGCAGCACACGGTTCCGTTTTTCCTCTTGCTTCGCCTTGTTCAGGAACAGCACGATGCCCGGAGCGGTGGTGTTGTAAAACAGGTTCTCGGGCAGGTAGAGCACGCCTTCGATGAGGTCGCGCTCGACGAACCACTGGCGGACGCCCTTTTCCTTGTTGGTGCCGGCATTGCCCGAGCCGCGCGAAGCGGCTCCGGTATCGAGAATGACGGCTGCGCGGCCGCTGTCGTTAAGGCTGGCATGGATGTGCTGCACCCAGCCCCAGTCGGCGGATGATTTGCCGGGGAAACCGGCTCCCGGCGGGAATCGGTCGAATTCGTCGTTGTCGTAGTCGGCTTCGGTGAACCAGTCCTGGTTCCACATGGGATTGGCGACCACGCGGTCAAAGGTGCGGAGTCTTCCCTGCCGGTTGCGGAATTTGGGGTTCTTGAAGGTATCGCCGATTTCGATCACGCCCTCCATGTCGTGGATGATCATGTTCATGTTGGCCATGGCCCACGTTTCCGGAACGTACTCCTGGCCGAACAGTTTCAGGGGAACGGGGGGCGGGTTTTCCAACCCGCCATTGCATGGTGGATATCCATTGAGTTCAGAATGTAATGGCGGACAGGAATGTCCGCCCTCCTTTATTCCCTTCGCGCTCTCCTCCATGGCGATTTCGCATTTGACGAGCAGGCCGCCGGAGCCGCAGGTGGGGTCGTAGATTTCCATGCCGGGCTCGGGCTGGAGCACCCGCGACATGATGGTGCCGACCTCGGGAGGGGAGTAGAACTCGCCGGCGCTCTGGCCGCCGCCTTCGGCGAACTTGCGGATCAGGTACTCGTAGCTCTTGCCGATAATGTCGGCCTCCACGTCGTCGAGGCCGAGCCGCTTGGTGCTGACTGCCTCGATGAGGTTGGACAGGCGGTCGTCGTCGATATCGCGCTGGCCATGCGTGGTGGCGTTGAAGTCCACGCGGTCGATGATACCCTGCAAAAGCGGATTTTCTCTGGCGATGCCCCGCATGTAGCTGGTGACGCTTTCGCCGATTTTGCTGGAGAGCATGCGGATGACCGACCAGACCGGCTGCTCGAAATCGTCCGGAACGAGGGGCAGATAGAAGCGAACCAGTTTATGGTCGGCTCTGGCGAGCTCGAAAGCCTTCTGGCGCGAACCGACCTCGGCGGCAATACGGTTCAGTTCGTCGTCGAAGACGTCGCAGAGGCGCTTGGTGAAAATGAGCGGGAGAATGTAGTCCTTGTATTTCGGCGCGTCCTTTGCGCCACGGATGGAACATGCCGCATCCCATATCCAGGATTCGAGGGATTTTCCATTGCCGTTCTTGTTAGCCATCAGCGTTTCGTTCTTTGTTTCCCGGGGAATAACAATGCCGGGAGAGAGCCCATATAACCCATCATGCCGGTTCTTGTTAATGTAGGTAATCGCCTGTTTTTTTCAGTATTTCTGCGCATGATATATCAGCATAACAGGCATTCGCAATCGGCAGGAAGCTCAACGTAAAGGGGAGCGCTCGTTGTGAATGACGCCGGAAGAGGTTATTTTTCAGGTTCTTTATAGGCTCCTCTGAAATAGGCTTCCGCAGCAGGTTTTTCGAGGAGCCGTTCCTGTTTTTCGTTGCACGTTACACACCAACCCTAAACGGAGACTCCGATGCCGGAAACCAAAGTGCTCAAGCCCTGCGAGCCCGCCTGTACCCGTATTGTGAAGTTCATGACCGATCAGGAAATTGCCCCCGGTATGGGTCTCAGCATCCCGCCTTACTCTGAAGTGATCGGCTACAGTTATCTGAACATTTTCGTACGCTTCAATCAGGAAAAGAGCGACGAGCCTCCGGTGGATCTCGGTGTTACCTTCGCGTTCGACGAAAACGGCAAGCTGGCCGCCCGGCGTTACGTGAATCTCGAGGAGAACGTGACCAGCCCGCAGAGCACCAACTTCATCGAGGTTTCAGGGCGTGCAAGCTGGCACGGGAGTCCGCACAACGTCAGCACCTACATTGCCCGCATTCCGGTGATGGGCCCCTACGTGGAGGTGTTCGCCTATAACCGGGCGCCGGTGAAAAGAAGAGTTACCGTGTGGGGGTATCTGGTATCGTAGCGGTATTAACACTTTTTCGGCGTTGTACCCCGGACTACCGGTATTCCGCTCCTTCGGAGCTGAAGAAATAACTCCATATGTGCATTTTTCACTTTTTCGGGGTTGACAGGGCGTTATTTATTTGTTATCATATGAATGATCGCTCATATATAATCCGATTTGCCGATGCAGGAACATGAACACGACCGCTGCGAGGAGCAGTGCATACACCCGGATGTGGTGGAATCGGTGCGCACACAGATGCTTGGCAGTGTTCCTTCGGAAGAGCTTGCGCAGCTCTTCAAGGTGCTTGGCGACAATACGCGCATCAGGATACTCGATGCGCTCTACCGTTCGGAGCTCTGCGTGTGCGACATCACGGCGCTGCTCGGCATGAACCAGTCGGCGGTGTCGCATCAGCTCAGGGTGCTGCGCGACGCAAGGATCGTGAAATCGCGCAAGCAGGGCAAGAATGTGCTCTACAGCCTCGACGACGAGCATATATCGGAACTTGTCCGCATGGGCTCGGAGCATGTGAGGGAGTTGAGGAGATAGCGGCTCCCTTTTGCTTTTGTTATATATGAACATATTATCATATAATAATACGTAAGAAGTAAATATTGCCGTCATGAACACCGTTATCGATACGCTTATACATGTCCTTCTGGCTTCGTGGAATGTTCTGCTGGAATCTGCGCCCTTCGTGCTGCTCGGCTTTTTCGTGGCCGGTCTCCTGAAGGCGTTTCTCCCGGACGATTTCGTCGCCCGGCATCTCGGCGGGGGCGGCACGGCATCCATTTTCAAGGCGGCGGCCATGGGCGTGCCCATTCCGCTCTGCAGCTGCGGCGTGCTGCCTGCGGCGGCGGGGCTGAAAAAACAGGGAGCGGGAAAAGGCGCGGTTACCTCGTTTCTCATTTCGACGCCCGAGACCGGCGTGGACTCCATTGCGGTATCGTGGGCGCTGCTCGATCCGCTCATGACCCTCATCCGCCCGGTAGTGGCGTTTTTCACCGCCGTGGCTGCCGGCATTGCGGTCTCCTTTACCGACAGGCATTCAGGGGGCGAAGGCACTGAAAGAGCGCCGAATGCCGTGGCGGAATCGCAGGATGCCTGCGCGTCAGGCTGCTGCTGCAGCCACAGGGAGCCGGAACCGCAGGGGCTGGTCCCGAAATTCATGAAAGGCATGCGTTTCGCCTTTGGCGATCTCCTGAAGGATATCGGCGGCTGGCTGTTTTTCGGCGTTCTGCTTGCCGGGGTGATTTCCGTGTTTCTCTCTCCTGAAATCGTGAGCCGCTACCTGTCGAACGAGTATCTCTCCATGCTGCTCATGCTCGCTATCTCCGTGCCGCTCTACGTCTGCGCCACGGCTTCGACGCCGATAGCCGCCGCGCTGGCCCTGAAGGGCATATCGCCCGGTGCAGCGCTTGTGTTCCTGCTGGCCGGACCGGCAACCAACGCAGCGGCAATCACGGTCATTGCGAAACTGATCGGCAAACGGGCCACCGTGGTCTATGTGGCCGTGATCGTTGCAATGTCGTTCCTTGCCGGCATCGCCCTCAATGCGCTGTATGCTTCGCTCGGCATCGGCATCACCGGCTGGCTCACGGCATCTGCCCACGAGGAGAGCGGCCCTCTTGCCGTTCTCTCGGCAGTGGTGCTCGTCGTGCTGGTGGCCAGGGCGATGCTGCCCGCTAAAGCTCATGCCCATTAAGCGTCTGTGATTCGGCATACGACCCGCTCAAGGCCGGAATGGCGTGCACCCCGGCGAAAAGTTTGCACAGCCGTCACCGCCCGGTCACAGTTCCTCAACACTGCATTGCGTACCTTTGGCGCATAACGTTCAGGCTTTATAACGTAGCTGGAACCCTATGCAATGGCTCTACTGTGATTTTCATATTCATACGACCTGGAGCGACGGAACGTATTCGCCGGGCGAGGTTGTTTCGCTCTACGGCGAAGCGGGCTTCGATGTCATAGCGATAACCGATCACGTGCTCGACACCGAAAGCATCAGAAGATCGGGCCGGCCGGTTTCGGAGCTTTCGGTCATGGACAGTTCCGAATTCCGCGCCTATCAGGAGGAGTTGTGGGATGCGGCACGCAGCGCCTGGGAGCGTTACAACATGCTGCTCATTCCCGGTGTCGAACTGACCAACAATACCTCCCGCTACCATATTCTCGCCATCGATATCAAGGAGTATATCTCGCCCGATCTTTCGGTCGAGGAGATCATCGCCTGCATCAGAAGGCAGCAGGGGATCTCGGTTGCCTGCCATCCCTACATCAGGAACCATTCCGGCGACGACCCATCGTTCCATCTCTGGGAGAACCACGAGAGGCTTGCAACCATGTTCGACGCGTGGGAGGTGGCCAATCGCGACGACCTGTTCAATGTGGTCGGGCTGAAAAAATTCAACTATATCGGCAACTCCGATTTTCACGAGGAGCGCCATCTGCTCTCATGGAAAACGCTCCTGCAGTGCGACAGGAATGTGGAGTCGGTCAAGGCGGCTATCCGCAGGAACGACCGGGTTTCGCTGTTTCTCTACCGTGGAGGGAAGATCAAGTGACACCGTTTTTGGCGGGCGGCCCTTTTCAGGGCCGTCCGCCATACGTTTTTACGCAATATCAAACCGGTCCAGATTCATCACCTTGTTCCATGCGGCCACGAAGTCGTGCACGAACTTTTCCTGTGCGTCATCGCTTCCGTACACTTCCGAGATGGCCCGAAGCCTTGCGTTCGAGCCGAAGATGAGGTCGACGCGGGTGGCGCTCCACCTGGGTTCGCCGGTTTTTCGGTCGCGGCCTTCGAACGTGTCGTGCTCATGCGAGAGCGGTTTCCACTCCGTGCCCATGTCGAGCAGATTCACGAAAAAGTCGTTGGTGAGCGTTTCCGGACGTCTGGTGAATACGCCGTGCGGCGACTGCCGGAAATTGACGCCAAGCACACGCAGGCCGCCCAGAAGCACGGTCATTTCCGGAGCGGTAAGCGTCAGCAACTGCGAGCGGTCTATCAGCATCTCTTCCGGCGTCACACTGTATTTCCGTTTGGTGTAGTTGCGGAAACCGTCAGCGAGCGGTTCGAGCACGGCAAACGACTCCACGTCGGTCTCTGCCTGCGAGGCATCCGTGCGGCCCGGTGCGAAGGGGATGGTCACGTCGTGTCCGGCACGCCGTGCCGCCTCTTCTACGGCGGCGCAGCCGCCCAGCACGATCAGATCGGCAAGTGAAATCCGCTTTCCGCCAGACTGTTCGCCGTTGAATGTATCGCGGATTTTTTCGAGTTCGTGCAGCACCCGCTGCAGCTGTTCCGGCTGGTTGACTTCCCACTCTTTCTGAGGCGCGAGCCGGATGCGAGCGCCGTTAGCGCCGCCGCGCTTGTCCGAACCGCGGAAGGTGGAGGCCGACGCCCAGGCCGTCGAGACCAGTTCCGGAATCGGGAGACCGGAGGCGAGGAGCCGCTTCTTGAGTTCTGCGATCTCTCCATCCCCGATCAGCTCATGATCGACCGGCGGCACCGGATCCTGCCAGATCAGGTCTTCATCCGGAACCTCGGCGCCGAGATAGCGCGATTTGGGGCCCATGTCGCGATGCGTCAGCTTGAACCAGGCACGAGCGAAGGCGTCGGCAAACTGATCGGGATGCTCATGGAAGCGCCGTGAAATCGGTCCGTAAATCGGATCCATGCGCATCGCAAGGTCCGCGGTGGTCATCATGGTCGGCACTCGTTTCGACGGATCGTGGGCCGCCGGGGCGAGATCCTCCTCGGCTACATCTTTCGGCTTCCACTGCCAGGCACCGACGGGGCTCTTGATCAGCTCCCACTCATATTTGAAGAGCATGCCGAGATAGCCCATGTCCCAATGAATCGGGTCGGGCGTCCATGCTCCTTCCAGTCCGCTGGTCATGGTCTCGTCCCCCTTGCCGCTGCCGTAGCCGCTCTTCCAGCCAAGCCCCTGCTCTTCGATAGGGGCGGCTTCGGGCTCGGGGCCCACCAGCTTCGGATCGCCGACGCCGTGACATTTCCCGAAGGTGTGCCCACCGGCGACGAGCGCCACGGTCTCTTCGTCGTTCATGGCCATGCGCGCAAAGGTTTCGCGAATATCCTTTCCGGCGGCAACGGGATCAGGCTTGCCGTCAGGCCCTTCGGGATTGACGTAGATCAGGCCCATCTGCACGGCGGCCAGGGGGTTTTCAAGATCTCGTTCCCCGCTGTAGCGGTTGTCGCCGAGCCACTCTACCTCCTTGCCCCAGTAAATATCCTCTTCCGGCTCCCAGATGTCCACGCGTCCTCCGCCGAACCCGAAGGTTTTGAACCCCATCGACTCCAGCGCGCAGTTGCCCGCAAGGATCATGAGGTCGGCCCAGGACAGTTTTTTCCCGTACTTCTGCTTGATCGGCCAGAGCAGTCTGCGCGCCTTGTCGAGGTTCGCATTGTCGGGCCAGCTGTTGAGCGGTGCGAAGCGCTGATTGCCTGTGCCTCCCCCGCCGCGGCCGTCGCCAGTTCGATAGGTTCCCGCGCTGTGCCACGCCATGCGGATGAAAAGCCCGCCGTAATGACCATAGTCGGCCGGCCACCACTCCTGCGAATCGGTCATGAGCAGGTAGAGGTCTTTTTTTACGGCCTCCAGGTCGAGTTTGTTGAATTCCTCTCTGTACCTGAACTTCTCATCCATGGGATTGCCGAGGGAAGAGTGCTGATGAAGCATATCGAGATGCAGCTGGTTCGGCCACCAGTCACGGTTCGACATGCCTCCGCCGGAGCCCGGGCTGCCGGCTGTTCTGCCCGTTACCGGGCACTTGCTTTGTTCGCTCATGATAGTTTCTCCTTTCGTGATGTAGATGGGTGCCTCTTACTGTATGTTCCGATCTTTTCTGGCGGCGTTGCCCCGATTTTTTCGACCCTCCATCGGTGCCTCTACACTCGCGCTCCATGCATTATGTCGCTTGACACTCGCGGCTTAGAGGTAATAAGCATGCTTGCCGGGATGCGCTGACGGTAAAGCTGAAACGGTTAATTGCCCGTTTTGGTTCGCATCAGTAATCGGAATGATTATTGATAATAGGATAAAAAAAATATCCGGTTCAATCAAGAGTTATTCCCGTTTCGGGCTCGGCATGCGCTGCAGGTGCCGAAAAAATCGATGCGGTGCCCTTCAACGGCAAAGTCGGCAGCCGCGCTGATGACGGCGTCGATTTCCGGAAAGAGCTGCTTTTCGAAATCGATGATGGTTCCGCATTCCCGGCAGATGAGATGGTAGTGGGGTGTTGTTTTCGCTTCGAACCGGTCGAAGGTGCTGCCCGCGTCGATTTTTTTAACCACGCCCTGTTCGATCAGGACGGCAAGGTTCCGGTAGACGGTGCCGAGGCTGAGGTGCGGGAATTCCGGTTTCAGCATATCGTAGAGCCATCCGGCGGTGGGGTGGGTGCCGGTCGATTGCAGGAGCTCAAGCAGCCGTTGCCGCTGCCGGCTGAAGCGTAATGGTTTTGGCCTGGATTCTTGCTGCATGGGAATGTTCCGGTTTCGGTTATGCTGGGAATCTACGAATTCTTCCACAAAGCCCGAACCGGAAAGAGCTGCCGCTTGCAACGCCCTTTCGTCGGAAGCGGTAAAACATGTATATTACAGTACTGTATTGTGTTTATATAATACAAATCATTGCGCCATGGATCCCTTGCAGGTTATCATCTGGATATGCGTTGCGGTTTTTGCCCTGACGGCGCTCCTCTCACTTCTCAATCTTACTGGAATCTACAGGCTTCCCGACCCGAAGCATGGCGAGACGCTTTTCAAGGTTCTGGTTGTCGGGTGATAATGAAGCATGACGCCCCTGCTGGGTGCGTACCCTCGATGGGCCGGGGTTAATGTCGGTTCACGGATAGTGAAGCGGTGATTGGCCGGTAGTAACGAAATATTCATCTCCCCGGAGTACCTTATGGCTTTTTTCAAAAACATCTGCCTCATCGAAGCTCCCCAGGCGGTCATTTCTCCTTTTCCCAGGTATATATCCGATTGTATCGGCATCTGCTATCTTGCCGCGGCTGTCGAGCATGATGTGGAAAGTCTGGTGATCCCTGAAAACTACTATAACGACGGTCTGTACGACAGCTTCAGGGCCCTGCTGAAACAGCGACCGGTCGATCTTGTGGCGATTTCGTCGATGACCGGTTGTTTCAACAACGCCCTGCGGCTTGCTGAAATAGCGAAGGAGCACGGTGTATTTGTGGTCATGGGAGGGTTTCATCCCACGGCGCTTCCCGAGGAGGTGCTCCGGCACCGCTGCGTGGACGCCGTCGCCATCGGCGAAGGGGAGTCGACCTTCCGCGAACTGGTGCTGAAAGGCCTGTCGAAAGAGGTTCCGGGGCTGGCTTACCGGGAGAACGGAGGTGTTGTCTACACCGCTCAGAGGCCGGTTATCGGCGAGATCGACTCCATCGCCTTTCCTTTGCGCAGTCTCCGTCCGCGGCGTTACGGCGAAAAGGGGACGGACTACTCCATCGATACCATCTATACGTCGCGCGGGTGCCCCTGGTCGTGCTCGTTCTGCGCCAACGACACCATGCACAAGGGCTGGCGGGGCAGAAGCCCCGAAAATGTGGTTGAGGAGTTCGCCCGGCTGCACGATCCGAAAAAAAAGAAGCTCATCAAGATTTGGGACGCCAATTTCCTCACCAATATCAAGCGTGCCGAGGCCATATGCGACATGATGATCGAGCGGGGGCTCACCAATTTCAGGATCATGACCGAAACCAGGGCAAAGGATCTTATCCGGGCGGAGCGGATTCTCGGAAAGCTGCGCAAAATCGGGCTGAGCAAGGTGGGACTCGGTATTGAAAGCCCCAATACCCGAACGCTCGAGCTGATGAACAAGAAAAATGTGCTCGACGATGTTTCCAGGGCGATATCGCTTGTCAGGGGGAACGGCATCGGCGCCGAGGGGTATTTCATTATCGGTCATTACACGGAAACCGTCGAGGATACCCTTGTGTATCCCGAGTTCGCCAAAGGGCTGGGGCTCCGGCAGGCTCTTTTCATGTCGATGACTCCCTACCCCGGCACGAAAATTTTCGAGGAGTACAAAAACGAAGGGCACATCACCTCGTTCGACTGGGATCTCTACAACAACTTCTGCCCGGTCGTGTCTACCAGAAGCATGGATACACCGACCCTGGTGCAGATGATGGTTTACTGCAATGTGGCATTCTGCAACTACCGTTCGGTGCTGAAGCGCAACAGCGTCAGTGGCGTGCTGATAACCATGCTGAAAGATCTTTTCCAGCTCTGTTTTCTCATGCGGGTGAACAAAACGCTTGAAGATGGCATTATCACGGATACAATCTACCGGGCTTTTGCAAGGTATGCCGGGGAAAAACCCGAGATAACCTATCAGTGCCGACCTTCGGATAAGCCCTTGAAGTCACCTGTTGTGGTGTCAGTTCAGCGTTCATGCGAGGAGGCTGTTGATTTCATCATTGAACAGCGGGGCGACTTCCGTCGGCTCTCGATTATACATCGCAGCGTGAACAGCATGCCTGCCGGAGCGGTTATCCGACTCGATGAAGTGGTTGCCGCTTCCGGTTCGATTTCCATGGACAGCCTGATGCGATTGCTTTTCAGGAACGAGCTGATCCAAAACAATCCAGGGCGCATGGCGGGACAGCTTTTTTCCATTACCGGCGATCCTGTTTTCTGGCGAGTGCTTCGCAGGCTGGTTACTCTCTATTCCAGGTCGTTCAAAAAAACTTCCGAGCTTGCCGCATGAGGTGAAGTTGTTCCTTGTATGCAAATCGCGTACCTTTTTCCTTTGGCTCTCTCTCATCCATGCCTTTTACGTAACAGCATGATCGAAGCGATTTTGTGGGATAACGACGGGCTGCTGGTCGACAGCGAAGCACTCTTTTTCGATCTCACCAGAGATGCATTTGCGGCCGCCGGATTTGAACTCGACCGCCGGTACTGGGGAATCGAATACCTCGGGAACGCAAGGCACAGTTCGGAGATCGCCCTCGAACTCGGCATGGCGCCGGAGCTGGCCGAGCGAGTGCTTGAAGGCCGGAACGATGCGTTCATGCGCAGCCTTGAACGGCCGGTTCCGCTGCTTCCCGATGTTCGGGAGACCATCGCGGAGCTTGCCGGAAAGGTCAGGCTTGCCCTTGTTACCGGCAGCCCGCTCGACAAGGTGGAGCGGATGCATCGTGATAACGGTATGCTCGATTATTTCGAGGTCATCATTACCGAGGACGACATCAGCCGACCGAAACCCCATCCAGAGCCCTATCTGAAAGCGCTCGAGCGCCTTGGTCTCGATGCCCGCAACTGTCTTGCCGTCGAGGATTCGCGGCGCGGTCTGGCTTCGGCGCATGCTGCCGGCATCGCCTGCATCGTTGTGCCGAACCCGCTGACCAGCATCCAGCAGTTCGACCTGGCATTTGCGGTTGAAGAGCGGGTGTCGGGGGTGCTCCGCCACGTTGACGCTCTTTCGGGCAGGCGCACGTTCAACCGATCGGAGTCGTGAGATGGATGACGTGACTCCAAAAGGGGTTGTTCTTGCCATCGATCAGGGCACCACCGGTACCACCTGCGTGCTTTACGGCTCTGACGGCAAGGTTTACGGCAAGGCCTATCGTCCCCTTACGCAGATCTACCCTGCCGAGGGATGGGTGGAGCACGATCCACTCGAAATATGGCGGGGTGTCGAGTCCGCCGTCCGGGAACTGACTGCGGTCTCGGCACTGCCGGTTGTCGTTCTGGGCATTACCAACCAGAGGGAAACCACCGTTATCTGGAACCGTAATACCGGAGAGCCGGTGCATAACGCAATCGTCTGGCAGTGCAGGCGCACCAGCGATATCTGTCGGAGATACGAGGCGGAGCGGGAGCGCATCAGGGAGAAAACCGGCCTCCCTCTCGACGCGTATTTCAGCGCCACGAAAATCCGCTGGATTCTGGAGCGCCATGCCGGGCTCGATCCGGGGCAGCTGATTTTCGGCACCATCGACAGCTGGCTGCTCTGGAAGCTGACCGGAGGAGAGGTTCATGCCACAGATTATACCAATGCTTCACGAACCCTGCTTTTCAACATCAGGGAAAAACGGTGGGACCGCGAACTGCTCGAACTGTTCGGCGTGCCGCTCTCGATGCTTCCGGAAGCGAGGCCGTCAATGGGTGACTTCGGTTCCGTAAGCGCAATCCGCGAGCTGCAGGGGGTTCCGGTGGCCGCTGTCGCCGGAGATCAGCAGGCTGCACTCTTTGGCCAGTGCTGTTTCGAGCCGGGCATGATTAAAAATACCTATGGTACCGGCTGTTTTCTGGTGATGCATACCGGGGATACTTGTATCCGTTCACGGAACGGCTTGATCGCAACACTGGCAATCGACGCCGGGGGGTGTTCGTGCTATGCCGTCGAAGGATCCGTGTTCATCGGCGGCGCGGTTGTGCAGTGGCTTCGCGACGAGCTGCATTTGCTTCGGCATGCCGCCGATTCTGCAGAGATGGCCAGGGCAGTGCCTTCCAGCGGCGGAGTGTATATCGTGCCGGCCTTTGCCGGGCTCGGAGCGCCGCACTGGAACATGGAGGTGCGAGGCTCGATTACAGGCCTTACAAGGGGAGCGAACCGGAACCATATCGTCCGTGCTGCGCTTGAGTCCATCGCCTATCAGACGCATGACGTGTTCAGGGCCATGGAGGCCGACACGGGAATATCTCCGCAGTTCCTTCTGGCTGACGGCGGCGCGGTCGACAACGGTTTTTTGATGCAGTTCCAGGCGGATATTCTGGGAATTCCCGTCATGACACCCCGCAACAAGGAGTCCACTTCGCTTGGCATCGCTTCGCTCGCGGGCCTGCAGGCCGGTTTCTGGCAATCTGCCGGAGAACTTCAGGGGCTGAACGGAACGGAACAGGTTTACACGCCATCGATGGACGACGAGCTGCGTCTGCACTGCCTCGATGGCTGGAACAGGGCATTGCGCCAGACGGTAACAGTTTGAAGAACACTATCCGGATCCATGACTCATGCATACCCACGAACAGGAGAACGGCGGCGGCAGGACGGTTATCTGTCCCATTTGCGGAAAGGAGTTTCTGTGCGCACTGTCGCATGAATGCTGGTGTTCCGGCAAAAAAATTCCCGAGGAAGTGCGTGACTATCTTGCTGCTCGTTATGAGAGCTGCGTGTGCAGCGATTGCCTTGACCGGCTGATCGGGCAGGCAGCGTCAACCCGGTGAATGCCGGTTTGCAGTCGGCCTCAGATTTCCTGTCGGGATTTTTCGGACAGCGACGCGAAATATCGCTTCATCGACTGGTGTTTCTGCAGTCCCAGTTTCTTGTGCAGGCGGTATCTGACGGTTTCGATTCCTCTTTTCGACAGTCCTGTCGACCGGGCGATCTCCCTGGTGTCGTAGTCCAGCTTGATGAGCAGGCTCAAGCGGAGCTCTTTTTCCGAAAGGGAGGGATTTTCCTTTTTAAGCAGGGAGAGAAAACGTGAATCGGTTTTCGTCAGCTCCATGCGGAACTGTTGTTCGATGGTGCCTGAATCGATCATTTTTCTGCAATGACCGATCAGATGCTCTTTTTGTTCCGTGCTGATGTTCGCCGTTTTTATCTCTTCGTACATCCTTCCGAGCAGGTCCGCTTTTTCTTCGGCTACGGCTGAAATTTGTGCAAGTTCCGCTTCCCTGCAGGCGATGGTCTTTTTGAGGTCGGTTATTTCATGTTCAAAACGGCAGGCGTGTTTTGAGTGCAGATCAAGTTTGGCGTTCAGCAGAATTTTGTTCAGCTCCAGTTTTTGCCGTCCATCCTCTTTTATCTGCTCGATTTTTTTCTGGTGTTTCTCCTCTTTTGCCAGCATATCCTTGCGAAGCTCTTCAACAGCAAGAAAAAGCGGGTGAAATTCATGATCTTCGGCAGGCATAGGAACCGGAAGCTCAAGCATATCGATCCAGCACATCCTGGCCAGGGCGTTTAGAAAAGCTTTTTTTACGGAGGCATCGCTGCCCGTCACGTCGTCGTCATGAACAGGGCGGTCAGGATTGCTGCGGTATTCCATGATTCCGAGTATGGCCTGATGGTAATCGTCGGCGATGAATGCGCAGGTGTTGTCCGGGCATAAGGCGGCCACGGCCTCGGTAACAAGCTGGATATCGGGATGCACATTGTACATTGCCAGCACGGTGAAGATCGGTCCCCGGTTGTAGATCAGGTTGGCAAAATCCTTTTTATACGAGAGCAGTATCTCGCGGATGTGGTTCAGGTTTATGATGACATACGTGGCTTTTCCGATTATTCCCAGTTCATTGCAGACCGATTCGAACATCTCGATGTCCATGTAGTCCAGAACGGTGTCGTGATCGGTAACGACCTGAGCGTGGACAATATCAGGCCCGATGGTTTCGAATGCCGCGGTATAATCGGCTTCTTCATGACGGATGTTCCAGCCCGGCTGTGTTCTGACCGGAAGGTGGGTTACGGGGCACTGCCGGAGTGGTTGTTGCTGAACCTTTTTTTTCATGAGATTCGGTTCGGGGAATTGATGCTTCAGTTCTGCAGAGGGGGGGACTGTGCTTGATGATTTTTGAGCTTTTTGCCGTGTTACATTCATGCAAAATATACATATCCATATGAATAATCCTTTTTTAGCGGCCGCTTTTTTATATGCGGCGCAGTAGTAATGATGTTTTTTAATCGAATGATGTCCTCTTAAAATGTCCAGGAACCATTTTTCCCGAATTTTTTGGAGGAAAAGGGAAAAAGGATTTGGAAGTGTGGGAGAGGGGTGATACATTAGGAGCCCGTTGAGGAATGAGACAAAACGACTCGACGGTAAAACGCCCGAAAGGGTTATGTTATTTGACG